>CAYTAU010000310.1:0-1508 GCA_964435855.1 uncultured Bacteroidales bacterium | reverse complement strand
AAATCAGTTGAACCTGATACAGAAGACAGTAACAATTTGGGTAATTTTAATCCCCCACCACCGCCAGATTCTGCTGGTGTCCAACGATGTGTAGATAGAATTACTCCAGACAAAACAGTAGTAAAAGGATATTCATCGCAACAGAATGATGGACCTGTTTCTCTAGAAGGTTATCAAAATTTACCTAGTGCTTCGGCTGAAAATTATTATAAGGAACATGTTCCATATTATAACCAAATTAATACAGCGCCATCTCAAAATAAAGACGAACTTTTAGAAAAATTAAATTATATGATCAATTTGCTAGAAGAGCAACAAGATGAAAAAACGGGTCATGTTACAGAAGAAATAATACTTTATTCATTTTTAGGCATTTTTATTATTTTTATTATTGATTCTTTTGCCAGGGCAGGCAAATATGTTAGATAATTTCTTTTCTTTAGGAAATTATTCAAAGCTTCATCCTCATTAGAAGGAATCATTTTTTCTTTGTTATAATTTCTAGCCAATTTAGCCAAGTCAATTCCCATCATGGTTGTAGGATTATTGGGCAGAGCCAACTTCACTGGATTCATTGACAGTTTATCTCCATAGTGCTTATTTAACCATTTCTCATGGATTTCAATTTTCTTGAGTCCATATGCTGCATACATCACTATCTTAAATACTAAAGTCAGCATCTCTTCTGTGACTATTTCAAATAACGCTAACCGATCTTTTCGTGTTGTTGTTTTCTTAATTCTATCATCGAGTTCTGTGATATATATATTTCCCCTATCATTTGCTTCTTCAAGACCTTTTGCAGGATTTTTAGCACTAATCTTGCCGTATTTATTTAGAGAAAGTCCCCAACGGATAATTCCCATAGACAACTTAAACTTTCCACCCTGAGATCTGAATATTTTGCCATACTGTTCATAAATACTTTTTAGCAATCGACCTCCTGCTGGATCCTTGCTATCAAGACTAGACGGTAGTCTTCGACCAATTATCCTTCTGCCAATAACTTCAGTCAAATCATAATATATCCGTCCATTAATCATCTTTATGAATCCAGGATACTGAATCTTTTTCTTGCCACCATAGTAAATACTTGTATAACCAGAGAACGTCAAACGCCAAAATTCATAGCCAAGTGGTGTAAAAGGAGCACTCATACCTTGTATTACAGTGTTGTAACACATATATAGACCCAACTTATCCGTATTTAATAGTGACTCATCAATCGGATATAAGGTTGTTATATCTCTTGACTGTAGAATAAAAAGGATATCTTTTGAAAAAGTCCATTCAATATCTTGTGGGTAACCAAACAATGTCTTTAATTTCCTGCCAATTGTCCTAAGTTTCTCTAACTGAGCTTTTGAAAGACAATCTGGATCTTGCGAACCATCTGTTAATGATAAAGTTACTCGTCCATCAACTACTGAGTCTCCATAACCTTTTGCACCATTGATTACAATATCATTTCTATTACCAGTAATTGGATTTGCCGTAAACATTACACC
>CAYTAU010000309.1:0-1508 GCA_964435855.1 uncultured Bacteroidales bacterium | reverse complement strand
GAATTTAGCGTTTCGCGCTAATTTTTGGTAGCCGCACCCTTTAGGGTGCGCAAAAACGCAGGCTAAAGCCTGCGGCTACCTTTTTAGCTACATTTATTGTCCCGGTAATATCAATTAAACAAACCGGGATCCCGAAGTATTTCGGTCCCGATATTTACAATTAAACAAACCGGGATCCCGAAGTATTTCGGGAGGAAATTCCGAAGCAGTAAATTAGCTCCCGGAGTTTACCCAGCAGAATGCGGGGGTTGCTTATTTAGTAATGTTGGTTCAATGTTTACAGATTTTTCTTTTCGCCCCGCCCCGAAGTATTAATCGGGGGAGAAAAAATAAAAATGGCGCAGATAACTGAAATTCAAAAACTTAACCCCGATCGGATACCGGTTATCATCAAGGCTCGGGTAATCTCACTCTGGTCGGCTTCCCGGGAACAGGTAGCCCTTGAAGGAAGACTGGAAGACAGCACCGGGGTTATACCATTTACACTCTGGAAATCATGCCCCATCAAAAAACTGGAGAAGGGGCAGCAATATCTCTTCCACCGGGCGGGATTAGGGAAGCTGGAGGGAGAACTTAGAGTACAGTTTGAGGAGTATAGCTGGGCGTATCCGGTTGATGACGAGACTGATGTCTACCGGATTATGATTAAAATTACCCAGCAGGAACAGTCGGAGAGAAAGAAGACCGTCAAGGGCGTTAAGATAACCAGATTCGATCAGGATCACACGAAAAGAACCAAATTCAGTATCGCGATTGCCGCCGGGTTTGTTCTCTGGCTCATAATAATGGTCCTGATATTTACGGACCTGCTATCAGAGAAGAAGATCCGGAACTTCTTTCAGGGTCGGCAAGCCTTGATAAAGAAGGAGAGAAAGAGAAAAGCCGCTACTGTCTTCCGGGAAGGTACAGTGGAGGAGATTCTGGCGGGTGGGTTAATATCGGTAAGAGTAGGAGAAGAATCGTGGACGGTCCACTACCTGGGCCTGGATATCCCTCCCCTCCCGGTCAGAAAAGGGGCCCGTATGGATCCAATAGCATTGCAAGCCCTGAACTTTAATAAATTTTTATCCCGTGATAAGACTGTCCGCCTGGAGTTTGAAGAATGGCTCCCGCCGGAAGGCGGTGAAGCACGGGCCTATGTCTTTGTCGGAGAAAAGATGCTGAACACCGCCTTGCTTGAACGGGGATTAGCCCGGCTCCGGAAAGAAGCCGGAGATATGACATACGCGGACCGCCTCTCTCAAGCCGAGCAATCCGCTAAATCTCTCCGGAAGGGAATCTGGCGGAAATAGAAAAACTTAGCTTCGCGACTAATCAAACCGCGGATTAAACAGATTATACGGATTAGAGAAAAAACCAATCCGTTAAATCCGCTCAATCCGCGGTTAATAAAATCCGAGGCGATCAGCTATTCGTCTGACTCGATAGTCGAGGTGATGACTTCCAGTCTCTCGGTCTTGATCTTCTCTTCCCGGGAGCCTTCGGTGGTGGGGACGTTAATGACGGCG
>CAYTAU010000308.1:0-1525 GCA_964435855.1 uncultured Bacteroidales bacterium | reverse complement strand
GTAAATGCAACAGGAGGAACACAGCCATATACTTTCTTATGGTCAGAAGGAACACTAGGTACAACAATATCAAATTTAAGCACAGGAGAATATTATGTTACATTAACAGATGCTAATTTATGTGTTAAAATAGATACTTTAATTTTGCCTTCACCTGAACAAATATTATATACCGAAAATATTATAGATGCAAGTTGTATAGGTAATAATGATGGGGAAATTATTTTACAAATTTACAATGGAAGTTCTCCTTTTACCTATGCATGGAATACTGAACCTGTGCAAACCGATTCTTCGGCTACAGAATTAATAGCCGGAACATACGAACTTACAATAACCGATAATGATGGTTGTCAGATTATTCAATTTTTTGATGTTCTTGATGGAACAGTTTCTTGTTTGGAAATCCCTACAGTATATACTCCTAATGGTGATGGGACTAATGATGATTGGGAATTAAAAGGAATATGGATCTATAATAACATAAATATTGAAATTTATAATAGATGGGGAGATTTAATATTCAATCATAACGGAACAGGAAGTAATTATGATTCAAATCGTTGGGACGGGACTTATAAAGGAAAAGAATTACCAATAAGTTCATATATATATATAATTAATCTTAATAATGAAACAGAGCCTATTCAAGGTATTGTAACTATTAAAAAATAAAAATTATGAAAAAAGTAAGTTTAATAATTTTCAGTCTACTTGTAATTACAAGTGTTTTAAATTCACAACAATTACCATTATACAGTCAGTATATGATGAATGGTTTTCTTCTGAATCCCGGAATTACCGGAAGTGTTGAATATATACCTGTACGATTAACAATACGTGAACAATGGGCAGGTATTACAGATGCTCCTTCAACACAAGCATTAAGCACTCATGCATTACTATCCAATAAACATATTGGGGTGGGAGGTTATATTTTTAATGATAAATTCGGACCTATTAGCAGTACAGGAATACAAGCATCATTTGCTTATCATATCTCTCTTGATGAAAACAATAAACTTGGACTGGGGTTAGCTTTATCAGCATTTCAGTTTTCACTTGATGAAAGTAATCTTGAAGCAATTGAAGACAATGATATAGCCTTAACCGGTGCCATTGAAAGCACATTTGTACCTGATGCAAATTTTGGAGCATACCTGTATTCTGACAAGTATTTTATAGGTTTATCCGGTGTACAGCTTATTCAGTACAAAATTAAATTACATGAACAATTGGCAGGAAACAATCAAATGATACGTCATTACTATGCAACAGCAGGATATACTATAACTGTTAGCGAGGATTTTGATATACAACCTTCGCTTTTAGCAAAAGGTACTGAAAAAACCCCTGCTCAAATTGATTTCAATGCCAAAGCTATCTACAAAAAGAATTATTGGCTTGGTGTAAGTTACAGATCCTGTAAATCTTTAATTGCTATAATTGGAATCAAATATGACAGGTATTATATAGGATATGCCTTTGACTATACATTTAGTCCTTTAAAAAACTACAGCAACGG
>CAYTAU010000307.1:0-1534 GCA_964435855.1 uncultured Bacteroidales bacterium | reverse complement strand
TCTCTATGAAAGAAATATTCCTTCCAGAAATCGATAGATAGCCGGTCTTCTTTGCTATATATTATATCAAAAGATCCATCTAATAGCCTATACCAACCAATTAATTCTGCAAGAACTAAATATCCATTGGGACAAATATGCCCACTCAATTCCTTGATAAATTCCCTCCAGTTTTGTAAGTATTGCAAAACTGAAACAACAAAAACTAAATGATAATTAGTAAAGTCGTTTAATCCCTTGTTTGCATCGTGATTAGAATATACTACCATATCTTTCAAATAGTTTTTACTTTTTAAAGTCTGCTCAAATTGCTCAAGCATGTATTCCGAAACATCGAAACAGGTTGCATTGAATTTTAAATTATTTTGATGAAACCTGTCTAAGATATTTAATATTGTTCTACCAGTCCCTGAACCAATATCTAATATATTTATATGATTTTTAAAGCTATATAGATTAAGTGTTTCCGCTATATAATCACCTATTTTATAAATTTCTACTTTATCTATTTTAGTTGAATTTTCAAAATTCTGGGCAGAATTTTTATCTAAATAAACATTTGATGCTATAGCAGTATTACCTAAGTTATTTTTATTCATTGCGAATCACATTTCCCTCAGTCGTTAATAATCAATTCATTTATTTTTCCTTCATTGTTATAATAAGCCAAAGATATATCAACATGGCTGCCTCCATCGGAATCTATAAATATATTTCCTGATATTCCCTGATAAGTATTGTTAACAAAATCACTAATTTTATTTTTATTGTCACGAATATTTGAATATAATACATTTCCAGAATCATATGTATATACACCATGAAACGTTATAGTTTTCCCATATTTTTCCTGGTATTTTTTAGCAAATATCTTATATTTTTCTGTTGGTTTAATAACAAATGAAGATGCGCAAAAATAGATATTCGACAACAAAGAAGTGTTCATCGGAGGGGCAGTCATCATTCCTAAACCACCTATTATTTTCTCTCTAATTCCCAAAACTTGAGCCTCTTTTAAAATAGTGGGGTACATATAACCGAAATCTATTGTATTGATATAATCAGGATTTAATGCTTTTAATTTTAATAACTGATTCTTAACTGATTTATCCACAAAACCATAGGTAAAATTTCCTAAATGTTTAATATCGTAATTTTTTAAATAGCTTTTAAAGAATTTAATTGCTATTTTATCTTCAGGGGTGTTTATATAAATAGATGCAACATTTTTTGCTTTTTTAAACGCTAATAATTTTGAAATCAATTTCATTTCATCAGCTAAGTTATAATAAAGACATATTAAATTTTTATTTTGTTCAGCTATAAGAGGATCTACACTTAATGCAAATTGAATAAAATTATTTTGATTACATAAAGGAGCTATAGCTAAAGATACTATCGTCAATGATGTTATATAATATTTGATGCCTTCCATTTTTAATTTGTTGAAGGCCGCCAGGCCGTCTTTAGCTGTACCTTTGCTATCCTCAAAAAATATCTCCAATTTAATATCATTTTCTTTATTTATATTTTC
>CAYTAU010000306.1:0-1561 GCA_964435855.1 uncultured Bacteroidales bacterium | reverse complement strand
GACCGCTCGTCATCCACACTGAGCAGCGGTGAAACGCAAAGGATTCACCTGGCAACCCAAATTGGCAGTGGTCTCACTGGTGTTCTCTATATCTGCGACGAACCTACCGTCGGGCTACATCCTTCTGACAACATAAAGCTCATAACCACATTAAAACACCTGAGAGACTTGGACAATACTTTAATCATTGTAGAACATGATGAAGCTATGATGCGAGCTGCTGATTATATTATTGACATGGGACCAGGTGCTGGAAAGAAGGGAGGTGAGATTGTTGCCGCTGGTAGCATACAAGATATAATGACTCAGCAAGGATCGATAACCGGTGAATACCTTCGTGGGACAAGACAAATAGAGTACTCAAAACAGCGGCGCACTGGTTCTGGAACAGAACTGATAATTAAGGGAGCTCGAGAAAACAATTTAAAAGGTATTACTGTCCATATTCCTCTTAGTAAATTCGTGTGTGTCACTGGAGTTTCCGGTAGTGGCAAAAGCTCTCTTATTAATCAAGTATTATATAAGAGCTTGGCCAGTATCCTATATCGAGCAAAAGACAGACCAGGTAAAAGTGATGGCATTATCGGCATTGAGAATATTGATAAAGTAATTCTCATTGATCAATCATCAATAGGCCGCACTCCCAGAAGCAATCCGGCAACATACACTGGGACATTTACCCCTATTCGTGAACTTTTTGCTTCCGTTCCCGAAGCCAAGATGCGCGGATATGCTCCAGGGCGGTTTTCCTTCAACGTAAAAGGAGGCCGCTGTGAGGCATGTCAGGGAGTTGGTTATGTCCAGATTGAAATGCAGTTCCTTCCAAATGTCACTGTTCCATGCGAGCTGTGCAAAGGAAAAAGATACAACCGCGAGGCATTAGAGATTTGTTTCAAAGGTAAGAATATTGCTGAAGTCCTTGATATGACTGTGGATGAAGCTCTTCTATTCTTCTCTCATTTTCCAACCATAAAAAGAAACCTGGAAACACTACAGGATGTTGGGCTAGGATATCTCTGTTTGGGACAACCATCTTCTACGCTTTCCGGTGGTGAGGCGCAGCGGGTAAAATTAGCAACGGAACTATCCCGTCGCTCTACAGGTAAAACTCTATACATACTAGATGAGCCAACTACTGGACTTTCCTTTTATGATGTTGATTGTCTTCTGCAAGTACTACAACGATTGGTAGATTATGGCAACACTGTAATTGTTATTGAGCATCATCTTGATGTAATAAAAAACGCTGACTGGATCATTGACCTCGGACCAGGTGCCGGAGATGAAGGCGGCTATATTATAGCCACTGGCATACCTGAAGAAATAGCGCAGAACAAGGACTCTTCCACTGGACAATATCTGCGTGCTATATTATTAGAAGGGGGAAAAGAAATATCATGAGAACTCGGATGAATAGAAAAGAAGTGTTTGCTTCCGTTCAGGCTAATATCCAAAATGAGGATAATATAAGGCAAATACTTGTTACAGAGTCTATTATGTGCGCTCTGGCTAAACGACTGGGAAAGGACGTAAAGGAATGGGGAATCACCGGTCTTTTACA
>CAYTAU010000305.1:0-1570 GCA_964435855.1 uncultured Bacteroidales bacterium | reverse complement strand
AAGGAAGGTTGTTAAGGAAACAGGTATCGTCTTTCAATTGGGACATCAGGGTCGGCAAACAGAGAGTTATTTTAAAGCAAGAGAAGCAGTTAATAAAGGTGCTATTGGAAAAGTCAATTTAATTGAAGTATGTACCAACCGTAATTCTGCTAATGGTGCATGGGTTTACAGTATTCATCCAGAGGGTAATGAAAAAACTATTGACTGGAAGCAGTTTGAAGAGCCCTGTGAAGTTAAGCGTCCTTTCAGTTTAGAACGATTTTTCCGTTGGAGATGCTGGTGGGATTATGGCTCAGGCCTTTCCGGTGATTTATTGACGCATGAATTTGATGGGATCAACCAGATATTGGATTTGGGTATTCCTGCATCGGTAGTTTCCTCCGGAGGAGTGTATTTTTACAAAGATAAAGCAGCAGGTCACTACATTGATGAAGTTAGAGATGTTCCTGATGTATTTCAGGTGAGTATGGAATATCCTGAAAGAGACCTTACACTTTTATATTCCGCTTCACTAGCAAGCGATATGAAAAGGGGGAAAATGATAATGGGTCATGATGGATATTTGGAGCTTGGAAATACATTGCAGGTTTTTGCTGACCGTGAATCTACTAAATACAAAGAAAAGATTGACAATGGCAGTTTAAACACAGATCTCCCTATTTATACCTACATCCCGGGTAGAAATAATGTTGATGCTGTAACCAGTCCTACTGAGCAATATTTTGCCGCAAGAGGATTGCTATACACATATCGTTCGGGAAAGCGTGTTGATACAACTCACCTGCATGTAAAAGAATGGATTTCTGCAATCAGAGAAAGTCTGGATACCGGTAAAACCATAATGCCAAGTTGTAATATAGACCAAGGTTTTCAAGAAGCTATAGCTGCTCACATGGCAACCATATCTTATAAAGAAGACCGGAAAGTATTCTGGGACAAAGAAAATGAGAAAGTTGTTTAAAGGAGTGGTGAGTGTTCAGCACACCAGCACACCAGCACACCAGCACACCAGCAAACCAGCACACCAACTATAGCTCTCTAATCCAGATATTTCTGAAGCTTACAGGATTACCATGATCCTGAAGGCTCAGAGCTAATCTTTCTTCGTGTGCTGTATATTTATGAATTCCAATATAATCAGTTGTTCCGGTAACTTTAACATTATTGTGGATCAAAACACCATTATGGAATACCGTAAATCTTGCTTCTTTCAGTAAAGTTCCATCCTTTTCGAATTTCGGCGCTGTAAAAACGATGTCATAGATTTGCCATTCTCCGGGAGCTTTACAAGCATTTACCAGAGGAGCATAATCTTTGTAAACAGAACCTGCCTGGCCATTAGAATAGGTACGATTATTATAACTATCCAGTACTTGAATTTCATAACGCCCCATAAAGAAAATACCAGAATTACCCCTACCCTGTCCATCTCCTTTTACTTTTGCAGGCGCTCTCCACTCAATATGCAATTGGCAGTCAGCAAATGCCCTCCTGGTTTTAATTATCCCTTTTCCAGGAACAACCGTTAAAACTCCATTACTGATTTCCCACTTGGGTTTCTTTCCCTTTT
>CAYTAU010000304.1:0-1572 GCA_964435855.1 uncultured Bacteroidales bacterium | reverse complement strand
ATATAAAACGAGGTTCTATTGCTTCGCTACCAAAACCATAATTTACAGCCATTCGGGTTAATCTTTTATGTAACGAACCTTGAACATATTGGTCAAGGTTGTTTTCATCTTGTTTTGGTATAATTATTTTTAAAGCAATATCGCCACTATTACCTTGCTCTTTTGTTTGACCAAAACTTGATATGCTCAATACAGATGAGCATACTATCAATATTATAAGATATTTTAATTTCATAATTCTAAATTTTAATTATTATTCTTTTAATCCAATATATAAAGTTACTTCGCCAAGTCCCGATTGTTTTGTCGAGATATTAAAATCAGCACAAGTAGTTTCTAAATATTTTTCAAAAACTTTTCCGAATTTCTTAGCATCAGATGCCCGCATTTTCCCTCTTTGTTCTATGAAAAAATCAATGCGAGTTTCAACATAATTTATTTCTGTTTCGTTGGCTATATCTTCGGTGAATGCTCCGTTTTTTGTATTATCTTCCATCCATTCAGTGATTAAATCATATAAAGATTTACCATTACATTCTTCATCTTCAAGATTTATATCATCCCAAGCCATAATATTGAGATTAATCTTTCTACCATTCGCAAATAAATCATCAAAATAGGTTTGCATTTGAGTTTGTAAAGGTTCAATTATAGATAAAATAGCAGACTGTAATAAAATAGATAATTCAGGAGTAGTTTTTTGCTGACCAGTTCCTGTTACAGGAGCTATTTCATCGCCAGTATATGCGTCAATTGCTGTTAAAGTTATTGTTACTGAGCGTGCTGGTCCGATTGTGTTTACTTTCCATTTTACATTTATTAAAATATCTGCCTTAGCTTGTTGCATTAAATCGTTATAAGGATTTGAAGCAACTTCTTTTCCTCGATATGCCCCTGCTGTTGCTGCTCTTGCTCGTTTCTCCTCAACTTTATTAAGTTGTGTTTCAATATTTTTCAATGTATAACCTCTCTCGTTAAACATTTGTGATATTTGAGCCAATACTTCTTTTAGTTCGGGATCGTAATCCAAAGCTTTTCTATAATCTGGATTTTCTTTTGAAACACCCCTTGTTTCATCTTTAAAAGTTATCTTATATCCTTTTGCAAAACACCAGTTTCTGTCAGGAACACACATAATTGTAGGTTTCTTTTTTACTGGTGTTTGCCCAAATATTGTTGTAGTTACAACAAATATTAGAACTGTAAATAATATTATTTTTTTCATCATATTTTAAATTTAAGTTTACCAACCAAAGCCTTGTGAAACATTTACTTCAATACCATTTGATATAAGTTCTTTTCTTAAAGCCTCATAATTTACAGATACAGTAATACCAACTTTATAGGTGCTGCCATTAATTTTAATTACATCTTGCGGATTAACTGAACCGTCGTCGGCAAGTTGCACAAAGGAGCTATGTGTACCTTTTCGTGCTTGCTTTCTATGAATTTGCACATTTGTTTTGTCTAAATATTTATTGTCGCCAAATAAACGGTCAAAATATTGTCTATTCTGTTTAATTCCACCCACAGGGTCTTTTAACAATGGATTTGGAAAACTTGTATTCGGAA
>CAYTAU010000303.1:0-1573 GCA_964435855.1 uncultured Bacteroidales bacterium | reverse complement strand
ATATAAAACGAGGTTCTATTGCTTCGCTACCAAAACCATAATTTACAGCCATTCGAGTTAATCTTTTATGTAACGAACCTTGAACATATTGGTCAAGGTTGTTTTCGTCTTGTTTTGGTATAATTATTTTTAAAGCAATATCACCACTATTACCTTGCTCTTTTGATTGACCAAAACTTGATATACTCAATACGAATGAGCATACTATTAATATTATAAGATATTTTAATTTCATAATTTTACATTTTAATTGTTATTCTTTTAATCCAATATATAAAGTTACTTCTCCAAGACCAGACTGTTTTATAGAAATATTATAATCAGCACAAATAGTTTCTAAATATTTCTCAAAAACTTTTCCGAATTTTTTAGCATCAGATGCTCGCATTTTCCCTCTTTGTTCTATGAAAAAATCAATGCGAGTTTCAACATAATTTATTTCTGTCTCATTGGCTATGTCTTCAGTAAATGCTCCATTTTTCGTATTGTCTTCCATCCATTCGGTAATTAAGTCATACAATGGTTTGCCATTACATTCCTCATCTTCAAGATTTATATCATCCCAAGCCATAATATTGAGATTAATTTTTCTGCCATTCGCAAATAAATCATCAAAATAGGTTTGCATTTGAGTTTGTAAAGGCTCAATTATTGATAAAACAGCAGATTGCAATAAAATAGATAATTCAGGAGTAGTTTTTTGCTGACCAGTTCCTGTTACAGGAGCTATTTCATCGCCAGTATATGCGTCAATTGCTGTTAAAGTTATTGTTACTGAGCGTGCTGGTCCGATTGTGTTTACTTTCCATTTTACATTTATTAAAATATCTGCCTTAGCTTGTTGCATTAAATCGTTATAAGGATTTGAAGCAACTTCTTTTCCGCGATATGCCCCTGCTGTTGCAGCTCTTGCTCGTTTTTCTTCAACTTTATTAAGTTGTGTTTCAAGGTTTTTCAAAGTATAACCTCTTTCGTTAAACATTTGTGATATTTGTGCCAAAACTTCTTTCAATTCGGTATCGTAATCCAATGCTTTTCTATAATCTGGATTTTCTTTTGAAACACCTCTTGTTTCATCTTTAAAAGTTATTTTATATCCTTTTCCGAAACACCAATTTCTGTCAGGAACACACATAATAGTAGGTTTCTTCTTTACTGGTGTTTGCCCAAATATTGTTGTAGTTACAACAAATATTAGAACTGTAAATAATATTATTTTTCTCATCATATTTTTAATTTTTAATTTACCAACCAAAGCCTTGTGAAACATTTACGTCAATACCTTTTGATATAAGTTCTTTTCTTAAAGCTTCGTAATTTACAGATACAGTAATACCAACTTTATAGGTACTACCATTAATTTTAATTACATCTTGTGGATTAACAGAACCATCGTCGGCAAGTTGCACAAAGGAGCTATGTGTTCCTTTTCGTGCTTGTCTTCTATGAATTTTCACATTTGTTCTATCTAAATATTTATTATCGCCAAATAAACGGTCAAAATATTGTCTGTTCTGCTTAATTCCACCCACAGGGTCTTTTAACAATGGATTTGGAAAACTTGTATTCGGAA
>CAYTAU010000302.1:0-1589 GCA_964435855.1 uncultured Bacteroidales bacterium | reverse complement strand
TAATCACAAACTGTTTAATATTTTCAAAGTTTGTTAGGTTTAAATCAATGTTTTTACCTATTTTTTCTGTTCCTGCATTACCGGGAGCTATATATAAATTATCAATTTTTTCGCTTTGTGATATTTTCCATGCAAAAGCATGTTCTCTACCACCTGAACCAAGGATTAATATATTCATTTTATTAAAATTAAAAAAAAAGCTGTCTTCTGACAGCTATAAAAATTATCAGTAAAGTTTTACAGTTTTGGTTTTGACCTGTTAAATTTAAACATAAATAAAATTTCATGTGTTCCAACATTATATTTTCTAATGTCAGAAATAGCTATATCGTAGGCATATCCAAATAATATTCTATCTTTTCTAAATCCCATCATAATAGCAACAGCTTCCTGTGTTCTATATGATACGCCAAGCCAAACTAGTTGTTTATAAGTTCCTTTAACATTTATATCAACCTGAAGAATTCCTGCTTCAATTGCTTTAACTAATAGTGATGGTTCAAGAGAAAAATTTGCATTAACATCATAAATATATCCTCCATGAAGAAAATAATGTCTAACTTGTCTTTGTTCAAGATAATCTTCATTCATAAGATTTACTTTTCTTCCTAATAGTTGTTGTACAGCAATACCTGCATAATGATTACTTCCATAATAATATACTCCAAAATTTGCATCAGGAACAATAAGTTTTTCTGAGCCAAAAATTATTGCCTCATCATCAGGGTCTTCAAGATTTAATGCTGATTTATCCAATGCATATTGATATAATATACCTGACAAACCAATTGATAATTTATCTCCTGAAGCTCCTATAGGAATGTGATAAGCATAAGTTGCTTCAAGTCCCATTTTAGAATATTGTCCATAAGTAATATTAAATATTTTACCTCCTATTCCAACTCTATCAGATATTGACAAATGTGAATTAATCATTTGAAACGATGGAGCATCATCAATTCCCGACCATAGTCTTTTATACGACATCGCTATTGGATTATAAGGCAAACTACCTGCAACAGCAGGATTTAAAGCATATTTATTTTCCATGTATTGACTATATGGTACAATTTGTTGTCCATAAATCGTGGAAAATATTAATAAAGAAATTGATATAAATAATATTTTTTTCATAATATATATTTTAATAATTATCTTAAAAGTTTACTTAATAATTGAGACTGAACCTGTGTAAGGTTTATTTCCATCTTTTAAATCAATTATATAATAATATGTTGCTGCCGGCAACTCATTACCAGTATTATCACGTTTTCCATTCCATTTTTCCAAATATCCCTGAGAGCTAAAAATTATCATTCCCCATTGATTAAAAATATCTACTTGACAATCTTCATAAGTTTCTATATATTTGATTGTCCATGTATCATTTTTACCATCAGCATTTGGTGTAAATGCATTGTGTATTTCAATATACTTTTTATCAGACTCAATAATGGCAGAATCAACTAACTCACAATTATTTATATCCGTCACTGTAAAATAATAAGTTCCTTCTGTTACACCTTGAATATCTTCTGATATATATCCATTATCCCAAATATATGAATAAAGTGGTGTTCCGCCTGAAA
>CAYTAU010000301.1:0-1594 GCA_964435855.1 uncultured Bacteroidales bacterium | reverse complement strand
TAAAACAAACAGGAACAGACGATATGTATTTGTTTGTAAACGAAAATAATATTGCTGTAAAAAAGCCGGTTAAAACAGGCCGTATTTTTGATGATCAAACTGAGATTGTAGAAGGTATTAAAGTAGGCGATGAGATCGTAGTTTCAGGACAAAACAAATTACAGAACCAAACCCCGATTACTATCATTAAATCAGTGAGACTTTAATTTTGTGAAGCAAAATTATTTAGTCGAACTGATCCCGAGCTTAGTCGAGGGATCTCTTGGGTTATATTCCCCACTGCTTGCGGCGATAAGAAAATAATTTCCAATTGATACCAACTTCTCTGCGGCGGTGAGTTTCATTATTAATCTGTAAATAAACATATTATGAGTATATATAGCACAGCAGTTAAAAAACCGGTAAGTGTGGTTATGATATTTCTCGGGGTGGTAATTTTTGGGATCTATTCCTATCTTAATTTACCCGTTGATTTTTTTCCTAAAATGGACCCTCCCTATATTTCAATTATGACCTTTTATCCGGGAGCTAATGCCGAAGATGTAGAGCAGAATATTACAAAAATTTTGGAAGATGGAATGGGAACACTCACCAATCTTAAAAAGATGAGTTCTACTTCTAAAGATAATACATCAGTTATTACTTTGGAATTTGAATGGGGTACTGATTTGGATAATGCAACCAACGAAGTAAGAGATGCGGTAAGTCTGTCTGGTAAATCGTTGCCAGACGATGTTGATGATCCAGTTATTTTTCGGCTAAGTACAAGTATGATACCTGTTATGGTAATGACAGCTTCTGCAGATGAAAGTTATGTTGGGATTAACGATATATTAGATGATAAAGTAGTTCAACCTCTAAATCGAATTGACGGGGTCGGTAGCGTATTTATGATTGGTGCTCCTATACGGGCAATCAATATTAATGTGGACCCCAGAAAACTGGATGCATATCACCTGTCTGTTGAACAAATTGGTCAGGTATTGGCTACTAATAATGTCAATTTACCATCAGGTAATCTTGAAATGGGCAAATCAGATATTCCCCTTCGACTTGAAGGTGAGTTCGAAAATAGTGGCGTTATAAAAAATCTTATTATCAGTAATGAAAATGGCCATCCTGTTTATTTAAGAGATGTTGCCACTGTGCAAGACAGTTTAAAAGAAATTAAATTGTACGAAAGGGCTAACGGGAATAAAACTGTCAGAATAATGGTGCAAAAAACTTCTGATGCCAATACAGTTACGGTAGCAAACAAAATTAAAGAAAAATTAAAAAAAATAGAAAAGACATTACCGCCCGATATTAAAATTGAAACCTTGATGGATACATCAACGAATACGCAGGCTTCTATAAGTAATCTTACCGAAACCATACTTTATGCATTATTGTTTGTTGTTATTATTGTGATGTTATTCTTAGGGCGTTGGAGATCGACTTTAATTGTAGCACTTTCAATCCCAATTTCTTTAATCTCTGCATTTATATATATGTTTATTTCGGGTAATACAATTAATATAATTACACTTTCATCGCTTTCCATAGCCATTGGTATGGTGGTTGACGACTCCATTGTAGTACTTGAAAACATTAC
>CAYTAU010000300.1:0-1615 GCA_964435855.1 uncultured Bacteroidales bacterium | reverse complement strand
TCCATGTTCCTGTTCCAACACTTGCAACTGCTGTAAATGTATAATTATCGCTGCAGAAAGTACCTCCTGTGCCTGCATTAGCTACGGGTGAAGGATCTACTGAAACAGTCACACTCTCAGTATCCGTGCAGCCATTTGCATCATAGACTGTAACATTATAAGTGGTGGTTATGGTAGGACTAACAGTATGACTTGCTCCTGCTCCTATACCATTATCCCAATTATATGTTGTTCCTCCACTTGCAGATATTGTTGCAGAACCTCCGTCACATAAAGTTGTATCATTTGATGCTGATGCCACAGGTGGTGTATAATCAATTGATATCTCTCCAACTACACATTCTGTTCCATAAGAAAATACTGCCTGATAATCTCCCATAGGATATCCATTACCTGAAATATCTAAAGTAGTGTTTGTTTCTCCCACTAAAGCTATGCCATCGTAATACCATTGAATTGTTCCAGTAGTATCTGGGACAACAGTTAATGTCCAATCGTTAGTGCAATAATGTCCGCTTTCAGTTAATGTTAATCCAAAAAATGTGGTTGCATTTAAAGTTAAACCATCAATAAATATAAAAGGATAACAAGTACCGGTATTATCGTATAAACCTCCTGCTGGAAATGTACAAGGTGCTCCCATTACAATTGCATTAACATCAAAAGTTGGCGTAAAATTTATAGTAAAAGTACCCCATGTTCCCTGAATCGCCATTGGATCTACAAGTACGCTTCCCAGAGCAACCCAACTTCCCTGACCAACAGGGCAATTTGATGAGCCAGTAAATGGAAGATGAGTACAAGAAGTTGTTCCAAAAATTGTAAATTCTATTGGAGGCAAGACAGTAGTGCTTGAACAGTTTGCAACGCTTCCTGTTAAATACTTAAAACCTAAATAAAAAGTAATTTGATAATCATCGCCTGCCAACATTGGTTGAAGTAAACAGGCTCCAATATATTCTGTCCAACTATCTGTAAAAATCATTGCTGCTCCAGCATTTCCATCTGGAAATGGCAAAGGTGCATTACCTGTATAATTACATGTATTTAAATAATCGCTTGTTGCACCAGATGCTTGTATCCATGTATCAGCACAATTTAATTGAGACCAACTTGAAGGGCAACATGAGTAATCTTCAAAAGACGGGTTTGGAATTAAAGAAGGAACTGTTGAAGAAGAAGAGCCATTGCAAACACAATCTAATGTATCGTTTAAATCAATTAAACCGTCTCCGTCATCATCTATTCCGTTATCGCATATTTCTTGTGAGTATAATATTGTAACAGTAAATAAGGCATATATAATTAATAATATATATTTTTTCATAATGTAAAACTAATTAAAAAAATTATATACATCTAATTATTGTATGACTAATTTTCTATTATTATGTCTTTATAATTTACAGACGAAAAAAAAATGAAATAGTTGCCTTTTTTAGATAAAAAAGCTTGTTGTGCTTAAATTGTGTTTTTTAAATAGCAAAATAAAAGATAAAAAATTTATGAAAAGATCACAACAAATGCGCTAATCCCTATATAAACACAGCTTACACACAAAAATTAAATTTAAATTGCATAAAACTATCCTATTATAAAAAATAATATTATTTTT
>CAYTAU010000299.1:0-1616 GCA_964435855.1 uncultured Bacteroidales bacterium | reverse complement strand
ACAGATAAGCCGAACCTAAAGCTTCAGAGACCTGCTCTCTACTCTACCCTTTATTCAGGTTAACAAGGCTGTTTCGATTGTTATGGCTGAATTAGGTATGGTCGCATAATTTAAAAAAAACGTGAGAAAAATTAACGTTTTTAAAAAGTTAAAACATAAAGAGCACCATCTCCAATAAATTTTACATGAACTGGTTTCTTAAAAGGATTTATTTTCCCGTACTTCTCTTTGCGTTCTTTGGTTTTATACCAAAATGCTTCACCCCCTTCAATCAGTATTTCCATAGCCTAAAAAGTTTTATTTAGATACTTAGCAACATAATAATATACATCTGGTTGGCTAAAGAATTTTGAGAAACCTTCTAAATCGAATACAAGAACAAAAGCTTGTTCAGGATTTCCAGCATATTTCTTAAAACTTAACTTTTTTGTACTCATAATATCATATTTTAATTGTGCCTAACGGTGGCAATATGGCAATGTAATTTGCGGAGCAAATTATTTGCTATAGTGCATGTTAGCGGTTGTTATTTTTTTATCATCCAAAATGCTCCAGGCTCTCGACCTTGCTGTTTTGCGAAAATTGGGCATTTTTCCGCAAATTCCTTTTGATAATTATGTGACAGATAATTCAATGCTCCAATAATTTTAAATTCAGAATTAAAAGTCATAAAAGCTTCTAATAAATATTGTTCATTCCATAAAAGGTGATTTTTGTATACCCAATCATCCAAATAATCTTTTGGTGTAAAAATATCATGCACATGGATTACAACGCCTGAATTTAAAGTAGGCAATAATTCTAAATACTCAAAAAGCACATCTCCTTGTGGCCTAATAATATGTGACGAGTCAATGAATAGTATATCATTTGAGGTCAATTTTTGAAAAATAGACTTATCAGTAGATTCAACTTTTTCTCTAATTAATTCAACCCCAATTTCTTTAAGCCATGGAATCTCGAAAGGTTCGATACAAATATGATTACAATTGTAATTTGAACTCTCCATTTTGTTTTTTGCAATTGCATTTCTTACCATTAAAGTTGAATTTCCACTTCCAATCTCAATTATTCGGTTAGATTTAAAATGCCTAACTATATTATACAGATATTCTGCATCGCCAGATTCATATGCACCGTTATTATAATAAAATTCAATGTCTTTCCCTTTTTCGATTGGAAACTCTAAAAGCTCTATATTAAAATTGAATTTCGATAATAAATATAGTTGCTCTTTTACATTAAAATCAATACCTAGTATATCTCTGTCTTCTCTTAATGATTTGGTTAAATGTTTTTTAGGATTAATCATTGGTTGATAATAGTGATCCAATATTGGCAGCACTCCCTCATCCATAAAGATTTGTTCAGAATAATATTTATTTCTATTCATTTTAATCCATTTGACTGAAAACATCATTATTTGTTTCTCAAACGCCATTAATAATTTTAAAATTATTCTTTTTATCATAATTATTTGTTATTGAATTAATATTTATGGTTCCTCGCTATTTCAAGTGGGTAACCCTTGATTTACTGATAGCAAGAATGATATTTAGGGTTTCATTATGAGAGACATAGACCTTTTTCAAATGGCCCTTGGTTTGACACCGCCT
>CAYTAU010000298.1:0-1633 GCA_964435855.1 uncultured Bacteroidales bacterium | reverse complement strand
CAAGTCTGTGCCTTAAATCCGCAGGTCTAAAGAAATGAGTATATTTTTATAGAATTTTTTTGCCTTAAGTGTTATTTTCAATTATGGTTGATAGAATTATTAAAATATTCATATAAATTTTATTATTTAGATGTGTTTTTTGCTCAAAATAAACTTTATGAGTACAAGACTTCCTCCTGATAATTTTTCAGTTTAATAGAATATGTATTTTCTTCATTTTAACTTTAGATTAGGTTTTAAAAGCAATCGTGCCATATATTCTTAACTTATATCCTCTAGCAGATTTTACCCATTTTGCAGGAATACAGATAAATCTAAAGATGAATTTTTTAATTCTAAATGAAGATTTTAAATTTTTATAGATTTTAGAAAAACGAGTTATTATATACTGATATAAATTTCGACACATAGCTGCTATAATTAAAAAAACAGTATTGTATTCAAGTTTTGAAAATGGCATATGATTCCATCCAAAGTCATTTTTTAATATATCAAATTCTCTTTCTACAGCTCCTCTTTGATTATAAAAGAATACTATTTCATCATCAGATTTATTATAATCATTAGTTAGAATAACTCTATAATTAAATGCTTCACCTGTAAATAAGTTAATTTGTCCGTCATCTCTTGCTTCTTTGGTAATAACTAATCTGTATTGTTTTAAAAGATTTTCCTGTTTGCTTCTTTTAGCAATTTTTTCAAAAGGTGTAAACAATATAGAGCTGCGATATAATTTTCTATCATCAATAATAACTTCAGTCCATTTTTCAACTTTGTTAATTGCTTCAGTAAGGGAAGCAGACATTCTCCCCCTGATATAGAATTTATCAACATTGTCTTCGATTTCTGTTATGGTTGATAGAGTATATGATGCCCCATCTGCTCTGAATACTCCAATATGAATATTATTTGACCTCAAAGAATTAAACATTCTTTGCAAAGTATCTTTCTGTAATGTTTCTGGATTACTGTTCCCATTACGATTTTCAACATAGACAATGTTTTTGCCAATTATCCCAACCCCTGGACAATAACCATATCTCTTTTTATATGTATTTGCAGCATCTGCCTTGTCTGCGAATATTAAGGTATTATCGTAATCTAAAACATTATCTTTATCTTGAATAAGTGATAGCTTTTTCAAAAGCTTTAAGTTAATTTGGTTTAAAGGTTTATTAATGCTAAAATGATGTGTTGTATTTCCTCTGGAAGTTTGGTAAGAATTACCTGGCAAAGCCAATGTCTTTAGTCTTTCTAGAATCCTATCAGGACTTGGCACTTGAATATTAGGGTTAGAATTAAGAAAATATCCCAAATTGTCAGATAAATCTTCGGCACAATCCCCTCCGCAAAAAAAAACAGACCAGTAACTGTACAAAATGTCTTTCCATGAGTACTTGCTTTGATTTGCTAGCTTGGGAAAACTATTATTTATAAAAGTATTTAGTTTAAGATTGTTAAATGCCTCAAGGACAAAATTTATTCCTCCAAATGAGGATATTGGCGAACTTTGTAGTATCTTCATATTGGTAATTGTTTTTACAACACCAATTTAGGTGAAAATACCTTAGCTGCAAAACATTTATTAATAATGTTTTGCAGCTTTTTTTGTTAATAACTTGCGGATTTAAGG
>CAYTAU010000297.1:0-1638 GCA_964435855.1 uncultured Bacteroidales bacterium | reverse complement strand
TCCTTACATTGAAGATAGCTTTTAACCTTAACCATATCTCCGGTAGGTATTCCTTCTGAGACACAAATAATTGTTTTTATACCTGCATCTGCTGCTTCCATGATAGCATCTGCTGCAAAAGCAGGAGGCACAAAGATAATTGACACGTCAGCACCGGTTTTTTCTACTGCTTCGGTAACTGTATTAAATACCGGACGATCGAGGTGGGTCATCCCTCCTTTTCCTGGCGTAACACCACCAACAACATTAGTTCCATATTCAATCATCTGGGTAGCATGAAAAGTTCCTTCCTTACCGGTAAATCCCTGAACGAGAATTTTTGAGTTTTTGTTAACTAAAACTGACATGGCTTATTTTTTCTTTATCTGTATTAACAATAAAATTTGAGTGTTCGAAGATAATAAAACAATTTCGTGAGGGAAAGCGAAGACGGGAAAATGGTATATTTGTACGGATTGCGGGGTACGTAATGTAGGTTGGGGGTTAAAATAAATAAAATGACTACAATAGCAGCAATATCAACACCATCGGGAAGCGGGGCGATTGCAATAATAAGGCTTTCCGGTTCGGAGGCCTTATCAATCACAGAAAAAATCTTCAAAAAAAACACCGTAGAGGCGCGAGACCTCGCGTCTCCAATTGGCATCGCGAAATCATCAAAGGAAATGCGAGTCCCCACGTCAATACAGAATTACCCCCCATGGCACGTGCATTTTGGGCGAATTGTTGATGGTGACGAAAATATTGATGAGGTTTTACTAACGATTTTCAAAGCACCTAATTCGTACACAGGAGAAGACATGGTTGAAATATCCTGTCATGGTTCCGTATATATCCAGCAGAGCATTCTCCAATTATTGATTAGGTAAGGTGCCAGTATGGCTGGTCCGGGTGAATTCACTCAGAGAGCATATATGAATGGCAAGATGGATTTAACTCAGGCTGAAGCTGTTTCCGATCTTATAGCATCCTCCAGTCGTGCTGCCCAGCAGGTTGCCATGGATCAAATGCGAGGAGGTTTCTCGAGGGAGATACAGATTCTCAGGAACCAGTTATTAGAATTTGTTTCCTTGATTGAGTTAGAGTTAGATTTTGCCGAAGAAGATGTTGAATTTGCTGATCGCAGTCATTTAAAAACTCTCGTCCTCGACATTCACCAGACAGTCAGGAAGCTCACCGGCAGTTTCGTTTTAGGTAATGCCATTAAAGAAGGCGTTCCGGTAGCTATTGTTGGAGAAACCAATGTTGGTAAATCCACCTTACTAAACGCTTTATTGAAAGACGACAAAGCCATTGTTTCGGCTATTGCCGGCACTACACGTGATGTTATTGAAGACAGGATTCAGATTCAGGGAATTCTCTTCAGGTTTATCGACACGGCAGGCTTACGTCATACTGATGATCAGATTGAGACCATTGGTATTGAGCGAAGCTACCAGCAGATAGAAAAAGCCCGCATTGTGCTACTTGTAACAGATCCAACGGCTCCTGAGGAACAGAGTTTGAAATGGTTAGAATCCGTAACACAGATGATCAAACCTGAGCAGATTCTGATTACTCTTGTTAATAAAGGTGATTTAGGTGATCAAGCAATCATAAGAAAGAAAGCTATTCTACAATATAATCCCATAGACTCTT
>CAYTAU010000296.1:0-1648 GCA_964435855.1 uncultured Bacteroidales bacterium | reverse complement strand
GGCTTGAGCAGTGGAATTTATCTCTATCGCTTGCAGGCGGGTGACAGGAAGGTCTTCCGCAAGATGGCGCTGGTGAAATAATCATAAAGCCTTAGCTTTTGCGAAACAGCCCGGATGGAACGCCATTCGGGCTGTTTGGGTTTTTGTCGGAGTGTGAAGGGTCAGGGGGGGGGCTCAAGGAAAATCGTCACATCGTCACATAATTGGCGGAAACGCTTAGTGGGTAAGGGTTTTATGATGTGACGGAATGGTGATGGAATGGATACCAGCCTTCGCTGGTATGACATAAGGAAGAATGACCTGATCAACGCTTTCTATGTATCGTCGTCCTCCTGTGGTGTGTGTCTGAATGTACGATCCCAATATTCCAAATTCAACTGGGGCAGGACAGGTTTGGATTCAGATGACAAGGACAAGTAGCTTAAATTGAATCAAACCATTTTCTCCGATGAACCTAATGCGTGTTCATTTTCAAAGGTCGTGTAATTCAATTTGCACAAATATTCCTAAATATTCCTCGTAAACCCTTTGAAGTTTATTATTATTATTGTAACTTGTTGGTGTAGAGTGATTAAGAAAGGGAGATGAAAATGAAAGAAAAACTTGTAAGCGTCTTAGACGTTGCCGCTTATATCATTGATAAGTTGCAACAAGTCTCTGCCGTGAAGCTTCAAAAGCTTGTGTACTACTCTCAGGCGTGGTCATTGGTGTGGGATGACCAATCCTTGTTTGAAGAACCGATTGAAGCATGGGCACACGGACCAGTGGTCCCGGAACTTTTTGCAGTACACAAAGGACAATTTCTTGTTGAATCCATCGAGGGCGGCGAGTCAAGTTTACTTAGCACAACACAAAGAGAGACTGTTGATGGGGTTCTGCAGTACTATGGTGATAAATCCTCGCAATGGTTGAGTGATCTTACCCATTTGGAAGATCCTTGGAGAAATGCTCGCGTAGGTATCCCAACGGGTGCACGGTGTGATACAACAATTTCACTGGAAAGTATTGCTGAGTACTATTCTTCAATACCTCCGAACGCATAAATGGCTAAAAAGAAGAATACGCAACCTGCTACCGCGAAGAGATACTTGCCAAAAGGTTCCGCGAAAGATGCACGAATAAGGGATAACCCTGATACTTTTTTAAAAGATAGAGTCATTTGGCGGTTAGACCTCATTGATATGGATGGACCTTATGGATTTGTTTCCTCAATCAAAGATGAAAAGACCATCCGTGAATTAATTGAGAAGCTACAGCATTGGGAAGCTGTAACTGCATTTGAATTGATCAAACACCCACATTGCCATGCTATCCCAATCAATTCAATGTCAAAGGAAGCCAATGCCAGGTTGCAATTCTTAGATATGTCAAACGTAGATGAACTATTGTCCATTCCACTTAAGGGACGCTGGCGATTGATTGGAATCCGCGACAATAATGTTATTCATATTCTGTGGTGGGATCCAAATCACAGAGTTTGCCCAAGCAAGAAAAAGAACACCGGTGCTCCAACAATCGCCATGACGCTGCCTACCGGAATTTCAGTGGGGCTGAATGCCAGTCGAGCGACCGTGTCTGCCAAAAGAAGGATTACCGCGCCACCGATGGCGCTTAGGACAAGTAATTGCCTGTGTGAGGGGCCAACAAC
>CAYTAU010000295.1:0-1650 GCA_964435855.1 uncultured Bacteroidales bacterium | reverse complement strand
TTCAATAAACCGCCGTGTGGAGTTTATTGTTATTGATACGGGGATGAATTAGGGGTCACAGACTTGCGATATTGGAGAGTTACAAACTCCGCTTATTTGGTTATCTTATCCGGCTAATCATTCTATTTATTTGATCAATAAGGGAGTTACGTTTTACTGTTACGTTTCTACTTTCATCATTAGCTCTTCTAAGATGAGCAATAATTGATTTCTCAATTGTCCTAATTTGACCATTTATTGATTTTGCTTGTCCATCATAATTTAAATCTTCAAAACTTGCTTCTCGATGTCCGTGAGTTCCCTTTTCCATAGTGCTATTGATTGATTATTTTTAATTTATTGTTTTCAAAATATAAAAATGTTTTATAATTATATTGCCAAATTTCTATTTTAGTATTTTCTGTAATTGTTTCATTTATTGAAAATGGATATCCCCAAGAAATTTTACACATTTCTTTAGTCATTCCTACAGACACCTTATTATTGTTAATAAGTTTCCCAAAGTAATTACCGTATTTATTTATAATGTCTTGTTGTTTAGCTTCCTTTAATTTAATTTTTTCTTGTTTTAAATTTTCTTGTTCCAGTTTACTTATTAAAGATAATTCATATTCTTTTTCAGAATGAAAATCAAATATTTTAGGTTTAATATTATATGGATAATAATCATTAATATTATTTTTCGCAAGCAAGCTCCTTCCTTTAAAAAAATTTACAATTATTTCATTATTTTTATTATTTCGAAACACTAATAAAGGGATATAAAAAAATGAGGACGGAACAAATGCTTGGTATTTCTTTTTAATATCAATTATTGATATATCAACACATTCAAATTCCTCATTTTTAGATATGGATATTCTTTCACCAGAATTAATATCTGTTGTTAAAAATGCTTGTTTAGAAATAAATTTTTTATTTAAGTAATAACTCTTGCTTTTTTCAAAAAATGCTGGCAATATAAATGGCAAATTCCCTCTATCAAATTCAAATTGGGTTATATAATATATAGTATCAGTATTATATAATAATTTCAATCGAAAATTATTGTAACCAAGTTGTGCTTCAGCATCCAAAATTGTTAAATACTGATTTGCAAAACTACTATCCGGAATAAATGCATCTTCATCATATTCAGGTAACATATTATAATTTTTTGAAAAACTAAAATATTCTTGTCTTCTTGATGTTTTGGAAAATGGTAAAGTAAATATTTTCTGTCCAATAAATTTTTTCAATTCTTCTTTTTCTAAACTTTTGGCTCCAAAATAATAAGTACTATCATAAATTATTGGTTTGTTAACTTCAGTAACTGTTATCTCTCTTGTCTTTATTTGAGAAAACCCTATAAAAGGCAATAAAAACAATAGTGCTATTAAACCGTTTTTCATTTTTTTCATTTTTCATCACTTTAATTTTAACAAATGTAAAGGTAATAAAAAAAGGAGAAAACTCCCATTTATAATTTTAGATTTAAATGGATTCCTGTTTTCACAGGAATGTTTTAATGGCGAATTTCAGTTAACGTGGGTTTCATTTCAGTTAATCACGTTTTCATTTCAGTTAATGTGGGTTTATTTTCAAGAAATGTCATATTATTTTCAGGAAATGTCATATTATTTTCAGACAACGTGGATTTATTTTCAGGAA
>CAYTAU010000294.1:0-1652 GCA_964435855.1 uncultured Bacteroidales bacterium | reverse complement strand
GAGCTCTTCCATTCCCAGAATATTAATTATGTCCTGAAGTTCTTTATATTTTTGCAAAATTTCTTTGACTGCTGTGGCTGTATTGTAATGTTCATCTCCAACAATTTTAGGATCAAGTAAAATTGAAGTTGATTCCAGCGGATCGACTGACGGATAAATTCCCAGCTCCGTTAATTTTCTTGATAAAACTGTGGTTGCGTCTAAATGCCCGAAAGTAGTTGCTGGCGCCGGGTCAGTCAAATCATCAGCAGGGACGTAAATTGCTTGCACCGAGGTAATTGATCCGTTTCGGGTTGAAGTAATTCTTTCTTGTAATGTCCCCATTTCAGTGGCTAAAGTCGGCTGATAACCCACTGCTGATGGCATTCGTCCTAATAATGCAGATACCTCTGAACCAGCCTGCGTAAAGCGAAAAATATTATCAATAAATAAAAGAACGTCTCTGCCTTCGTCCTCACGGAAATATTCAGCAACCGTTAGAGCGGAAAGACCAACTCGTAATCGTGCGCCTGGAGGTTCGTTCATTTGTCCATAAACCATGCTGGTTTTATCAATAACACCGGACTCCTTCATTTCCAACCAGAGATCGTTACCTTCGCGCGTACGCTCACCAACTCCGGCAACCACTGAATAGCCACCGTGTTCCTTAGCGATGTTATGAATGAGTTCCATGATCACGACTGTTTTTCCTACTCCAGCGCCGCCAAAAAGTCCAGTTTTTCCTCCCTTTGAATAAGGCTCTAACAAATCAATAACCTTTATTCCAGTTTCAAAAATTTCACTTGAGATTTTGAGGTCTTCAAATTTTAGCGGTTCTTTGTGTATTGGGTCATATCTCAGTGCATTCACAGCTCCCTGTTCATCAATCGGCTCCCCGACCAGGTTGAACATTCGCCCCAGTGTTTCGGGACCAACTGGCATGGTGATGGATTTTCCGGTGTCAACTACTTTCATTCCTCTTACCAGACCGTCGGTTGAATCCATTGCCACACAACGTACGGTTCCTTCACCAAGATGCTGCTGAATTTCAAGAATGAGCCGGGAATCATCTTCACGTTTAATTTCCAGTGCGTTTAAAATTTCTGGTAATTCATTGTCGCCAAATCGAACGTCGATAACTGCTCCGATTATTTGTACAATTTCTCCTTGTTTCATTTATTTGTTCCTATTATAAAATTGGATTTATTAAAAAATTCTTATTCACTAATTTCACGAATTATCACGAATCAAAAATCAATTTATAAGCAATTTTAGTATATTTTTATCCACGTGATTCCAATATCTGTGTGGAATATTTTTATAATAATTAGTGCAATTCGTGTAATTCGTGGTTCGATTTTTTTATACGGCGGTTCTAAAGTATTAAGAACTTCTCAGCGCTTCGCTCCCGCTGACTATTTCTAATATCTCTCCCGTAATTTTTTCCTGCCGTGCTTTATTATATTCCATTGTCAATTCATTAATGAGATTATTTGCATTTTCTGTAGCATATTCCATTGCGGTCATTCGTGCGCCCATTTCAGATGCATAAGATTCTAATAATATTCTCCACACTTTAATATTTATATGTCTTGGACAAAGAGTATCCAACATCTTGATCGGATCTGGTTCATAAATGAAATCAGATGATCTGTTTTGTTTATCCGGTTCAA
>CAYTAU010000293.1:0-1654 GCA_964435855.1 uncultured Bacteroidales bacterium | reverse complement strand
TATTTTTCAAGAGACATTGCTGAATTTTGGAGACGTTGGCATATTTCATTATCAACTTGGTTTCGAGATTATTTGTACATTCCATTAGGTGGTAGTCGTGGTGGAACTTGGATGAAGGTTAGAAATACATTTGCAATATTTATTGTTAGTGGTTTTTGGCACGGTGCTAATTGGACATTTATAGTGTGGGGAGTGTTGAACGCATTGTATTTTATGCCATTACTTTTACTAAATAAAAATAGGTCTAATACAGATACAGTTGCACAAGGAAAATATTTCCCAACGTTTAAAGAATTTTGTCAAATCGGAATTACATTTAGTTTAACTGTTTTGGCTTGGATATTTTTTAGAGCAGAAAATATTGAACACGCTTGGACGTATTTGTCTACAATATTTTCAAAATCATTGTTTTCAATCCCTCATTTTACAGGAATGAGAACTGCTTTAACTACACTGATTTTAATTTCCATATTTGTTATTGTTGAATGGTTAGGTAGAAATGAACAATATGCAATTGCTAAATTAGGTTTTGAGTGGAAAAAACCCATAAGATATGCTATGTATTATTCAATAATTATTGCAATAATTATATTTATGGGAGACAAACAACAATTTATTTATTTTCAATTTTAGGTTTCAAATGAAAGAATTTATAACAAAGACAATTCTATTTAACAGTATTCTAATCTTAATTTTTATAGCCTTTTTATCGGTTCGTTTTTTTTACATTAACACTATCTCTTGGAAATTGTCAGAGGAAAAACATATTGTATTTATGGGAGCATCTCATATTGAACGAGGTATAAATACAGATGAGTATAATTCAGCGATTAATTTAGCAAGTAGCTCTGAGAGGTATATGTTTAGCTATTTAAAGCTGAAGAAACTAATAAACGACAACCCTCAAATTGATACATTATTTCTTGAATTTGCACCTACAGATATTCAAAAAAACACAGATAGTAAATATTTTCAAAAAAATGAAATGACACATTTTATCCCCTTGTATTCACCTTATTTTTCAAAAGAAGAATGGAATATCTATTCGAATTACAAAATGGATATATTACTTACTTTGTTTCAAAATTTAACATCAAACCTCCCATTTGAATTATCAGATTTTGGGGGCTATAAGGTTAATGAGGGTTTTTTTGACAGAAACAAAGAACCATATCCTAATCGTCAATGGTTGGAAGTTGGCAATTATATTAACTATTCTTATTTGGATAAGATAGTCAAAACTTGTCAAAAGAATAATATTGAGCTTTTGTTTCTTTATATGCCAATGTACAATAAGGATTATTATTATGACACAAATTACTTTTACAAAATCTATATAGAGAAGTTTTCAAATATTCCTTTCTTAGACTATAGTGATTGGGATTGTCCTGATACGTATAGGAAAGATGAGCATCATCTAAACAAAAAAGGAGCGATTGAATTTACGAAACAATTATTTGAAAATTTATAAAGTACGAACGCACAACAATGTATATAAAAAATAAGCGAGATAGTAGTAATATCAATGGTTGTAGCCCATTTGAACTTTCTTGTAAGTTGAAAATTTTGTGCTTCTAAATCGCTTACTTTTCATATACTAACCGTTAGGGCGCATAAAAAAACACAGTATGAGTGATAAATACAAATACGAAGA
>CAYTAU010000292.1:0-1673 GCA_964435855.1 uncultured Bacteroidales bacterium | reverse complement strand
TATAAAGCGGTTATTCATTCCATTTCAGGAATTTATTCCTCTGAATCGTTAAAAGACACCAATTTTATAAGAGCCCGCGAATTATCTAATGAATTTGCAAAACTGGAAGGCAGGCAACCGCGGATAATGATTGCCAAGATGGGTCAGGATGGGCACGATCGCGGTGCTAAAGTTGTCTCCACTGGTTATGCCGATATTGGATTTGATGTGGATATCGGACCCCTCTTTCAAACACCCGAAGAAGCTGCCCGTCAAGCCATAGAAAACGACGTGCATATACTAGGTGTTTCAAGTCTTGCAGCTGGTCATAAGACTCTTGTTCCAAAGGTAATTGAAGAGCTTAAGAAAGCAGGACGGGAAGATATTATGGTAATTGCAGGAGGCGTAATTCCTGCACAAGATTATGATTTTCTATACAAAGCAGGTGTTGTTGCCATTTTCGGTCCCGGGACATCCGTATCCGTCGCCGCCAAGAAAATTCTCGAAATCCTTCTGGAAAGCCTTAAGGATTAAGAAATTCATTGTAAATTGCCACTAAAATACATCTATGATTAGATTCATAAGCATAGTATTATTGATACATTTTTTCCAATCTGGATTCAGTCAGGATTTGAATAAAATTATTCTTGATGAAAAAAGGCAAATGGATATTCTTGTTGGTGAATTAAATATGTTTGGGATTACAGAATCGATTTTTAGTGAATATTATTTAGCAGAATTCGAAACCTATCAAGCGGAGCAAACAATAATTGATTCCTTAATAAAAGGACTTAACTCTGATTTTCAATATACTATTGTTTTGGGTAGCTGGTGCAGCGACAGTCAGAGAGAAGTACCACGAATGCTGAAAGTCTTATCCGAAGCGGGCATTGACCTCAACAATATCAAACTATTCGGAGTAGATTCCAATAAAGAAGCAAAAGGAACTCCGGTTGCAAGCCTGAATATAGAAAAAGTTCCCACTCTCATTATTTTTAGAGCTGGAATTGAATTGGGAAGGATTATTGAAACACCGGTAAAGAGTATTGAAAAGGATGTTTTGAGGATCGTAGCTGGGTACTAGTCCTGAATTTCTTAGACGCTATGCTTCTTTAAAAATTCGAGGATCCCTGCCTGTCCGGCAGGCAGGCTCGAAAAATTAATAAAATCAGAGATTTTATATTTTTCGGGATTGTCGGTTATTCCTCCAATAAAAATGGAAAAATGGAAAAGAAAAGATCAAATCACGGATTCGGACTGGCGGTATTCAGCCTGGTACTCATAGGAATATCATTTGCTGGTATCCTTTCAATTAATAATTGTGTAATGTCAGATATTGTTGCGATCCTTTCCATCGTTCTTGCAACAGCGGCATATTTTGAAGCAAGGAAGGCAAACGGCCCGAGGAATTTTACCCTCATAATTTTAATAATTACCATAATTGGCACTTTTTTTATTGTCAATTGGTCTGGCACATTAAAGAACTTTGATCTCCTAAAATCTCAACAGGAAGATCTCGAAACAAGCATTATCGACAGTAATAAAAATGATGCTGAGAAGATGATTGAGAAGGCTGAGGAGCTTGAAGGGGATAGCTTGAAGTAAGCCTTCTAAATTTATGTTAAGTGTTAAGTTCTAAGTGTTGAGTGTTGAGTGTAAAGTGAAAAGAGAAGAACTTATACGGTCTTTATTCA
>CAYTAU010000291.1:0-1754 GCA_964435855.1 uncultured Bacteroidales bacterium | reverse complement strand
TCATGGCTGCACGCTCCAACTGCTTCCGCGTTGCCGATCGCGGCGCGGCGATGGGCGCGCTCGAGCGTGAGCGCGCCATGACCGGCGCGGCACCGTCCCAGTCACTGGTGAAGGCCGACTACCTCATCAGCGCGCAGGTGCTCTATTCGGATGCCAAGAGCCGTGAAAGCGGCGGCGGCATCGGCGGTGCCTTCGGGAGCGCGGTCGGCCTCAAGACCAAGACCCTCGAAAGCCAGGTGCTCCTCTCGCTGATCGATGTCGATACGGGCCTTCAGGAGGCCGTGGCGACCGGCTCCGCGCGCAAGAAGGACGTTGGCGTGATCGGGGGCGGACTTCTGCTGGGGCTCGGCGTTGGCGCTCTGGGAGGCACCTACGGCTCGACCGACATTGGGAAGATCACCTCGATCGCAGTCCTCGATGCCTTCCGCAAGCTGATCCTCGAAGCTCAGGCCCGACTGCCACAGCAGACCGCATCAGCTTCGCAACCCACGGCCCAAGCTCACTGACCAAGCGCAGGGGGCGGTGGATGATCCTCAAGGCCAGTGACGGACGTTCCGGTAATATCGAAGTACTGGAATCACTGCTGAAGGGAGAGATCACCGCCGACCAGCGCCGCGCCATCGAGGCGGAACTCTATACGATACGAAAAGGAGCAGAGGGCGAGCGCGAAACCGCCCACATCCTTGACCGCATCTATGGCCATTCTGAACGTGTGGCGGTGATCCACGACCTCAGGCTACCTGACGGTTTGAACGGTTACGTGCAGTTTGACCACCTCCTGCTGAACCGCGTCCTGAAGCGGATCGCCGTGCTCGAGACCAAGAACTTCAGCGGTCGCATCTCCAAGAACGAGCACAACGAATGGTGCGTCTGGTATCCGAACAGGCGGCAACCCACCGAAATACCCAACCCGGTCGCACAGGCCGACCGCGCTGCGCGGCTGCTGGAGCTATGGCTCGAGGCGCACCAGCATTCGGCGGCGTTCCGCCGCGTTGAAGGGTGGGTGATCGTCCCTCCGACATGCAAGATCGATCGCATGCGCATCGGTACCGGCACGCGCATCGTAAAGGTTGATAACTTCCATGAGCGATGGATCGAGGACGTCAGTTTCTCCGATGCGACTGGCTTTCTCACAGGGCTTAGCGTTGGACAACTTCGCGCCGTTGGGATGCAACTGGCCTCTCAGCACGTGCAACCCGACTATGCCTGGCGACGGCGTTTCGGGATTAATGACATGCCGAACCGCGCGGTCGCATCTACGCCCCGCCCGGAGATTCAAGCAGCGAAGGTGGCGACCGAACCAGAGCCCGAACTCGAAACGAAGTTGGAAACCGTGCCCGGAGCCGCGACGGTTCCCCCAGAAGGTCAGGACTGCGCGCCACTCGAAGAGCAGCCACCAGTGGCCGATTCCCAACCAGAGCCGGCCGATCAGAGCGCCACGGATGCGGAGGAGATGGAACCAAGCCCGACGCGTACAAAGACCGGTGCCAAAGCAAGCGCGCTCGTTACAGTGATCGAGGGCATTTCCGAGCGCGTTCTCCCTGACGGGCGAATTGCCTTCCTTGCCCAACCCGGCACCCCCGCGGCCGAGCAGCTGACTGGCGTCTGCAAAGGCCGGGCGATCTGGAACCCACGCTTTCGCAACTGGCTGTGCAGTGCAGAGCGGGCAGAAGAGATTCGCCATGCCCTGGGCACACAGCCAGCAGGAGAACGCACATGAACATGGCAGCCGGGATCGGCAGCGCTCAGTGTCC
>CAYTAU010000290.1:0-1776 GCA_964435855.1 uncultured Bacteroidales bacterium | reverse complement strand
AAATACTTCCCGACATAACGAAAAAAAATATGGCTAAAAATGATTTCTGAAATTTATCTATACGCATGTTTTAATGTCCAAATTAAATAAAGAAGAAGCTAGGTTGCTATTTGTCCTTTTTGGTTTATAATAAATAATATAATTAGCAAAATTATAATATATATATGACAAGCAGTATTTTGAATATTATTATCTTAACTTTCGCAAGCTCTTGTTTACCCTGCCTGCAATAGGGTTATATATTTTGACAATTTTATAAGTTTCTCATTATCAGATATTAAGTTTTCCATTAACAATTCCGTGTCGATTTCAAACAATTCAGCCAAAGAAGCCAGTATTTCTACGATTATTTGCCAAATGTGTTCTGCTACAGTAAGCTGAATTGTTTCGGCTTTTGTATTTCGGAACAATTCTCCCAATGATTCATAATCTGTAAACCTTTTAGCAACCGAGAGCAAATTGTACTGAATCATTGATGCTGTTGTGCTAGCAATTTGGGCATCAAAATCTTGAGATTGACATTTGCCAAGTCCAAGATATTGCTTGCTTTCTTTGAAGAAAACTTCTATAGACCAACGTGTTGAATAAATCTTGTAAGCTTGCTCAAAATTTAGTTCTAAATCAGTACTTAAAAGTAGATACCATCTACCTTTGCGAGAGGCTTTACTGAAAAATAATTTCACCTGAATTCCTTTAAAATCAACTAAAACTTCGCTATAATAACAACAAAGCAGCTTAGAATGTTTCACTTTTTTCTTTCTTCGTTGCAAATCAATAATCTCTTTAGCTGTAAGCATTTTGTCATTTAAGGAATATCTTGTTTTTCCCATTTTTGCCATACCTAAAAGATGACATCCTATGCGACGTTTTTTAATAAAGTTAACCAACTCAAAACAGGTAAACCAACTATCAACTAGCACGTAATCAAATCGTACACCATTGATGATGGCTGTTTTTATCATCTCTATCATGCTTTGAATTTTAGTTGTAAAATACTCTTTTTTTCGTTTAATCCCTTCCGAATTTTTGTCACGTCGTTTTGAAAATCGGTCTTTCAATTGCTTCTTTGTCAATCCAAACGGCTTTTTCTCGTTTTTACCTTTCTCTCCATGAAGCGAAAAGTCTAAAGCAAAGAAACTTTTACCGTCATGGTAACCCATAAACAAACCTTTAAATGCCAAGATACTTTGGCTGGTTACGTGCGAAAACACTTTGCCAATAAACTCTATTTGTCTGCCTGTTTTTGGTAAATCTGTATCATCAATAATCAGACAACGCGTCTGCTTTCCCTCAATTTCACTGCTCTTAGATCGTGTTTTACAAATCATTTGAATCGATAATTTATAAGATATCTTTCGCCATGAAATAGTGCTGTCGTTCAAAAGTCGATAGAAAATATCCTTTCCACAGCTCATAATTGGATATAATGACGACTTGCTAAAATGCCATGCATCCTTTACTTCAAAGAACGGAAACATCAAAACCAAGAGTAATTTATTGATGTTGGTAAACTCATTATTGCTTCTACTAAGCAGTCCATTTTGCTTTTCTGATAATGTCAAAGAACTTAATATTGTCAAAATTGTATTTATTGCTTTTTCACTTGAAGTAAAAAAATCTTTTACTTCTGAAACTATTGTTGTATTTTTGTTTTGCAGCATAATTGTTTTTGTTTGTTTTGCAAAACAAAGTTACTGATATTCAGTGACTTGACAAAATTATTATGCTGCTTTCTTCTTGATTTTCAATATTTTATCATACTTGCGAAAGTTGAGT
>CAYTAU010000289.1:0-1780 GCA_964435855.1 uncultured Bacteroidales bacterium | reverse complement strand
CAACAGCTGCAAGTGTTAGTGACACTCTTTCAGTACATGGTTATACCGATTGGTATTTACCGGCAAAAAATGAATTAAATTATTTAATGCAACAGGCAAATCTTGTAGGCGGACTTGATACCAGTTACAATTTCTGGAGTTCTACAGAGGACAATTTAGGGGCTGCCTGGAGACAAGAATTAATTTTCCCTGGTCAAACGCCAGGTCCTCAATACAGTGGAGGAAAGTCTAGTTATCAGGATGTTCGATGTATCAGATCTTATTCAAATAGTGTTATTTTGTCAACAACATACTGGAATACGGAAGTTATAAACGAGCCTGTTACTGTTGGTATTACTACGCAACCAAATACTCAAAATATTTGTCTTAACGATAGTTTGAGCTTTTCTGTTATAGCAACCGGAACAGCTCCATATTTATATCAATGGAAAAAAAATGGAACAGATATTTCAGGTGCTACAGATAGCAGTTATACAATTTTCTTAGCCTTAGTTGCTGATGAGGGTATATATACTTGTGACGTTAGCAATCTGTGTCAAAGTATGGAAAGTGATAATGCAGAACTAAAAGTAATTGAAATAATTACAAATGCAGGAGTAGATGTAGGAATTTGTAACAGTGGAAGTATAGCTCTGTTGGGAGCAGGAAGCAGTAATCATGTAACAGAGTCAGGTGCTTTTACATATAATTGGAGTCCTTCAGTAGGTTTAGATAATACAGGTATTGAAAATCCAAATGCAAATCCTGTAGTAACTACTAATTACACGGTAATAGCTACCGACCAACTTGGATGTACAAGTAGTGATGATGTAGAGGTATTTGTTCAAAATCCTTATCAAAACCAACAACTATGTTTAGTTACAGTTGATACAGCATTAGAAAAAAATAAAATTATTTGGGAAGGAAACAGTAGCGTGGGTACAGAAAGTTATATAATTCAAAAAGCAATAACATCAGGAGTGTATTCAGCAATAGGAGTAGTTTCTGCAAACGACCCACATGAATTTATTGATTATGCTTCAGACCCTATGGCACACAGCGATTTTTATAAAATTACAGTTTTAGATACTTGTGGTGTACAGTCAGAAATTGATAGTAGTGTATATCATAAAACCATAAACCTGACTTTATCAAACGTAGGTTCTACCATGTCATTAAACTGGGAAGAATACGAAGTTGAGGACGGAAGTTATATTCCTCCATCATATTATATTTATCGTGGAACATCTGCTAACAATTTAGCATTATACGATACTGTAGTTGGTATGGTTCATACATATAACGATATCAATATTACAACTGTGCTTTATTATATGGTAGGTGTAGTTAGAGATGATTGTAGTGGTGCAAAATTAACACACACCTCATTTTCTAATCAAAAGGACAATTCAGCATTTGTTGAAGAGGGAATTTTTGAGATTAATAATTATTTACCATTAACAATTTATCCCAATCCAACAAGCAACATAATAAATATTGAGTTTGAGAACTCAGACAACAAAGAATATGAATTATTAATAACCGATATAACAGGAAAAGAAATATCTCAAAGCATTATTATAAGCAAAGCAAAACAATCTATTGATGTTTCGGAATACAAATCCGGAATATATTTTGTGGAAATAAAAGGCAACAAGTTGTTTAAAGGAAAGTTTATTGTGGAGTAAAAAATATTAATCCGATAAACGTAGTTTCCTAACAGTGCTTCAAATAAAACTAAGTCTGTAACTAAGATAAACCCAAGCCATTTTGTAGTAATTTACTGCCGCTGCAATTGGCA
>CAYTAU010000288.1:0-1808 GCA_964435855.1 uncultured Bacteroidales bacterium | reverse complement strand
TATTCTTGTATTTCTCAAAATTAAAGATAATAATTTAAATTACCAAATATTTTTTTATTAATTAATATTTTAGCATACATTTGTTCTATTGATAAGTAATTTACAAATAAATAACAATGTGTAAGCTATAATAGAAATAAAAAACACTACGCATTTTAGTGAATGTTAGCAACTATTAAAGAGACAGCCGTAATTATTGAATAAATCGTGAACAGAAAAATAGAATAAACAAATTTTTAAAAAAAATAACTATGAAAAAATCAATATTTTTATTTATTGTGACAGTGATTGTCTCAAATCTAAATGCTCAGATAACTCTTGAAAATACTTTTAGTGATAACCTCTATTATTTCACTAATACACATTTGAAAACTTTATATTTTTCAGCAAGTCCAGTAAATGGTAACCAATTCATTTTTTATAATGAGGATTACTCTTATTATAAAACAGTAACGATAACGCCACCAAGTGGCTATAAATGTTTTGGAATAGGAAATATTTCAGACCATTTGTTTAATTCAGATGATTTAATTGAATTTACTTGTGTGTTTGGCGATACTTTAAATAATTCTGGATATTTACTTAAATTGTATAACGAGAATGAAACCGAAATGCAAAATTTTGGAAATGCATATTCTAGTTATGCATATAAAACTATAAATAATGATGTTCGATTTAGCGTTTTTAAATACGTAGACTATCCAAACTCTGATTATGAAACAGATGTGTATTCATTACCTGGCAGTATCGCTTCGGCAAGGTCTTTGAAATCGGAAGCATGTGAATATTTACCTTACCCTAATCCTGCAAATACTATTATTTATTTAAAATATAATCTTGACCAATCAGAAATTGAAAATTTACAGATTTATAATTCATTTGGGCAAATAATAGAAACAAAGAAGATTGGAGGTGCATTTAATAGAATTAAATTAGATATATCATCCTATCCTTCAGGACAATATTTTTATAATTATAAAACAAATACTCAAAAATTTATTGTGCAATAATCCCCAACTGCCGCCAGTTTGCAACTGGTGGTTAATTGAAAAAGCAGAGACCACAAGTTGCAAACTTGCGGGATTTGGGGTATATAGAAATAAACCATTATGACATAAATGACAAAGAATTTAAACATCTATGATTTAAATAACTCTGCTTATTTATACGAAGACATTGAAAATGTCATAGGTAGAATTGGAAACCTCTATGAAATACAGTTTCAAAAAGATAGAATAAAATTTATCTCAAAAATTAAATATCCAGAAGATGCTTCTTGGATTTCAAATGAGACTGCAAAAATATTTAATGAATCAATTCCATTAATTAAAAGCATAATCAAAGACATTTACTCAATTATTGAGGGAATTTTTGTTGATAAAAATGGAAAATTTGACAAATCACGTGTAGAAAATAAGTATAAGCATCTTAAGGTATTGCGAGAGTTTAATAATAAATTAAAACATCATAACAATAAGAACATTATTTTTAATTTGACATCTATGGTTAATATTCATGAGCAGACTCTTGATTGTTATATCCAATACAAATATGAAAACGAAACTAAAATATGGATATTACCATTAGTCGAATTTTTTCAATTATACTTTATTATCATGGAGGATGAAGATATTATTAAATTAGATAGAAAATAACTGCTGCCCCCAACTGCCACCAGTTTGCAACTGGTGGTTAATTGAAAAAGCAGAGACCACAAGTTGCAAACTTGCGGGATTTGGGGTAACTTTGAAAAAAAAGATAAAAATATATGAGCCTATTTCAGAACTCTGTTCTAAATAAATATTTAA
>CAYTAU010000287.1:0-1809 GCA_964435855.1 uncultured Bacteroidales bacterium | reverse complement strand
AAAGCCCTAATTATGTTATTGCAGGTACACTTTTACTTTTAGCAGATGAAAACAATCCGAGTACTTCAACTTGTACTACAATATCTTACAAAAAATTACATGAATATCAACTTGAATATGAAAATACATTAAAGGATCCAGTTAATAATGGCGTAGAATTTCCTTTTTATATTTTGTATTTACCCGATGATGTTGTTATTTATTCTATTTGTTTAAATATTAGTGGTTTTAAAACACCATACGTTTTTTCACTCGGTTTAAAATTTGATTGGTAAAAAAACTGAGTAATTAATATAAAACACGTTATAATGAAAATTAAATATAAAACTATGAAATCATTAATTATTACATTAAGTATTTTCTTTGGATTTGGATGTTCAACTATTGGTTCTCAGGAACATCAACAAGAAAATTTGGAAACCAAAGTTGTGCAAACAAGTTCAGTAAATGATACAACAAAAACGTCCAAGTATGATTTATATGTAGATACTACAAAATATAAAAAAAAGTGTATAAGGCATGATTATCGTTATAGATTATCTTTTAAAAATTTAAAAAAATTTAACACTTGGATAGATTCCACACTTACTCAATCGGCACGAAAAAATAAAAAAGCAATAATAATTAATAAATCGGAATACACTCTTTACCTGATAGATTCGGGAAAAGTTCATTCTAAATATTTTATTGAACTTGGGGGAAATCCTTTTGATGATAAATATTATGAAGGAGATGGATGCACTCCCGAGGGTTTGTATCGGGTACAAGAAAAAAAAGATAAAAAGCATACAATTTTCCATAAAGCATATTTAATTAATTATCCTAACAAACAAGATTTAAAAAATGGAAAAACAGGGAGCTTAATTGAAATTCATGGAGGTGGAAGTGGGAAAAAAGGAAACGATGTAACAGAAGAAGGTTGGGGAAATTGGACATTTGGCTGCATTGCATTATCAGACTCTGATATGGATATAATATTTCCATATATAAATAAAGGAGACAGAATAACAATTATAAGATATACCAGTATAGATTTAAAATACCAGTAATATTTATTTAGTATGAAATAAATTATAAACAGATGAAATTAAAAGAATTATTTTTTGGAACAGCAATATTATATTTTGCATTTGCATTATCAGGATGTGCTAATGAACCGGATTCTTTAGTAAAGGAGGATTTGGAAAACCAAGTAATTAAGCTTAGTGAGGTACAAAAAATAAAAGACACAATAAATTCTCAGAAAATAAAAGAGTCTCCAATTAACACAAATAAATATAACACTTGGACAGAAATAGATAAAGGATTGTATTTTATTGAAATGGATTCTAAAATAAAGTCTGAATTTGGAAATTCCAAAATTACAATACTAAAAATTAGTCCAAAATATTACAATTTTAATTTAATGAGTGCTAAAGAAACTAAGGTGTATAGCCTTAAAACTGCTAAAGGATGGGCAAAAGAAAAAAAATTATTAGCAGTAATAAATGCAGGAATGTTTATGGAAGATTACCGAACAAATATGGGCTATATGAAAAATTATGGTTTTATTAATAATAGCAAATTGAGTAAAGACAAAGCAATTATTTCTTTTAATCGGAAAGATAAAACAGTTCCGGAAATTCAAATAATTGATCTTGAACATCAGAATTGGGATACTCTAAAAAATAAATACAACTCATACACGCAAGGTATAAGAATGATTGATATTAATCAAACAAATAGATGGAGTCAACAAAATAAAAAATGGAGTATGGTATGTATGGGAATTGATAAAAAGGGAAATGCTTTATTCATATTTACCCGTTC
>CAYTAU010000286.1:0-1810 GCA_964435855.1 uncultured Bacteroidales bacterium | reverse complement strand
AAATTTCGTTGAGAATATTATCAGGCCCACACACCATACCGCTAGACATTCTGTATGGTGTCGCTGTCAGGCCAACCAGCTTTACATCGGGGTTTGCTATTTTCAAGTCTTTCAGAAATTCGCGATACCTTCCATCACCAGACGTTGGGATCAGGTGGCATTCGTCGATTATCACAAGATCGATTTTTCCAAATTCAAACGCTTTTTGATATACGCTTTGGATTCCCGCGACTATTATCGGTTGCTCTAAATCTCTGCTTTTCAGGCCCGCCGAGTAAATCCCGATCTCTACATTCTTCGTCATGACTTTTAGTGTTGACGCTGTTTGTTCTAACAACTCTTTAACATGCGCGAGCACCACCACCCGCAATTTCCACTTTGTGAAGTCATTGCATATTGTCGCCATGACGGGGGTTTTCCCACTGTTGTGATGAACAAGGAAGTTACCGTCAACATATAAATGATTGCCATCTAAAATGAAGCCGTAATAATTGCCTGCTGGCAATCGTTCAACTGTAAAACCTGTTCGAAGTACATTTTTTTTCTGCTTTCGCTTAGGGATATTCAAATGACGTTTACGCCTACAGGGCACAAGATTGCAATCTCCGTAAATGTTAATACGATAATACCATCCTCCGGCACCTGTTTGACAACTGGAATATTTCTCAACACATCTTGCATGGAAACCAAGAGACCGTACAAGGAACGTTATGTCATCAGATAGTTGCTGTGACTTTGTGACATAATCAAAGCCTTTGCCGCTCCAATAACCATCAGAATCTATTAGACCAGCCATAAGCTGCAATCGGCTCTCACGTCCGGATCTAAGATATTGTTGCGGTATAAACTTGGTTTCGGCTCGATGACCAAGTAAGCCAAGTTCCTCAAAGATATCCAAAGCATGATTATAGCTGCCAGCTTTTGCTATGATTTTATATTGAGGAATCCTTATGCTATCCTCTTTAATAGCAATAGCGCAGCCTATCGATTCAGCATAGCGAATAAACTCATCGCCTAATTCTTCGTCGGCTGATGTCAGCGATACGCCTTCTGCCAGATAGCCGTCACCAAGCAGTAAACCGACAATGTATGGCGGCACTGGCAAATCATAGTTTACTGAAAAAACAATACCGACATGATAAAGTTTTCGCAGGTGTCGCCATGACTTGCTTTTGCATAAATAATCTTTCACGGCTATATTTGTAATCTCACCGCCTAATTGACAGGATGGATATCGCTTGCCCTCGTTAGTACTGACTAATGAGAGAACATGGCTTTCATTTACGACAAAGGAATTTCCTTTGTTTGGAGTAATTAGATACATTGCCTCATTTCCACGGCAAAGTACTTCTACATTTCTTGGTGTAGAATCATCGCCCATGACCTGATCCCCAGCAATAACGTCCTGTACTTTCTTGACCGTGCCATCATGCATCAATATTGGATGGTCAATAGCATGACATCCGGTCGGCAAAACGATGCAGGGATTACCCTCTTGATCCCGTAAATATTTATAGCAGGCGTTAACCGCTTCTTGTTGATAGTATCTTAGTTGCATAATATTTTATCCGTGTACATTAGTGTTGTTCGTGGTTCAAATTCTGCAATCTCATCAAGGGCAACATTTATAGCTTCCACCGCTGCAATAAAATTCTTATTAACCACAATATCAGCCCTGGCCGACATCAGCAGTTCCGCGATCTCATTCAATTTCGTACATTCTCGCATTTGCACATTTCACCACCCTTTAAAACTGCGAACGCTATGACTAATCTGCATTGCAGAACATCAAACATCCCTATATGCGTAT
>CAYTAU010000285.1:0-1811 GCA_964435855.1 uncultured Bacteroidales bacterium | reverse complement strand
TTAAGAGCTTTCAAATACGATAGGCTAAGCTTTAATCCTGAATTAAATATTGGATTTTACGGGGCAAGATTTATAACAGACGTGCCAGATATGTATTTTAATTCCATAAATATTGACTTCAATTTCTGGTTCGATATTTTACGTTTTAGAGGACTGTCTCTGACACTGGGTGCCGGTCCTGCTATAAACCAAAAAAGGATTACTTGGCACAGGTGGATATCCCCCTGGAAGGGAATATTCAGAATATACACGTAGTTCTGACTTTGTTTTTAAATTTGGAGGCGGTTTTAAGATAATGCCTCCCGGACAAAAAATTATAGTTAAAATAATGCCCATAAATTTCAGGTTAGGTAAGGACTATTTTATGGAAGGATATGCTATGATCTATCTTGGATACCGGCTTTGATGAATTATATATGGTGTTGGATATTGGATAGCATATATATAAAAAAAAAATATTTATCTACTTTCATTATATTCGTGCCTATTTTTGAATATTAATATTAATATAAATATTATAAACGTGAAAAACTTATCCCTATTTATGCTGTTATTCCTAATTGGTATATCAGCTTGTACAAGCTTAGAAAAAGATAATAATATGAAAAATCCTCTCTTAACCGAATTTAACACACCTTTTGGTGTTCCTCCTTTTGATCTTATTAAAATTGAACATTTCGTTCCTGCCACTGAAAAGGCAATGAAAATTCATCTTGAGGAGATTGATGCAATAATATCTAATCCAGATGCGCCCACTTTCGAAAACACAATTGTTGCACTTGAAAGAGGAGGCAAATTATTAGATCAGGTAGGAAATATATTTTCAAATTTGAATAGCTCACTCACGGGTCCTGAAATGCAGGAAGTTGCTACTATTTTATCTCCCAAACAATCAGCACATCGCGATGCCATCCGAATGAATGATGATCTTTTTTCTAAAGTAAAAGTCGTATATAACAATCGTGAAGAACTTGCTTTGGAAGGTGAAGACGCCATGCTACTTGAAGAAACTTATAAATATTTTGTAAGAGGCGGAGCAAACCTGAGTGTTGATGATAAGGAAAAACTTAAAGCAATTAATGAAAAATTATCGCTTGCTTCCGTAAATTTTGGACAAAATGTACTTGCTGAAATAAATAATTTCAAGCTAACTATTGATAATGAAGAAGATCTTTCAGGTCTTCCAGAGGGTGTAATTGCAGGAGCTGCAGAAACGGCAGCTTCTATGGGTGAAGAAGGAAAATGGGTGTTTACCATTCAAAAACCCAGTATGCTCCCATTTTTAACCTATGCTGACAATCGTGAATTAAGACAGAAACTTCAAACTGCTTATACTATGATTGGCAATAATGACAATGACAACGACAATAAAGATATCATTAAAAGCATTGTTAAACTTAGAGCTGAAAAAGCGCAACTTCTTGGATATAATAGTCATGCAGACTTTGTATTGGAAGAAAATATGGCAAAAAATTCTGAAACTGTTCAAAATTTTCTCATAAAAGTATGGGAGCCGGGACTTGCTAAAGCAAAACAAGAACTCCTTGAACTTCAGCAAATGATCAAAAAAGAAGGTAATGATTTCAAACTGGAATCGTGGGACTGGTGGTACTATACTGAAAAATTAAGACAAGAAAAATATGCACTTGATGAAGAAACCCTGAGTCAGTATTTTGTATCTGACAATGTAAGAGATGGGGCCTTCCAACTTGCAACGAATCTATACGGCTTACAATTTGAACAAAAGATGGATGTTCCTAAATACCAAAAAGACGTTCAGGTTTTTGAAGTGAAAGAAGCTGATGGAACTC
>CAYTAU010000284.1:0-1839 GCA_964435855.1 uncultured Bacteroidales bacterium | reverse complement strand
TCATATGAACCATCTAATAAATGAGTATCAATTAGATTCGGGTAAATAGTATGCAATAATCCTTTATCGTTTAGCTTCCTTGCAATAGATACTGATTTCCTGTAATAGTGTAACGTATTTGTGCTATTGCCAAGCATCATTTCCATTCGTGCTAAGTTATTGTATATTTTTGCTTTTTGTATGCCCTCATTACTATCGAATTTGTTAATCGCCGAGAGCATTTTTTGTCTTGCTTCTTTGAACTTGCCTTGTTGTACATCAAATTGTGATTCTAAATTTAGGGTCTCACAATACAAATCTTTATCATCGGTAGCTTTTATTTCTTCGAAGACTTCCCATGCTCTCTTGGTATCTCCAAGCATCAGAAGAATAAGCACATGTTCTAAAAGATTTTCATTTTTTTCTTTTTCAAACAACTGCAATTTTAGAAGTTGGTTACTGTACACATAAGCGTCCTTAAATTTTGGGGGATCCTGGTGTATAAAATTTGATATTTTTAGCCTCCCCCATTTAATCCGACCGGGTGTGCTTGTAATAAAGAAAGGTTTTTTCTGGTAGATCCTATCAAAATCTGCATACCTACCTTCCCGGATAAGTTTTTCCATATTTGAAATTGATAATGCTTCTGGGAAAGGGACACTCCATATATGATAAACTGAAAAAAGAGAAAAAATAGTACAGAGAAAAAGTAAACAATATAGTGTCTTTATATTTATAATATTTTTAAAATATACCGTAAATATCAATAAAAATAAAAATGATGATACCAAAATAGGTACTGCAAGCCTTGGATGTTTAAATTTTGGGATTCCTGGATACAAATATACATAGAAAATTAAACCAAGAATAAAGAGCCATAGCCCTATGGTATTATGTTCATGAATTAATTTATAACCATCGGACAAGCTCATTACTTACTTTCCCTTAATAGAATTATAACTTGGGTTTGACTGATTTGTTACAATCGATGCTTGATATTCTTTAAAAATAATCCACGACACACTGGAAATTTCTTTTGTGCTACCCTTAGCATATTGAGGCCGCATTTAATAAAAACTTTCCATAATTTTCTCCCACCGTATGCCGAACGTTGCTCTTCAGGCGCAGCGATAAGCTGTCGGCTGCAAGAGCCTGGTTATACGTAATATTCTTAATCTTTTTCATAACCAGGAACAGCACGGAAAGGATTCCCAGGAGATATGCAAATATATCCTTTATCAAATATCTTTTTAGATTCTTTTATTGTTGGTTCAATTGCTTTTATTAAAATAGTTGAATATTCCTTGATTTGGTAAAAATCCTTTTGCAGTTTATACAGAGAATTATATCTATAACGAAGTAATAATTCATATAACATTTCTTTTGATAATTTAATTAAACGTGATATTAAGTTTGCATTATTTAATACATTAAAATCCTTAATATTAGAGGCTGAATCAAGAATAAAATCAAACGAATCAGTCCATATTTTATATTTTGTTTTTTCAACAATTGAAAATTTTTTGGCGATTTTTTCAATATCAGAAAATATTCTATTAGCAATTTTTATTTGATCCTTTAATGGCTTAGTATAATCATAAAATTGTTGATTATATTCAGCAAATAATTTCCTAATTCCAGAGAACTTATTTCTCAAATCCAAAATAGCTTCTCCAAAAGAAGCACCTTTGACAACACTATTCAAAACTATGGAAAGAAATGGTGGAATTATTATTTCAATATTATGATGTGTATTTAGTATATTGGTAAATTGTTTATTAACATTTTGATTAATACTTTGAATTAATTTAAGTGGGTATGCACTTTACTCAACCGACTACAAAATGTAGATGTCGGGCG
>CAYTAU010000283.1:0-1841 GCA_964435855.1 uncultured Bacteroidales bacterium | reverse complement strand
TATTTTTGTATTATCTGCAAGTAACATTTTTGAATTTGGAAACAGAAGTATTAAAAGGTAATATTAGCCTTATTAGGTAAAATTAAATAAAAGAAATTAATTAACTTAAAATCTCATATTTTAAGCAACCAAAATTAAATTATTACGTATAAGCATGTTGAAGATAAATTTAAAACTTATTTAAATTATGAAAAATCATCTGGTTTTATTGATATTATTGGGTCTCTTTGGGGGCAGTATTTCTAATGCGCAAGAAATTCCTCCTAGCGATTATATAGAAGAAACTCCTAATAAGGAAGCTCAAGTTCTTGAATTAATTGCGATTTTTAATGATGCAATTGATGCTCCTACAAATTATAATGCCTATGTTAATCCGTTTATTAAAGAGGTTTCATTTCCGTTAAAACAAAATCTTTCTAAGCAAGAATACGATACTCAATTAGAAAAATGGATTAATGACAATCCTTTAATAATTGATAAATTTTTAGAAGTAAGACAAAAAGCTCACGATGAGCTTTATGGTAAAAGAGAAAATTAACGATTTTTAAAAACAAAATAATGAAAAGATCATATAAAATAATAGCTTTAATATTAATTTTAGTATCATCCTCATTGTATGTAAAAGCACAGATACCAATGGTTCTTTGTCCGGATATAGCTTCTTTCACTTCAATGACAAGAGGGTATTATTTCACGGCACCCACTACTTTTACTATATGCGGTATTTATGTAGAAGACGATCGCTCTACATCTGCCCAAAGTGTTGAAATTGTGCGATTTACAGCAGGTCCACCACCTGCTTATACTGCAGTAACAAATTCTTTCGTTTCTCTCTTCTATCAAAACAATTATGTTCCTAATAACATGATAGCTGTACCAAATATTACAATAAATGCAGGCGAAATTATTGGTGTTTATGGTTCAAGAGCAACAGTAAATAGCTATGGATCTGGTCCATGCGCTACTACAATTCAAGGATTTCCTGTTACTCTTTATAGAAGCGGTATGCAATTTGACTTAGCGACTCAACAAATGCATGATATTTGGTATGAAGACGCTAATATAGGAAGGGTTACTATTTATACCGATTGTTGCCCGGCTCCTCCTGCCATTCCTGCTATTACAGGACCAACTTCAGTATGTGAAGGTGATGCTGTTACCTATACTGTACCTGCACAAGCAGGTGCTGTAGCATATAACTGGATAGTACCTGCCGGTGCTACTATTACAAGTGGTCAAAATACAACTTCAATAAATGTAACTTGGAATACTGCTCCGGGTGGTCAAGTTTGTATTACTTGGACAGACGCATGTACAACAAGTCCCCAAACATGTTTAAATGTAACTGTAAATCCTAATCCTATACCAAACATTACTGGTGCACTTAGCTTTTGTTCCGGATTCAGTACTACTATAGATGCAGGTGCCGGATATACTGTTTATAATTGGTCGCCAGTTGGAAGCACTCAGACAGTAAACGTTACTACAGGAGGAATTTATTCTGTTACTGTTACTGATGTTAATGGATGTACAGGAACAGATAATGTAACAGTTATTGAAAACACAAATCCTGTTCCTAGTATTACAGGAACACTTGATTTTTGTACAGGAAACAGTACAACACTAGACGCAGGAGCTTATAATTCATGGTCGTGGTCAAATACAGATATTACACAAACAACTATTATTACTGCAGGAGGTAACTATTCGGTTACAGTTACAGATGCAAATGGATGTACTGGAATAGATAATACTACGGTTACAGAAAATGCAAATCCTACACCCGGTATTACTGGAACACTTGATTTTTGTACAGGATTTAGTACTACTCTTGATGCCGG
>CAYTAU010000282.1:0-1847 GCA_964435855.1 uncultured Bacteroidales bacterium | reverse complement strand
AAGGAACAAGAAATATATTTGAAACCGTTATTACTATTAACAAACCTAATAATATTGTTACTATTCCTAATAATAAGAACGATCTGGATAACTTAAATTATCTTTCAGGACTTCAATTAAACGAAGTAAACAAAAAGGCAGGATTAGGCACTTCAATGGCTCACGTAAAAGGAGATGTTCCTAATATTAAAATTGAAATTCCTGAGTTAAATGAATTTTATATCGGACAATTAATATACTTCTTTGAGAAAGCTTGTGCAATTAGCGGATACCTTCTCGGTGTTAACCCTTTTGACCAACCCGGTGTTGAAGAATACAAGAAAAACATGTTTGAACTTCTTGGAAAACCAAATAATTAGATATAAAAAAAGGCTGCAATTGCAGCCTTTTTTATTTTTTGCACCTTTCAATACAAAATTGCTGAAGTTTTATGATTATTGAACAACTAATTTTTGTTGCTGTATAGAATCTCCTACTGTAAGAGTTACAATATAAATTCCTTTATCTAATCCTTCAGTTATAATTGGTAATTGAACTGTACCATTAACATCATAATCCCTTTGAGCAACAATTTTACCACTCATATCCATTATTTGTACATTTACCTTACTATTATTGGAATTAATAATATTAATATAAGTTACGCCATTTGTTGGATTTGGGAAAAGTTTAAAATTATCTTCTCCTGAAAGATCTTCTTCTATCCTAACTGAACAATCTACATAACCGTTAGTTACAGCGGAAGCAATTGTTTCATTTCCAGCATTGTCCACAGCTCCGGATGGGTTACGTAAAAAGCTTATAATATGCATTTTACTATCATCCCATGCAACAGGCAAAGTAAAACTAAAGCAATTGCTAAATATTTCACCATTATTTATCGTTGTAGGAAAGCTGCTTACTAGTCCATCAAATGTGGGTACTATAGTTCTCGCTACATGGTCGTATACCATATCAACAGCAGGAACAGGATTAGCCAATAATTCATAGCCTCCCATAACACCACTACTACCACCAGAATAATAATTTGATTGTGCATAATCTGAAGTAGTTCCAGTAATACTATCTTCTGTTAATATTACTCCAATTCTCCAATCACCTGAAACTGCTGTTTGGAAATCGCAAGTAACAGAAACTTCTAACTCTCTAGTAGTAGAATTATAAGTTGCTCCATTAGTAATGAAAGCTGATGGTGGTATAACTACCCTTTGTAAGAAAGATTGTTCCATTGTAGAAGGATCATTTTCAGGACCTCTATCTACAAGTGAACTAGGATAACCACCAATTAAAGCACCTATTCCAGTATCGTAAGTTGCATCTGTCATTGGGTCTCCATTATGAACTGCTACCCCTGCCCAGAAACCAGAATATGTAGTTTCCATATAATCCATATAAACAGCTCCACGAGGACACCAACCACACCAAGTTCCTGTAGCTTCTTCTCCAAAAACAATTTTACCTGTTGCAGGAACTACTGGGTTGATTGTAATAGATTTGGCATCATCAGCAGGATTTGCATCAGGTCCAGCTCCATTAACATTAGATATAGTAACAGTTAAAGGCATGCTTCCAACTGCTAAAGTAACCGGAGTAGCGAATGAATGATTATATGTATCAAGTGAAACTAAAGTAATAGGTCCAACACTTTCCATAATAGGTGTACCATTATAATCATATGTAATGTCAAAAGAAGTAATATCATCTGACCCTAAGTTTCTAACTGTAGCATCTACTGTTGCGCTTTGTCCTGCAATTCCGCCAAGTTGGTTTACAAAAGTAACTCCACCATTAACAGCAGGTAAAGTTGCAGGAATGTGATTATAACTTACATCATCTACATAAAATCC
>CAYTAU010000281.1:0-1896 GCA_964435855.1 uncultured Bacteroidales bacterium | reverse complement strand
AATGACCTTCCTTTTCATTATCCCCAAATTCTAAAGTGTCCTTCAGATTACTAATCTCTTCTTTTAATTCCTTACTTGCTTTCTCATTTTCGAGATATTCAAGTTGAGAATTAAGGAATTTCTCTGAGTAATCAGATTTTGCAATCAGATTATTGAGTTTGTCGTTGGTCTTTTGGTAGGAAATATCGATTTTATCAAATCGTAATTTGAGAACAGATTCTTCCTTTTGCAATGTCTTTAATTCTTCAATAGCCTTTTCTTTCTTTTTCTCATTTCTTTTTCGTTGTACAATCTTTTCAAGCTTCTCAATCTTAGATTGAAGCAATAAAAGTTCTGTCTTCAATTCATCTCGTTTTGCATCATCACTACCACTACTTTCAATCAACTTTGAGGTGTCTCTCAGTATCTTTTCAGCTTTTTCAACCAATTCCTCTTCGAGTTCCATTTCCAATCTTTCCTTCTCCTCATATTCAGCCAATAATTCATCATCTCCGTAATAAACTACTGATTCATTCATTGATTTCCAGCGACGATTTAGAGTAATCGTACTGGTTTTTCGTATCTGTCCTGCAATACTCTCCGGAATATTATCCATTAATGAATATTTCTGCTTCTCTATTTTATCTAACAGAAACTCACATGAAATTATGGGTAAACTTTGATCACTTCTGAGAATATCCTCCGTAATGCTATTTGAAAAAAAACTATTTATACCCTCCAGAATAGAGGTTTTGCCCGATTCATTCTGACCAATTAAAGCGGTAATATTATCCGGAGCCAGACGAGTCCAGCCTGAATCAATTATTGATCTGAAATTCTGTATTTTAAATGTAGCAAGTTTCATTTGTTAAAATTATATTTTTTCAAGCTTTTATCACTTTCAAATAAGCTATTAATTCATTTTTACCGGAATTTCTATTAAGTCTTAAACGTATTAAGGTCAACTCCAATAACTAAGATATCGTCTAACTGGCGTTCTTTACCTTTCCAAATAATAAGACGATTTCTTAAACTTTCTTCCTGATTTTCAATTTTCAATTTCTGAATTTGTTCCAAATATTCTTTAAATCCTTTGTATTTTAACTTCTTATCATTCGGCCCCCCAAATTGATCAGGATATCCATCAGAAAAAATATAAAAAGAATCCATATCCTGAAAAGATATGATATTTCTTTTAAAAGATTCTTCCTCCAGAGCACTTACCCCAATCGGCATCCTATCTCCTTTAATCATATATAATTTATTCTTCTTGAAATAAATCAAAGGATTGTTTGCACCCGAGAATTCTACATGCTTTTTTTCCAAATCGAGAACACATAATGCCATATCAAGCCCGTCTTTTTGCTCGCCAATTACCCCACTCTGATTTAGAGCTTTCATGACAAATTCTCTAAGTTGATTCATAATTTTATTAGAGGAAGGAACACAATGAGTAACAATCTGATTCAGAAAATTAATACCCATAATACTCATAAAAGCCCCTGGAACACCATGTCCGGTACAGTCAGCTGCCACAACAGCAATTCTATGTTGCTCTTTTTTTATCCAGTAAAAATCTCCACTCACAACGTCTCTTGGGAGATTTAAAACAAAGCTATCGGGTAAGATCTTCTGAAAATCCGACATATCCGGCAATAATGCATTTTGTATATTTAATGCATACCGTATACTATCTGCTATGTCTTTTTCGGAGTTCATTATTAATTAAAAAGTAATAAGTGGATAAATTTAGTATAATTACTTGTTAAATGAAATAATTTATCCCTCAAGTTTAGTAACTTTATGTTTAATTAAAATATATTATTATTTTTATAAAATCAAGTATTTCAATACATTAAGCCTCTTTAATTCATTTTAAATAAAAAATGGATTAAGTTTGGCAAAGAATTTGAAATA
>CAYTAU010000280.1:0-1903 GCA_964435855.1 uncultured Bacteroidales bacterium | reverse complement strand
GAAATAATTGAAAAATCATTTGGAATTTAACACAGTATCTCGATTACCCAACGTAATTCTATTTATTCAAGTATATTATACGAAGCATTGACTTATTCCAATACTACTTTTTTAACTGTTGTTCCTTTATCTGTTACTATTTTAATCATATAAACGCCTTTTGGCTGTCCTTTTAAATTGATTATTGACAATTGCTTATTATTAATTGATAATTGTTTAATAGTTTGCCCGCTAATATTTATAACTTCGATAGACTGTAAATCCTTTCCTTTAATAGTGAAAATTCCGTTTGTCGGGTTTGGATAAATTTTTATGTTATCATTATCTCCTATTTCATTAATCTCTGTTGTGTTTGTTGAATCTTCAATAAATATGGGATACCTACCCAAAGAATATTGTAAAATGACCAGATTAGGTAAGGTTTGCGTATTAATTATGCAGTATGAAACAGAACTTATATTAATGAAATCAACATTGCTTGAAATATTAATATCTGTTATTTGTGGAGTAATCATTAATGTGTCAGCAATAGCCATTTGTGTTGTATTTTGTAAGGTTGTTGTAATATTAACCGGACAGAAAGCTGTTCTTAATGAATTTCCAAGCGAATCAACAAAATGGTCAACAATATATTCAGTAGAATCAATATATCCATGTTCTGTATTATCATAAACAGGATATTTTTTCATCATTTCTAAAATATACTTATAGGTATAGAATTTATTTGTTTTACTAACAACCCCTGTTGTTTCATTATAAGAAAATAAAGCTGATTCTTTTGCACCTACAATATTTGATACAAATGTCCCAATAATATTTAAGTTTTGATTACGACAGGCGAGTAAATATTTTTCGATTAATAATACAGATGATATATCAGCTCTAAACCAATTAAAATCAGGCGGAACATCATCAAACGGTAAATCGATACATCCTTCGGTGATAAAAATAGGACAATTGTTATATCCAAAAGAATTTAATAAATCACGATATGATTGATAAACATTTGCTTCTGACATAAAATTAAATTCACCAGAATTTATTGTTGCATTGCAGGTCTGAAAATAAGCACCGTTTCTTGGATAATGGTGGATTGTAAGAACATCAAATTTCAAAGTATCTGAGCCTGAACCGAAGTATTCATTATAATAATCGTTCATTACTGTATTTTCACTGATAGAAACCGATGATGCTATAAAACCGGCTGTTCCAACAATAATGTCAGGAAAGCTTGTTTTTACTGAATCATAAGCTGCATTGTTTGATAAACGCAAATCAGTTGGTGTTCCTTTAAATCGGAGACTAACAAAACCATTGTATTCTATTACAGGTTCATTTTGAAACTCAATATACTTTATTCTGCCACTATAATAAAATTCAGAAATAAAGGATTTCACAAAATTCCCATATTCTGCTTCATTTATATCATCTGCTCCACCAAGTTTGTAAAATGCAGGCAGTATATTAATATCAAAAAAACCTGCTAAACTAAAAATACTATCATAATTTAATCCAGACGACCAATCCCATGTATCATTTATCGTATCATGTCGACAAACTAAATTACCTCCCGAATTCTCATATTTATAAGTTATCGGCACTAAAATACAATCAATTTCAAGTTCATATGCTATTTCAAATGTTCTCAGGTTCAATTCTTGAATTGCATCAGTATTTTCTATTTTTATTCCTGTAATAAAATTTTGTGAAAATACATTCCCAATACAAAGTATTAAACTAACTATAAGAATTGATGCTTTTTTCATAATTATTAGATATTTTTATATCAAAAAGGGTTAATCATTTCTTAATTTTTTTTCAAAAACGTAAATAAAATTAACATTTATTTCTTAGTACATGACAAAAAATCTTAATCAATTATAAATCAAATACTTATTAACAA
>CAYTAU010000279.1:0-1913 GCA_964435855.1 uncultured Bacteroidales bacterium | reverse complement strand
AAAGGAACTAGCAAAAGAAAAGGGAGTTATAACCCAGATGGGTAATCAAGGTCAGGCTAGTGATAGTGTGAGACGCCTCAGAGAAATGATTTGGGATGGTGTGATAGGTCCTATACATGAGGTGCACGTATGGACAGACCGTGCTAATAACGGGATGTTTAAAACTTATTGGCCTCAAGGTATTGATCGCCCCAAAGATACTCCACCAATGCCTCCAGATCTTAATTGGGATAGTTTTATAGGCCCTGCCCCAATGCGTCCCTATCATCCTGCCTATCATCCATTCAGTTTTAGAGGATGGTGGGACTTTGGTACTGGAGCTTTGGGTGACATTGGCTGCCATAGTATGGATCCTATTTTCCGAAACTTGAAACTGAAGTATCCTACCAGTATTGAGGCGGTCTCTACACTGGTAAATAAAGAGACTTATCCTTTGGCCTCAATGATTAAATATGAATTTCCTAATCGAGAAGGAATGCCGCCAGTTACTTTAAATTGGTATGACGGAGGACTACGTCCATTTCGATTAAAAGAACTTCTCGACGGCGAAGAAATGAGAGTTGGAGGAACACTTTATATCGGAGAAAAAGGTAAAATCCTTGACAATAAAATACTCCCGCATTCACTTGCAGACTCATATGAAATACCTGAACCATCTATTATTTCTTCCCCTGGGCACGAGATGGAATGGCTACTTGCCTGTAAAGGAGAAAATATAATTCCTGGTTCAAATTTTGAGTGGGCCGGCCCTCTCACAGAAACAGTTTTGCTTGGAAATATACCTCTTCGTATGGAATTAAGAGAGAAACTCAGTGGTCAGGTATTAAATTATGATTCTGAACAAGGATTATTCTCTAACCTTCCTGAAGCGAATGATTTTCTTCATAAAGAATACCGCGATGGCTGGAGTCTTTAGAGCTTTTTAGAAATATTATTGGGAAATATATTTTAATTTTACCTCTCGTTTTCCAACTGAAGAGACTACTTAATTCAGTCCGAAATTCCTGTTTTCAATCTTTTGAAAAATAGCTACTTGTAGGCTTGATTTTACTGAGTTATATTCTAAAAATGGGTGTTACAATACTGAACAGAAAGTATATATTTCAAGGCATCTACTGATCTTATATAGTGTCTGCAAGAAAACTGTCATTTTTTACTAAATCGATTATTTTTGATGAATTTTTTGCTTTTTGGAAATGAGCTGATGCCTCAGCATCAGCGATTTGAGAAAAATAAAAATATCGCGAAAAGAAACATTTATAATTTTGCAGAGTTATCTTGCAGGCACTATATATACATAATCACAGCTTAACATCTTTTAACATTCTGTAACAATTATTGTAAATATATCTAGTGCTTACATGAAATTACAAGTGTATATTTGTCAAGAAATAATTTAATAACCTCAAGTTTTGGCACAGAAATTGATAGGTAATAGATAATAGTTTTAGTTAGTAGTTTTAGTTAGTAGTTTTCGTTAGTAGTTTTAGTTAGTAGTTTTAGTTAGTAGTTAGAGAAAAAAGGATTCACTGTAAAGTGAGTCCTTTTCTTTTTATACATACATTAGACTCAGGATTTCCTTTCTGTCGGCATCGTTTAAAACTTGAGCAATGCCACTGGCTTTATTCGTATTCATAAGATTTAGGATTTCATCAAATTTCTCTGTTCCTATACCTTCTTCTTTCATGTTTACCGGACTACCAAACTGTCGAAATAAATCTTCCAAAGATTTAATCGTTGCATCTGCTCCATCTACATTGAATACTGCTTTTCCAAATTCAGAAATTCTTTCAGGAATCCTTTCCTTCATTTTTTTAAGCCATGCTGGATATATTATTGATAAGCTTGCCCCATGGGGCGTATCATATAAGAAAGAAAGTATATGACCAAGTCCGTGGACACCCCAGTCACCA
>CAYTAU010000278.1:0-1920 GCA_964435855.1 uncultured Bacteroidales bacterium | reverse complement strand
TCGTCTATAAAAAACTCTGAAAATCTTGATGCGAAGTAATTATTAGAAGTCCCCTAAATTAAATCGAGAATTTTTATCTGCAAATAACAACTTGTTTGGTTATTGCATTTTTATTTGAACGTAGAGTTACATTATAAACTCCGGCACTTAAGCCTGATTTGTTAATTGTAAATTTCTGATTTTCGGGATAGAAACTAATTTGTTCCTGATTTATTTCGACTGTGGAAAGTAATATTTTAAATTTACCGAAAAGTAATTTCCCGAAAAAGGAATATATTCATCTGCTGAGCCAATTTGGTTTGATTTGTAAAAAAGCACATACAGCATATTGCTAAAATGGGTGTGATATGATGCTCCAAGAAAAATGTATCCGCTGTTTTTTGTCCTAAATTCCATGCCAGTAGTACCGTTAATTGCAAATTGTGCCCAGTTGTATCTTTTGCCGTAAACATGTGGTATGCTAATATTTGTTGGGTAAAAATCGAAACTAAGTCCAAGGTTTCCGCATAAATAAAGTTGACCGGTAAGTTTTACATATCCGCTAAGGGAAATAGGTACTTCGTAGCTAATAAATTTAAGCGAGCTATCAGTAAGTAATGTATCGGGAGTATTGATCTTTACATCAAAATTACGTTGGGTATAATTAATGCCTGTATGCAGCGAAAGTCGTTCGCCTATGCCAAATCTTATTTCCATTCCGTAGTTTATCCCTGTTTTTTGTTTTAATTGATAGTTGATGCTATCGGTAAATAATTCTACATCGTTTTTTTCAATAATATTAGTTGTAATAATCGGACTAATGTGTAAACCCAGTAATGTTTCTCTTTTGGGTTTTTGTGATATTGCAATATTTGCAAAAGATACGAGTAATAAAAGAAATGGTATTTTAGCTTTGTTTATCATAATAAAGCAACAAATTTACGAATTTTATCTGTAATTGTTGGAGTTATTTTTTACCACAGATTACACGGATTTTCACAGATTATTTTTTTGTTTTACTTTGTGTTAATCTGTGCTATCTGTGGTGGATTTTCTTTTTTCTTCCAACAAAGTTTCTGCAGCTAATTCCAATTCTTCATACCAGTCTTTTCCAAATCTTCTTATCAGCGCATCTTTTAAAAACACATACATTGGTACGCCAGTTTTTTCACCTGTTGCTAATGCCACATCGCAAATTTCCCATTTGTGATAGTTTACTGCCGTATATTCTTTGTATTTTTTCACTCTTACCGGATACAAATGGCACGAAACAGGTTTTTGAAAATAAATTTCATTATTAAGATATGCTTTTTCAATTGCACATTTTGCAATACCATTATCGAAATAGGTAAATGCACATTCTTTGTCGTTAATTAAAGGTGTAACATAATCATTGGCATCGTCTTTTATTTTTAATCCTTGTTGTTTAATAGCTTTTTTGCCTTCAGGTGTTAAATATTTATCAATTTTATCTAAAATACTATCAATAATCTCAATCTCTTCAATTTCGAGTGGAGCACCATAATCGCCATAAACACAACAATTGCCCTTGCATGAATTAAGATCGCAAACAAAATTTGTTTCAATTAGATTGAGGCTGATAAGTGTATCTTGTATTTGAAGCATTGTTTTTTCGTAATTATTCATATAGAATATTCGGGATTAAAATTAAACAAAGTTTGTAAATATCCATGTTTTCTAATTAAAACGATTATAAAAAAAGCAGGTTTTAATTGATTTCAGAGAAAATCAACAACTGTTTTAGTTGCCCCGTCTTTCAGGGCGGGGCAACTGATTTTTTCTTATTGTCTAAGTTTCTAAAATCCGCTTGAACTTACAAAAAGAATATCAAACACTGATTAACCGTTCGACAGACGGGGCTTTATATTCAAATTAAGGCTTTTTCTGTCATTTCGTTGGGAATATCAATACTCATTATTT
>CAYTAU010000277.1:0-1920 GCA_964435855.1 uncultured Bacteroidales bacterium | reverse complement strand
AATGAAGGTCTGACCTGCGCGTACTTATCCGCGGTGTGTCGCCATCACGCTTCCGGCCTGTTTCGCTTCAGGAATCGAGTATGTGTCTCTCCCCTTCGGATGCGGCATCATTCCTAGAAAGCGAACTCGGAGAAGCAGCGGCTTGCACAGCTTTACTCTGCGCCTTCGAGTCGGACTCCGCATCCGAGCTCTCAGTTGGTTGTAGCCTAGGCGCTGCAGGCTGCCATTCGCGAATGTGCTGGACTACATCTCCGTAGAAGTCATCGATTGTCTGTAGAACCGAGTCGATGAATGATCGTTTCCCGGATGAGCGCTTCAGTCCCATCGGCTTGGAGAGCGAGACAGTGAAAGACATGATTTCTCGCTTGTCAACAGGAACAAGGAGTTCGCTGTTGGATCGGACATTACCGAGCAAGTCTGACATAGACGTTCGGGACCGTGTCCCCCAACTGTCTAATCGCACATTGGGCGATGAAGTCTTCAATTGACGCAGGAGCCAATTGATTCTCGTCGTAGGCCGCCCTGTTTTTGGAGCTCGCACGGTTACAGATGCAACGATTTGTTGAGCTCGCAGATCTGCATTAAGAGTGATATCGCCCACAGTGTTCGGAATGCGGATCGCTCCAGGCATCAAGCCTTGTGTTACCATGGCATCTACGATGTTCGCAATTCGAATCGACAGGTCTTTCCTCTCCTTGGCTGCCAAGACTTCTTGAACGTCAGCTCCCAGTTTCCGCCCCAGGCGCAGAGCCATGAATGAGACCAACTCCTCCCACTTACCCGCCACCTCGATTGCTTTCTTATCAGATGAACGCAAAGTTCCATTCTTGACCGCATCGCGCACACCAACCCAGGATTCCCCCATGTCACAGAAGTCAACTGCCCCTGCATTTGAATGCTCCAAGTATCGAATCAACTCACCGAGGATCCATGCCTGATCGGGATCTGCTACGCCACGGTAAGCTTTCTGCAGCACTGCCTCCGTCAACAATCGTGACCATGAGATATGATACAAGGCAACCTTCTTGAGTTTTCGCTTATCAACCTCAACAGGGTGTTCGTCAGGGATTTTCGCAATTTGGTTTGAGATCGTTATCACGCAGTCCATGCCTAACTCCTTGGCAAGATCTAGGTACGTCTCAATCTGCTCTTTCTTGAGTTCGTTCTTGCCTGTCTTCACTTCAAGCAAACCTCTCCAGGAGCGTTTCCCACGAACAACCTGAATTAGCCCATCTGGACGTACACTCCGTCCGTCCGCCAACTTAAGAGGGACTTCGATGAAGGCGCTCAATTTGCCCTTTGGAGCCCCAAATGGGCGTGTGAGTGCTACGCCGAATTCATCAACTGCATACAGCACAGCAAGCAGAGCGGAAACTGCCCGTCGCTCCCGTTCTTCAGCATTTCTGATGCCGGAGACTGGGATCAGCCGTGCTGACTCCCAAGAAGCAGAATCGAGTTTATCCACCATCGTGTCTCCTTTTCATGCGAGCACAGGATATACTTGTTCAGCACTCCAACCGTTCATTTCCCTGCTGGCATTCTTGTTGCAAGGGTGTCTTCTTGGGTACTGACAAGTAGTTGTGCCCTTCCCTTTCTTCCCTCAACTTATCTTTGACAGTGACGCAAACTAGCCTATCGATTGGCAACTGCAAAGTCAAGTTCATGTACGAATGAATTCATTGATAGGAGGAAGAGCACATCGAGTCACTCGTCATCTGCGGGACTTCGTCTCTTGACCTTGGCTCAGCCTCCACTTGCGGATGCAACTAATCGAAGGGTTTCGCTGCAACCTGAGTCCGCTTCCTTACCCGACGCCCTTGAACGCCGCAAGGCCCATCGAGCCCAGTAGCAGCACGGTAGTCGCCACAGTGACGAGCCACAGCAGGCGGTTGATGCGGAACATGGGTAGCCCCATAAGGA
>CAYTAU010000276.1:0-1952 GCA_964435855.1 uncultured Bacteroidales bacterium | reverse complement strand
CTGATTATATTTGCAGGAAATGGAGAAAAGAATTATCCAACAATCATGTATAATAAAACAAAAAAATACCTAAACGTTAAATTCCCACAAAATACAGAGGAATATATTGGCACACCATTATATTTACCATATATGAATAAATAAATTTATAAATAATTAAATCTCTCTTTTAATATTTCAATATTTTTAGTCTTCATATGAAGCTTCATCCTAACAGGTGGATTTATTCCCCTTTTTAACTTATATATTACTTAAAAATCTAAAATAAATATTTGCAAAAGTGATGTAAAAATATTATTTTTAGCTCGTTATAACACAAAAATAATACTTTTAAACATCACTTTAAAGATGAAAAATACAAATAAAAAATCTATTGGCAAAATAAAAGTTATAAAAAGCTCGTTTACAGGCGGTGATATCACAAAATATTCAGGGATTAATGTGGTTGCAAAGTTTTTAAACAAGCAAAATATTGGTCAATCACTTAACAGGTTGTTTCCAACAGTCTGGTATAATGCTACAAAATTTGGAACCATTCAGATATTAATGTCAATAATTTTTGCATCACTATGTGGAGTAAATCGAATAAAACGCATTGCTAATTTTACGCAAGACCCATTAATAAAAGTAAATCTTCGATTACAAAAGGCAATTAATGAAAATGCAATATCTGGAATACTAAAGAAACTAGGTCAAAGAGGAGCAAGAATATTGCAAAAATATTTATTATCGTATAAATCGAATATTTTGAGAAATAGTGAACTTACAGATATTACTTTAGATGCAGATTCTACAGTAAGTATAGTTTATGGTAATCAGGAAGGAGCTGAAAAAGGATTTAATTCAAAGAAAAAAGGAGCAAAAAGCTATCATCCTTTACTTGTGTTTGTGAGTGAACTAAAAATACTATACAATAGTTGGTTCAGGGCAGGTGCAGCACATACTGCAAACGGAATAATAGAATTTTTAAAAGAAACCAATGCATCATTACCGAAAACAATTAAAAATGTGTTCTTTCGAGCAGATAGTGGTTATTTTGGTGGAGAATTATTAGATTTTTTAGAAAAAGTCGGTTGGGATTATTTGATAAAAGTAAAATTGAAAAACTTGAAAACAATCCTTGAAAAGCAGACGTGGACAATAGTTAAAGGACAGCAAAACGTCTGGATTTGCGAATTTGATTATACCACTAAGTCGTGGAATGGTGTAGTTAGAAAATTTAAAGCTATACGAACAATTAAAGAATACGTTGAAAGAGAATATTTTGGAAAAATTGAACTTATACCTGTGTACCAATATGCGTGCTACGTGAGCAGTTATTCTAAAAAAGATGCAACTGAATTACATGAGCTATACAAACAACGTTCAACAAGTGAAACATGGATAGAAGAGGTTAAAAGTCAATTACTGGCAGGTAAAACTTTAACAGATGATTTTTGGGCAAATGATATTTTATGGCAATTAAATTGTTTTGCATACAACATATCCGTAATAATGAGAAACAATCATAAAATATTTGGAAAACAAGAACATAAGACATTTAGAGATTGGTTTATTATTGTTCCTGCAAAACTTGTTAGTGGTGGTTATACAAAAGAAATTAAATTATATGAAAATTATTATTGTAAAAGCAATTGGTTAAAATTTGAAGAATTTTTGGATGCAGCATAAATTTACTTATAAAGCACAAGATATGTAACTTGCACAGTGAGTATGGGATACGTATGCGTATTGGGAAATAAATAACAATATAAAGCTAAATTATATCATATTTAAAATGAATTCGAGCTAAAATAAAGTAATAAGAGAAAAAAATACAGCCAAGAAGTAAAAAAACAATTTTTTACTTCATAGAATTTACTAATTTTAGATTTTAATTTCATTTTAGATTTTTAGGTATTAGATTATATCGACATTTAGGTTTACATGCAAACGAATTATGCTTGTAACTT
>CAYTAU010000275.1:0-1967 GCA_964435855.1 uncultured Bacteroidales bacterium | reverse complement strand
TCTAAAATTAAATGGGAGTTTTGCTCCTTTTTTTGTTACTTTTATGCAACCTTTTACAATGAATTTAAGTATAATATAAAATATATAATACCTATGAAAAACATTAAATCTACAATTATTTTTTCACTATTATTATTTATTGCTTTGGGTGAGTGCTTTGGTCAATATACTCTTATTGATGATTTTGAGCAAGGCAATATAAACGATTGGACAATTCTAGACCAAAGCGTAGTATCTTCAACTGCAGAAGTATATAGCGGTAGCTATAGCGTTAAATTGTGGGATGCAAGCAGCTATTCTGAAGCCCTGCACAATACATTCGAAGCTTCTTATGGTATATACGAAACAATGGTATATATAACAGGCAGTTCCACAGATACATATTTTATGTTTCAATATCAGGATGTAAACAATTATTACTATGTTGCGATGCTTCCTTTAAATACAGATAATCCAAAACTGATTCTACGTAAAATATTGAATGGAAATCCTATTATTCTTTCAGAATTACCCCCTACATTTGGAATTAACGAATGGATTAAGCTTACAATTAAAAGATATTGTAATGGAGACATTGATGTATTTATTAATGATGATTTAAAGATATCGGAGAATGATAACTCTATTATAAATCAAGGTAAAATTGGACTTAAGTCATTTAAAACTGCTTCATACTTTGATGATATTAGTTTTATTCCCTTTGAAGCAACAACTCCTGTTCTCCCCACTAATATTTCAATTTGTAATGGGCAGAATTATATCTTAGATCCTGGTGTTGCTGTAAGTTACTTATGGCAGGACAATTCAATAAATCAAACTTATAATGTTACTTCATCTGGACACTATTATGTTATTGTTGAAGATGTTTCTGGATGCATTTATTTTGAAGAGACAAATGTTACAGTATCGCCAATAGTAGAATTAGGAAATGACACAACTATTTGCAAAGGTGATACTATTATCCTGGATGCTGGATATTCAGATTCTACTTATTATTGGCAGGATGGGTCAATAAACCAGACTTTAAATGTAACACAACAAGGTATTTATTCGGTTACCGTAACAAATAGTTATGGATGTAGCGAAGTAGATTCTATTGATATAGAATTTTATCAAACAAATAATTACATAGAGTCATATACAATTTGCAATGGTGATAGTATTTTATGGATCGGAAATTATTATAATTCACCTGGAGTATATTTTAATAATTATACTTCAGTTAATGGATGTGATAGTATTCATAAATTGGTTTTGACAATTAATATAGTTGATATTTCAGTTACTCAAAATGGAGATACATTAACTGCTAACGAGGTTGGTGCAACTTATCAGTGGTTATATTGTGATAGTTCATATGCTATTGTAACCGGAGAAACAAATCAAACTTTTATACCTACGTCAAATGGCAACTATGCAGTAATAGTTAGTAAAAATAATTGTATAGATACTTCTGCTTGCTATGTAACTTCAATAGACAATATTGAAAACAATGCAAATATTAAAATTTATCCCAACCCCACCACAGGCCTAATTAATGTAGAGGCTAAAGGCATAGAGAGTTTAGAGGTTTTTGATATTTATGGTAAAGAAGTGTTAAAGTCAGAAGTTCGAAGTCCGAAGCATGAAGTAGACCTAAGCTCACAATCAAAAGGCATCTACATTATAAAAGTAACTACCAATAAAGGCGTAGCAGTTGAAAAAATTGTTTTAGAGTAAAAAGAACCTAAACCAAAAATATTTTGCAGTCTTTGCGAATCAACTTTGCGAGCTTTGCGTGAAAAAAATATAAATCGCAAATCATAAGACTCTCTTTTTTGTTCATTAAGCTTTATTGAGTAATTTTAACGCAATTAAAAAATTAGAATCTCAACATTAAAAAAACATTCGCGAATTCGCGGCTAAAAATTTCAACAAATGCAAACAAACAAAGCAATACTTATAATTCTTGACGGCTGGGGAATAGG
>CAYTAU010000274.1:0-1970 GCA_964435855.1 uncultured Bacteroidales bacterium | reverse complement strand
AAAAAAGAAAGATGAAATTAGTCTCTCGAATTAAGAAAAATATTGCTAAATTTGAGCTAAAACCAGAAGATGTCGGATTTTCTTTAAATGCTGTTGATCTGTAAGTTAAGTTTGACGTTAGTAGGAATAATGGATTGAATGCTATAATTGTAGTTTTTTGTTTATATAAGCAACTATTTTAAATATTTATTCGTCTTACTATTGATCTTAATAAATATACTACTAAAAAGAATTTTAATATAGTGAAAAAAAAATCAATAAGATTCCTATTTACTCTAATACTTGTTTTTTCCATTAACAATGGTTTTTCACAATATTTAAGTTGGGCTTATGGAACTGGTGGTCTTGGCAGTAATTCGGGTAAATGTATTTCACTTTTTAACAATAATGATATATATATGACCGGTTACTTTAATGGTACAATTGATATTGATCCAAGTCTTGGTGTATGTAATCTGACTTCTAATTATTATGCAAGCAGCTTTTTGGTAAAATACAACACAACAGGATCATTTAACTGGGCTTTTATGCTGGGTGCATATGATAATACTTCTAAAGTATATAATACATCTGTTGTAAACGACACAGAGGGCAATGTATATATTGCAGGTTATTTTGCAGGAACGGTTGATTTTGATCCCGGATCTGGTAGTCAAATATTTACATCCAATGGAAATTTTGATTATTATATTGCAAAGTATGATTCTGCAGGTAATTATATATGGGCCTTTAGCATTGGTGGATTGAGTACTGATATGATCCATTCTATGTGTATTGATAATTCAAATAATCTATATGTTTTTGGTATTACATCCGAAAATACAGATATTGATCCTGATACCAGTGTTTTTATAAATTACGACACTGGCATATCTCCATATTATCAGGAATTTATTGCAAAATATAACGAAAATGGGAATTTTATTTGGGGTAAAAATTTTCCTGGTAGATTTTACAATGATGCTAGCTCTATTAAAGTGGATAAAAGAAATAATATTGTAATAACAGGTCAGTTACTGCAAAACGGTGATTTTGATCCAGGACCTGATACATGCCTATTATCATCATATGGCAGTTATGATATTTTCATTTCCAAATTTGATTCTTCAGGTAATTTTATTTTTGCAGAAAATATGGGTAGTTCAGGATATGATGCGGGATTATCAATGGCCTTTGATGAGGCTAATAATATATACATCATTGGTCTTTTTAATGATACTGTAGATTTTGATCCTGATACAAGTTCTTTTTTCTTAAGTTCATGTGGTGATAATGATATATTTATTGCAAAATATGATTCTATAGGTAGGTTCTTGAATGCATTCAGCATAGGTGGAGCTGGTTTAGATATTGGTTATGCTATAACTCTCGACCCATTAGAAAATATATATGTTACTGGTTGTTTTCATGATACAACTGATTTTGATCCTAGTATGAATAACTATGAACTTATTGCTTTAGCAGGTGCGGATATTTTTTTAGCTAAATACAATAATAATAATCAATTAAAATGGGCAATTGGTGTAGGTTCTCAATCAGGCTTTTATATTGGAGATATTAGCCATTCATTGTTATGTGACTTATCAGATAATGTTTATATATCAGGGTATTATTCATCTTATGCGGATTTCGATCCATCTTATGATACATTATTCTTAGAAACTAATGGATGTTCTGGTTTATTTATAGCTAAATACTCTAATGAACCAACATATAACAATGTAGTGAAAGAAAATAATGATATAACTATTTATCCAAACCCCACAACAGGAAAAATTACAATTAAAGCAGAAGATATGCAAAACGTAGAAATAATAGACTTGCAAGGAAAACAAATCTACACAGGCAAAGAAAACCAAATAGACCTAAGCAATCAACCAAAAGGCATATATATAATAAAAGTTATAACTGATAAACAAACAATAACCAGGAAATTAATAAAACAATAAATACGCTTGGTAACAAAACCT
>CAYTAU010000273.1:0-1981 GCA_964435855.1 uncultured Bacteroidales bacterium | reverse complement strand
TAGCCCGCTTCAACTTTCATGTAACTTGACAGGAATGAAGCCCGCAATCGGCTACAATTTTTATACTAACCGTTACCTGCAAGGTTGAAAAATAAACAGAATACGAAAATGAAAAATAAACAGATTAAAATAACTTTTTTAATTACATTAACATTACTCTGTCTGAGTTTAAAACAGGTAGTGAGCCAAAAATCTATTAATGAAGCTGATAATCTGTTTTATAGTCAGAATTTTAATGGAGCATTAGAATCTTATAAAAAAGTATATAAAAGCGATAAAGCAAATGATGTAGATAGAGCTTTAGCAGGTAGAAAGCTAGCCTTTATTTCATGGCATTTTAATAATGATTTAGTTAAAGCAAGAGAGTTTTTGAGAAATTCACTCGAACTTAAAATATATGAGGTTTATTTATTCGGAGATTTAATTCAGTACGAAACTGAAGCAAATAATTTTACAGAAGCGAAAGAAGTTTATCGACAAGCATTATTAAATATTACATCTGAAAACAAAGTTAATTTTATCAATATTGCTTATTCAAATTTAATTTTAAATGAAGCGATTTATAAAATAAAAAACAATCAACCAATTGACACTCTATTGTTACAAGATGCATTGAACAAAATTGAAATTGCAAATAAGTTCGACCCTGGTATTCTTAAATCTTCTAAGATTCAATTGGGCTTAGCATTGCTTTTTAAAGATGGAAAAGAAGCATTGAATGCATGGAATTTATATTTTAATATTTCATCACAACAAAAAGCAACACGATTATTAGTTAAACCACAAAAGGAATTATCCCAAATCTTATTAAACTGGTACAAAACCGATTTATCTGCAGAAAACAGAGAAAAAATTATTCTAAATCTAGCAAATTCCAGGTTTTATGAATTTGCTTATGTTATGAATTTATATTTGCCAAATAAATCAAAAACTGATAACCCTGCAATAAACGACATTACAAATTACTACGAATTTTGTGAACAAATAGAATATCGTATGTATGCGTATTATCAAGATGTTGCATTAGCAAATGAAAATAATATTAAGGAAGTTAAGAAAGATATAAAATCAATTCAAAAACAATTATGGAACGAACTCTCTTGGGAAGATAAAATTCCTAAATTTAAAAGGGGAAGATTTTATGAAGAATTATATAATAGATTTGGGACAAAAGTGTATTCAAGTAAATTTAATGGATATTATTTTTATATAGGTGGTCATGCAATTGTTGACACAATTAAAGCAATAGAGCAATTTAATCAAAAGGCTGAAATACAGTTCTTTGTTTTAGATTTAAGATTCTCAAATAATTATTGGGGTTGGTTTACTGGTAATTATGGTTTTGCTGGCTATGCAGATGATGCAATTATTGCCAAGTATAGAGAACCAGCTTCTTCAAATCCAATATACTATTGGAATAAGTTAAATAATATTGAATCACTTTCAAAATGGAAGGATGAGATTGTTATTCTTTCAGCTCAAGACGATTCATTATCAAAAATAAATGCAAACGCAAATTTAAATGGAATTTATGAACGAATACGACTAAATATTTATTCTGAAATAATAGATTCATTAAAATCTGTGGGATTTCAAAATGATGAACTTAGAAAACAGTTTATCTCTATTTATAATGACATTGAGTATAATCATATTATTAATCACGAAGGAAGGCATGTGATAGATTTTAATACTTTATCAAAAATAAAATTAGTATTACTGAATAATGCAGAACTTGAATTCAGAGCAACATTATCACAAATATATTTTTCGCAATACCCATTGCTTGATATAAAATTTGAAATAAATAACACTCCGCATGGTTTAGCTAATAAAAAATTATTGGAGCTTATCGCAAATTGGATGGAACAAAATGAAGAAAAAATTAAAGGATTTGATGCAACCAAACCAACCCTTCCACAATTAGATTTGCTTACAAATAAACAGTTAAAAAAAATAATAGAATCAATAGAACCTTTTT
>CAYTAU010000272.1:0-1987 GCA_964435855.1 uncultured Bacteroidales bacterium | reverse complement strand
ATACATGAACGATCGCCAGCAGGCCTATTTTCGGATGCTGCTGATCGAATGGAAACGCTCGATCCATTCCGCCGCGGGCCAGACCTTGCAATCCCTCCAGGACGGACCGATCCGCGAAGCCGATCTCACGGATCGCGCGTCGAGCGAGACCGACTGGGGCATCGAATTGCGCACACGTGATCGCCAGCGCAAGCTTATCGCCAAGATTGATTCCGCGCTGCGCCGCCTTGATGAAGGCGAGTATGGCTATTGCGAAGTCACCGGCGATCCGATCGGGATCAGGCGCCTGATCGCCCGCCCGGTCGCGACCATGACAGTCGAAGCGCAGGAAGCCCACGAACGCCGCGAGAAGATCTCCCGCGACGATTGATGGCGGGCCTGCTGGCCCTGCAAGTCTCCCCCGCTGGTGTTTTCTGCAACACAGTGCCAGATTGGCACGGTGATGCAGCCGTTGCAGCGTTTTTACGTCTCATTAACCGTGTTGTCGCAAGAGGAAGGGCGACACACGAAAGGGCGTACGCATCGCCCGGCGGATAGTTCACGGAGGCAGGGCAGCGATGACAGCAATGGAATCACGCAGCACAGCGCGCGAGAGCCTGTTCCAGCTCGCGAGCGTCCAGATCGAACAGGAGTCCGAACGCCACCGCGTCCGGGTGCGCAACCTTTCCGACGGCGGCATGATGGCCGAAGCCACCAACACCCGCGTTCAGCGCGGCCACCGGGTGACGGTCGAACTGCGGGATCTGGGTGCGGTGCGCGGCAGTGTCGCCTGGGTGCAGGATAATCGCTTCGGCATTGCCTTTGATTCGCCGATTGACTCACGGCAGGCCGACAGCAGCCAGACCAGCGAAAGCGACGCTGCAGCATAGAACGGCTGCGTCATGCAGCCGCGCGGCCATATCCGCAAAAACTGCTGCATTTTCCCGTCATGCAGGCCTGACCAGCGCGCTCCAAGCTGCTAGAGGCTTGGCATGCGGCGCATGATCGGGATCTTTGCGGCCATTCTTGTGCTTGGTGCCTGCGGCCCTTCGGGCAGTGGGCCGCTTGGTGTGGCGATCATTGGCGAGCCGCAAAGCCTGTTCCAGCAAGGCGTCCGTCTTGCCCCGGCGGCGCAAGCGATGCGAGCGGCAAGCTACGAAGGGCTGGTTGCGCTCGATCCTGCCGGGCAGGTGGTGCCGGCCTTGTCCGAACGCTGGATCGTGACCGATGACGGTCTGAGCTACATCTTCCGCCTGCGCGACAGCACATGGCCCGATGGCGAACCGATCACGGCGAGCGATGTGCGGGTGCAACTGCGTGAGGCGATGGCGCGTCTCAGAGGCACGTCGCTCGGGCTCGATTTCGCCAAGGTTGCCGAGGTGCGCGCGATGACCGCGCGGGTGATCGAAATTCGTCTGACGGGCCCGATGCCGGATTTCCTGCGCCTGCTCGCCCAGCCGGAAATGGGCTTTGTCAAAAGCGGCAGCGGGGCAGGCCCGATGGTGCCGTCGCGCGATGATACCGCGCCGGTTGCCCGGCTCAGCGCGCTCCCGCCCGAGACGCGTGGCTTGCCCCCGCGCGAGAACTGGCAGGAATTGTCTCGCCCGCTGGACGTACGCGCGCTGCCAGCCGAGCAAGCCGTCAAGGCGTTTGCCAATGGCGAGGTTGATCTGGTGCTCAACGGCCGGATCATTGATTTCCCGCTCGCCCGTGTGGGGCCGCTATCGCGCGGGAGCATTCAGGTTGATCCGGCGATCGGCCTGCTTGGCCTTGTCATCGTAACAGACAGCGGCGTGCTGGCCGATCCGGCGCGGCGCGAGGCGCTCTCAATGGCGATTGAGCGCGCGGCGCTGATCCAGCCTTTCGGGCTTGGCGGCTGGCAACCGAGCAGCTGGATAGTGCCACCCGAGCTGTTTGCGACACCGCCTTATCCTGCCTCGCGCTGGGAGAGCCTGTCGCTCGATCAGCGGCGCGGGCTTGCCCGTTCGCGAATCAGCGCGTGGGAGGC
>CAYTAU010000271.1:0-1997 GCA_964435855.1 uncultured Bacteroidales bacterium | reverse complement strand
CTCCTTAGCGCACCATTGGTTCTGTTAAAACTTTCCGTATGTTTTATATCTAATTGTCTTCTTTGAAGCGGGTTAGAACCCTTTCTTGGCACTCCCCCTTTTTGGATATCCAACAGCCAACAAGGAATATCCAAGGTGGGAGTCCTTTTTGATTGGATATTCCTTGTTGAATATTGGATATTCAGTTCCCCTTTACCGATTCCATTCTTTCATAAAACTTTTGAAAGTACCGCATCATTTATCACATGCGCCTTCCACCACCACCTCTGCCTCCCCCTCTCCCATCCCTTGGTCCCCTCCCCAATCCTCTTCCCGCGCCTCTTCCCATTCCTCTTCCCGTTCCTCCTCCCATTCCTCCTCCCATTCCTCCCCCCATTCCTCCCGGGAAGGCTCCGGGTGCCGGCGGTTGCCCCCAGGATGGCAAGGGACCCTGATCTACTCCCGGAGCATTGATCTGAGTATCAGAACCTATCGCTCCGACCGGACAAGACGCCATAGCCAGGGCCACACAATCAGCTTCCGGGTTTTTCAATACAGCTTTGTCTCCCTTCATTTCAAAGCCACCGGGACAGACTTCCACACATTTGCCACAACCATTACATCGGTTATCATCCAACCATATCATAACTTTACCTCCTTAAAATTTTGCTTTGCAAAATTTTAGTTTTGTATTCTATCTTCATACTAATTCAAGTAGTTTCAGATTGTATTTTTTGCTTGAATTAGCATTAATTTCAGCCTTTTAAGGGAAACTGGATGAGACTCAATCGGAATCTTCATCCAGTCGGAAAATTCCAGTATTTTTTCCGGCTGTTCCCTGGAAAAATTCTCGAAAAAATTTGAGGGGTCAAGGATAACGGCCTTATCATGCTGCGGAAAGGTTTCGTTCGCTTTCCCTATATCCCAGCTTTTGAAAATTACCTTCCAGAATAAAAGCCAGCCCATGGTTAACCAATATATCTTCTCCTGCCCGGCAATATTTTTCCTTTCTTTTGAATCCGCTAACATACCTACACAGTTAGCCGCCTCCACCAGCGAGACGTTTCTTCCCGATTTTTCTACTATTTTATCAATGGTATATAAAGGATTCTTAAAATCAAGATAACAGCGGTTGCCGTAAACCACGATGACCTTCTCAGAGTATTCCTGGGCTTTCTTAATCTGACGGGACAACTGGTCTTCCAAATCACGCGGAATTTCGTGCAGGCCCGGGGTTGTGTAAAGAATTCTATCAGCGTTCAAAAAACCACTTTCTCGAAGGAAGGCCAATTCAGGTCTCAGGGTCCCACAAGAAACTATACTGAATCCTTTAAATGATTCGCCATTTTCGTGCTCACCCATTTTCTTTTGATTGTAACATTACTAATGGATCCTTACAATTTCTGAATGCTAAAACTCAGCCCCTGACCATGGAAGCCCCGCACTTAGGGCACCTGGATTGATAACAGGGGACACCCACCGTGTGGATCACCCGAGCCCCACAACTGGGGCAGACACAATCTCCACCCGGTCCGGCCCCGGGGCTGGTGCCTCCCATCCTTCCTCCTCCTCCCATCCCTCTGCCAGTACCGGACCCTTGACCGCCTGGTCCTGTTGCATCTCTAAATGGCATAATAATCACCTCCTTAAAATTTTGCTCCGCAAAATTTTAGTTTTGAACAACTACCTGATCCTTTAACCTAAGTGCCCCGTCACATAAATACGGTGACGTATTTATGTGAAGGCGCATTAAGTTGAGCTATCATTGCGGACCCGCCCGCCACGCATCCGGCGGGCAGCCCCTAAGATTGGTGCAGTTCGCCGCATAGAATAGCTTAATTTAGGTTTAAACAAATTTCTCCAGAGCCGGGCATTTCTGCCCGGCTTCGGAATAATTACCCCTCACCGGTCAAGGAAAGGTTCTTACCATCCATATGGAGAGTAAGCACCCGGGTGCTGGTAGGGCGTAACGGGAGCATACGGACTGGAATATCCATACCCAAATCCCCTACCCCAAC
>CAYTAU010000270.1:0-2010 GCA_964435855.1 uncultured Bacteroidales bacterium | reverse complement strand
TTTGATCCGGATCGGCGGATTCCCTGGATAATGCGGCCGGGAAGGGCGCCCACATAGGTGCGCCGATGTCCTCTGATTTCCGCCTCATCCCTGACACCTCCCAAGGAAATACGGATAAATTTTCGCCCTAACGCCCGGGCGATGGAGTTGCCCAGCGATGTCTTGCCGGTGCCGGGAGGGCCCGCGAAACACAGGATAGGACCTTTTGACTCGGGCTTGAGCTTGCGCACGGCAAGGTATTCGATGACCCGCTTTTTGGGTTTTTTAAGTCCGTAATGATCGTCATCCAAAACCTTTTTTGCCATTTTTATATCCAGGTTGTCTTCCGTGCTTTCATGCCAGGGGAGGGTGGTCAGCCAGTCCAGATAGGTTGATGCCACGGTATATTCCGCAGAAGACGGGTGCATGCGGGAAAGGCGGTCCAGTTCTCGTTCCGCCTCTTTGCGGGCTTCTTCGGGAAGATTTTTTTCCTCGATTTTAGCTTTGTAGTCTTCAATTTCAACCGAGGCCTCATCTTTTTCGCCCAGCTCTTCCTTGATCTTTTTGAGTTGCTCCCGCAGATAGTATTCTCTTTGCCGTTTATCCATATCCCCCTTGACCTGGGATTGTATCTTGCTTCCGAGCTCTAAGATTTCCAACTGATAGTTAATCAGCCGGGTCACTTGTTTTAACCGTTTTTTGACATTAAAAATTTCCAGCACCGCCTGCTTTTCCTCAAGGCTGGAGTTGATGGTAGAAGCAACCATATCGGCCAATATGCCGGGCTCCTGTATGGATTTTGCCATGGTAACAATTTCAGGGGGCAGTCCCGGAGAAAGCTCGGCAATGCGGGTGAACTGGCTTATCATGTTGGACATCAGTGCCTCTGTTTCCTTATCCTTCTTACCTTCATCCTTCATGTACTCTACACGGACCTGGGGATAAGGCTTGCCTTTGATAAACTCTTTTATCCGGAATCGCTCCATGCCCTGGGTAAGCAATTGCAATTTGTTATCTTCGGTTTTTGCCATTTTAAGGATCAAAGCGCTTGTCCCAACTTCATACAGATCCTTTTTCGTATACTTGCCTTCCTGAATCGGTTCTTTTGCCACAACAAGACCTACGACCCGATTCCGGGACATGGCTTCGTCCACCAGTTGGATGGATCGTTCCTGTATGACAAAAAGGGGCAAAACCATTTTGGGGAAAAGAGCTGCATCAATCATAGGGAGAATAGGAAGAATTTCAGGCAATTTATCCGTCTTGATTTCGCTGGATGACTGAGGCTGTGTCATGGCTACCTCCGATTTACATTTTTTTGAAGGATAATGGGATCAACAAGAGAATGGCTATCCTCAGGTAATATCTATTTTGCGAATTGTATCGAGTGAAAGTTTGGCCAGCCGGATCTGGAGAAAACCGTTTGAATATGACGCTGAAACCACTTCAGGATCAATGGGTGCGGGAAGGTATAAGGTGCGTTCAAACCTGCCGTACTGGATTTCAGCCAGCCTGTATTTTGCGTTTTCTCCGCGAGGAAATTCAGCACGGGTCCCATAAATCCGGACCGCCTTGTTGCTGATTTCCAATTCCAGGTCCTCTTTATTGGCTCCGGCGATTTCAGCCAGAATAAGAATCTGGTCAGGAGTTTCATAAATATCCATTTGAGGTTTCCATTTCCGAGCGGATAGCATGAACATGGGGCGTATGGGCCGAAACATATCATCAATGGTTTTTTCGAACTCGGGATCGAGCTGATCAAAATCGCTAATGAATCGTATTTTGATATAATCCATTTTTTAGCTCCTGTGTGTTAATGCGGATATCTTTTTTGCTTTGGCCGGCTCAAATAAGTTCATTATAATCAAACAAAAATAGTAACCATGTCAAGGAAAAATAATGTTGCTTATCCATGCAGGTTTCAGGTTTCAGGTATCAGCTAATTCGTTTTTTACTCCTGACACCTGAAACCTGAAACCTGATTGCAAGGCTTTCGTTCAAAAAATGAATAAGTTAATGGGTGAAAACCAT
>CAYTAU010000269.1:0-2043 GCA_964435855.1 uncultured Bacteroidales bacterium | reverse complement strand
TTGTAAAGCTGCCTCATCTGGATACGTGGCACAAGATGAGACAGAAAAATGCGGCCCGCTACGACGAAGACCTGAACGTCGGGGGCATAAAAAAGCCCTCTATCACTTACAAAAGAGAATTCCATATTTACAACCAGTACGTTATTTCCGTGACCGAAAAAAGAGATGAACTGAGAAAATTCCTTACAGAAAACAAAATAGGCACCGAAATCTACTACCCCGTGCCCTTTCATGAACAAGAATGTTTCCAATATTTGGGTTATAAATCCGGCGATTTTCCAAACAGCGAATATGCTGCCAAACACACAATCGCATTGCCCATCTACCCGGAACTTACAATAGAGATGCAGGACTATGTAATTGAAAAAATAGGGGAATTTTATGAATAAGAAAATCTGCGTCGTTGGTGCAGGTCGCTGGGGTAAAAACCACATAAAGACTTTGCATGAACTCGGATGCCTGGCCGGAATCGTAGAAGCTAGCGCTGATGTGCGAACCGAATTCAAAGAAAAATATCCGGGCATAAAGACCTTCACGACTGTCAGGGACGCGATAAAAGAGGACTTTGACGGATTCACTGTGGCGACTCCCGCAGAGACTCATTATGATGTGGCAAAGTTTATTATTGAGCAGGGGAAACATGTCCTTGTTGAGAAGCCGATTACCACCAGGCTGGCAGAGGCAAGGCATCTCAAAGAACTTGCTGAAGAAAATGGTGTGAACCTGATGACTGGCCACCTTTTACTCTTTCATCCGGCTATAAGAAAGATGAAAGAGTTGATTACGAGCGGGAAGATAGGCAAGCTCGAATATATCTACAGTAACAGGTTGAATCTGGGGGCGGTTAGGACTGAGGAAAACATCCTCTGGAGTTTCGCGCCTCATGATATCTCAATTTTTCAGTGTTTGATCGGGAATATGCCGGTAGAAGTTTTATCCCGCGGTGGGGCATTTCTGCAGCCGCACATTCATGATTCTTCGATGACGGTGCTTACTTATCCTAACAACATAGTGGGGCATATATTCGTAAACTGGCTGCATCCTTTTAAGGAACATCGTCTTGTGGTGGTAGGCTCAAAGGGGATGTTTTCCTACGAGGATTCTTCGGATGACAAGAGTCTCCTCTTTTATGAAAAGGGGATCGACTGGATACAGGGTGAACCGATCAAGCGCGATGGTCCGACTGAAATTATTCCATTTGACCCGAAGTTGCCTCTTACGGAGGAGCTGAAATATTTTGTGGCTCACACAAACGGAGACCCGGTAGAGGTAGCAAATGCCCAAAACGCAGTGGAGGTGCTGGAAATTCTTGAAAGAGCAACAGAGAGCCTCCTGTCCGAAGGAAGTCAGGGGCCAGGGGTCAGTAGTCAGGGGTTTTCCCCACCTCACCCTTCCGAAGGAAGTCAGGGGTCAGGAGTCAGGGGTCAGGGGTTTTTTGCGCATCATTCCTCTGAAATAGACGAAGGGTGTACAATAGGCAACGACACAAAAATCTGGCATTTCTCCCATATCCTTTCCGGTTCAAGTATTGGTGAAAATTGTACTATTGGCCAGAATGTAGTTATCGGGCCGGATGTAACTGTTGGAAATGAATGCAAAATCCAGAATAATGTTAGTGTATATAAAGGGGTAACGCTTGAAGACGGAGTCTTCTGCGGCCCATCCATGGTTTTTACCAACGTATATAATCCGAGGGCGGGGATTCGAAAGATGGATCAGGCGCGGCCAACAACGGTAAAAAAAGGCGCGACAATAGGCGCCAACGCGACCATTGTCTGCGGTAATGATATTGGACGCTACGCCTTCATCGGGGCCGGTGCTGTGGTGACGAAAGATGTACCGGATTACGCGCTTGTGGTAGGAAATCCCGCGAAGCAGGTAGGCTGGGTCTGTGAATGCGGCGAACGACTCGATGACGACATGAAGTGTGCTGTGTGTGGAAAGGTGTTGAAAAAGTGAGGGGTTAGGGGGAGGAGGAAGGAGTAAGGCGTAAGGAGTAAGGAGTAAGGAGTAAGGAGTAAGGAGTAAGGAGTAAGGAGTAAG
>CAYTAU010000268.1:0-2064 GCA_964435855.1 uncultured Bacteroidales bacterium | reverse complement strand
GATAATTAGTTGCTTTTTTGTATTTTTATAAAAAGCGGTGAATAATGTGGGTTAACCAACAGCACCCTATGTTATGACACTTTAAAATCAAAAACTCCGGGATCCCCGATTTTCGGGAGTAAATAATGCCGATGTAGAATCAAAGCTGATACAAGAAATTAAATGAATTGTATCGGCAATTTTGATTCACAATCGGTATTAGTATCTAACTATTTGCGGTGAATTTTTTGGGATAGGTGATGGATTGTGTGTTTGATGGCGAAGTTCTGAGCTGCTAAAAAGCCTGTCAACACTGACTATTAAAAACCCGTTTTAAAACATATAGATTTTTTGCTTTTGGTTTGCTAGATTAAATATAAATTTGGATTTTTGTTTAGATATTTTGAGTTTCAATTTAATACGATTGTATTATGACAAAAATGACATCACAAGATTACATCGCACGGGAAGATAAATTTGGTGCGCACAACTATCACCCGTTACCAGTTGTCCTTGAAAAAGGAGAAGGTCCATTTGTTTGGGACGTTGACGGAAAACGATATTTCGATTTTCTTTCTGCTTACTCAGCAGTGAACCAGGGTCATTGCCACCCAAAAATTGTGAAAGCAATGACTGATCAGGCGCAAAAACTCACATTAACTTCCAGAGCATTTTATAATAATGTGTTGGGTGAATATGAAGAGTATGTCACAAAATACTTTGGTTATGACAAAGTATTGCCAATGAACTCAGGTGCTGAAGCAGACGAAACAGCTCTCAAACTTGCCCGCAAATGGGGATATGATAAAAAAGGAGTTCCTGAAAATCAAGCGAAAATTGTTGTTTGTGAAGGAAATTTCCATGGTCGCACGATTACCATAATTTCCATGAGCACTGATCCGGATGCATATAAAGGATATGGTCCTTATACTCCCGGATTTGAAATAGTCCCTTACAATGATCTTCCGGCTTTGGAAAAAGCACTTGAAGACCCGAATGTTGTTGGGTTCCTCGTTGAGCCAATTCAGGGAGAAGCCGGTGTTTATGTTCCTGAAGACGGATACATTAAAAAAGCATATGATGTTTGTAAGAAAAACAATGTGCTTTTTATTGCTGATGAAGTACAAACAGGAATTGCTCGTACAGGAAAACTGTTAGCTGTTGATCATGAAAATGTACGTCCTGATATTGTAATTCTTGGTAAAGCGATTTCCGGTGGAGTATTCCCCGTGTCTGCTGTGCTTGCTGATGATGATATTATGCTCGTAATTAAACCGGGCGAACATGGTTCTACTTTCGGTGGAAACCCAATTGCTGCTAAAGTAGCAATTGCTGCACTCGAGGTTGTCAAAGAAGAAAAACTTGCTGAAAAAGCAGAGACACTCGGGAAAATTTTCCGTGACGAAATGCGGGCAATTAATTCTGATATGATTGGACTCGTCAGAGGCAAAGGATTACTCAATGCAGTGGTTGTAAATCCCAAAGATGGAAAAGAAGCTTGGGACGTTTGTGTTGAATTGGCAAATGAAGGCCTTTTGGCAAAACCAACGCATCAGCACATTATCCGCTTTGCGCCTCCGCTCATTATTACTGAGGAACAATTACGTGAAGGAATTGAAATTATCAAAAAAGTATTCAAAAATTTTGAATAGAAAGTACTTTACACGACAATAATTAAAAAAGCTGTCCGCCTACTGGCGGATGGCTTTTTTAATTCAATGAAATGAAACCTGTCATTCATCAACGATATTGAGCCGTTCGTCAAAGCTCAAACTCCCTTAATGCAGGAGAATTGCATGTAAGTCAAATACTACACTGTATTCGTCAAAAGAACTTTTAAAACCGCTGGCTTTAGGCGTATTTTGTAATTGTAATAATTAAAAACGCCACAAAAATGAAAAATTTAATTGCCACAATTTTAGCTTTAGGGGACTTCTACTAATTCTTTCGCATCAAGATTTTCAGCGTTTTTCATAGACAATGAAATTTTTTGAAGCACTATATGAGAAACGCTGAAAACCCTACGGGAACAAATTTTGTGCAAATTTTGTGCAAATGAGGGCAGAGCCAAGCTTGCTTGAGCTA
>CAYTAU010000267.1:0-2078 GCA_964435855.1 uncultured Bacteroidales bacterium | reverse complement strand
TGTATAGAGGCAATTTTTTCAAAATTCGTTGAAAAAAAATTCGTGATAATGCGTGCTTTCTTTTTATTTCTATTATTCAACAGGTTATATAAATATTGTGAATTCGTGCTCAAGTGACGGCCTTTATTTAAAACAATATAATTCATTATTAATCTCATAAATCTATAAGGATCAGTTTGATAACGTAAGATTGTCAGGGCATGATCGCGTAAAGTGACGATAGTCGGAATTCCTGTATTAATAGCTGCCCAGGCAAACTCGTATGACCAGTGCGCGTTTATAATATCAACGGGATGGCTCAGCATTAAATCAACAAGGTCTCTCCGCTCAAACCCGAATAAGTCTCTTGCCGCGTGGCGTTCCCTTCTCCTTCCAATACATACTGTTAAATTTTCCCCCTTATATACTATCGGTTCGTCTATTCCTGTTGAAGTAGTATACGCAACAACGCTATGCCCTCTTTTTAATATTGCGTTGGTGAGCAGAGATATCATGGGAAAATCATAGCCTACAGGGATATTATTTTCATCCTCAAAATCAAAAGCCAATAATTTTAGGGTCATTGGACCTGCGATGCCGATTTTCATTGAATACCCTTACACAAATAAGCATCATTATTTTTCAGCCATTCTGCTAATACTAAATGTAAATATGTAGAATTTTGTCTATTATGTTTAAAGGCAGGTAAAAGCTTATGAATTCCATAAACTTTTGTTATTTCTTTAATTGAGGCGGAGCATTTTTCATTCATATAATTTTTAAGCCATTTTTCTATAGGTAATACGAAGCCCTTCTTGCTTCCGCTATAAACATCCGGAAGCAGCAAATCTTTAAATGTATTTACTAAAAGAGGTTTATTGATTTGTTTTTCCACTTTATATTTATCCGGTATTGATAATACGAATTTAAGAATTTTTTTATCCACAAATGGCGTTCTTATTTCCAAAGAGTTATGCATCCCCACAGCATCCGAGTCCCTTAAAAGCATATTTGACATATAATTTTTTATTTCAAAAATTGAAACAGATTTTAATTTTTCCTTATGTTCAAAATAGTACGCTCGCAAATATTCTTGGCAATCCTCGTTAGTTCCCAATAGGCATCTTTTGGAAGCTAATATTTCAAAAATAGATTTATTATAATTTATCAAATAACTTTTATTAATATGCCACAATATTCTTAATGGCAAAAATCGTAAAAAATGATCAAAATATTTTTTACACTGCAAATTAAACACTTCATGAAAAACTGGATATCCGGCAAAAAACTCATCCCCTCCAAGACCGGAAAGAATTACCTTAACTTTATCTTTGACCGATTTGGATATTAAAAATGTATTTAACCCGTCGATGCTCGGGACATCAATAGCCTCTATAAATTCATCTAAATTTTCTTTGAAAGAATTATTATCAAGGATAATATTTTCGTGTACTGAACCAATAAAATTAGCCGTTTTTTCGGCAATATTTATTTCATCATGAAAATTCACTAATCCACTGAATCCGACTGAAAATGTTCGGATTTTCTCTTTCTATATTTTTGATGTAATAGCAGCTATTAACGAAGAATCAATACCTCCGCTTAAAAAAACACCTAAAGGCGCATCAGAAATTAAATGCTTTTCTACCGTATCAAAAAGAAGTTTTCTTAATTCTTTATTTACTCTTTTATGAATATATTCTTCCTCACTAACTTGTTTTTCAATAGAGTAATAATTCTTAATGAAAATCTTACCTTTATTGTAAATCATATAACGACCAGGCATCAGTGAATGAATGGATTTAACAATAGTATGCGGTGCAAGAAAAGAGCCTAAATTAAGATATTCTTTTATAGCCTTGGTATTCAAATCAAATTTGTTTTGAATACCGGATTCAAATATAGCTGCGACCGTTGATGAGAACCAGAAATTACCATTTTCTTGCAAGAAATATAATGGCTTCATGCCAAAGGGATCTCTTGCTAAAAAGAGTATATTACTGTTTTTATCATAAATGCAAAACGCAAACATGCCTTGTAATTTTGATACGATATTAAGACCCCATTTTTTATAACCAAGCAAAATTACTTCCGTATCC
>CAYTAU010000266.1:0-2080 GCA_964435855.1 uncultured Bacteroidales bacterium | reverse complement strand
CTATACAGAGTAAGTAAAATTTATGCCTAATCCACCCTAATGTTATTATGATCCAAAGAAAGGGGCAAATAATATAAAACGCAGATAAGTCTTGTTTATTGTGCATTTAACACAAAATGCGAGCTAAATATTAACAAGTGTTAAATTCTAAAAAAGCATATGCCAATAATACAATAATATTTAATATGTCGGCGTTATATTAAACGAAAGCTCATCTTATTGAGCTTATATTAAATAATTATTAATTTTTGAATTTATAAATTCTGCTAAGTACTAATAGAGCATACATGAAAATGATTTTAGCATTAATCAGTTTCTTTACAAGGTATGCAGAAAAAATTAAAGACAATGCAATAATTCAAAACACTATTTGTAGAATTTCAGAAACATTTGTATCAAGAAGTTTCTTAGGAATTTGAAATTATTCTAATCACCCGTACTCAAAACCCATATAAAAATAAAAACCAAACAATAGTATACGTACTACGAGTATGCTTTGTCGTATTTTTTTAATATTCATTTTTATGCACCTGGATCAGTTTTTTTATCACCACCTGATTTCTCCAATAATTTTTGATTTAAGACAGACATATCATTACTTACCTTTTGTTCTACTACTTTTGAATAAATCTGGGTAGATCTTAAACTTTTATGTCCGAGCATAAAACTAACTGTTTCAATAGGAACTCCATTTGTAAGTGTAACAGTAGTTGCAAATGTATGACGAGCAATATGAAAAGTAAGATTCTTATTAATTCCACATATGTCGGCAATTTCCTTAAGATAGGCATTCATTTTCTGATTACTGGAGGTAGGAAGCAAAGATTTTCCTGATTGTACATTAGGTAGATCTTTGTATTTATTAATAATACTGACAGCTTTTGGTAAAAGAGGTATCCTTGAGTTGGTATCAGTTTTGGTTCTATTTATACTTATCCATTGAGAGCCATCAATTCCTTTGTAAATATTATCCTTATTAAGTTTTAAAACATCAACATGAGCAAGCCCTGTATAACAGCAAAAAACAAAAACATCTCTTACATGGTCAATTCTTGGCATTTTAATGTCTGCGTTTTCTATTGACTCTAATTCTTCAGCAGAAAGAAATTCTCTAACAACTGGCACAGTTTTGCAAGAAAATTGTGAAAAAGGGTCTCGTTCAAGCCATTCATATTTCACAGCTAAGTTTATTACTTTTCTGAAATTCTTTATATACTTCATTGTTGAATTATGATTACAATTTCTTATAACCTTCATGTAATGTTCAAATCCGGTTATGAAGCTATATCTTAATTCTGATAAACTTATATCATCACATTTGTATTGATGTTCAATATAAGCGAAAACATGTCTCTTTGCTGTTCTATAACGCTTTAAAGTCATAGGACTATAGTCTTTGCCAACAAGTTCTTCCATTTGATCATTATGAAAATCAAAAACTTCTTTCAACTTTTTAGAAATTTTACGTTTCCCAAAAAATCTATCTTTTATTATTTCTGCCGTTACTATTTCATCATGATCGTTAAGATCTTTATTTATATTATAAATCCTTGTCCTAATACTTTCAATATAATCACGAATTGATTTTGCTTCATTTGAAGAGCCGATAGCTTGTCCATCTTTCCATTTATTAATTGAAATACGACGATTAGTAGATATTATTGCTCGTTCACCATTAACTGTAACTCTCATAAATATTGGCGCAGTATACTGATCATCAGTCTTATCTTTTCTTAAATAGAATGATATTGCAAAAGAGGAATTTGTTTTCATATCTTTAAGGTATCCTAATTGCACAAAATTAGCAATAATTCTTAATAAAACAAGCTTAAAATGCAATTTTTTATGATACTGCAATATAGGCATATATGAAAGATTCGGATACCTGTTTTAAAAATATCTAGCAGGTATCCGAATAGGGAGACTTAAGAGTGATAAATAATGAATATTTATGAAATAATTTGAAAAGAAAAAACCTCAAAAAATTCATTTTGAGGTTTTTAGTGTTTCAGTGAAACAGTACAAGTGGAGCTGCCGGGAGTCGAACCCGGGTCCAAACAAGAAACCAATAGGCTTTCTA
>CAYTAU010000265.1:0-2083 GCA_964435855.1 uncultured Bacteroidales bacterium | reverse complement strand
AACTATCTATATTAACTATATTAACTCCCATTTTATCTATTGACGGTGAAAATAAAATGCAGATAATAACATGCTTAATTAAATATTATTTTTACATGATATTCATATTCTTCATGGGTAGGTTATCATTATTTATCATATATTTTAATAGATTTAGAGATAGTGATGCGAATTATTGGCTTAGTTTTATTTATGGTTTAAGAATGGATACGATTGTAACTTCCATATTATTAGTTATTCCAATGTTTATATTAACATTAACACCGAAGATATTACAAAAAGTTACAAATCAATTTTTAAAATATTATTTTCTAATAATGTTATCATTTGTTATTTTTATAGAAAACGCAACGTTACCTTTCTTTGCCCAATATGATGTAAGGCAAAACTATTTGTTTGTAGAGTATTTAGAATATCCAAAAGAAGTATTTAGTATGATAATCGCAGATTATAAAACAGAATTAATAATTGCATTTATAATGATTGGTGTTTTTATATATTCATTTTTAAAATTTACAAAAAATACTTTTATAAAGCCCATCAAAATTGATTATAGAAAAAAAATTATTTTATTTGTTCCATTAGCAATAGTTTTATTTATTGGTATGAGATCATCATTTGGTCATCGTCCGGCAAATATTTCTGATGCGATGTATTCATCGAGCAGACTGGTTAATGAAATTACTAAAAATTCTATTTATAGTATCGGTTACGCTGTTTATTCGAATAAAAAACATAGTGCGAACAAAGTAATTAAACAATATGGTAAAATGGATATACAAGAAGCAATAAAAAGAGTGGAAGAAAGATTGCATATTCAAAGCAATGATAAAAAATTCCCATTTAGCAGAAAAGTTAAAACTCATTTTAAAACAAATCATCCTAAGAACTTAATTATTTTTTTACAAGAGAGCATTGGTTATCAATTCGTTGAAGCTGTCGGTGGAGAAAAAGGAATAACGCCAAATATAAATGAATTAAGTAAGGAAGGAATTTTATTTAAAAACCTTTTTTCAAATGGAACCAGAAGTGTAAGAGGAATATCCGGAAGTGTATCTGGAATTTTTTCAATTCCGGGTAAAGGAGTTGTAAAAAGAAATAAATCTCAAAATAATTTTTTTACAATTTCATCATTACTTAAACCATATGGTTATCATACAATGTTTTTATATGGAGGTGAAAGTAGATTTGATAACATGCGGGGTTGGTTTTCAGGTAATGGTTTTGATAACATCATAGATGAATCAAGTTTTGAACATCCAAGTTTCGTCGGCACTTGGGGCGTAAGTGATGAAGATTTAGTCAATAGAGCGAATAAGGAATTTAAAAAACTTCATGAAAAGAAACAAAAATTTGCAGCAGTTATGTTTTCCACCTCAAATCATACTCCGTTTGATTTCCCAGATAATAAAATTAAGTTAATAAATGGCGTACCAAAAAAAAGCGTGAAAAATGCAATTAAATATGCAGACTTTGCAATTGGCAAATTAATAAAAAATGCAAAAAAAGAAAACTATTATAAAGATACAATTTTTGTCATTTTAGCTGATCATAATGTAAGAGTTTATGGTGATGATATGATTCCTGTAAATATGTTTCATATTCCTGCAATAATATTAGGAGGAGGTATAACGCCAAAAGTTTATAATAAATTATCAACTCAACCAGATGTTTTGGCAACCGCTTTAGACTTAATAGGGATGGATTTAAAATATCCAATCTTAGGAAAATCTATTTTTGATAATGATAAACAAGAAATTTCCTTAATGCAGTTTAATACATTTTATGGTTTGAGAGCAAAAGATAAAATTGCTATTATTAGACCAAATAAAAAACCATTAACTTTTATATATAAAAATGAACAGTTAGTAAAATCTTCATTTGAAGATATAGAATTAGAAAAAGATTGTTTAGCATTTATATTAACTCTTAATTATCTTTATAATGAAAAATTGTATAATTAAAACTTAAAAAACATAAATGAGAAAACAACCTATATTCGGCAGTCAAATCATTGCTCAAGGGTGCGCTTTGGCCCGGCCCTCTTATCGGAAAAAAACTGGGTAACACAATTGCAGCACTC
>CAYTAU010000264.1:0-2092 GCA_964435855.1 uncultured Bacteroidales bacterium | reverse complement strand
CTTCGTCATTTAATTTTAATGGGGTTGGGGATTGATAATTATTCCTGACCCCTTGGAGATTAATCTATGATTATATAAACATATAGAAACAGTTTTGGATGGTTTCATGGAATGTTTTGGAGATAATTGGAGAAATATTACTGATCAGGGAGATGATATGTTAATGCATATAGTTCAAGATTATCAAATATTAGATTTTAACTATATGATGTAATTCAATAAATTTAGACAGATATTGGAGTTCTTGGTTATATCAACAAAAGGTAAATGTTTTACAAATATTGCTTATCAGGTCTAAATTATTAAAAAATACACCAAGTTGTTTTGATTTCTATTCCACAGCTATTTATTTTAAGTTATATTATTCATATATTGATTTTAATTTCGCATTATCAAATATATAATCCCATAATATTAATTATCAGCCATTCAACCAATTATATGTTGACCATGAAGGAGTTATCATGAAAGAAAAACTACTTAAGTATTTGCAAGACCCGTCTCCAGAAAACTTTAGCGAAGTCCGTCTCTCACTTATCACACATCCTGAGTATTCTCCATATTCACGAGATATTGACCATATTGCGCAACTTCAGAATCAAAATAAACATAATGAAGCGTTGGCTGCCTATTTCAATTCCATGCCAAATATGGCCCTGAGTCCAAAAGTACATTTGCTGGCTGCGCTCTCCTACACAGAGATAAAAAGTGAAGAGGAAGCCAAAACGAAACTCAATATGTATTACCTTTGCATTGAGGGAATACTTTCGACTGGTGAAGGTACGGAAATTAAGCCCTATCTGGTTTGTCGTGTTTCGGATGAATATGACATCTTGGATTTCCTCAAAAAGGAACGTATAAAGCAATCACTATTAAGCAGTGCTAATGGCAAAAAAATTGACCGACTTGATCTCAGTGACGGTGCAAGTATCTATTTTGACATATCCGAACCTTTTGCAAAAATTAGCGTATAAATGAACCTGACGAAAGAGACCTTTTTTGTAATATAATTATTAGCTTGTATAGGCTTAAAAAAGTTAACTATGATAAAGCTGAAAAGTTGTATGCAAAAATAAATCGAGTTGAAGAGAATATAATAATTATGATAAAAGAGCAGCTCAAAAGAAATTATGTGTTTTCTCAACTGTAGAAACACTTACAAGTCATATCGTCAAAAGTTATTTCCAAAAAAGGGGTTATATAAAATCCACAGAATGACCACCTGAGAAGCGGCTACAGTTCAACCACGTTTTATCCATCATCCCTATTCGTTTAACCACTTGATTTATTTTTTGTCTCTGCTATCATAAATACAATATTATCAGGATTAACGTTTTAAGGGGCTATGGATAAAACATTATTTGTTATTATGGCTTAAACCGATCCGAAAGATAATGGAGATTTCAAATGCCTAACGGTATTGATCGTAATTTCGCAAGATATATTAGCTGCATTAAAGGTTTTAAAGCAAAATTCAATCATTGGCCCACAAAAATTCGGTTGGAACCCAGCATGATTGAAGAGTTAAAGGAAGTCATGACAAATGAGGATTATCGAAAAATGAACCAAAGAATTACACTTATTCCGGATGATAGCAACCTATGGAGTGATGACTTGTATATAGCGGAAGATAACGAACATAATACCTACGATCTAATGCAACATGGGCATGGCCCCATCGAAATAGATGCCCTCAATTGGCTTGGTATAGAATGGCCTGACTATGGACCTGATTATGGACCTGATTAAATTGATACGGTCAACTATTATTTGTTTGTTCAGGAAATATAATATTTATGCAAAATACAGGTTCACTGATATTGAAAATATTTTGCAAAACAAAAAGAATAGAGAATAATGTCAAATTTTTTTGTCAATTCAATGAATTTTGAGTTTTATTTTAAAAATGAATTGTATCAGCAATATAACCCCACAATGAAGTGGACGGAAGAAACCTCGCCGCTTATCTTTATCTTAGGCACGTGATCAATCAATGAATGAATATAAAACTACTGTCATTTTTTGCCCACAGTGCGGGCAAAAGAATCGCCTAACAGAACAGACATCAAATGGAATCTACAAATGCGGTAGG
>CAYTAU010000263.1:0-2094 GCA_964435855.1 uncultured Bacteroidales bacterium | reverse complement strand
TATGATGACTCTGGATGACGCTGTTGACTTGGTATTATATGCTTTTGAGCATGGGAATAATGGTGACCTATTTGTCCAAAAAGCAACTGCTGCTACATTGGAAGTATTGGCCACAGCTCTAAAAGAACTTTACCATTCAACGATTCCAATACGCATTATTGGTACTCGTCATGGAGAAAAACTTTATGAAACACTTGTTACCAGGGAAGAAATGGCTAATAGTAACGATTTAGGGCAATATTATAGAATTGTTTGTGATGATCGAGATCTGAACTATAATAAATATTTTGAGGAAGGTCAAACGGAAATTGCAACTATCAAGGATTATAATTCTCATAACACTAAACAACTCGATGTTAAAGAAATGAAGGGACTACTTTTGAAGCTTGATATTATACAGAAAGACTTAACTAAAGGATAATAATTGTTAAAGGTTGGAATTACAGGTCAGGCAGGTTTTATTGGAGCACATTTACACAACACACTCAAACTGCATCCGGAGAAGTTTGCATGCATTCCTTTTGAAGATGTCTATTTCGAAGACATTGAGACATTAAAATTTTTTGTATCACAGTGTGATGTCATTATCCATTTAGCAGCTATGAATCGGCATAATGATCCCAATATTATCTACAAAACAAATTTGGAATTGACTCAAAAATTAATTTTAGCTTGTGAAGTAACAGGTTCTTCGCCACATATTATCTTTTCTTCATCTACTCAGGAAGAACGTGATAACCTATATGGAAAATCCAAAAAGGAATGTCGTCAACTTCTAGAGACTTGGGCAAAAAAACATAATTCTAAATTTACCGGATTGATTATTCCCAATGTTTTTGGTCCTTTTGGTAATCCATATTACAACTCGGTTGTTGCAACCTTTTGCCATCAACTCACACACAACAAAACACCGAAAATAGAAGTTGATGGCGAAATTAAACTAATATTTGTTTCAGAACTTGTTTCAGAAATAATTAATCATATCGAATTAATGCAGCGCGATATTGATCGAAAAAATGCAATAAATATAGTTTCTATCAATCATACGGTAACAATTAAGGTCTCAAGGTTGTTAGAAAAACTCGTCTCATACAAAACATACTACTTCGAGAAAGGAATTATTCCAGACCTGAATGATTCGTTCAGCTTAAATTTATTTAACACTTTTGTATGCTATATTGATCATAAGAGATTCTTTCCCTTTCTACTCAAACTGAATTCTGATAACCGAGGTAGTTTTGTTGAAATAATAAAACTTAATAGCGGTGGACAGGTTAGTTTTTCAACAACTGTTCCCGGGATAACTCGTGGTGATCATTTTCACACTCGCAAAGCAGAACGTTTTGCTGTTATCAAAGGCAAAGCTCGAATCGAGATTCGTCGAATTGGAACTGATGAAATTATTTCCTTCGATCTGGACGGTAGAACTCCTTCATTTGTCGATATGCCCATCTGGTTTACCCATAATATTACAAATATTGGGAAAGATGAATTGTATACAATGTTTTGGATTAATGAACATTTTAACAATGATGATCCGGATACATATTTTGAAAAAGTTTAATATTTTAAAATGCGCATAAGTATTAAGATTTTGATACTAACTACTAAAAGGGGACACAATGAAAAAGCTTAAGGTAATGACTGTTGTGGGGACACGTCCGGAAATAATACGGTTATCCCGAGTTATGGCTAAACTTGATGAATCTGAAGCAATAGAACATATTACTGTTCATACTGGTCAAAACTATGACTATGAACTTAATGAAATTTTCTATGAAGATCTAAGCATACGTAAGCCAGATTATTTTCTTAATGCTGCTGGAGCTACTGCCACATCTACAGTTGGGCAGATATTAATCAACATTGAGCCAATCTTAGAAGAAGTAAAACCCGATGCATTCTTAGTATTAGGGGATACTAATTCTTGTTTATGTGCAATTCCAGCTAAAAAAAGGCATATCCCAATTTTTCACATGGAAGCCGGTAATCGCTGTTTTGATCAGCGTGTACCTGAAGAGACAAACAGAAAAATTGTAGATCATATTTCTGATCTAAATATGCCCTATAGCAGTATTGCTCGGGAGTATTTAT
>CAYTAU010000262.1:0-2203 GCA_964435855.1 uncultured Bacteroidales bacterium | reverse complement strand
AAATATTTTATTTACAAAAATAGAATAATATTTAGATAAAAGCAAATTATTGTTTTAGATTTGACAATTAATACTATATTGAAATTATTAATGAGTCCGAAAATTCAAGATGCAAGTGCGACATTATTATCAAATTTAGTTAAAAATACTTTTTCAGGAGTATTATAATTAAGTTTTTTTCTAGGTCTTCTATTCAGCTTCATTGTTATTTCATTGATATGTAAATTGTTAATATCTTTAAAATCTGTTTTCTTAGGAATATATTGTCTAATTAATCTATTTGTATATTCATTAACCCGAATAATTCATACAAAACAGTAAAAATTGGATGTAAATTATTATATTTGAATTTGATAAACAAAAATATATAATTGATATATTTGATATTACAGGAAAACATAAAATAAATTATAATGGCAATTCATCATCTGTTTCTATTGACATAAGAGATTTATCGTCGGGAATGTACTATTGTCGTATTATATATAAGGATAAGGTCATTACTAAACCTTTTTCAAAATTATAATATAAATTTTTATTACCTTAGGCAACTATTTAATAAAATTAAGTGTCTTATAAAAAAATACAATTATGAAAAAAATACTGTATATAATAGGTTTTTTAGTAATAACTAATTCCTTATTCTCTCAATATATTTCTGACGATTATATTTATCCAAATCCAAGATTAGTTGACAGCACATATTATGTAGTTACTGATGTTTTTTCTTATATTGTGACTGATAAGGATAGCATTACTATTGAGAAAAGTACTGGTTTTTTGGAATATATATTAAGCATTAATGCATATTATACTCATTCATTACTACCTTCAGGTGGTATAATTTGTGATACAATTAATTTATCTCCATATATTGAATCTACTGGCATGTATAAAATTTATTATTTTTTAAATTACTATATGCAGTCGTCTGATTCGATGCATGTTCCTGATACAGCAATTCACCATATTAATGTCGTTTCAAATGTTAATAGTTTAACTAATAATAAAAAATTATTTAAATTATTTCCAAACCCAACCACAGGAAAAATAACAGTACAGGCAGATGGCATAGAGAAAATAGAGGTGTTGAATTTACAAGGAAAAACAGTTTATACTGGCAATGAAATGGAAATAGATCTTAGTTATTACAGCAAAGGTATCTATTTTATAAAAGTAACAACAGAAAAAGCTGTTGTTGTAGAGAAAGTTGTATTGAAGTAAAGCTGTTTCATTTTTCAAGGTCAATAACTAGTGGCTTAGCAGACAAATTTCCAATTTCAAACTACAAATTTTCCAAAAGGAAAAAATATCTTTGCATACTTTTTAAAATTTAAAAACAATATATCAAATTCTAGCCTTTCGAAACTCTTTCGTAATCGGATAAAAATTTCTTGATACCAATATCGGTTAAAGGATGATTTAGTAAACCAAGTATTGCATTTAATGGGCAAGTGGCTACATCGGCGCCGGCTTCAAGACATTTTATTATGTGCATAGTATGGCGTATTGATGCTGCAAGAACCTGAGTTTCGTAACCGTAATAATTATATATATCAACTATCTGAGCAATTAATGCAACACCATCGGTAGAGTTATCGTCTAAACGCCCAATAAACGGAGAAACATAAGTTGCGCCTGCTTTGGCTGCCAATAATGCTTGTCCTGCCGAAAATATTAGTGTGCAATTAGTTCTTATGCCTTTACCGCTCAAATATTTTATTGCTTTAATCCCATCTTTTAAAATAGGCACTTTTACAACAATTTGTGGGTGTAATGCTGCAAGTGCTTCGCCTTCTTTTATCATACCTTCAAAATTGGTAGATATTACTTCTGCACTAACATCTCCGTCAACAATATTACAAATATCAATATAATGTTGCTTAATATTTTTGTCTCCCTTAATGTTTTCTTTTGCCATTAACGATGGATTTGTTGTTACACCATCAAGAATACCGAGGTCTTGTGCTTCCTTAATTTGTTGCAAATTTGCTGTATCAATAAAAAATTTCATGTTTACGGTTTTAAATAAATATATACTGTAAAAATAAGGCGGATAAAATCAAATGATTGAAAAATTGATGATAATTTATTAACAATTGTCGGGTAGATGTTAAATGCTAAAATGATTTAATGATAGAAACAAAAAAAGGGTAAGCTACTTATATCGCACCGCTACAACCACCTACCCTTGCTACCTTCC
>CAYTAU010000261.1:0-2204 GCA_964435855.1 uncultured Bacteroidales bacterium | reverse complement strand
AGATGAACCTTCCGCAGGCCTGTCTCCTCAAAATGCAAACAAGATATATGAAATACTGGCCAATTTTGTGGCTCGTTTCAAAATAACCATACTTCTCATTGAGCAGAATGTAAAACTGGCCGTGGAAAACAGCGATAGCATATATCTTTTGAAAGGGGGTAATATTGGGCATGAAGCATTGAGTAAGAATCTCCAAACAGACAAAGGAGATGCTGATCCAGAAAAAATGGATGAATTTTTCTTTGGAAATGATGTTAGTGAATAATAACTTTTGGTCTAAAGCGTATATAATAAGTATTTGCCAAGATAAGAAAGCTAAGTTTTTATTGAAATTAAGGGGGAATATATTATGAAAAAATTATTTGTGGCTTTCATTGCGCTGTCTGTACTATTATGCGCGTGTACAAAGAAGAAAGATGCGGAGGTTGTTCATATTGCACTTTCAGCTAATACAAACATACTAAATACAAATGCTCCGGTTATTCGTTCATATTTGAGCGCAAAAAATGAAGCAAAAGTACTTTCTAATTTTATTAGAAGTAATTTTAAATTTAATAGAATAGTTGCTTTTACAATAAATGATGATTACGGCTTAAGTTTTGTGAAAGAATTTGAAAAATACATTGACGCAGAGAAATTTGTAAATGTGAATGTTGAATATGGACAGCAAGATTTCAAGAATTTAATAATAAAAGAAAAATTTATTCTGAATGATATTGTAATTATTATTGAACATGGAACACAAGTTTCATATAATCTTATTAAACAATTGAAAACTTATCATCCGGAAATACAAATATTTAGCAATTCAAGCATTGCTTCATCTTCTATTGTTAATAATTTAAACAATACTTATACTGATGGATTGATATGTTCTACAACTCCATTTGATTTAGGTATTTATAATGCTAAAGCAAAGAAATTCATTAATGATTATCAGAATGAATATAAGAGTTCTAATATAAATTTAGGCCAGGCTTTTGCATATGACGCTATTATTAATTACTTCTCAGTAAATAATAATTTTTTAAAAAAAAGCATTATAAAAATTGGTGCAGTTTTACCACTTACAGGTAATTATGCGTGGTTTGGTGAATTAAATGCTAAGGCAATTTCGTTAGCAGTGAAAAATATCAATACATATGATAAACATATTGATTTATCTATATTAGATAATAAAAGTACCATAAAAGATGGTATAACTGCTGCAAAGAAATTATTATATCAGGAAAAGGTAGATGTAATAATATCTACCCCTTCATCTCTAAGTTTAGCTATAAATGAATTGATAGGTTCTAATCTTAATGGAGACAAAATTAAAAATATGTATGCTGAATTATTTAATAATTCAAGTGGTGTTATTGGTGAATTTAGTTATTCTAATGATGGTGATATAATTTCTAATGTTTCAATAGGGGTCTTCAAAGATGGAGAGCTAAAGCCATATGAATAATGCATCTCATGTAGCTTTGTCAGATTATTCAAAAATTTACTTAGAAGAACGGTTCAGCTCTTTCTATAGAAATTTACATTATTCATTGCAATATAGAATCGATTCAAAATTTGTTGATAAATTTAATCGAGAAAGTGTTGTTGATTATTTATCTATTGGATGCGGGGATGGGTATAGAACATTTGAATTAATAAGTGATTTAAAATGTGTTAATCTTACTTATTTAGATATAGCTCCTTGGCAGGTTGAAATTTTCAAGAATAAATTAAAACCTAACAATATCGGTAGAATGTCAATTATAAATTCCAGTTTTGAAGAATATGTAAGCGATAATAAGTTTGACATTGTTGAATCTGTTCACAGTTTTTATGGTTTTATTGATAGTAATATTCTAATAAAAAAATTTATTAGATTTATAAAATGTAGTGGTTTAGGTTTTATTGTTCTTGATATGAAAAATAATAACGTTTTGAATCAGATTAAAGCTTATCTAAACGAACATATAATTGATACATTTCCAAATTATAAATATGCAGAGGATTTATTATCACAATTGACTGGATATAAAAATATTGATGTCAACTATGAAACAAAAGATATTAAACTTAATTTGATTTCTAAAAACAGATTTACAAAAAGTGCTAGATCTGTAATAGATTTTCTTTCAAAGGGAAATTTTGATTGGGATAATGAGAAACAAAAAGAAAATATTTTTAATTTTATAAAAAAAATTGATGACCCAATTGAAAAA
>CAYTAU010000260.1:0-2205 GCA_964435855.1 uncultured Bacteroidales bacterium | reverse complement strand
ATGACAGGATGCTGCGTGATGTTGTAATCGGTTTAGGCGGAAGAACCCATGGTATCCCCATGGAAGAGGGCTTTGATATTACCCCTGCCTCTGAGATCATGGCAATATTATGCCTTTCAAATAACCTAAGTGAACTTAAGCGTAAAATAGGTGAGATCACTATCGGTTATAGTTACAAAGGAAAACCCATCTATGTAAAAGACTTAGGCTATGAAGGAGCTATTACAGCTCTTTTGAAAGACGCTATCAAACCTAATCTGGTGCAGACTACTGAGGGTACGCCTGCTTTTGTGCATGGTGGTCCTTTTGCCAATATTGCTCAGGGAGCAAACAGCATCATCGCCACAAAAACGGCCTTACGGCTTAGTGAATATGTAGTAACAGAAGCAGGATTTGGCTTCGATCTAGGAGCTGAGAAATTCTTTGATATTGTCTGCCCGATTGGCAGATTTTGCACTAATGCCACTGTACTGGTAGCTACTATCAGAGCTTTGAAACTGCATGGCGGTGCCAAAAAGAAAGAACTTGATCAGCCTGATCTAAAAGCATTAAAAGCTGGTCTTCCTAACCTGGAAAAGCATCTGGAGAATACCAAAAAGTTCGGCATGCAATCTATAGTTGCCATCAATAAGTTCGCTTCTGATAGTGAAGAGGAACTGCAGGAAGTGAAGAATTTTGTGATCAGCAAAGGGTTTGATGTAAGCATCGTAGATTATCATGGCAAAGGCAGTGCAGGTGGCATAGAACTGGCAGAAAAGGTCGCTGCCATGATCGAATCAGAAAAATGTAAACTACATAATCTCTATGAACTGGAAACCCCAGTGAAAGATAAAATAGCTAAAATAGCTCATGAAATCTATGGGGCAGAGGCAGTTGACTATCAGCCTGCAGCTCTGGCAGCTCTGAGGACAATAAAGAAATATGGTTATGAAAATCTGCCCATTTGTATTGCCAAAACTCAGAAGTCTCTTTCTGATAACCCAAAACTTCTGGGTAGACCAAAAGACTTTTTAGTTACCGTGCGAGATATTCTCATCTCTTCAGGTGCCGGATTCCTAGTGCCTATTACTGGAGAAATCATGCGGATGCCAGGTTTACCCAAAAACCCCTCCGCAGAAAAGATGAATATTGATGAGGATGGCAATATCAGCGGGTTATTCTAATCTGATTTTGTAAACGAAATGAACATAGTGAACAGTGTTAACGCAGCAATAGCTATAAACACTTCATCTTTCCCCTTGACGGAAAATCTCGACTTTGTATTCTTAGCTACAGTGATTTTGTTCTTTAGATTTATATAGGGGGTGAAAAGGTTTCGACGGGGATAATGGGGATTGTCGAGGCATGCCGTGGAGACTACCTTCACGTTAAACTGGTGGTAAACAAGTAACTGCAAACGATAACTTTGCACTCGCCGCTTAATTGACGGCGACGTCCACTTCAGATGATGTTGTCTTAGCTGGAGAATGGATGTCATAAAATGACAACTGGGTCTGCTGACGCCGATATAGCAAACTGAGAAAACATCGGTTGGCTCATTGACAGGTTTGACGGTTAATCCCGCAAATGAGTGAGATATAGAAAATCGCTAAGCATGTAGAATCGGCTTTTGACATATTTTCGGACGCGGGTTCGACTCCCGCCACCTCCACCATCCTTCGCTAAAGCTACGGATGGTCTTCGACCAGGAGTAGATTTAGCGAAGGATGGTGCCCTCCATAGCTTTAGCGGCGGGGGGCTGATAACCCATATAGTATAAAATAAATTGATAATATGGCTACGGACAAATCCTATAAACCTAAAACTGAAAACCTCCAAAAAACAAAAAATGAGGAGCAATACAATGTACTACACCTACATCCTCGAAAGCATAAATCACCCTTAGCATCATTACATCGGTTATACAGAAAATCTAAAAGAAAGAGTTAATGCACACAACACAGGTAAAACCCCAAGTACAATTAAATACTCACCCTGGAAACTAAAGCAATATTGTGTCTTTGATGATTGATTAATTGCCATGAGATTTGAAAAGTACTTGAAAACCGGTTCAGGATTTGCGTTTCAACATAAACATTTTGGAATATAAGAATTTAGAAGTAATCCTTCCTTTGAAAGATTGAAAACTGGATCAGGAAGACAATTTGCTCACGGACACGTCTAATCCAATGGGATATAAATACTAACCTGTTGTCAATGGCATTT
>CAYTAU010000259.1:0-2220 GCA_964435855.1 uncultured Bacteroidales bacterium | reverse complement strand
TGACTTTTTCGGATTTATTAGCCTCGAAGTTTGCAAACGGATAATTCTTAACATCTTTTATTACAGCTTTGGGGAAAAGCGTTCTATTTCCCTTAACTGCTTGGCGTTTGTGGTAAAATCCAATTAGTTTTGAATTAAGAACACCCAATAAAAGCAACAGACAATTTTCTTGTTTATTATTTAGAACGTTTATAATACTTTTGTTATTTAAGTAAACATCCTCCACATAAGTAGCTTTTAGTACTTGAGGAAATTTCCCTGTAATTTCTCGAATCAAAATTCTTGGTTCAGAAAATTGCTTAAACTCTTTGGGTTGAGAAAGCCATTCTCCCCACTTAAGCCACATACCAGACCAATTACATGAATATCTGTCAATGTCTTTTCCTTCAAAATATTTATGTGTTGATGTGTCATATTTATAGTCATAATCGAATATGTGATTCTTAACATCTTCTGCTGTTTGTTTTGGATACCCTTTGCCCTTCTCATCAGCTTGCATTCCCACTCTGACATTATAAAAATCAGCAACAATTCCTTTAAGTGACTTTATTTTTTTAATCAATTTAATTTCATCACCTGTACTAACAATATCAATAATAAAATCTCTGTTTTTTTTCCAAATTGATTGCTCAATCACATTCATGTTTGGGATTATTACATCTTCGGACTTAATTATAGCATAATTCGTTTTATTGGATTTAGAAATACAGTTCCTTAAAATAAAGATAACTGTTTCAACTCCGACCCCCTCAAAGCTTTGACCTGAAATACTTATTAGATAGTTAAGGTCTGATTCACGCAATATCTTTTCTCTTATTTTTTTTGCAGATTCCATTCCTAACCATGAATTAGGAACAATGAAACCAATTGGAGCATTCTCTTTCAAGAACGAGAATGCTCTTTCCATAAAAAGAAGATAAAGATTAGGCTTTTCGTGTATGCAATTGAAATTTTCAAAGTAATATTGTTTAAAATCATTTAACATTTCATCTCTTGACCTTACATAAGGCGGATTACCAATAACAACATCAAAACCACCTTTTGCAAATACATCAGGAAATTCGTTTTGCCAATTAAAAGCTTTTTCGCCTGCTACATTTGGGTCATCTATTAAAGAGTTTCCACATTTGATATTATTATTTAAAGTAGTTAATTTTCTACCTTTTTGAGCTGTCCTTAACCAAAGAGAAAGTTTAGCAATTTCAACACTTTCTTCGTTAATATCTACGCCAAATAAATTGTTTTCTAAAATTGAGTTTTCAACTTCACTCAATACCATTGCATCACCAAAAAGTTTGGCTTGCAATTCGTCAATATATCTATGCTCTGCAATTAGAAATTCTAATGCTTGATTTAAAAATGCTCCACTACCACAAGCGGGGTCACAAATTGTAATTTGTAATAACCATTTTCTATAATCATCTAATTTTTGAGTTAATTTTTTTAGCGTAACTTTTTGTCTTCCTTTTCTCTCCTTTTCATACTCCGCTTCCTCAATATCAAATTCTATTTTCTTTTCCCTACAAAGCTTGCCAATAGTATTTTCAACTATATATTTTGTAATGTATTTAGGCGTGTAAAAAACACCGTCTTTCTTACGTTTTGTTTTGCTTTGTTCTGTTGCAACACCTTGAATTTCGGCTTGTATTTCATCAATATCATTTAATGAATGTTCAAAGATATGCCCAAGTATGTTTACACCTACTTCACTTTCAAAATCGTAATTGCTTAAATTAACTGTATGCTTATAAAGAATGTCATCATTTATTTTGATGTTATCTAAAATTTCATCTGGTGCAAACAAACCTCCGTTATAGGCAAAAATATTGTGTTGTTGTCCTTTATGTCCTGTATTCATATAAGCGAAGTACTTTTTAAATCGGTCATATAATGGAAAATACTCGTCATATTTATCTCGCAAGTCAGCCCATTGATTTACTATTGAACGAATAGAATTTGGCGGAAGTAATAATCTATCTTCTGCAAAAAATATAAATAAAAAACGGTCAAGTAATTTTTGGGTTTTCTTAAATAAAGTTAGTTTATCATATTCTGGATTTTCTTTTTGAATACTTGCAAATATTTCACTTCTAAATTTAGAATAGTCATTGTAAAGTTTTTTGCTTATGTTTTCCTCTTGTGATAAGGATTCATCTTTTATTTTTTTTGGTGTATTTTTTAAAAGATAATCTGACGATAAACAGAGCCAAAGAATATCAA
>CAYTAU010000258.1:0-2267 GCA_964435855.1 uncultured Bacteroidales bacterium | reverse complement strand
ACCATATAATTCCCATTTTTGGAATAAAAACTTTTACTAATGAAAAAATACTTAATATCCTGTCTGTTATTAATGATTGGTATATCTCTATTCGGCCAGGGGGATAAGCAGATTATTTATAAAGAGATTGATACTATATCATTGATGATGGATGTTTACATTCCTGATGATATCAAACAATCAGAAAGATTTCCTGCAATGGTATTCTTTTTTGGCGGTGGATGGAATGGGGGGTCAGTTTCTCAGTTTGAGGAGCATGCAAAGTATTTTGCCAGCAGGGGGATAGTGTGTTTTCTTGCTGAGTACAGGGTTAAGAATACCCATAATACCAGTCCTGTTGAATCCCTCAAAGATGCCAAATCAGCTGTCCGTTTCATCAGAAAACATTCTAAAGAATTCAGTGTGGATCCTGACAAGATAATTGGGGCAGGAGGGTCTGCCGGTGGACATCTGGTTGCTGCTACAGCTATAATTGAGGCTTATGATGAGGCGAGTGATGATTTGTCAATCAGCTGTAAGCCAAATGCTTTGGTGCTATTCAATCCTGTGATTGATAATGGCCCCGGGGGATATGGATATGAAAGAATAGGAGAAAATTATAAGAGCTTTTCCCCTTTGCATAACATCATGGAAGGCGTACCTCCAACCCTTTTTATGGTAGGAACAAATGATCAACTGATCCCGGTTGAAACAGCTAAATACTATCAAAAGGTTATGGAAACCGTGGGTTCACGTTGCGATCTTAAATTATATGAAGGCAAAGGCCACGGATGGTTCAATTTCCGAAACCTGGAAGATTACAAGGAAACCATACTGGATGTCGATAAATTTTTGAAATCCATCGGATATTTGAATGGGGATCCAACCATTTTGTAGGGACGCATAATTGCGTCCTCATGAACAAATTATGTGAAAACAATCCTGAATGGACGCAAATATGCGTCCCTACGATATTGTAATTTTTATAATATATTCCCCTGCACCCAATTCAAATTCCCCTGATTTAATTTTCTTCCCATCTTTTTCAATTTTAAAATCCTTTGTATCATCAATTGGTAGAGAAACATTTGCCTTAGTCCCTTTTGGGATTTTCATTTCAAAAGTGGTGACATTCTTTTCTTTGTTCCAGTTTGAGACTATTTCTCCATGGGGTGATTGATATGAACAATTGCTATAGCCCAGACCTTCAGGTGTGTTCGGAGCCAGGGTAAAGACCTTGAATCCCGGATGCTCGGGATCAGGCCTGATGCCTCCCAGCCATCTGTAGAACCATTCGGATACCATACCGAACATCGGATGGCAGTTGGAGAAAGTGTTATCGCTTTCTTTCCATGTTTCCCAGATAGTGGTTGCGCCATTATCTATCATAAATCCCCATCCAGGGAATTCGGTGCTATTAACGATGTCAAAAACGTTATTTACAGATGAAAATTCCGACATGGTTTCGAGCACATATTTAGTGCCGAAGATCCCCGTAATGAAGTGACCTGAGATTCCATTTTCAACTGCTTTCAACAAGGAATCTTTTGCAGCCGGAACTTCATCTTCAGGAACGATATCATGATAAAGAAGAGTGGCAAACAATGTCTGCCGGTTTATTTTTCCTTCGACTGTTTTGTCCCAGAATTTTGATTTTACAATATTCTTTAGCTCTTCAGCCAGCTTCATATACCTTTCCTCATTTTCTTTGTCTCCCATTACAGAAGCAAATTCCTGCATTATTTGGGCACATTGCATGTAATGAGAGGTCCCAGTTAGCTGAACTGGTACTGGTTCGAGTGATTCATGATCGCTAAGGCCTTTGTTAACGATCCCATCAGGATGAATCATCGCAGCTTTATCCATCCACCGATTGTTGAAATCATATAATTCTTCAATGATATCAGTGTCGTTATAATATAAGTATAGATAATATTGGGTTGTCAGATAAGCTGATTCCCAGCTTAGACCGCAATACTTGATTCCAACAAATGGTGCTGTATCAACAAAAGTTGAGTCCCGGATTGCATCAACCCAGTCATAGACCGTTTTTCGGTAAAATCCCTGCATGTCAAAATTGTAAATAAAGGCTTCACCGGTTGCATTCAGATCACCTCCATAGCCGAATTTCTCTCTAGCCGGACAATCAGATTGTACACTTATAAGATTGTCAAGAAAGGTTCTTTCGACTGCCGTCTGGATAGAATTCAGAAGATCTGAGGAACATGAGAATGTGCTATTATTCTCGACATTTGTGTTAATCGCAAGGCCTTCTATATCAGAAAGTA
>CAYTAU010000257.1:0-2267 GCA_964435855.1 uncultured Bacteroidales bacterium | reverse complement strand
TGACATTGGTTTTTTAATGGAATATAATAATATATTGTTATTTTAAAATTAATCGTTAATCATACATTAAAAGGAGTCTATCGTGAAAGAAAAATCTCAGTACGAAATGCTCGGAATTGATCCTCATAAAAATGCCGTGGGGATACCTACTTCACCGTGATCGCGAGGTCGTCGATATAGGTCTGCACGGGTGCCGTGGCGTTGGAGACGAAGCCGAGCCAATCGAGACACGCAAATTGGTCCGAACCACAGGCGAGGCCCTCGAAACGCTGCGGCGCTTGACCCGGCAGCGTCACGCACAGATCATAGCGCCCGTCGGCAGCGCGGCCGAGCCGGCACACAATCTCGACCTTGAACCATACGCTGTGGGGAAAGTGCAACAGCGATTTTCCGCGGGCGGTGAGGTCACCGGCAGCGGTGAACCAGAGGCTGGGGCCAACGCGGTAGGGACTGTGGCTGTCGCGCCACTCGTGGTAGAAGACGGCGCCGGGCTCGAGCCGTATGGCGAAGGCGGTGGTGGCCGTGCCTGCGCGGAAGTGGGGATTGTAGACGAGGTGGGGATTGAAACTGCTCTTCAGGCCGGCGGCGTCGGTGAACTTGAGGCTCTTGGCGCCGGAGGCCGCGGTTTCGCCGGTGACGCGGATGCGCGCCGCCCCTTCTTCGCCGAGGGTGGCTGCGTCCGGGGCGGTGGCGTCGAGGGCTAGGGATTCGAAACCGTCCTGCACGTGCAGCGGCTCGGGCTGCGCCGGGATCTGGAAGGGCTCACGCGGAATAGCCTTGGGTTTGCCAGTCCATTCCGGCTCTCCGTAGAGGCCGATTTCGCCAACGTCGATGGGTTTGAAGCCCAGGGCAAGGGCGGGCGACGCAGGCTTCAGCCTGAAATCGCGTCCCCCGATATCCTCGAAGAGCGGGTCGGCAATCACGGAATGCTCGTCATAGCCCTTGGCTTGCCATTCCTCGAAGCTACGTCCAGCGAAGTCGAGTTCCATGCCCGAGCTGTCCCAGTAGCAATTGTTGTCGAGCCGGAAGTTCCCGTTCGCCCAGCGGCTGCCGAGGAGCTGTCCATTGTTGAAGTAGATGATGTTGCGTTCGAGGCTGAAGGAGATGTGTTCCTCCTCGCGCGAGCGGATGATTTGGCCGCGGTGTGAGAAGGCGAGGATGTTGTTGACGAGCCGGTTTTCCTTGCCATAGTGCTGGTGGAAGGTGCCGGTGCGCGTGTTGTGGACGATGTTGTTTTCCATGAGGATGTCCGTGCTGCCCTCGTCCGTGTAGAGGCCCCAGCCGCCGGAAACCTTGGGGTTGGAAAGGACATCGTGGATGTAGTTGTTGCGCAGCACGGTGCCGGGCGATACGCCGAGGGTGTAGATGCCGCCCATGTCGCTGAGCTGCCCCTTGCCCACGTCGTGAATGTGGTTGTACTCGACAATGTTGTGGTGCGCGGAACTGGGCGCGTAGCCCCATGACCAGCCCACGGACATGCCGGAGTAGCGGAAGTCGCAGACGTCGTTGTGGGAGATCGTGTTGTGCGAGCTACGCCCAATCCACACGCCCACGGCGCTGCGGAAGATGCGGCCGCCGTCGTGGAGGAAACAGTTGTCCACCGTGTTGTAGTCGGCGGCTTCGGGTTCCGTGGCCGGACTGCCGCCTTCGCCGATGCGTACGCCGCCCGCGCCGAGGTCGAAGATCTCGGTATGGGTGACGGCGTTGTGCTGGGAACCCGCGCGGAGCCACACACCGTAGGTGCCGACGTGTCCGATCTCACAACGGTCAGCGATGCAATGCCGCGCACCCGTCGCCTGGAAGGCGGCCGGCACGGAATAGGCGGATTGCCCATCGCTGTGCCCGCCCGGCGCAATGGCGAACTCGGAATAGTGCATCGTCAGGCCGCGAAAGTGCAGGTGATCCACAAAGCGGCCTTCCGCGGGCACGCCCTCGAGCACGATGAACTGCTTTGCCAACGGCGCGATGATCACCGCCTTGGTCATGTCCTCACCGGCTTCGGGCAGGTAGTAGAGCTTGCCCGCCTTCCGGTTCATCGCCCATTCGCCCGGCTGGTCAAGCCCCGCGAGAAGGTGCTCGACGAAGAACCACTGGTCATTCCGCCAGCGGGTGAGCGGCCACCGGGCCGGGCCGGTGAATTCGACAACGCGCCCGGCTTCGTCGAGCTTCTTCACGCGATGCAACGAAGTGGCCCACGAGTGGAAGAGCACGAAGACGGCGTCTTCGAGTCCTTCCCACGCCTCGATATCGCCGGGGCGGTAGTGGAG
>CAYTAU010000256.1:0-2298 GCA_964435855.1 uncultured Bacteroidales bacterium | reverse complement strand
TAAAATCGGAAACAAAATTTGTTAGTTGTTCAAAATCTTTTTTGGTTTCACCGGGAAATCCAACAAGCAAAGTTGTTCTTATAGCTGCATTGGGTATGCTTGTTCTTATATTTTCAAGTAATTGTAATGTACTTGTGTTTGATACACCTCTTCGCATTCTTTTTAAAACATTATCAGAAATATGCTGAACAGGAATATCAATATAATTACAAACTTTATGGTTTTGTTTTATTTCTAATATAAGCTCATTTCTAAAATTCAGCGGATATGTGTAATGAAGCCGAATCCATTCAATACCATTAATATTGGACAGCTTATTTACAAGCTCTGCTATTTTAAACTTCTTATAAATATCGTATCCATAATATGTAAGGTCTTGCGCAATAAGTATTAATTCTTTTACCCCCTTACTTGCAAGATATTCTGTTTCTTTAATTAATTGCTCAATTGATTTTGACTTATGATTACCTTTTATTAGCGGAATAGCACAAAAAGCACAGGTTCTGTCGCAGCCTTCCGATATTTTAAGATATGCATAATGAGAAGGAGTGGTTATAATTCTCTTAAAATCAATATCAACAATATAAGGCGAAGTTAATTCTTCAACAATTTCTTTAAGTTGATATACTCCAAAATATTTGTCAACCGATGGAATCTCTTTTGATAGTTCGTTTTTATACCTTTCCGACAAACAGCCCATAACATATAGTTTTTGTATGTCGCCATTTTCTTTTGCTTGCACATAATTTAAAATTGCATCAATCGATTCTTCTTTTGCATCTTTAATAAAACCACATGTATTGATTATTACAATATCACATTTATTTAAATTAGAATCGTAATGAATTTCAAATCCGTTATATTCAAGTTGCTTTAGTAAAAATTCTGAATCAACAAGGTTTTTAGAACAACCAAGTGTTATGATATTTACTTTTTTGTGATTGCTCAATTGTCCAATTGTTAAATTACTATACTTTGAATTTTAGTCATTTCAAGTATTTTGAATTTTAGTCATTATTGATAGAATGTTATTCGCCAAATAATGAATCGACAAATTCTTTACGGTTAAATATCTGGAGATCTTCCATTTTTTCGCCAATTCCAATATATTTAACAGGAATTTTAAATTGATCGGATATTCCAACAACAACTCCACCTTTTGCAGTACCATCAAGCTTTGTAAGAGCTAATGAATTTACATTTGTGGCTTTAGTAAATTGTTTTGCTTGTTCAAAAGCATTTTGCCCTGTCGAGCCATCAAGTATTAATAATATTTCGTGTGGTGCATCAGGTATAATTTTTTGCATTACATTTTTTATCTTGGAAAGTTCGTTCATTAAATTTACTTTGTTGTGCAACCTTCCTGCCGTATCAATAATTACTATATCGGCTTTGTTGCTGACAGCAGAAGCAAGTGTATCGTAAGCAACCGAAGCCGGGTCAGAGCCCATTTTTTGTTTAATAATAGGCACATCAACTCTTTCAGCCCAAATAGTTAATTGGTCAACAGCAGCAGCCCTAAAAGTATCGGCAGCGCCAAGAATTACATTTTTCCCCATTTGCTTAAATTGATATGCCAGTTTTCCAATAGTTGTTGTTTTTCCAACACCATTCACGCCAACTACCATAATAACATAGGGGTAATTACCTGCTGAAAAATCGAGGTCTATATCAACAGAGTTATTTTCTTCTAATAAGTTTACAATTTCTTCTCGTAAAATTCCATTTAATTCTTCTGTGCTTGTATATTTATCTTCTGAAACACGTTTTTCAATTCTTTCAATTATCTTTAATGTTGTATCCACACCAACATCTGATGAAATGAGAACTTCTTCAAGATTATCTAAAACTTCATCGTCAACTTTCGATTTCCCAACAATTGCTCTTGAGAGTTTCTGAAAAATATTACTCTTGGTTTTTTCTAAACCCTTATCAAGATTTTCCTTTTTTTCTTTAGAGAAAATACCAAATAATGCCATAATACCTTTTTGTTTTTCACAAAGATATAAATCTTTGATTAATATATGTTTTTAAAAATAAAAAAGCTCTCTTCAAATAAGAAGAAAGCTTAAAAATATATATTTCTTAAACACCTATTTCTGTGATAAAAATTCTTTTACATTACTGGTATGTACCACACCTTCTTTAAAGTTATAAGCACCTGTTTTTTGTGATTTTACCATTTTTATAACTTTCACCATATTTTTATCGGAGCCTATATGTAATGATGCAACTGCTTTCTTTGCCATAACTTATAATTTATTTAATTTCTTTATGAATTGTAACCTTTTTCAAAAT
>CAYTAU010000255.1:0-2306 GCA_964435855.1 uncultured Bacteroidales bacterium | reverse complement strand
GGGATCTTAAAGAGTTAGAACATGAAGAAGCTGGTGCCGTTACGGTAATTCGATAATTCTTTATAAATATAAAAGAACTAACACCTGCAAACAGCAGGTGTTTTTTTTATTATAAAAAGGCAACTATTTCATTTTTTTTTCGTCTAACTATTAATAATAAATAATTTCACACCATGAAAAAATATATATTATTAATTATATATGCCTTATTTACGGCTACAATATTATATTCACAAGAAATATGCGATAATGGAATAGATGACGATGGTGACGGTTTAATAGATATGAATGATACTACCGATTGTTTTTGTACGGGTTCTTCATCTTCTACAGTTCCTTCTTTAATTCCAAACCCGTCTTTTGAAGATTTTTCATGCTGTCCTTCCACTTTTTCAGAGCTTTCTTGTGCTGATACCTGGATGCAAGCATCTGCTGCAACTAGTGATTATTTTAATACTTGTGGATATACTAGTAGTGCACCATTGCCTTTTCCAGATGGTAATGCAGCTGCAGGTTTGTATGTAACAGATAACTATTCAGAATATGTTGGAGCATGTGTACTATCACCGATGCTGGCTGGCACAGCTTATCAAATATCATTTTACTTAGGATTTAATTTTACAGATGGTCAGTTACTTGTATGTGGAGGTTATCCTGTTGCTTTACCACCAATAGATTTTACAATTTTTGGTACACCTAATTGTGGTGATTTACCATTTGGAGGACAAGATTGTCCTGTTGGACAAGGAAGTTGGCAAGCTCTTGGGACCGTAACTGTTGACCCTTATAGCATTCAGAATTCTTGGGGAGTTTATACAATATCCTTTACTCCTACAGTTGATATTGATGCCATTGCTTTAGGTGGACCATGTACATACCCAGCTGGAGGGCCTTACAATGCAGGTTGGCCTAATTGTAATCCATATTTTTATGTTGATGGCTTAATTATGAATGCATCATCAATGTTTGGTTTACCTATAACCGAAACCGGTCATACCTGTACCAATGATTTATTATTAACAGTTGTACCTGATACTATTGGAACAGTACAATGGTTTTATAATGGAATAGCTATGGCAGGAGAAACAGGTACTACTTTAGATATATCGGGTAATGGATACCCAATGGGAGATTATATGGCTGTATTTACTTTTGGTACAGCATGTGCATCATCAGAAGTTACTTTAAGTTATACATACCCTGTAGCCACAATTTCGAATAATGTAACCTTATGCGGAGGCGGTTCAACTACTATAACAGCTGGTGGAGGAACAACATACAATTGGGATAATGGATTAGGAGCAGGAGCCAGTCATATTGTAAGTCCGGCTGTTACCACTACATATAATGTTACTGTAACAGATGCAAATGGTTGTACAGATATAGAGAGTGTAACTGTTTCGGTAGATGTGTCACCAATAGCTAATGCAGGCACAGGAGGTACTTTCTGCAGCGATAATTTTACATTTACAGCAGTTGCAAGTATAGGCACCGGTACATGGACATATACAGGACCACTTGGTGGCAATGCTACCTTTAGTCCTGATATAAATACTGCTAATGCAACAGTTACAGTTGATACTTGGGGAACATACACATTTACATGGACGGAAGATAATAACGGTTGTATTGACAGTGATGATGTAATAGTAACATTTAATTATACCCCAACATCCGATTTTACAGTTGTACCAAATTCTGTATGTATAGGAGAAGATGTAATAGTTACATATACAGGCACAGGTTCTCCCACGGCTACCTATAATTGGAATTTTGGAGGAGGAAACATAGTGTCCGGATCAGGTCAGGGACCATATACAATAGATTGGAGTACTGCCGGAAATATAAATATTACTTTAACAGTATCAGAAAATGGATGTACATCGCTTATTACAACTGTTCCTGTTTCAATTTATTCCCCTCATACATCAATGTTTTCGGTTACACAACCTTTATGTTTTGGAGATGATGCAATATTAACTTATACAGGAGATGCACCATCTTCAGCAACATTTAATTGGACATTTGGAGGCGGTACAGCTACTCCCGGAGGAACAGTAATTGGACCACATTATGTAAGTTATGCAAGTGCAAACACTTATGATGTTAGTCTTGAAGTTAGTGAAAATAATTGCATATCACCTGTAACAACACATCAGGTAATAGTTCAGACAGAACTAATTGCAGGAATTACAGGAACAAATCTTTCATGTTATGGAATGGCAGATGGTGCTGCGGATTTAACATCCAGCGGTGGTGTTTTACCTCATACATATTATTGGTCTAATGGTCAGACTGGTGAAGAT
>CAYTAU010000254.1:0-2331 GCA_964435855.1 uncultured Bacteroidales bacterium | reverse complement strand
TTTAGCCTGTGGAATAGGAACTGTAATGAAATCAGCTCTTTTACAAAAAGACTTTTCAAAGAATTTAAAATAGAATGGCTTTTTAAATCTGTCTTGCGAGGACCCCATATATGGATCTCCACAATCTGCAATCCACATATTAGCAATTTTATTTTTTCTTTTCCAAACACGAGCTACCCCCCAATGGGTTGCGTGAGGCGCAGCTATGGAGATCAAAGTATCATAACCATATTCATGTTTTAGTTTATTTGACACCTGAAATAAAAGCTGTATATCAGGATATTCAAATAATAATTTAGAAACCCGTGTAAGCACTTTTAGAAAAAATCGAGTAAAAGCTGTTTTACCATTCGTGCCAATATTATTGAACAATGGATTTCCTAAATCTTTTATTACTACATTAAATTCTTTTTCAAATTTAATATGCTCTTTTTGTCTATAGGTCAATATTGTTACTTCACAACCAATTCTCGATAATTCCTTAGCAAGCTCGGTAGCTCTGTGCGATCGAGGAGAATTGCTAGGGTAAAAACCCCTACTTACAATTAGTATCTTTTTTCTCATCATAAAATTATAAGTTAAAAACTAGTTTGACTCATTTTATAAAAATCAACTTAAAATAAAACATATTAAAATAACTCCGAAACAGGAATTGATTCCAGAAGAAAAGGCAAGGGCATAAAAAGTGATAGATTAATCGTTTCGGCAGCCTGTCTATATGCAACTATTGTATAAAATATTAACGGTAATAATGCTAAGTAGAAAGGCTTGTCAAATTTATCTTTCACCGAGATCAGTGGCTTAAACAACAATGACAAATCTTTTTCAGTTTCCAAGGAATCATTATTGCAATGGTGACATTTATCAACCCGAATACCCGCTTTCAACAACTTTTTATAGACCTCCCTCAAAGGCATCCTTATACTTCTCCAGTCGCCGCCTTCCAATCACCACTATTTTGCGCTTGGTACGCCAGCCCGGGATATTGAATAGGTTGCGGGCGAGGTTTACGCTGAGATTCATCTATTTTGATTTAAAAAGTGTATTCAAAGCAATAAACACTTCAATATATCAAATAATTGAAATATCGACCGTGCCACTGCAATCATAGTGCATCATTTTGTTCACAATCTTCGGCTATACTTAAGAATTGAGTAAGGAGATAGCCTATTTTTGATTTGCCAAAATTCACGATTCTCCAATGTAACTTACCTAAATCCTTAATGATTAAAGCCTGCTCTTTTTCAAAAGCATTGTGAATTCCACTAGTTTTTGTGGTAAGTACGATTACTACATGACCCTGCCTGGCAAATTCTTTAGCAAATTTGGTTGCACGGTTTGCCCTGGGAGTATTTTCAGGACACCCCCTACAAACTATAAGTATTTTTTTTTAATTCATGAATTTGTAAACTTAATATTCACTATTATTTGTTTGCTCTTATTAACACACTGAAATGCTTAGGCTTTAAAATAGTGCTTAATTTTAAAATGATAATGGGTAAGTGATTATTTAATGAAATCGATCAAAGGTATATTGTCATACCAAAAAAAAGAAGTAAGAAAATTGCCTAAAAAAAGAGAAATACCGTAATACTCAAATGCAATCCTTATATTAAATATTACAGGATACAATAACATCAAACTTAATGGAAAATATTTTTTATATTTACTTAGTGGGCTATCACATATAAATAATAATACCAAGGTGAATAACATAAACATTTGACTTAAAAAAATATACCTCCCTCCCGAGGGTACAAGAGCAAAAATATTGGATGCGCCGTATAACAAGAGTGAAAATGATAATAAACTATTTAAAGGTAAATTTATTCTAAAGTATCGTTTAATATTAGTATAGGCAAGAATTGACATAAGTATGAAAAACAATTTTACAAGTATCTTGGACAAGGTAACGTGCCAGGAGTAGTTTCGGAAACCTACAACGTCTGCATAAGTTTCACTTGTATAGCTTTCAGCAGTATCTCGAAGATAGGGAAAAATATTTGAAACAAAATCTCGCACAAAATTTAAATCAATCTCTTTAATAAATAAAGTAACAAGATAGAAAATGAAATAAACTCGCATCTTATTACCAAAAACCATATAGATTATGAATATTGTCACCGGGAAAAATGATGAAAAATGTATTAAGGGTGTTAAAAAAGCCCAAATCATTTTAGATTTATCACCTTTTAATACAAATGGTAACGCACCATAAAAGAATACATGTATGGCAAACCAAATACGTACTAAGCCCCAAAATGGCACGATAAACATAAAGAAGACTAATAATATATTGATATAAAAATCATTTCTCCTAGGCAATTCCTC
>CAYTAU010000253.1:0-2347 GCA_964435855.1 uncultured Bacteroidales bacterium | reverse complement strand
ACTTCATCGGGCAGGCCTGAGCAGCCGTCAAACTTCCAGTCCCTGTATTTTTTTGGGTTGGATTTTATGCGGTCAATCAGGTAATCCAGGCTGAAATGTCGGCATAATTCCAGGGCTTTTTGAGAGGTTATTATTTCGTTTATTTCTGGGGTCATATGTAATTTTAAGTTTTGAATTTTGAATTGTTTTTTATTAGACAGGATTAACGGGATTTTACAGGATATTTTATTTTTTTTTTTCGTAACTTTCCGGATGAAAGTGATGAAGAATAATCCCGCTGAAAGCTGCAGGTACTGACCTCTCACAGGAAGCACAGTGGCATTTGTGTTGTAGGACGCTGGCATCAAGTCTGGCTTGGCGCGATCTTCTCCTTTATCTGATCCAGAACATCGGCAATTGTCACTCTATGCGAAGGAAAAACCTGATCATTTTCATGTTTATGATGCGGATAGGTAGTCATATCTTTCCAATGAGGTTTATTATCCCACCTGACTATTAAATCACCATCATTTTTTTGGCAATGGTATGAGTATTTCTGGTAATTTTTAGTATGCAGTTCTGTAATGTATAATAGACAGTTTCCCTTGAGAATTGCCTTTATCTTGATGAGTTTGACAGAATCCTCGTCAATAAGTTCAAGGACTTTAACATCAAGAACAATAGCTGATTGTCTGAGAGCGGAAATTATTTCATACAAAGCTTGAGATCCTTATATTTTTTATTCCATTCCCTGTATGCGAGCAAAAAACCCTCCCATAGTAGCAAATCATCCCATTCCTGAAATCTTTCATCCCCTTTTTCTATTTTTTTCTTGAAGGAAGCATAATTAGTTCCGTACTTTGACTCAAACATCTTGATTTTGCTTTTATATAAATCCTTTTTCCCAAGTGCCTTATCAAGTAACAACTCTATGATTTCGTTACTTCCGATGTCAGCAGCAATAGAAGGTGGTATTCTTAGGGTCACTTCACTGCTTTGAATTTTTTCCATTGCGATTCTCCTGTTATCTTAAGTGGATGGAGGGCATTGTTTCATGCTATTAATTATACCGCAGGTTCTCTGTTATTGTCAAGAAGGGAGACCTTTGAAAAACCGCTCCATTTTTCATTTTAGAGCTTCCGGGACGTTCTTTGGTTCGTTCCGGGTACACGATCCTGATTTGATAAAAATAAATCAGGTCATGTCCCCGCAGCAAGTAGCGTGGGGTCTCTGTGCCCCACAGAGGGGGCACGCTACGATGGATTCCCGATCAAGCCGGGAATGACAAAGGGGGAAAGGGGGTCAGGCTTTCCTTATTGTCGTTGTTGGAGTTGGGTTTATATTTCACCGCTGAGGGCGCCCCAGTTAAATCCGCCCCAGTACGATTTCCCGAACCTACCCCAGTACCATTTTCCGAAGCTGCCCCAGTTAAATCCGCCTTCGGCTGAATGCTGTGCATTATTGAACGGGGCACGGCGGGGCTGGCGGGGTAAATTTCACTCGTGACTACGTCAATTTCACGGGGTAAACAGAGACCGCAGAGAGATTTTTATTTAAACGACAATCAGGTTGTGTTTGGGCAGCAGCTCTCGGAGCAGGGTGTGCCGGTGGAGGCTGGCGGCCTGGTAAAAGCGGTACACATGGGTTGCAGCGGCTTTTTCCGGTTTGTCCATGGCCGGGAAATGGTTCCTTTGTTTATCCCAGGGCGCCGGATCATAAAGGGGTATTGCCTCGCCGGGTTTTATTCCAAGCTCTCCTTTGGCAAAGGCTGTCCGCCATTTTTCGGACCGCTCTGCTTTTCCGTTTTGGAAAGTCAGGATGTCTTTTATGCGGTCTTCCACGGTGCTGAAATCAATGCCGCTTGTGCCGTCGTCATGGCCTGTGCTGAGTGAAGCAAATCTTTGAAACATATTATGCAGTTTTTCGCATGCTTCAAGGTATGCCTGCGCGTTGTTGCGCTCGGAGACTTTGGCCGACTGTTCATATTCGAAACTCCATTCAAGATATGGAAGATCGGGCAGAGTCGCCACAGCGCCATGTCCAAGGGCGCCTGAAGCTATTTCAGCGCCATCGCTCATAATTGTCCTTCTTATATTGGTCCAGAGGCCGCCCTCAAGGCCGAACTTGCGAAAGAAGCTGTCTATCTTTTTGTCCAGGTATGTCGCGGTCGGGGCTGTGGCATTTTGGGGCGTTATGCTCTCGGCATCGACTTTGTTTCGTCTTGAACTGACGCCGGAGAAACCAAAGTGAGAAAAGGTGTCCGCATACACGTGAGCGGCCAGGCCAATCAGCTCTAACGCAAATGGGCGTTCGTGCAGCTCTATATAGTGGTCGATCAGCTCGTTGATCAGGGGGCTGTCCTTGCGGC
>CAYTAU010000252.1:0-2373 GCA_964435855.1 uncultured Bacteroidales bacterium | reverse complement strand
TGGTAAGATTTTGTTTGCATAGGCCAATAAAGTAATTTGAGGTTAATAAAAAGACTTGCTTTCTACTGCATAAATTTACACTCAAATATCCTAAAATCCGAGTCATGTTGATAAGTTATTATTGCCTGACATACAGTGCTTCTATCTGTCAAAAAAGCATAATGTATTGATTGATAATGAGTAGTTTTTTATTAACAATTGAAGTAAAAATTTGCTTCCTTTTGTTTATCTATCCTGTCATGACTTTTGAAAGAATTTAATTGCAGAATTGCAATTTTGCATTATGAGTTTATGTTAAGATTTTGAAATAATATATGAAATAGATTTTGATATTTTCTCATCATTTGGAATTGATGAAAAAGCTAAGCCAGATAATTCTTTTCTATATGTACTCTTAACATTTTCCCATATATAATCAAATTTCAAATATAGTGGAGATTCTTGAACTTGTTTGCCTTTCCAGTTATTAGGTTCATTAAATGCAGCTTGGTCATGACTCCAAATTCTATTAAGTGTTTTAGAAAATTCACTGGAATCAACAAAATTCTTACATTCTTTATCTTCAAGCAAATAATGCAAATCATAAAAATGCCTTATTTTTCCAGATATTCCTTCTATCGGATCTTCTTCAAAAGAAAATCTAAATAACGAAACTAACTTTTCAATTAATGTCTGATTTTTATTTAAAACATTTACTATTACCGGCATCATGTCATATTTTTTAATCAATTCATTTTGATTGTTTTGAGAAAGAAAACTGCTAATTAAACTGTTTATCTCTCTTTTTTCATATGGAAATGGATTATCAAAGGAATTTATTTCAATTATTAACTTATCTGAAATACTCTGATAAAAACGTTTATCTCCAGTTTTTGTATAAGTGAAATAAGATTTTCTAAATCGAGAACCCTTGCTTGCTTGAGGATAATCCTTTAATTCTAATAGATCAATTGTAATTTCTTTCTCAACATCACGAATTATATTCTTTACCTTATTCCCGGATAGTTCAGAAACATTTAAAACAGCAATATCTATATCCTCAGAAAAACGATCTATAAGTTTATATCCTTTTGATAATGATGTTCCTCCTTTGAATACAACATCTTCATTGAATTTGCTTTCTGCAAGTCGTTTTAACACCAAAGTAATCCAGTAATCCTTTTCGATAAACACTGGCAGAATTTCGAATTTTTCTGATGTTGCCTGAATTGCAGCTTTAAATGAGTTATTATCTTTATGTAGTATCATATAATATTCCACTTTTGTTTGTTAGTCAATATTTTCTCTGATATACCCAATTCATATTCTGATGATGGGTTCAATGAACTATAAATTATTTCTGCAGCTTCCTTCCCAAAATTCATTTCAAAAATTGCTCCTGCCAATGCTCTTGTTGCTGGATTGTATTTTTTTGTAAGTCGTATGAATAATTCTTGCTCTTCCTTTTCTAATTTCTTAATTAGTCCTAGAAAAATTTTGCCAGATTCTTCGACTTTTGAATCAGGAATCTCTTTAATATTACGAATAGCATCAAGAATTCTAAGTATTGGAATATTTTCTTTTGTTATATTATTTGATTGCTTAATAAAACGGATTCTATACATTCCTCTTTTAATTCCCTTTTTTGTTTCATTTGTGCCAATTTGAATAATACTTGATACTTGTGTAGTCAAACCAAGTTGATTGTATGCCGAATATCCAGTAAGATAACCAATGATTTTACCTTTTTGCTCCAGTAAGTCTTTTACTACCTGATAAATTTCTGGTTTCAGTTCTCCAAATTCAGAAAATACAGGTTTGTAAAATCTACCTTTTGAAAGTCTACGTATTTTACCATCACTAACTAAACGACTAAGGGCTTTTATAAGTGCATCAGTCTGGCTAACCTCACTATAAAACTCCTCATAGGTAAATACGTATCCCAAAGGCAGTCTATTAATTCTATTGCTAACTATATCAGGTGCTTTCATTTGACAAATAAATTTATGCAAATATATAAAATGTCAGGTAACTACCGTCGTTTACCTGACATTATTTTAAGATAATTAGTTATTTCTCTTAGTAAATTCATTATTTTGTTTTATCTTTGTGCTAACAGAAGTAAATTATGTTCTTTCAAAGCATGTATAACAATTATTAATAGATAATATCAGTTGTTGTTATGTGTAGTTTGATTATCAGTTATATGCGATAGTATAAAAAAAGTCCCTATGGGGAATGAACCCTCGGTACTTTTTTTTAAGATACTGAAATAGTGTTTCTTGAAAAAATATTCCATCTCACATGGATTGCTCATGGATGTTATATTTCGCATTTTAAAACTATCTAATATAAAGCGGTTTACAGAGGTGGTTCAATTCCCTCTTTCTCCGC
>CAYTAU010000251.1:0-2378 GCA_964435855.1 uncultured Bacteroidales bacterium | reverse complement strand
GGCCGAACAGTTCGCTTTCCAGGAGTGACTCGGCGAGGCCGGCACAATTGATCGGTATGAACTGCTTGTTTCTTCTGTCGGAATTTTCGTGGATTGCGCGGGCGATAAGTTCCTTGCCGGTGCCTGATTGACCTTCGACAAGTACGCTGATATTGGTCGGGGCAACCTTACGCAGGACGTGAAAGACGGTCTTGATCGCGCGACTCTGGCCGATGATGCCCGCGAAAATGAAATTCTTGCCCACCTTATAAAGCTTGTCGGGGCCATGGACGGTTTTTGAGACGATCTCTACAAGATTATCAATATCCAGGGGTTTCTCCAGATAATCAAGGGCACCACGGGTGATAGCCTGTTTGCATGAGTCTATAGTCGGATTGGAAGCGACAACAATGACGTTTGTAGAATTGCCGGCGGACCTGGCAGCATCGAGCAGATCAAGGCCGTTTGTCTGGGAATGCAAATCCAACTCTGTAACGAGCAGGTCGACATGATGATTCTCAATAAAATCCATCGCCTGTTGAGCATCATAAAGAACGCTGATCTTTGCGGAGAACTTTTTAAGCGATTCGCTAAGCAGATCAGCATGCTTTTCGTTATTGTCAACAACTAATATAACGGCCTTATTATTCATTGTCATTAATACCAGCGGTATTTTAACCAGTCTCAGAAAAATGGAGATTTCAGTACATGAAAACATTGCTGGAAATGCCGTAATCCTTACGGCATCTGGCATTCCCTTGCAAAATCAGGCAACAAATCACCCATGGAAACTGTTTTATCTCTATAAAACGTCCCGACAAGCGACTGTTCGCTTATCCCCCTTCTTATTCAATTTTCAAGACTTAAGCAGAATCTCAACTCTTAGACTTCTGTCTCTTGTACCGCAGGTATGGATTTTGGCATAATATCCGAAATCCTTACATTTCTACCCTGCAGACCTTTGTCCGATTCGAGTTGATCATACTCAACTGTCTCACCATTTTTCAGGCACCTGAAACCATCGCCATCAATACTGGTGTAATGTATAAATACATCCTTACCATCATCGTTTACGACGAACCCAAATCCCTTTTTCGGGTCGAACCACTTTACTTTACCCGTAGCCATTAAATGCCTCCTTTACTAAAACCGTGCTCGGCCAAACGAGCAGAACCTGTATAGCAGGCGATGAAATCCGTTCATCTGCCCGCTATTGGTTCTATGGCTTTGCAACTATTGCAAAAATTCAGCTACATACTTAGTTTTACTTACTCTTTCGCTTCAGCCTTATCATCACCTTCTAATTCAGCTAAAGCAGCTTTTCTCGAAAGTTTAAATCTACCCTGATCGTCGATCAGGAGCAGCTTAACTGCAATGATATCGCCCTCTTTGCAAACGTCTGATACGTTCTTGATGAATCCGTCGCAAAGTTCGCTGATATGGCAAAGTCCTTCAACACCCGGGGTCAATTCCACGAACGCTCCGAAGTCCTTAACCGATACAACTTTAGCGTTTTCGTATATTTTGCCAACCTTTGGCGGAGTAGTCATTCCTTCGACTATGTCTCTTGCCTGAAGGTGACCGTCACCGCCAACACAACTGAATTTGACAGTGCCGTCTTCTTCGATCTCGATCTTTGCACCAGTGGTTTCCTGGATCGATTTGATCATCTTGCCGCCAGGACCGATGACCTTACCAATAAAGTCAGGATCGATCTTGATGCTGATCATCTTCGGTGCGAACTCACTCATTTCTGCACGAGGTTCGCTGATAGCAGTCGCCATCTTTTCAAGAATAGCAAGTCTTGCAATTTTAGCCTTTGCAAGAGTCTCTCTCAGGATCTTACCGTCAAGGCCCGATGCTTTGATGTCAAGCTGGATGGCAGTGATACCGTTTTTGGTACCTGCGACCTTAAAGTCCATATCACCGAAGTGATCTTCGTCACCAAGAATGTCTGTGATGAGTTCGTACCTGTCGCCATCGCTTATCATACCTACTGAGATACCTGCGACTGGGTTGGCTATTGGCACGCCCGCATCTAGCATTGCCAGGGTTCCGCCGCAAATCGAAGCCTGCGAGCTTGAACCATTCGACTCTGTGATCTCCGAGACGATCTTGACGGTGTATGGGAAGTCCTCTTTTGAAGGCATTGCCTGTTCGAGAGCTTTTTCGGCGAGTGCACCATGGCCGATCTCGCGACGTCCTGGGCCCCTGATGAAACGTACTTCGCCAACCGATGAGGGCGGGAAGTTGTAATGGAGCATGAAGTTCTGCCCGTATTCATCCTGGAGACCGTCGACGATCTGCTCGTCACGTCCGGTTCCGAGTGTAACCGATACCAAGCCCTGTGTTTCGCCACGTGTAAACAATGCCGAACCGTGTGCCCTTGGGAGCAGGCC
>CAYTAU010000250.1:0-2379 GCA_964435855.1 uncultured Bacteroidales bacterium | reverse complement strand
CCGGCCAGTACTTTTCGGTTACGTAAAACTCTGAATATGAAATTTGCCAGAGCAGATAATTGCTCACCCGCATTTCACCGCTGGTTCTAATTAGAAGATCGGGGTCGGGCCAGCCGGCGGTATAGAGATGATTGCTGATACAATCGTGATCGATGTCTTCAATTTTCAACTTGCCTTCGAGGCATTCTTTGGCGATGGCTCTTACACCTTCGGTGATCTCTGTTCGGCTGCCGTAGTTAAGTGCCAGTCCGAGCGTCATTCCGTCATTGCCGCTGGTCATCTCAATAGTTTCGCCGAGGGTATCGACAACTTTTTGCGGCAGGCGGTCAAGCGTACCAAGATGGACCAGGCGAACATTATTATCCATAAACGTATCGCGGATACCTTCCAGGTAGAGCGAGTAAAGACCCATCAAAAAATCGATCTCTTCTTTGGGCCGTTTCCAGTTCTGCATGCTGAACGAATAAAGCGTAAGATACTCGATGCCAAGATCGACACTGTAAAGCGCGATCTTTTCAACGATGGAGCCGCCCCTGCTGTGACCGTAGAAACGGGGTTGGCCCTGCTTTTCAGCCCACCTGCCGTTGCCATCCATAATAATTGCAATATGACGGGGAACCCCTTCCGGGGCGACACCAAGTGTCCGAGCGGCAGCAATTCGTTTATCCTCAAATGAAACTTTTGTCATATCAATTAGGATTCTGAAATCTTTTTTCGTAAAATGCAATGATGTCGGCAAGATGCCGACACTACGTACTATTTTCTGAATATCGCTTGCGATCTTTTCGGCCCAACGCCAACACAAGTCACCGGAACTCCCACGATCTCTTCGATACGCGCGATATAATTCCTGGTATTCTCCGGAAGGTCGTCATAGCTGGTAACCTCTGAAAGATCCTCATCCCAACCGGACAACGTATCGTAAACGCACTCAACACTGGCAAGTTCATCGGCATCTGACGGGAAGAAATCTGTCTCTTCGCCGTTGAGTTTATACGCCTTGCAAATCTTCAATTCCTTCATACCGGCAAGCGTATCGAGATGCATCATTGCGATCTCATTTATGCCTCCGACGCGTGCAGCGTATTTTGCGGCAACGGCATCAAACCAGCCGCATCTTCTCGGCCTGCCCGTCGTCGTTCCGAACTCGTGACCTTTTTCGCGAATGACATCGCCGATCTCATTGTCCTGTTCGGTCGGGAAAGGACCGGCGCCTACACGCGTGGTATAGGCCTTAACCAAACCGACAAAACTGTCGACCTTCTGGTTAGGAACGCCGCAACCGGGGCCCATGCCAAGAGCGGAACAGTTGGAACTGGTAACGAACGGGAAAGTACCGTGGTCCAGATCAAGCAGTGCGCCTTGTGCACCTTCGAAGAGAATGTTCTTTTTGTCGTCCATTGCTTCAAACAGCAGCTTGGTCGTGTTGCAAATAAATCCGCCGAGCCTTTCTTTATAGACCTTGCACTTTTCGATAAGAGCGTCGACGTCGATGGGGTCGGCGTTGTAGAGTGCGCCGAAGACTTTGTTTTTGTAATCGACGATCTTGCGGAGTCTTTCGGCGAGGGCGTCCATATTGCGGAAGTCAGCCATGCGGACGGCGTAGCTTCTGCCGATCTTGTCGGCGTAGCACGGACCTATGCCGCGGATCGTCGTACCAATCTTATTTTTGCCGAGGGCGTTTTCCCTGAGTTGGTCTTCTATCTTATGATAGTCGAGAACTACGTGTGCATTTTCGCTAATATAGAGTCTGCCGTCCATGCTGATGTCGCGACCAGCAAGACCGTCGATCTCGCCGATGAGAATCTCCGGATCAAGTACAACACCGTTGGATATTACACACGCGGTACCTGGACGAACCGCACCGCTAGGCATAATATGAAGAGCAAATTTCTGATCGCCGATTATAACGGTATGTCCGGCATTTGCACCGCCGCCGTAGCGAACGACAAGGTCACTCTTTTCGGCAAGAATATCTACAACTTTACCTTTACCCTCGTCGCCCCACTGCAATCCAACAACACAATAATTCATTCGTAAAAAACCTTTCAATATCTTCGTACCGCCAGCATCTTGCCGGCTTTTTAAATTTCAAAAGTATCGGCTGTAAGGCCGAATCCTCAATTAGTAATTCGTAATTTCAAATATTCCGACAGACATATTTGAGTCAGCTTATTTGTTTAACCAGCTCGTCAAGGACTGCCGGCATGTTATCATAACTTCTATCGCTCAGCTTAACGTCGACTTCCGTTTCGCCTTCTTTGTATGTCACAATGAAATAACCTTTTTTATCAAAAAACGTTTTGTTTATCTTTTCGATACTATCGTATTGAATTTCTTTCCCATTCAAAACAAGCGACTTTTCACCGGCCACGATCT
>CAYTAU010000249.1:0-2415 GCA_964435855.1 uncultured Bacteroidales bacterium | reverse complement strand
ACGAGGTCTTCAACTCCAAGTCGGGCTCGAACTACGCCAACTATAACAGCCCTGACTTCGACGCGCTCATCGAGCAGGCGGCACGCGAGAGCGATCCGGCAGTGCGCTTCGACCTCTATGGCCAGGCGGAGACCCTGATGTGCGATACCGACGCTGCCATCGCGCCGATCTACTTCTATACGATCGTCAACCTGACGAAGCCGTACGTAGTTCGAACATTCGCTGCGATCGGTGGAGAACACTGGCAGGACTGGGATATCCTTCCACACTAAAGTGAAAGGATCAATGAGCTAAGGAATGGTGGGGTGGCTTGATTGCTGCCCCACCGTATTAATTACAAAAGGTAGAAATATATGTTACAGTTTGTGGTAAAACGCATTTTGTGGGCCATCCCGATCATCTTGGTCGTATCGAGCATAACCTTCCTGCTGATGCACTCCGTCCCTGGTGGGCCATTCGATGCCGAGAAGGCACTTCCTCAAGCGATCATCGACAACCTGAACGCCAAGTATCACTTGGATGATCCCCTGTGGAAACAGTACGTCGACTATATGTGGGGATTTGTTCGGTTTGATTTGGGCCCGTCAATAGCGTACAGGTCACGCACGGTTAACGACATCCTGTCGCAGCAATGGCCGGTAACAGCACTCCTGGGCATGGCCTCGTTCGGGGTCGCCGTATTCTTCGGTATCCCTCTGGGGGTGATCAGTGCGATCAAGCAAAACTCGCTGATCGATTACGGAGCGATGGGGATATCGATGCTTGGTCTTTCCATCCCTAATATGGCGATGGGGCCTTTTCTGATCTGGATTTTTGCCCTTAAACTCAGGTGGTTCCCTGTTGCCACGTGGGGATCGCCGATCCACGTTGTGCTGCCGGCAATCACACTAGGAACCGCGTACATGGCTATGTTCGCCCGGATGACCCGCGCATCGATGCTGCAGGTCGTACGCGAGGACTACATCCAGACCGCGCGAGCGAAGGGAGTACGTGAGATATGGGTGATGTTGAAACATACCTTGCGCAATGCACTCATTCCAGTGACGACTCTCGCCGGACCTGCTTTCGCTGGGCTGATGACGGGATCGATGATCGTCGAACGTATCTTCGCTATTCCAGGGATCGGTAAGTACTATGTAAGCAGCGTAGGGAATAGAGACTACCCGGTGATCATGGCGACTACGCTCGTGTTCGCCCTGGCGGTACTAGTGATGAACATACTCGTCGATATATCCTACGGGATCCTCGATCCCCGGATTCGTTACAACTAGAATGGAGGCGTGTCACAGAAGTGTTCACAGAGCGGAAGATAAGAAAACTGAGCGTACGAGGTCCCAAACCACGCAGCCTATGGCGGGATGCTCGGCGTAGACTCATCCGAAACAAGGCAGCCCTATTGGGTGGCCTGATAATAACTGCCGTGATAATCATCGCTGTGGGAGCCGCCTGGATCGCTCCTTATACATACACCGAAGGACACATTCAGGACAACTACCTCCACCCGAACAGCGAGCACTTGATGGGATGTGACTTCATGGGCCGGGACATCATGAGCCGCATCATGTACGGAGCCAGGATCTCTCTCTCCGCTGCATTCGTGGGTGCATTGACGAGCTTCATCATCGGGGTTATCTACGGTCTTACCTCAGGATTCTTCGGAGGGAAGGTAGACAACGTGATGATGCGCTTTGTCGACATCATGTTCGGCTTTCCCACCCTGATCCTGATCATTCTCCTCATGGTCTACTTCAAATCGACCTTCTCCGTCATCGAACCGGGGACCTTCCGTGGTGTTATGTCGGCGATCGATCGATCGATGGGAGGGATGTTCTTCATCTTCATCGGCATTGGGATCACCTCCTGGTTGGGAATGGCCAGACTGGTACGGGGAATGGTGCTATCCGTGCGGGAGAAGGAGTACGTGGAGGCTGCCCGCGCGGTCGGTGCCCCCAGAAGGCGCCTCCTCTTCCGTCACATTTTCCCGAACGTCCTTGGACCAGCGATCGTCTCACAGGCGCTGGCGATCCCGGGATTCATCCTCTATGAGGCGTTCCTGAGCTTCATCGGCCTAGGAGTAAACCCGCCCACACCAAGTTGGGGAATGATGCTGAGCGAGGGGTACGTCGGAATGCGTTCCCACTTCCACCTTGTCCTGTGGCCCGCTATCGCGATCTCCGTAACGCTGTTCGCGTTCAACTTCCTCGGAGACGGGGTGCGCGACGCGTTCGATCCTAAGCAGACGCGGTAGAATCTCTACATGCGGCTGAACGCAATCCTTTAGCGGCGGGAGGATCTCTCTCGCCGCATTTCTTGTTCTGATTCCTGCTGCAATGATGACGACACGCGATCGCAGTTGACAGAACGCTCTCTCCGCGTGCATCAGCAATCTCTATTTCATCTCGCACATTGATTACC
>CAYTAU010000248.1:0-2423 GCA_964435855.1 uncultured Bacteroidales bacterium | reverse complement strand
CAAATATACGAATAATTATTTGAATAACAATGATTTAATTAATAGAAGTCCCCATATGTAATAGTTGGAGGATTTTGTAGTGTTGAAGAAGAAGGTATTCCTCCTTCAAATGTCCATTCCCAACTTGTAGCATAAGATGTTTGTTCAAGAAAATCTACTGTTCCACCTTCTGGGATATGTGTATTTGTGGTAGCTGTAAAATCTGTAACAGGTGGAGTAGAGCCAGCAGCAATTCCTTCAATTGAAATATCATCAACCATCCAGGCATAATCACATCCATCTTGACCTAGAGCAGATGGGCTTGAGAATGTAAATCTAATCCATAAAGTGGATTGAAAAGCAGCAGTTGCAGAAATATCAATTTCTACCAAATCAGAGTTTCCTGCACAAAAATCATTATTACCAAGAGCTTCATTTACAGGATATTTGTCCCAGTTTGAATTGTCATTACTTACATAAACAAATGTACTATCAGTATATCTTCTATAATATTGTTCAAATTTTAAAATAACGTTTTCATAAGTAGAAAAATCTGCAACAGAATTAACAGTAGTAAGATGTGCAAGTTGATTCCCACTACAAAGAGCATCAGAATCAAACATTGCAAAATTATTAGCAGCAGTTGTTGATGCAATAGAATTAATTGCAAATGCTCCCGAAGGTCCTGTAGTACCTATTACCCAATCATCACCAGCACCTTCATCTGTCATTGCCCAGTCGCCAGGACTTGAAAAATCGCTCCACCAAACAACAGTTGAAGGACCACCAGGTAGTACTGTAATATAGTCAACTTTTTCTTCGGTATCAGTACCATTATCATTTGTGGCAGTTAAAGAAACATTATAGTCTCCTTGAATATCATATTGTATACTAGTTGGATTTTGAATCGATGAAGTAGCAGGAGCGGCACCATCAAAATTCCATGTCCATGAAACTGGGTTATTTGAAGTTAAATCTGTAAAGTCTACAGCATCTCCCATATAAATTGTTGTATTGTTGGCCGTAAAATTTGGTCTTCCTGTATAAATATCCATCCCACTTAAAACATTAGCGCCAGTGTTTGTTGGGTCTAACCAAGGTTTAAGTCTGTCTGAATCAGAAAGTCCATTTTGGTCCCAGTGGTACCAGAATTTACCATATAAATTATCTCCAGTGGGATTTGCACAACTTGAGTTACCCCCTGATAGTGTCCCAACTATATTTTTATTTTGATTAAAAAAGGGAGAACCTGATGAACCACCTTCAGTAACACCATGTTCAGTAACTGTAGCAACAAAAATAACATTCCAGTGAGCACCAGTAGCACCGGTATTTGTTCCATCCCACCATGTATCTGTTGTGGCAGTGGAAGTAACAGTTGAGATTTTCTTACAATCACCGGCAGGATGGTGAATACCTACACCACTTGTAGATGCAATATTTAATCTATTCCACCCATTATAATAGGGTTCCCACAAAGGATCTATATCATCAGGAGTTGCACTTATTTCAAGAAGTTGCATATCCGATCCGCCATCAATATCTCCTAATGCGCGCATTGTACAACCTGTAACCGTGTTTGCCTCGCTATACGTTCCTGAACCACAATCACTTTTTTGATAATTAAAATAAAAAACCCATTGATCTTTATCAGCCGCAGATGCTACAGCACCACAATGGAAAGCAAGTAAAAAGTAGTTTGTAAAATCCTGAGAAGTATTATTTACTAATGAGCCTGTACACCAATAATAGCTGGCTCCTTCTTTGAACAATAATCTTGCTACACCGCGTTCTTCATCATGCCAATTATCACCTTCAGGGCAATTAATATCAACTTCACAATATTCAGATTCATCAATTTTTAAGGCATCCAAAGGGTGGGCATATCTGTACGCATACCCAACATCAGAAATACTTAAAATGGGATTATTTTTTATATCTGTAGCTTGCAGTGTAATACCTTTTGTTTTAGGAGCAAATGGAGCAACATATTCAATTATTATTTCATCTCCAAAAACTAATTCTGTTGCAAATCTTCCGGTTTCCTTATTATTTATTTCGGTAAAAGCACCTATTACGTGAGATTTGTCTTTAGTATATATAAATAATTTTGATTTTGGCGGTAAATAAAAATCATCAAAATATAAGTTTAATGCTTCAGCGCCAAATGAACTTATTTCTAATCTCCATACTTTTTCTCCATTGGGAAGTTCTGTCCATGTCCCGGAATTCTCCATATTGAATCCGGCTTTTAGTATAACACCTACTCTTGGTGGTAATCCCAAATTATCATTTATTTCATCCTCGACCATAATCTGCTGCAGGTCAGGAGTTGGAAAACTCCTCATGTCTATGGCAGTAGCTTTAGATAAGGTATTTCCATCTAAAACAAAACTTGGAGGAGTTCCTCCTTTACTTATTTGTGCAATTAGTGAACTATTAAA
>CAYTAU010000247.1:0-2438 GCA_964435855.1 uncultured Bacteroidales bacterium | reverse complement strand
TATGGCTTGGAGCAGCTCAATGGAATACAATACCATCAACATTATGGGAAGATGTGGGATTAGTAAATGTAACATCAGCAGCACCATTAAGTGATGTTACTGTACAAAACTGGAACGATTTTACAACAGACCCGTATATTTTAACTATACAAAACCCAACTATTGATGCAATTGATACATCATTTGTAACATCATGTATTCCTCCTTATGATGGTACTATAACAATTACTGCTACCGGAACAAATTTAGAATTTTCTATTGACAGTGGCGTAACTTTTCAGACAAGCAATGTGTTTATCGGATTAGACAACGTTACCGTTTATGATATAGTTGTTATTGATATGACAACAGGATGTAGCACAATATTAGATTCTTCAATAATATTAAGTAACACAGCAGGACCAACAATAAATAGTGTTCAGATAACAGATGTAAATTGTAATGGTGATTCAACCGGACAATTAATTATACATGCAACTGATGCAACTCAATATAGTATTGGTGGTGGTTATTTTACCGATTCTACTTTTACAGGATTAAGTGAAGGTACATACAATATAACAGTAGTGGATGCAGGTAGTTGTCAGGATATTTATGTTGTTACAATAAATGAGCCTACAGAATTATTAACAAATTTTACAGACTCTGTACCTATTTTATGTTATGGCGATATTGGTTCAGTAACCGTTACTCCAAGTGGAGGAACACCGGGATATACTTACTTATGGGATGGAGGTAGTACTCTAACAGATTCTATTGCTACAGGATTATCGGCAGGAACATATACTGTTATTGTTACCGACAATAACGGATGTACAAGTGTTGACAATATTACAATAAGTGAACCGGATCTTCTAGCTATTAATAGCAATATTACAGATGCTACCTGTGGAGGAAGTGATGGAATGGCTTATGTTACTGTTACCGGAGGAACAGGTTCAGGCACTTATTCATATAACTGGGTAAATGATATAGGAACACAAATGTCAATTACTGATACAGCCAATTATTTAAGTTCTGGCAATTACACGGTATATGTAAGTGATGCTAACGGATGTAATGATTCATTGTTTATTTTCATTGACAATCAGGGTGGAGGAACTATTTCTATAGATTATGTTAATGACGTATTATGTTATGAGGATACCAATGGTGCAATTATAGTTACAATCTCAAGTGGAACACCTGATTTCACATTCTATTGGTCAACAAACGATTCGGTAACAACAAGCTCATATTCTGACACTTTAGCACATCTTGGCGCAGGAGATTATACTGTTACAATAATAGATTCAGACGGTTGCTCATCTGATACGATAATAACTGTTGCCGGTCCAACAGAACCACTTGATGCAACATTATTCACAGTAATTGATGTTTCATGTTATGGATTGAGTGATGGTGAAATACATATGAATACAACAGGTGGAACACCCGGATATACATATATATGGGCACCAAGTGGTGGTACTGAAAATAACAATATTTATTCTGATTTACCTGCGGTAACCTTTGCTGTTATTGTTACAGATGCAAACGGTTGTTCAACAATAATACCCAAAATTGATGTGGGAGAACCCGAGAAATTAACAATGACACTAAATGAGGTTTCACCGGTATGTTATGGAGACACTACGGGAAATGTTGATGTTACTGTATCTGGAGGAACAATGCCATACAATTATGCATGGTACAATGCAAACTGGCCAAATATAATTACAGATTCTGTATTAACGAACGTTACAGCAGGCAACTATAGCCTTACTGTTACAGATGATAATTCATGTACTATATTCGATATTGCAACTATTATTGACCCAACAGAGATTATTGATACATTAGTAGTAACAATAGAAGCAGATTATACAGGAAGTATAGAACTAACTGTCTCCGGTGGAAGTCCACCTTACACTTTTGTATGGTCAAATGGAGCTGAAACAAAAGATATTTTGGGATTAGGATCAGGCATGTATATAGTAACAATTACAGATGGTAATTTATGTGAAATAATAGACAGTGTTGAAATAATTATACCATTAATTATTCCAACATTATTTACTCCTAATGGAGATGATTTTAATGATAAATGGAAAATTACCAACATAAGTGATTATGATGATATCATAATAGAAATATATAACAGATGGGGAGATTTGATGTTTACTTATTGTGGTAGTGGAGCAGGATATTATAATTCCCCATGGGATGGGAAATACAATGGTAATCCACTGCCAATGAGTTCTTTTGTATATATTATTGACCTGAAAAATGAAACAGATCCTTATACCGGAGTAGTATCAATAAAATATTAAAAAAAAATACGATAAATTTTAATAAAATAAATTATATTTGTAAAATCTAAAAACAAGAAAATATGAAAAAGATTTTAATTGTAAGCACAATATTATTGACAATAATGTCATTTTCAAAAGCACAAC
>CAYTAU010000246.1:0-2463 GCA_964435855.1 uncultured Bacteroidales bacterium | reverse complement strand
TTATTTTTGTTGATAATGTACGGCGAAAAATTGACTCCGCAGCATTGGCGGCGGCAACAACAATCTTTCCTTGCCTGGAGGATCGGGAGCTGGGCAAAAGTAAGATACTTAATTTGCCTGTAAATTGTGCATGGATAATAACCGGGAACAACCCCACCCTTTCATCTGAAATGACCCGGAGAACAATCAGGATAAGAATGGATGCCGGAATGGATCACCCGGGGAGGCGTACAAAAGACCAGTTTAAACACCCAGAACTCCTTTCATGGGTCAAAGAAAACAGGGGATCCTTAGTACATGCAATCCTCACCATGGTTAAGGCGTGGATCAAACAGGGGAAACCGAAGAGTGATATCAGGATAGGCAGCTTTGAAGAGTGGAGTGATGTTATGGGCGGTATCTTAAAAGTTGGTGGGATACCAGGCTTTCTTGAAAATCTGGATGACTTTTATAATGATGCTGATTCAGAATCCAATAGTTTTAAAAATCTTTTAGTAAGTTGGTATCAAGAACATAGGACTGGGATGGTAGGCGTTGCTGAGCTGTACACCATGGTCATAAACAATGATATCCCTGTAAACATAGGTGATAAGTCAGAACGCAGCCAGAGAACCAAATTAGGGCAAGTATTGCGTCAACTTAAAGATAGGCGTTTTGAGATTGAAATGGAACCAGCCACAGAAAATGAACCCGCAATCAAGAAAACCTTGCAAGTGAAAGCAGGTAAAAAGATAAGTAGAATCCAACAATGGCAGCTTTTAGAGGTTAAATGTGTACCTCAAAACATAGGTACATACACAGGTACACCTCCTGAGAGGCCTGATATGGTTGACGAATGTGTACCTCATGTACCTCATGTACCTAATACGCGGTCACACACATACATAGGGGAAACAGAAAAAGACTCACATAATGTACACGTAGGGGCAGCCCCGGACACGGTAAAAGGTACACGAGGTACACGAGGTACACAAAAGGCAGATAAAACAGAGGATTATAACGGTGTACCTATGAGTGTACCTCAAAACACAGGTACACATATCGACCCCAGCCCCAAAACCTGTGAAAACTGTAAATGTGCAGATAATGGAAAATGCTATCACTATTCATATGCGGGCAAATCAGGCAAGCCTATCTCCTGCCAGGTGGCTTTTCCGTCCTGCCCTGGATTCTTGAAAAAATCAAACGGTCAGGAAGCTGAATTTTAACACCACCCCCCAATGGAATTGACCGGGCCAGGGCCTGGGAAGCGGGCAGACACATTAATATTGACCAAAAACAAACAACTCAAAAAACGGGAACTCAAACAAAATGAAAAATTCATACACGCCAGAAAAAACTAAAAGAATCCGGGCACACATCAAAGCGCTCGAGGGCAAGCCTTGTGTATTATGTGGCAGCCAGGATGCAACCCCCACGGAATGGGCTGAAATCCAACTGAGTAAAGATTATATATTGCCTTTCCCCTCAATATCATTGTGCGACGACTGCCGGGCAAAAATAAGGGCCGAACTTGAGGTACTCATGGCAATGAAAAAAACACAGGGGCCTAAGCCTCCCACCGCCGGGTATATGTCAAGTGAAACTTTTGAGAGGCTTATTGATGGCAGCGAGGAAGTGCGGGAGTGCATGATACCCGTGAACCCATGATAGGGATGAACCAGAGGACCCGGCAAAGACTGGAATAAAAGGAATCAAGAAAATGCAGAAATTAGAAAACCATGAAGCAGCAAACGCATTCCCCATGATGGATGATAAAGTTTTTGGAGATTTGATAAAGGATATCCAATACCAGGGGCAAATAGAAAGTATTACAATATGCAATAATAAAATCCTTGATGGCCGGAATAGATATAAAGCCTGTACACGGTTGGGGATAAAGCCAAAGACAAAAGAATACAATGGGGACCCCTGGGCTTATGTTTGGAGCTTGAATGGTGCACGTCGGGACTTATCATCACAGGAACAAAGATATCTTATTTGGAAGATGTGTAGTGAAAATAGTGTCGCATTTCAGGCAGAGATTCAAAATATTAAAGATACTGCCAATATAAAGCGAGCAGAGACTCAAAAAAATAATAACAATGCAGCAAAAGAAAGAGAGAAAAAAACAGTCGAGGAACAAGTTGTTCCCCCACTGAAAAAGAAAAAAACAACCAGGAACGCCAAGGCAAAGGCATCCAAAACTAATGCAGGTGCAGTGCAAAGAGGTGATGCCCTTGAAAAAAACCGCCCTGATTTAGCAGAGAAAGTTAGAAAGGGCGAACTGGCAGCGGGAGCCGCAAGCCTAAAAATGAAAAAGGATGTGGCACAAAAAGAAATATCAAAAGAATACTCAAAGGCAGAAATCAAACCAGTAATATATCAAAACAACCAATCAAACTTTAATAAAAAATGTGATTTACTCCTTACGGACCCGCCATACATGACGGACGTTGAAAATATTAATAAGTTTGCAGAGTG
>CAYTAU010000245.1:0-2487 GCA_964435855.1 uncultured Bacteroidales bacterium | reverse complement strand
CCTTTATTTGCCGCTGATTTCGCTGATTACCGCTGATTATGGTCAAAACCTTAAAACCAAATCTTTAAGAACCTCTTAGGGGGACAGGCACCTTTTAATGAGCAACACCCACCACCATACCAATCTCCACCTGAAAACCACCCCTACTAAACGAGGCCAGCCCGCTTCATTCTCACCCTCGCCAATTCTTTATCGGTCAAAGGCGTATCCACATACTCCGTCCAATTATGCGGTAAACCAATTGGCAATGGTGCAAGCTGTGGCCCGTGAGAGGGACAGGCACCTGCGGAGCCAGTCCCTGGAGAGTTTAATCAACACCCTAGTGTTCAATCTGTTTCAACAGCCTATCGAAGTCGCTCTCAAATAGCTGATCCTGAATAATTCTGTATTTTTCAAATTCACTTTCGGCATGCGTTTTAGCAATTTCGGCGGTGACTTTTCCTGCATCCTGCAGGATCTCCCGATCCGTGGCTTCGATAAATTTGTTCAGCCTTATTTCCCAGTCCTGCATCGTCATCGGCATCTTGCGCATGGCCATATCCTCAGCCACATCCAAGTAGGCATTCACCAGCCGTGTCAGTTGCGCCATTTCATTTTCTGTCAGGTAATTCTTGGCAATAATGACGTCAAACTTGTGGATTTTGCCCTGCGGATCGTCCTTCCACGTGGTCAGACCCATGTGCTGTTTTTGATGATCTGCCCGGCAGACAACCGCCTCAGCAGCTGTCTGGCCATGAATGGCCCAATGCAGTTTGTTTTGAATGGTGGCAAAGAAGCGTTTGGTGGCCTGAGCCGTCACATCATAATCAAGAGCAGTTGCATAAATATCGGTGATCTTCTGGTAAAACTTTCGCTCGGAAAGACGAATTTCCCGAATGCGCTGCAGCTGCTCTTCAAAATATTGTTCCGTCAAAACGGAGCCACCGTTTTTTATGCGCTCATCATCCATCACGTAAGCCTTGATGGTGTATTCCTTTATAACAGTAGTCGCCCATTTGCGGAATTGCACGGCACGTTCAGAATTGACCTTATAGCCAACGGCGATGATAGCCGAAAGATTATAGTGTTTGGTGTTATAATTTTTTTCATCAGCGGCAGTTATTCGAAAATTTCGAACAACTGCATCCTCCTCCAACTCACTATCTGAAAAAATCTTTTTGAGATGATAATTGACGGTATGCGTTTTCACATCATACAGAACCCCCATCATCTTCTGGGTCAGCCATATATTTTCATCGACATAAACTACCTCGACTCCGCCTTCACCGCTAGCAGCCACAAAGGTAAGGTACTCAGCGGCTGAGGAGCGAAGGAGGGAGGTATCCTTTAAATTGTGGTTGCCCTTTTTATCTTTATCCTCCATACGTTTCCTCTAAAACCTCTTAGGGGGACAGGCACCTTTTAATGAGCGCCCCCGGTACAATCACAACGCTGAGAAGCAAAAGCTTTTAAGCTAAACCAGCCCTCTTCATTCTCACCTTTGCCAAATCGTTGTCAGTCAATGGCGTATTAACATACTCTGTCCAGTTTTGCGGCAATGCAATTGGCAGTGGTGCAAGTTTTGGGCAAGGGGACAGTCCCTTTAAGTGAGAGGGACTGTCCCCTTCACTTTGTTGTTCAGAGGGACAGGCACCTGCAGAACCTGTCCCTAAAATCAAGTTTACTTTATTTAATCGTACATAAAACAAGCGTATAGACCGCCGTAGCAAATGCATTAAAACTTTTAGCTTCTTCCGCGTTCGGTAGTCCCTCGGGAAAAAGACCTAAATCTCCAGGATAACGCGCATCAATATAAAGTGAATCCAAGATCCTCATCATTCGACGATCAAGTTCATCATCTGATAGTAAATTTTCTATTTTAGCGTACAGTGTAATGAGACTATGTACTTTTTAAGCATCAACATTATGCTCTTCCATGACAGCCTTGAAACATTTTTCAACACTCTGTTGTGCATGAAATGCAACGATATGTGACAAATGAACATCTTCGATAATCCTGTTGATAACATCCAAATCATCTTTAGCAGCATTAATCCATGCTTTAGTGAGACTTTTCATACAAAACATCTCCCTGCGAAAGAATTTTCCGCGCAAACATACCATCCATAGCGATAAATTTTGCATGCATGGTCTTTGTGTGAACAATCAAATCAATGGGGACATCCTTTTCAATTTCTGACAGCGCCTCGGAAACAGCAAGATAAATGGTCATTTTATCTGAAAAAGTTTTTGGCATAAATTCATCCTGAGTAACAACCAGCAGATCAATATCGCTATCATCATCAGGTATCCCATAGGCATGAGATCCGAAAATAATCACCTTTGAAGGGTCAATTGCCTTCAGTTTTCCCAGAACACGATTTTTCATTTTTTCTGTAAGCATCGTACAACCTTTCTTAAACCGCAATAATTGACGTGGTTGTCACTGGGGCAGAGGTTAAGAAACTTCCGAAACAGGCACCTTTTAATGAAGTTTCTCAACCCTTT
>CAYTAU010000244.1:0-2510 GCA_964435855.1 uncultured Bacteroidales bacterium | reverse complement strand
GCTATTATTTCAAGCGAAGCGTTTATTATTTCTTTCTGTCTTTCTGTGAATTCAGGATTCATATTAATAAGAGTGTGAATATTCGCTCACAAAGATAAGTCATTAAAATTGAATTTGTCAAGCATTTTGTCCAAAAAAAGTTTATCATTCAAAATATGTCTATTTTAATCAATTACCTTTTTTATTAACCAAAAAGATGTTGTTCTCTCTTCTATATAAGAAATAAACGCACCTTTAAATTTAGAATTTATTTATGCAATATATCTCATAATCTGACCAATCAACCTTTGCTACAACAGTTACATTAAACAATGGTGTACCTTTAGAAAGTGTATCAAAAATGCATTTCCATTCTTCAATTAATATGACTAAAATTTATGCCAGATTACTAGATAAAAAAGTAGGGAGAGATATGGAGCATTTACGCGATAATTTAATATCTAGCTAACGTCCACAGCTATAGCCCCGTTAGCTTCTCACGGTTTTCAAACTAAGGATTAACAAAAGTAATTTAAGAAAATTAATAAAGATATATACATAAATTACAACCATTTAATATATTTGTTAAAAAATATTTTAACAAACATAAAGACAAGGATATGAAACATCATTTGAAAAATAATTGTAAAAAAACAGTAGAATAATTTGGAAGTTAGTAAATACTAACTAACTTTGTATTGTATTTAATTATAATTAATCAAATACTGTAATATTTTAAAAGATGCAAACAGATAGACAAAAAGAAATAGTAGAAGTAGCTTTAGACTTAATAGCCAAAAAAGGGATACAGGGGTTAACTATTAAAAATCTTTCTAAAAAGATAGGTATAACCGAGCCTGCTATTTACAGACACTATGAAAATAAAATTCATATTCTAATTACTATACTTGAGCTATTTAAGCAGAATAGCCACCAAATATTTAGCAATGAATTAAGTGGATCTTCTACCATTGAGAAGATTGAATATTTCTATACAAAGCAAATCACTATTTTTTCTTTGAAACCCTCATTAGTATCTGTAGTTTTTTCAGAAGAAATATTTAGAAACGAACCAATATTAATTGAAAAAATATCAGGGATTATAAGTAAAAATAATAAAATTCTGATTGAAATATTAATGAACGGACAAAAAAACGGAGAATTACGCAACGATGTTGAAGCAAAATATCTTGCTACAATATTAATGGGAAGTTTACGCCTTTGTGTGAAAAAATGGCAGCTTTCTGATTATTCTTTTAACTTAATAGAAGAAGGAAACAAGCTTCTTAAGTCGATAAAATTATTAATTGTTAAATAGAAAATAATATGAAAATAATAAAAGTAAACGAAACACCAATTTTAGATACTCCACATAAAGTAGATGCAAGAAGATTGTATGATAAAGATAATGCACAAGCCGTACATATTAGGCTTAAACCAGGCGAAAGTCTTAAGCCACATATTACACCTGTAGATGTTTTTTTCTTTGTGTTAGAAGGCTCTCCAGAAATCTTGATAGGAGAAGATAAACAAGTTGTTGAAGAAAACTGTCTTGTGGAAAGTCCAAAAGATATTCTACATTGCATTTATAATAAATCAGAAAATGATGTACGAGTGCTTGTTGTTAAAGCTCCAAGACCAATAGCAAAAACAAAATTGCTTTAGAAAATAGTAATTGAATTTATTTAACTCATTTGGAATGAGTTTTTTTAGAAAATATAAGTTAGTGAGTATTAATTAACACAATTAGAAAATGGAAAATTTATTAAAAAGATTACTCAAATTACCTTGGATAACACTTGTAATTACAATTATTATAAGTGCAGGTTTCTTTTATATGATGAAACTAAATTCAAGAATGGAAACAGATCTTGATAAGTATATGCCACAAGATCATCCTGCATTTGTGTATAGCGATCAAGCTGAAGAATGGTTTGGTATAAATGATGGAATTATTGTTGCCTTAGAAAATAAGAATGGAATATTTAATTCTGAAACACTAGACACATTAAAACAATTTACCAAGACTTTGCAAAAATTAGACGAAATTGAAAAAGCAGATGTAACGTCATTGTATACCGCCGACAATATTATTGGTAATGACGAAGGTATGGATGTTAAGCGTTTTTTCAAACGAGTTCCAAATTCGGAAGACAAGTTGAAAGAGCTACAACAAAATGTGAAGAATAATGAAATGGTTTATGGAAGGCTGGTTTCAACAGATGAAACAGTTACAGTAATAATCGCAGAAATACAAGATGATGTTTTTTCTCAAGAATTTTATAATGAGATACTTGAATTAGCAGCTTCTTTTGAAACAGATGATATAAAAGTTCATGTTGCCGGTCGTCCTATTGTAGAAGGAACGATGGCATTGCTGGGTCCTGCAGATATGATGCGCATGGTTCCTATTGTATTACTGGTAATCACGTTAGTTCTATTTCTAATGCTTCGTAGTATAAAAAGCACACTTCTTACAATGGGGGTTGTGTTCTTTAGTACATTATGGGCTTTTGGTGCAATGGCATTAT
>CAYTAU010000243.1:0-2533 GCA_964435855.1 uncultured Bacteroidales bacterium | reverse complement strand
CATTAAAAAACAATCAGGAGTTGATAACATATATCACTATGGCATTTGGAAATCCGTATAATGATAATTGGAGCATTGATATTATCAGAAATTGTGTGGCAGACCTCAATAAAATTGGAATACGCAAAATAACATTTACCGATATTGTTGGTATTTCAACACCCAAAAATATTAAAGATGTTTTCACTGCCGTGATATCTGAATATCCTCAAATAGAATTTGGATTTCATCTGCATACAACAGCTAATACATGGTATAATAAAATTGATGCAGCATATAAAAGCGGTTGCAGGAGTTTTGACAGCGTTATTAACGGATACGGAGGCTGCCCTTTTACAGGAAAAGAGCTTTTGGGCAACCTAAACACTATAAATATGCTTTCGTATTGCACCAAAAACAACATTAAATTACCCAAAATTGATACAAAACAACTTTCAATAACTATAAACAAAGCTACAGAAGTGTTTGAGTATTGACTTATACTAATCGGCAGTCAAGAGAGTGTTCATATAACTGTGTCATAAATTTAAAAATAAGTTTATAAATTTGTGAGACATGAAAAAGAAAAAATTTGACTACGATAGTTTCAAAAAAGAAGCTATTGAAGGTCTAAAATCCGGCAAAGGTTTTAGCGGTAAAGAGAATGTACTACAACAATTAATGCATTTTTTTTATTCATAAGCTTTGATTTGATGCAAAGCTATAAATAACAATGGTTACAGAAGTTTTCAGCCTCCTTTTTGTCTATTATACCTAATTTTACTACAAAAACAAGTGGAATGGGGCTTGGCTTGGCAATGGCAAAAAATATTATTGAAGATGCTAATGGAAAGATATGGTTTAAAACAGAGATAAACAAAGGTTCAAGTTTTTATGTTGAATTGCCTTTGTATATATCTTAATTCCTATTTGCTGTCATATAGTAAATTAATATTCACTTATCAAGCCAACATTATTTGCTGTACTTTCAAATAAAAAGTATTTTAAAATGCCACAATTAGTAAAAGGAGGAAAATATATATTTGGCTGGACAAGTATAAACAAAGATTTAAGGATACGGATACCTAATGAGATCTATGATGAGTATAAGTTAATAAAGACTGATAAAAACAATAATTTTATCAGGTAGTATAGCTTCAGGTGGATTTAGCATAATTACTCCAAATTCTATCATAAATTCAAAACCGAGTGATAATATAGTTATAAACAAGCAAAGACATTAGTAAAACGAATAAGCCACATAACTTAAGAAAGACAAATAAAGGATAAAGAGCAAAATTATTATTGAAAAAGAACAGATATTTATATTCTCCACTAAGAATAAATAAAAATTCTGTATAAATTTGCCTTGTACAAATAATGAAATACATGACATTAAATAAATTAAGCACAATTCATTTTCATAGGGCATTTTATATAATTATTTTTCTCTTATTTTCATTATCTGCTTTTTGTCAGGACACAACAAAAATTAAAGAAACAAAGATATTATTAAGCCATGCAAAAACAGATAGTCTTAAAATAGAATTATTAATTAAGCTTTCAGGATTTTATAGTGGGGCTAATGCCGACTCCTCAATGATTTATGCCACAGAAGCCCTTGAGATGGCAAAAACAAAAAATGATGAAAATCTTTTGTCAAAAAGTTATCATAACATTGGCATAGCATACTATTACAAAGGAGACTACAATATTGCTCTGGAATATATGTTCAAATCGCTTAAAATAAGCGAAAAACTTAATATTAAAAAAGAAATAGGTCCTGCTTGTAATAATATTGGAAACATATATTTGGTTCAGGGAAATTATGATGGGGCTTTAGAATTTTATTTCCGCGATTTAGAAATCTCGAAAGACTTGGGCGATGAAACAAATCTTGCCAAAACCATTGGAAATATTGGACTAATATATGACGAAAAAGGTGACTATGATAAAGCCCTTGAGTATTATCATAAAGCAGCAGATTTATCAGAAAAACTGGGTGATAAAGATGCTTTCATCAATGCCAATATTAATATTGCTGTTGTATATCAGTATCAAAATGAACCCGAGCTTGCACTTGAATACTTATTATCAGTTAATGATATGGCTAAGGAAATTAATAATCAGGATGCTTTAACCCTGATATATATAAACGGAGGTTCTTGCTACATAGATTTAAAAAACTTTGAAAAGGCTGAAGACTATTTAAATAAAGCAGTGGATATTTCAAAAGTAATAGGGTCAAAAAACAATTTACGATATGCTTATAAATATTTGTCCCAATTATATTATAAAAAAGCAGACTATAAGTCTTCTATAGAGCACCTTAATACTTCGGCTAAATATAAGGATTCTATTTTTAATGAAGAAAAATCAAGACAGTTTGCTGAAATGCAAACACGTTTTGAAACTGAAAAAAAACAGAAACAAATTGAAATACAAAATCTGGAACTTACGCAACAAGATCTTGAAATAAATAAAAAGCAGTTTATTATATATGGAACAACTGCAGGTTTTATACTTATGGTTCTTTTAGCATTAATAAGCTATA
>CAYTAU010000242.1:0-2570 GCA_964435855.1 uncultured Bacteroidales bacterium | reverse complement strand
ACTTATCCTGAAGGTACTCATCAAAAAACTGAAGTTGAAGGTGGATGGAATGGCAAATATAATAATACCGGAGAATATGTTAAAGTTGGTACTTATACATGGAATGTTATACTAACAGATGTTAACAGGCAAGAACATGAGTATATGGGCGCTGTTACAGTTATTAGATAAAAAAAACATAAATTCTTTTAAAAAAAGCTCCTAAAACAGGAGCTTTTTTTATATTATATTTACTTCGGGTTCAATTTTAACATTAAACTTTTTTAAAACAGAAACTCGTATTTTGTTTGATAATTCCATGATTTCTTTTCCCGTAGCATTTCCTATATTAATTATAATAAGAGCCTGGTCAATATAAACACCTACATTTCCAATTTGCTTTCCTTTCCATCCACACATATCTATAAGCCACCCTGCAGCAAGTTTTGAAGTTTTGTCGTCAATAGGATAAACAGGAGCAGTAGGAAACTCTATTTTAATTTTTTCAACTGTATTATTTTCTACAATAGGATTTTTAAAGAAGCTGCCTGCATTTCCAATTTTTTTGTAATCCGGCAATTTTCTTTCTCTAATGTTTATAATTGCTTGTCTTATGTTTTTAAGGTTTGTTTCTTTAAATTTATTGAGTTCTTCATTAACATTACCATAATGAGTAATGAAATTATGTTTTTTGTTAAGCTTAAAAGTAACATGAGTAATGATATACTTGTTTTTCAAAGTATTTTTAAAAATACTGTTTCTGTAATTAAATTTACAATCTGCATTTGAAAAATATTTTATATCTCCATTTTCAATTTCCACGACATGAACTTTTTCAATAACATTTTTAACCTCTACTCCATAAGCTCCAATATTCTGTAAAGGACTTGCTCCAACATTTCCTGGAATTAATGAGAGATTTTCAATGCCGGAATAATTATTATTTACACAAAATTCAACAAATTTATCCCAAACTTCTCCTGCTCCAACCTCAATAAATAAATGCTCATCAGTTTCATTTATAATTTTTATTCCTTTGATATTTGGATAATAAACAACACCTTCAAAGTTTTTTGTAAATAAAATATTACTCCCTCCACCAATTACAAGATGTGACAAATTTTTATATCTATTGTTTTTAAAAAAGGATGTTATTTCTTTAGCATTACAAAATTCCAAAAAGTAAGTACATGAGGCATTTACTCCAAACGTATTATATTCTTTTAACTGAAAGTTTTCTTTAATATCTATCATTAAAAAGATTTTTTACAAATTTATTGAACAAATACGAATTAGCAAATCTAAACGTTTTTAATTGCAATATACAATTGATTAGTATCTTTGTTGTTCAAGTAATACACATGAAAAGAGTAATAATATCCGTTTCAAACGATTTGGTTTCAGATCAAAGAGTTCATAAAGTTGCAACATCATTGCACAATAATGGATATAGTATTACTTTAATAGGAAGAAATTTTTCTAATAGCTTACCAATTAACAGAGAATATAAAACCAAACGCTTTCGATTATTATTTAACAAAGGTCCCTTATTTTATGTTTGTTTAAATTGCCGCTTGTTTTTATTTTTACTTTTTGTTAAAGCAGATATTTTTCTCTCAAATGACCTTGATACATTACTGGGAAATTATACAGCTTCTAAGATCAGGAATAAAAAATTAGTGTATGATAGTCACGAATATTTTACGGAAGTTCCCGAATTACAAGGCAGAAATTTTATCAGAAAAAGGTGGCAGGGAATTGAAAAAAGGATATTACCAAAACTAAAATATTCCTATACAGTTTGTAATACCATTGCTGAAGAATATAAAAAGAAATACGGCATTAATATGCTAACAATACGGAATATTCCGATGCTTGAAAATATTAATGTTGAAAATAAAAAAGATTTGCTGGAAAAAATAATTATTTATCAGGGAGCATTAAATATTGGAAGAGGAATTGAGGAAGTAATGAAAGCTTTGGAATATCTCAATAATGTTAAATTTCACATTATAGGTACAGGTGATATTGAAAAAGAGTTGAAAGAACTGGCAATAAAACTTAATATTGCAAATAAAGTCAGATTTTTTGGCAAAATACCTTTTGAAGAGCTTAAACAACAAACCACTAAAGCCGATATTGGAATATCTCTTGAACAAAATCTGGGATTGAATTATTACTATTCTCTTCCTAACAAAATATTTGATTACATACATGCAGAAGTACCAATATTAGCATCAAAGTTTCCTGAAATTGAAAAAATTGTTAATGGGTTTAAGATTGGTGTAACTATTGAAAATTATGAACCGGAATATCTTGCCAAAATAATTAATGACATGCTTTTTGATAAGGGAAAAAGAAAAATATGGCAAGAAAATCTCAAAAAAACATCAACTGAGCTTAATTGGCAAAAAGAAGAAAAAGTCCTTTTAAAATTATTTGAATTAATAGAAGTTTCCTAAAATAAAAACCCCTGAAAAATATTTTTCAAGGGTTTTTAGAATATTAAAACAAAAATTTTATTTTTTGTTAGAGCTTAAAAGCAATACTTCATTAACAATTATTTCTGTTATGTACTTTTTTTCACCTTC
>CAYTAU010000241.1:0-2581 GCA_964435855.1 uncultured Bacteroidales bacterium | reverse complement strand
AAGACCGACAAAAAGCCATTTTTGAACGATTTATTCAGGCCGATATTGCCGATAAGAATGCGTATCAGGGAGCAGGTTTAGGATTATCAATCAGCAAAGCTTTTGTAGAAATGCTTGGTGGGGAAATTTGGGTAGAATCAGAGCCAGGAAAAGGAAGCATCTTTTATTTTACTATTCCATACAAAACAGAAACGCTAAAAGACAATAGCACTAAAAAAGAAATTTTGTCTAAAGCCGAAATAACTCCTATAAACAATTTGAAAATATTAATTGCCGAAGATGATGAAACATCAGAAAAACTAATTTCTGTAGTTGTTAAGAAATTTACAAGCGATATTATTGTTGCAAGAAACGGAAAAAAAGCGGTTGAAGCATGCCTTAATAATCCCAATATTGATTTAGTACTGATGGATATTCTGATGCCAGTGATGAATGGCTATGAAGCTACCAAACAAATCAGGGAATTTAACAAAGATGTAATTATAATTGCACAAACGGCTTATGCTATGGAAGGCGACATGGAAAAAGCAATTGAAAGCGGTTGCAATGATTATTTGCCAAAACCTTTAAAAGCAAATGAATTACTTTCATTGATAAAACGATACTTTTAAATATTAATAAATGTAATTCTTTATAATATGGATTCTAAAAATTCCATTTTTTAATAAATTTCTAAAAACATCAAGAACCCATAAAAAAACATTTTTAAACATCTGATGTTTTTTTTGTAAATGCATTTTAGTATTTTTGTAAAAAATAAAAGAGAAAGTATAATATGGACTTACAAACAGCAAAAATTAATGTAATTCAAAAGTTAATGGATGTGTCTAAAAAACCTCTTTTGGATAAAATAAACAAGATTTTAGACGAAGAGATGATTGTTGGTTATACAGTAGAAGGAAAACCTTTGACTAAGGAAGCCTACAATAAGCGTTTGCAAATGGCAGAGGCACAAATATTATCTGGAGAATATTTAACACAAGAGAATTTAGAAAAAGAATCAGAGAATTGGTAATGGATAAATTAAAAATTATCTGGACAAATCAAGCCAAACTTGCATTAAAGAGTATCTACGATTACTATAAAGAGAAATCCTTGCAAGGAGCAAGTAATGTAAAATCTGATTTACTTCAAAGTCCTAAAACTATCCATTTTGCAAAGCAATATCAAGTAGACGATATAAATCCAAAATATCGTAGAATTGTGGTAAGAGATTATAAAGTTTTGTATAAAGAAAATAAAGGGGTTATACAGATAGTGGATATTGTAAGCACTAAGCAATCACCAGAGATTCTTAAAAACAAATAAAAAAGATTTTAGAGAAATAATCGAAAACCTGCTCGTGAGTGGTTGTACTGCTCACGTTAATAGGTAATTTTTTATTTACAATTTTGTAAGCCAAATCCAAATTTTATTTCCTACATATATATATGTTTTGCAAGATAATCTGCATATAAATTTAATGAATTATATCCAATTCCAAGATTAAGATCAGTGCAGGCTTCAACAATTGCTACCGGGCTATTGTATTGTTGTTCATATTCTTTTATTTCATTAATAATAGCATGTTTAAAATGTTCTATTTCATTTTCGGAGTTTTTAATGCAGGCTTTTATGGCACTAAAAACATTTTTCTGCAAATTTTTACTTGCACTTAATACCTTAATCTCTTTTGTACTTCTGGATGATTCATAAGAATAAATTTTAGAAATATCACTTGTTCCCAAAGGTAGAACATATTTGTAGTTTTTATTTGTAAGGTGAGTTATTACAGCCTCAGCAACAGTAATATATTTAATGCGTTTATTATTTATGATATGTAATATTTCTTTTTCAGAAATATTAATTTTATTATTCTTTACAATCTTCTTCAGTTGGTCATGATTATTAAATATTTCTTCTATTTTAATTAGAGCGGGTGATAATGTATTGCATGGTAATGTAATAATTTTGGATTTGGATATTTGCTCTGATCTCAATAAAAATGGAATTAGCATAACACAAAACTTATCAATGGCATCATCCATTGACATTCCATCAGGAAAACCAATTAGAATTCGGTTATCCAAAAAACCTGATTGTGTTTTTAATTTATTAATCTGTTCCTCTTTAATTAAAGGCAAATAAGAATTTACAGTAATCATTGTTCTCCGGTACTCATCATAAAAATCATTATGACCAAGAATATTCTCAATCATTTGTTTTTCTGATTCAACAAATTTGTTGCAAAACTCATACGTAGCTACTCTGCCAAAATCGCCAATAATATAAATATGATATATATCGGAATATAACTTAGATAGTGATGTCAAAATAAATGGTTTTAAATATTAATGAATGTAACTCGGTATAATATGGATTCTAAAAATTCCATTTTTTAATAAATTTCTAAAAACATCAAGAACCCATAATTGTTCTTAGAAAATGTGTAGCCAAAATACACATAATTTTTTTGTTTCGACAATATTTTTTCACTTAAATAAAAACATTATCTTTGCAGCCCAATTTATTAAACGTGTGATGGGGAGTAAAAGAATATCCCGAAAATCGGTCAATATCTTTACTTTGAGTAGCACATAAA
>CAYTAU010000240.1:2203-2606 GCA_964435855.1 uncultured Bacteroidales bacterium | reverse complement strand
TAATTCAGAAATGAAAAACGTTCAGAAAAATCACAAAACAAGTATGAAATTAAGTGATATTAATGTAAACATAGGTGTTCCTGCAACAAAATTCACCGAAAGAATGATGATGAGAGGGTTATAGTTATAAATAAAAGACATGGTAGATAAACTTAAAATATTATTTCTAATTAGCATGATATTCCTTGTTTCATGTGAAGATATGTTCGACTATTCACCTTATGGGATTAGTTTCGAAGAGAAAGATAAAAATGTAAATCAGACTAATATTAAAAGGTTATCGAAAAATAAAGCAGGAAATACTATTAGAATTGCTTTTACAGGCGATACTCATCGTGATTTTGACGAATTTGAAGGTTTTATTAATGCCGTTAATAATTTAAAAAATCCTGTTGATTTTGTA
>CAYTAU010000240.1:0-2193 GCA_964435855.1 uncultured Bacteroidales bacterium | reverse complement strand
ATTGCAGATTTCGGACTTCCAAAACAGTACGTATGGGGTAATTCGTATCTTTTAAATTTAAACTGTCTATATTTTGTAACAATAGGGAATCATGATCTCGTTGGAAATGGTGGCTTAGCATATTCAGAAATGTTTGGCTCATATAATTTTAGTTTTATTTATGGTGATATAAAATTTGTATTCATAAATACAAATGGCAGAGAATACAATTTTAATAATGAGGTCCCAGATATAAATTGGCTAGACTCTCAGTTACAACCAAATATTGATTTTAAAAGAGCTATTGTTATTTTTCATGTTCCTCCAATGGATGTAGATTTTGATCCAGCTTTAGAAAGTGCATTTCATTCAACTATTAAGAAATATAATAATGTAATATTTCCTGTTCATGGGCATGCACATCATCACAGTGTATACACGCCCTACAAAGACAGTATTGAATATGTTAGCATATATAGTGTGAGAAATAAAAATTTTAACATTATAGAAATTACAGATGATAAATTTCAAGTTGAGATATATGAATTTTAAACTAATAATAATTTTTATTTTAGTTTGTGGTATATCTATAAGCGATGGTCAAATTATAGAAAAACCAGACTCAAATAGATATAAAATGTTTTTACCTGATTATGTAAAATTACAATTTGCAGGTGGAATAGGGTTTTTATCTACAGGTATTGGATATACTTTTTTTAATAACAAATTAGATGTTTCTTTATTTTATGGATATCTACCTAAACATCTTTCCGTTGATGACTTACATAGTATTAGTCTACAATTTACTAGCAAACTTTTTAAATTTAGATTTTCTGAAAATATTGAAATATTACCATTAAATTTTGGAATGTTTACACACCATACTTTTGGAAGTGAATATTGGATAAAATTACCCGACAATTATCCTGAAGGCTACTATTGGTGGTATCCTGGCATAAATGCAGGTTTGTTTATTGGCGGAGAAATAAAAACAAAATTATTTGCAAATATAACACCTGCATCAGGAACAGTATTTTATGCTAGAATCGGTACAAGAGGCTTGTATTTATCAAGCAAATATGGAAACTCATCTATTCCAATAAAAGATATTATTGAACTTGGATTTGGAATAGCGATTTATCGTTAAAGTAAATATTATTCATTTTAGAATAATAGATAGAAGAGTTAATTATTAATTAAATAATAAAAAGATGAAAACAAAAGGACTAATATTGATATTGCTTTTAGTAGCAAGTCAACTTGCAATGGCACAAGAAACTGAAATCTCAGGATTTGTTAGAAATTATACGGGTGTTTTATTCGAAGAAGGCGATTTTGCTATTTTGCAAAATACACTAAATTTTAACATTGATAAATCTGGAGACAAGCTTGCTTTTAAAGCAAATCCAATGTTGTATAGTTATAATTCAGATAGTTTGAATTTACGACTAAGAGAGCTTTATCTTGACATGTATTTCAAAAATTTTGATTTACGAATAGGTAAACAACAAGTGGTTTGGGGCAAAGCAGATGGTGTTTTTATTACAGATATTGTATCTCCATTAAATTTAACAGAATTCTTGTTGCAAGATTTTGATGAAATAAGAACAGGAGTAAATGCTGTAAAATTCGATTATTATTTGGGCGATAACACTTTTGAACTAATCTGGCTGCCTAGCTTTACGCCTACCAAACTGCCTGCTACAAATTCTATTTGGTATATTCAACCCGATTTTCCTGTTACTCCAACTTTTGATTGGTCTAAATCAGAAATTAATCCAAGTCTTGAAAATAGTGAGCTGTTTGTGAAATATTCTGCACTTACATCAAAAATAGATTTTGAATTTATGGGTGGATATACTTGGGATGATAATCCAACAATGCACGTTCAAAAAGAATTTGGTATGGATACAACAACAATGCCTCCATCACCAATATTAACGAGTTTAAATATAACACCTGAACACCATCGCTTATATATTGGAGGTGGTTCATTTAGTACAGAAATTAAAGGAATAATTCTACGTGGTGAGGGTGCATATTATAATGGAAAGTATTTTCAAACAGAAGATCCACTTGCTATTGATGCTCTATTGCAAAAAGACTATTTACATTATCTTATAGGAGTTGATTTTAATATTAAAGATGTAAAATTCAGTACACAATTTATTCAAGAAGTAATATTAGATTATAATGAAAATATGCTTAATGAAG
>CAYTAU010000239.1:0-2669 GCA_964435855.1 uncultured Bacteroidales bacterium | reverse complement strand
TTCAAACTTCAAATTCTGAGGTTTTTACAAAAGTTGTAAAATCCATCAATGAAACTTTGATTGAGAAAATCAGCGAAATTGAAGAACAAATTAAATTTTAACTGAAAGGCGGAGAAATCCGCCTTTTCTTATTCTCATCTATTATGAATGAAACAAAAACCATATCAAAGAAAAAAAGAGGTTTGAAAAGTGATAAAGCCAATTTAAAACAATTGATAAAGCAAAATCCTAAGTTACAAACCTTAATTGACAAACTTGATTTACAATTAACTAAAACTTAAAATTATGAATACAAATAAAATTTATGACCGCATTACAAATATCATTATTGAAATGCTCGAAAATCACAAGCAAAACAATTTTTCTGAAAGCTGGATAAGTTTATCGGGAGACTCAATCTTTGCAAAGAATGCCGTTTCTAAGCATACATACAGTGGCATTAATCAACTTTTACTTAATTACCTTAAACGTAAGTACAGATATGTTTTTAACTCGTGGATGACCTTTAAACAACTTTCTGGGCTTTGTGGAAGAATTAAAAAAGGCAGTAAAGCCTCGATGGTGGTGTATAAGTCCGTTTTATACCTTGAAAAGAAAACCGATAGAAATATTACCAAACTTGTAGAACACTTGCTTAAAAACAAGCAGAATACAGAGCATTTGGATTATAGAAAAATTGGTTACATGAAACAATATTTGGTTTTTAATATCAGTCAAATAGATAATCTACCTGATGAATATTACAAAATTAAAGACCTTGAGAAACTTACTGAATTTGAAAAAGATAAAAGAGCAGAAAGCTTAATAAATAATACAGGGGCAAATATTGAATATGCTCCTCAAAATTCTGCTTATTATTCTCCTGTTGAAGATAAGATATATTTGCCAACAAGAAAGCAATTTAAATCTAAAGGGGATTTTTTGAATGTAGCAGCACATGAACTTGGTCATTGGAGTGGACACAAGTCTCGCCTGAACAGGTCTTTAGGTAACGAATACGGCTCTTCAGGGTATGGATTCGAGGAATTAATTTGTGAGATCAATGCTGCTTTTATCTGTGCTTATCTTGGTTATGAAAACAAAATTACTGACAATGTTGACTATATTGACAACTGGTTATCTGTTATGAAAAACGATAAACAGTTTGTTGTATTGGCTTCATCGCAAGCTCAAAAAGCATGTGATTATATTATGTCTTTTTCTAAAGTTGAAGAAGCTGTAATTTAAGTTTAGATATTTTCTTTCTGCAAATATGCTTTGCAGGAAGAATCCGTTCACCCCGTCCTCACTGGCTCTAACACCCCAAAGCCTGAGCCATATCTTCCAGCAAAAGATTATTTGACAAAACTGATTTAACGTACTCTCTGCAGTCCACACACGACACACTGTGCTACAAATAGCCAAAATACTCATAAAACAAGTAAGGTGGGGGATGCAATGAGTTGTAATATATTTTCTTTATTTGCTCAATAATATACAATAAAAAATACATATTAAAACCCTTTATGAATTCTCTATAAACCCCCGTAGATACTGCATCTCCATTACTGTATCTACATCGTATATCTCCGTCTAATGTCCGACTAATTTCTGGCTATTGTCCGTCTACTGTCTGACTGCTATCCGTTTAATGTAAGGCAAATATTATTATTCTAATAAAACTAGCTACAAATAAACTATCCATGGCATTATTTATTACTATTGGATTTTTCCAAAGGATAAGATAAAGCCCTTAGTGATACTATTATATCAAAACTAACTATTATAAGTTGTAGATTATTATTCATTCCCGAATATCTCACATGATTAGATTGTAATTAATAATCTCACCGTCTTGCATTTCAATTACTCTGTCTGAGGCTTTTGCAAAATCTTTATCATGTGTAACTGTTATAATTGTTTGATTAAGATCTTTCGATATCTGTTTAAAAATATCTAAAATAATAGCTGTGTTTTTACTATCCAGATTACCAGTTGGCTCATCACACATAATTATTTTGGGTTCATTAATCAATGCTCTGGCAATAGCTATTCGTTGCTGTTGACCACCAGATAGTTTTGAAGCCGGTTTTAAGGCTTGTTCTTCTAATTCGAGCAATTTTAATTTTTCATATGCCTGATATTCAATTTCATCACGCGAATATCGGCCCAATTTCAAAGCGGGAATCATAATGTTTTTTAAACAGCTGAATTCTGGAAGCAGATAGTGAAATTGGAAAACAAAACCAATGCTATTGTTTCTTAATTTGGCTAATTTGTCTTGTTTCAATCCAGTAAGTAGTTTTCCGTCTAAGTATATTTTTCCAATGTATTCGGTATCCATAGTTGAAAGGATATACAACAAAGTTGATTTCCCACAACCCGATTTACCGATAATTGATACAAATTCACCTTCATTCACATCAAATGTTATATTATTGATTGCTTTGAACTCAACCGGAATATAAAAGAATTTTGTGATGTTTTCTGTTTTAAGTATACTCTTCATATTCCTTAGTTTCTAAAAATTGAAATTGGATCAACTTTGGCGGCACTTCTGGCAGGAATAAACCCCGCAATAAATGTTACCAACAAACCGATTAAAATTCCCATTATCATAATCTTAGGTTCAAATTCGATGGGAAAATATCCTCGGTCGCCCCCGATATAAACTTTACTCAGGGCTTTTA
>CAYTAU010000238.1:0-2728 GCA_964435855.1 uncultured Bacteroidales bacterium | reverse complement strand
TATCCTGAAAAATAATGATGCGAGTTATTATAAGCTTGGTTACCAGAATTATTCCACGGCATTATTTGCATCATGTTAGTCATTTTTTTCTGCAAATTATTTCTTTGTTTTACAGAGGAAAAAAATACGAAGACCCAATTACAGGAATTACATACAGAAAATTATTGCCTTATGGCAGATTGAATTCAAGGAGAAATGCTTTAAGCCCCAACTCAATGTCATTAGAACGACATCGCCTTATTTGGCTTTATTTGAAAGAAAAAACAAATTTTTTTTCCGATAGTATAAAGTTTTTGCATGTTGCCCCCGAGTATTGTTTTATAAAGCGATTTAAAAAACTCAAAAATGTAGAATATATAACCGGTGATTTAATTTCTCCGTGGGCAGATGTTAAAATGGATATACACGATATTCCTTTTAATGATAATGAATTTGATGTTATTATGTGTAATCATGTGTTGGAACATGTTGAGGACGATAATAAAGCAATGAGTGAATTTTTTCGTGTAATGAAACCGGGAGGCTGGGGAATTTTTCAGGTTCCAATAGATAGGAGCAGAGAAGAAACTTTTGATGACCCAAGCATAATAAACCCAAAAGAAAGAGAAAAACACTATTGGCAAAGTGACCATGTGCGTTTGTATGGAAAAGATTACGGGAAAAAATTAGCATCTGTAGGTTTTGATGTTGTAGAGGACAATTATGTGAAAACATTAGACATTACTCTTGTTAAGCGCTACGCATTACCTGAAAATGAAATTATATATCTTTGTAAAAAACCTAAAATTTGAATTTTCCTTTTTACATAGCAAAACGGTATCTGATATCAAAAAAATCTACTAATGTAATAAATTTGATATCCGGTATTACTGTTTTTGGTGTTGCTACCGGTACTATGGCTTTAATAGTAATATTATCGGTTTTTAACGGACTTGAAAATTTTGTTACTTCACAATTTAATTCTTTCGATCCTGATCTTAAAATTACTATTGCAGAAGGCAAAACATTTGATTCTGAAAATAGCAAATTAGAAAAAGTTCGCAATCTTGAAAATGTGAAATATTATGCCGAGGTAGTTGAAGAAAATGCCCTTATAAAATATGAAGATATTTATCACCCATTTGTTATAAAAGGGGTAGGAGATGATTATGAGAAAATGACAGGTGTTGATACTATGATGATTGACGGGGAGTTTAAATTACACATGGATAAAACACCTCTTGCTGTAATTGGAAGTGGGGTTGGAGGATTCCTTTCGGTTAGATTAGATTTTTCGCATCCGCTAAAAATATATATGCCAAAACGAACAGGAAAAGTAAAAAATATTACACAAGACCCAACTAAAGCTTTTAAAATACGAAATATTTATCCCGTAGGTGTTTTTAGTATAGATCAGCAAATTGATGAAACGATAATTGTTCCATTAAATTTTGCCAAAGAATTATTAGATTATAAGACCGAAGTTAGTGCCGTAGAATTAAAATTAAAGGAAAAAACCAATGTACAGAAGGAAAAAAAGAAAATACAAAACATACTTGGGAATGCTTTTGAGGTTAAAGACAGGTATCAACAAAAAGAATTTATGTACAAAATAATGAAATCGGAGAAACTAATAATTTTTCTGATACTTGCTTTTATTCTTTTAATTGCCTCTTTCAATATTATTGGTTCGCTCACTATGCTTATACTTGATAAAAAGAAAGATATTGAAACATTACGAAGCATGGGAGCCAGCATGAAATTAATTAAAAAAATATTTCTATTTGAAGGATGGATAATCTCTTTTGTTGGAGTAGTATTTGGTCTTATATTGGGAGCACTTCTTTGTTGGGCGCAAACAGAGTTTGAGCTCGTAAAGTTGCAAGGCGATGCTGATACTCTTTATATTACTGCTTATCCTGTGAAAATGCAATTACTCGACTTCCTTTATGTTTTACTTACAGTATTTTTTATTGGTTTTATAGCCTCGTGGTATCCTGTAAAATATATTACAAGAAAATATTTGATGTTGAGATAGGGTGTTTATATTTTTATTTTTTCCAAAAAGAAGGAGATAAAATTATTAAAATTGTAAACAATTCAAGTCTTCCAAGCAACATTAAAAATGACAAAAACCATTTTCCAAAAGCAGGGATATGATAAAAATTTTCAGCCGGACCAACAGAACCTATTCCCGGTCCAATATTCCCCAATGAAGCTACAGTTGCACCCATTGCGGAATCAAAATCCAATCCTAAGGCTGACATAACTATTGTTCCAATTACAAAAATTACAATATAGAAAACAATAAATGCAAGTACATTTGATATAATTTTTTGTGGAACAACTTGATGGTTAAATCTAACAGGTATTATTGCATTTGGATGAATTAATCGTTTTAATTCTAAATAACTGTTTTTTAATACTAATAAAATACGAACAATTTTCATACCTCCGCCTGTAGACCCTGAAGAACCGCCAAAAAACATAAGAACAAATAATAAAAAATATAAAAATGGGGTCCACTGAAGATAATCAACCGTTGCAAAACCCGTAGTAGTAATCATTGATACAACCTGAAAAATTGAATATCTAAATGATTGTTCAAAACTTAGTGATTCAAAAGCAAATAGTGAAAAAGTAATGATAATAGTAAAGCCTAAAATAAAACCAATATAATATCTGAACTCTTCATTTTTAAATACTTTTTTAAATTTAAAGTATAAAGCAAAATATGATAATGTAAAGT
>CAYTAU010000237.1:0-2762 GCA_964435855.1 uncultured Bacteroidales bacterium | reverse complement strand
TCGGGAATAGTTATGGGTTTTGCAATAATAGTTCTGTTTTTATCTATTAGTAACATTGTTGGGGTGGCGTAAATATTGTAATTATCAAGCATCTTATTGTCCCAGCCGTTTGGTTCGTTCACATTTATCCAGTTAAGATTTCCTTCTGTAATAATTTTTTTCCACTTTTCGGTGTTGGTGTCAATTGATACTGCATATATTTCAAAGTTTCTATTCTCTGTTTTGTCGTAATATTCTTTAATTTTTGGGAACAACTCTTCGCAATGCGGACATGTAGTTTGCCAGAATATAATAAGGGTATAGTCTTTTTCAATATCCGACATTGTAATTTCTTTTCCGTCTTTATTTTTTAAAGTAATATCGGATGCTGTTTGCCCTATAGCTGTTTTTTTGTAAAAGTCGAGAGATTGTTGCAATTTGCTTTTTCTTTCTTCGTTTTCGCAAGTTTTAGCTGCCGTATAATTGCTTGCAATATATTCCAAAACTTCTTCAAACTTAAATTTTTCAAATCCTTTTACAAGATATTCCAGTATATAATTATATGCTTTATCTTTGTTACTAATATGTGTCATTAAGGCATCTACACCTTTTATATAATTTAATTCTTCCTGATGCCTGTCTGCATCCTCGTCTTTATGTAATTGCAAAAAGCTTATAACTTTAGTAGAATATGCATCGGTATATAATAATATTGTATCGTTAAAATCAACATTATCAAAAAAATGGTTTTTCAGATAATTCACCTTTTCATTGTCGGGCATTTTAGTATCAATAATAGGCGATTTTTTTGTTTTAAGATATTTTGCAACTATTAGATTTGGATATTTTTTTACTATTTCATCAATATAATCATCTCTGCCTTTTTGCAGATTATTATATTCTTTGTCGGCAAGTTTATAAAAATCGTCATGTTCAGGATAAAATCGAATTACCGGTATTAAATACTCCGATTTCATTTCGTATATTCTATTTAATTTAAAATAATTATAAAGCAGTCTGTTTTCTACCGATGCAATTACCTGCGCACTATCGCCCGGCTGGCTGTATGTTGTTATAATATCTATGTTCTCTTTATTGAATATTACATCCAGATATCTGTTATTGCCAAAAAGGCAACGATACATACCAATATGATTAGAATCGTTTAAAAGAAAAGCTATTTTTTTGTCTTCTGTTACGTAGGCTGTATCAATTATGGTGGTGTTATCGCCATAAACACTATAAAGCAATGCAGCATTATTTTGCATGCCTTTAATTTGAAATCTTATTATATAGTTTTTCTGACTATTTAATAATAGTGTGCCAAATAATATTATTAATGATATTATAAGTGTTTTCATTGCAGAGTTATATTTGATAACCGTATTAAGCTGGCAGGCTTTTGTTACTATTATTTAAGCAAAAAGCTAAAATCGTCATTATTACTTAATTCGTATGGTTCAATGCCTTGTTTGAAAATACGGCATGGGCGTTCTCCAATAAGTTTTAGTTTGTTATTTTCTAATAAAAATATTGTTCCTTCTCTTAATCCTGCTACATACATATTAGGGTTAGCTGCCAAATACTCCTCAAGTCTTTGTTCTCGTGTTTCTCCTGCGTGTCCTTCGGGGTTAGTATCAAGATAGTGAGGATTGATTTGAAAAGGAATAAAATTAAATACCTTAAAACTTTGTGGCTGTACTATTGGCATATCGTTAGTTGTACAAATTGTAGGACATGCAACGTTTGAACCAGCACTCCATCCAATAAAAGGAGTTCCACTGTTTACTTTTTCGCTAATTGCATCAATAAGTCCTTGCTCTTGCATCATTTTAACAAGATGAAAAGTATTTCCACCACCAACAACAATAGCTTCGGCATCTTTTACTGCTTGTATAGGGTTGTTGAATGTGTGTATCCCTACAACTTCGTGTCCTACCTCGTTAAACCTGTTGTTTACTTTTTCGGCATATTCATCAAAAGAAAATGTAACAGCAGCAAAAGGGATGAATAAGGCTTTTACTTTGTTTTCGCCAAGAAATTCTTTAATATTATATTTAGGATAATCTAAATATTCCTCTCCTGCATTAGTGGAGTTACTGATTAATAATAGTCTCATGTTTTTTATGGATTATGTGTTAAATATTTCTAATACCAATAATAACGATATCGTCAATTTGTTCGTATGTACCTCCCGATATAGGATCTTCATACCCTTTCCAGTCTTCTATAGCTTTGTCAAGAACTACTTTTTGCTCAACCATTGGTTGATTTTGCATGCTTAGCAATAATTTTTTAAATGGTTTGTACATAAATTTCTTTCCTTTTTGGCCACCAAACTGGTCGGCAAATCCATCAGAAAATATATATACAGTATCATTTTTTTCTAATTGTATTTCAAAGCTTTTAAATTTATCCATTACAACATGTATTGCTACAGGCATTTTGTCTCCTTTAACTTCAAACAGATTATATTCATCTAAATCTATAACGGGTTCTAATATTACTTCAGTTTCAACACCTTTTACTGTTAGTTTATTTCCAAAAGATGAGTGGCGAATAACATATAAGGGATTATTTGCACCTGAAAATTGCAGTTTGCCTGTTTCGTCATCTATAGTGCAAATTGCTATATCCATTCCGTCTTTTTGTTCTCCTTCTTTTCCTGTTTGTTGTAAGGATTTAATAATATGGTTTCTTAAAGCATCAAGAACCTCACCTGTACTCTGTACAGATTTATTTTTCACTATTTCGTTTAAGAACGCTACGCCCAACATACTCAT
>CAYTAU010000236.1:0-2766 GCA_964435855.1 uncultured Bacteroidales bacterium | reverse complement strand
GTTACCTTGCATTAAAAAAAACGAAACTGCATAACATAAACGAAAGAAAATAGAATAAAAAGCCACCGCTAAAATAGCACATTTAGTTTTTTGCCAAAACACATACAACACAGGCAAACACGAAAAAACTAAAAGAGCTATTTTGCCACCGCTCACAGTTGTGCTAGTTTGAAAGATGAAAAAATAATAAAAAATATAATTAAATTGAAAATATATAGTAATTTTGTAACCGAAATAAATTAAAGTAGAAATATGACATAAAAGAAATAATAAAATATTAAAATAAAAAGCGTTAGCTTTTTTACTTGTCTCTGAAAACGACCAATTTTTAAAGCGACTGTAAGAATTAAAGACTAATGCTCACGCTATGGCGTGGGCTTTTCTTATTTACAGTCGTGGGTGCTTGGTCGTACCTCAGAGATGTAATAAGCTAAGTTCCACGTTTTTTTTATTCTAAAAATTAACTGCTTTTGGAACTGAGGCAAGCTAAAATATATAGTAATGAATAAAAAATTAACAATTATGATGGTGGTGGCAACAATGTTGCTAAGTTTTATGTCCTTCGGACAGCAAACAGCTTATGAGAAAATCATAAGTAAGATTGACAAAACAAAGTACAAACACTTTGAGTATAGTGGATATGATCGAAAGGCATTCTCTATTTTTTACATTAATAAGAAAGGAGATAAAGATACTGAAAAAATAGGAAGAAATTTCTCTTTTAATTACGAGTATTTATCAAAGAAGTTTGATTACAACACCTTGACATCAACAAAATTAAGCGGAAGTTCGAATTTAAAATCGAGTGATTTAAAAGAAATCTTAAATCAACAGAATATTCCAAATAAAGTAATGGATTATTTAATGGATGAAGGAAATTGGGATATGCCTTTAAAAATATTAAATAAACGAGCAACTGCAAATAAAAGTGATGCAGAAAGACAATTGTTTGAAAAAACTTTTGCTGGAAAAAATATTAATGATTTGGCTACGGATTTTTACAAAGACATAAATCCTGTAATTAAATCTAATTATATTATGACTTTGAGTGCTCACAGTGTTAAAACATATAAAAAACACTACGATGAAATTGATAGTAAAGAAAGAGCCAGAGTTAATAAATACAATGCAAAACGGAAAAGAGAAGACCAAATTAAATTTAAGCCTGTAAAACGTACTTATGAAGGATATATTGCTGATTTAGATGTCGCTGTTTTTAAGATAGATTTATCTAATGACAGTTTATTAAATATTTTTTGGACAAAATGTTATTCAGACAGAAGTTTTAGAAGTTCTTACAACTACCCTTTAAAACTTATAATTAGTCCAACTTTTGAAATTCATGGAAGACAAAGAAAAGATACTGAGCCAAAGTACAAGCGAAGTATGGCAGAACTTTATAAACAAATATTAACAAGTGGCAGTTTAAATGGGATTATAGAAGGTGAATTGTCTGAATACGATGCATTTAAAGTAATGCAACCAGTAGTTGACAATAAACCAATATCAGTTAAAATTGGAACGCAAGAGGAATTGGAAAAAGATACAAGATATGGCGTATATGTTCAAGAGCAATACAAAAAAGATAAAGTAAGGTGGAAAAGACAAGGTGTAATAAGGGCAAAAAAAGTAACCAATAACAATGAAGAAGAAATACAAGATCAACAAAGTGGTTTAAAAATAGATGAAAAGAATTTAGTTTATCAATACAAAAAAGAAACAAAAAAAGATACTGCAAAAACCTGGATTGTTCAAGGTAGATATTTACCAGATGAAGAAGTGATAAAATCTAATCCTACAAAAAAGGAAATTAAAATAAAACGAGGGTTAGACGAAAATAACATGATGATACCATCAACATTTTACCAAACGGAAGGCAAAAAAATTGATGGTGCAGGAACAATGATTGCAATTGAATATCCTGCATTGGATTTATTTCCAAGCCTTTCATATGGAACACATGGTTTAAATATTAGATTATCTTATCTTGAAAGAGGCTATAAAGGATTTTTAGAGTTTAATTTTGGTGGCTATAAATTTGAAGACGAACCTTATATTTTCGTAACATCTGATGACAGTGTAAAAACAAATGTATCTATTAGTACAATGAATATTGGAGTTTCGAAAGATTTTTATTTTTTAAGAAATTTTGTGTTTGAACCACATTTGTCAATTGGGATAGAAGGTGCAAGTTTTAGTAATGATGAATTAGATGAGCTTGTAGAGAAATATATGAAAGATGAATACGGAGATGATAGTTATGGGATGTCAAAGATTACTTTTAATGTAGGAGTCCAATTAGGATATAAGATTTTTCATAGAATAAAAGCATTTGGTAGAGTTGATTATTTTCCTGTTTCTTTTAAGAAAGACAAGGTCTTTGGAGCAGATGGTGTTGGAATACCTGGTTGGGAAGTTAAAAGAAGCCCAGTTAGAATATATCTTGGATTAAGATTTGAACTTTAAAAATTATAGAATAATGAGAAATACAGCAATTATAGTATTAATAATTACGGCAGGACTTTTTTCGTCCTGTCGTACATACACAACTTCGTATCAGGCACAAGCATTATCAAGCAATAATCAAAGACTTGGTGTGCAAGGAGCAAAAGGAACAGTATTATTTAAAATTTTCACATACGAACGTTCTGTAGAAGTTGCAAGAGAGAAAGCATTAATGGATGCTGTTCATGTAGTTTTAACAAAAGGAATTCCGAATACAAGTTTTCCAAATCCATTGTTAAAAGACCCTGTGGGTGGAATTAA
>CAYTAU010000235.1:0-2788 GCA_964435855.1 uncultured Bacteroidales bacterium | reverse complement strand
AGTTTGCTAAATTAGTTAAGAAAAATTTGAAAGCTCCTTTTGTGAAATTATGGAAAGCTGGAAAACCTGTTAATACAAAAATAAAAAAAGTTGCGATTTGCGGTGGCAGCGGTACTTCTCTATTATCTAAAGTTTATGGCAGAGCTGATGTTTTTGTCTCTGCTGATTTTACATATCACACAGTTTTAGACAGCCATATACCATTAATTGATGCTGGACATTTCTATACTGAAAACCCGGTACTTGAGAATTTGCGAGAGATGCTTTCGGGATTTGATCTGGAAATTTTAGAATTAAAACAAAATGAACATGAAATTAAAGATCAGATAATTATTTGATTAAAACATTATGAATACAATCCAAATTCAAATGAGTAAATTTCGAAACTTACTTAATGATTCATTATTGAAGTATAAATTGTTAAATGCTACTAACAATTGGTATCAGATATGTAGCTCAATGGATTGTCTAGAAGATACTCAGCTCGTAATAAATTATTTTGTAAAAAGTGATTTCCCAAAAGCTGAAGGTAAAGATTTCCTTTTCAATTATGGAGGACAATACATTTATGTTTATGGGTTGTTTCAAGCACTTTTTTTACAGCAAGATGCTTAAAAAGATTTTGGTGAAGTAATAGGTTGTAAAATTGATTTTAAAAAAGGATACCCTGAATTATTCGATTTAAGAGACATGCGGAACAAAATAGTAGGACATCCAACGAAAAGAAGTTATAACAAAAAATGGAGATCAACTCATTCAATTGTAATAACTTCAATGACAAAAACAAATATCGAAATCAGATCGAAATATAAGAAGAATCACAATGCAGATTATGAGAAAATTAATATCAAGGAATTGATAGCAATACAGAAAAAAGAAATAACAAGCATAATTAATAATTTGATGAATCAAATAGAACTTAGAGATAAGGAAATAAAAATGAAATTTAAAGATGATAAATTAATAGGTTTGTTTAACAATAACTTGCTCAATAATTATTTTTCCTATATGTTAGAATATTTCAATGGTGACAGTGCTAGTGAATCAATGGCTGATATGGGTTTTAAAATGATAAAAGAAATTATCGATAAATTTCAACAAAAGCATAAAGAAAGATATCACAGCGATGAATTTACTAATTCTGATATTTATGTATTGTTAAATATTATTAACCAATGGAAAGACAATAAGATTCAACTAAACAATCAGGTATTATATTTTTTGATAAAGCAATTAAAAATAGAATTCTTTAAACTTAAAGAAGATGCAAAAGAGATTGATAATCAATTTGTAATAGAAGAATAATCATTATGGATCTATCTCCCTGGTTTTTGGATTTTATAAATAATTATGGTGTACTAGCACTCTTCATTGCATCGTTTATTGCTGCTACGATTGTACCGGCAAGTTCTGCTGCTATTCTGCTTGCTGCTTTAGCTGCCGGAGCTTCTCCCATACCGGCTCTTATTGCCTGTTCAATTGGGAACAGTCTGGGTTGTGCTGCTAATTACTGGATGGGTTTTCTAATTGGTAAACCGCTTATTCCCAAATTGGAAAAATCGAAAAGCGGGCGTAAAGCAATAGAATATACAACCAAATACGGAACCTGGAGTTTGTTGATTTCCTGGGTACCTTTTTTGGGTGATCCACTCACAATTGCTGCCGGGATTTTCCGGGTAAATTTTCTTAAATTTTCGTTGATCGTGTATTCTTTACGAGTTGTGGGATATGCTATTATCGCTATATTTTTTGTGTAAATTTTATTAATTTGAGAAATTTCAGTATTTAAAGTTAAATTATTATTTAATAAAAATAATAATTTATTTGACAAGAATTAATTATCATAAAACTTTAAAAGAGTCAAAATTATCTATACATAGAATTTAATCATCTTAGCTTAAATAGTTTGGAAATAAGGGAGGTGATGCCATATGATTGTTTAATAATAAAGTTACTAATCTAATTATCCTTTAAATCATTGTTATTATATACGATTAATATTAAAAAAGTAAAATTTAAAATTTTCTGGGAGGAATCTATTATGAAAATAAGCAAAATTCTTTTTTTTATGTTACTTATAGTTTTTTGAACTTACACCTCTCAAGGTTACAACCTTTGCGGTTGGTGGTTTTATGGTTTTCACAAAAGATGATAAAATAAATATTCAACCGGAAGTATATTACTGTAGAAAAGGTGTAAAATATGAAGGAAGAGATGGTGAATTGACCATTAAAGCGAATTATCTAGAAATTCCAGTGTTGGGAACTTATAAACTTGCAGAAAATATCAGAGCTTTTGCAGGACCTTCTTTAGGAATATATGTGGGAGGTACTTACGATTTTAGTAGAGATGAAGATGAAGAAGAAGATAGAGACGATAGTGGTAGTGGTAGTGGAGCTTTGAATGATTGGTTTACAATGTCCGGTATAGATTTTGGTCTCGTTCTTGGTGGTTCATATTCATCAGGAAAGATAGTCTTTGATGCAAGATATGCCTTTAGTTTGAGTTCAGTTGTAACAGCCGCTGATATTGAAATGTTTGATCTTGAAGATAGTGGTTTGATTGTAAAAAATAATTTAATTCAATTACTGCTTGGGTATAAGTTCTAGATAGGAGTTACTATTAGTTATTAAGTTTTATTTGTCACAATGTAATACAAGTTTAAAATATAAAGCCAGCAGCAGAAAACTTGTAGCTGTGTTTTTTGTATAAAAATACTAAGTTCAGACTCAACTGTAACAAACTTTAAAAGTATTTTTTTCGTTGCTAGTTTTTATTTGAAGAAGTT
>CAYTAU010000234.1:0-2802 GCA_964435855.1 uncultured Bacteroidales bacterium | reverse complement strand
AAAACTTTTTCTTGTTTTTCCGCCTTTTACGAAACCAATTTTTTCTGCTGCCATAATTGTTAAATTTAAATTATTATAAAGTGAAAATTAAAATTACTACTACAACTACTACTAATGCGATTCCAGACGCTATTAAAATAGTCTTTTTGCGTTTATTCAATTGATTATTAATCTCTTTTCGATACTTTGTAAAACGATCATCATTTTGATGGAGGTCTTGCTCTTCAGCTTCCAAGAGTATTTTGTTCCTTTTGACCGGACTTTTTTCAGATTCGATGAACATTAAATAAGTTTCCTTCAATAGATCAGAAGCGGCAGATGATTCCTCATCACCCATTATTTTAGAACCCTTTTTAAGTAATACTATGGATTCATTAAATCTGTTGTCGCTGTTAAGTTTCGCGACCAGCAGCTTAATAGGCTCCAAAAACCCCAAATTCCTTTTTTCATCTCTCTTTTCAAAAATATGATTTAGCAATTTAATTCCACCGTTACTATCGCCATTATGAACAGCCTCCATTGACAGTTCATTTCCAATAACAGCAGAAGCACAAAGGTTTGGAAATGTCCTAATCAGAAAGTCTATATTTTCATCTTTTTCAGACTGAACAATTAACCGCACGTTATTCACATATTCTATCAATCTTTTTAGGGTTATAGTGCCTTCATAAAGTTGAACCAGGTCTTTGCTTCCCGCTTCAATAAATGGTTTTAATTCCTCCAGGCTTTGGTGTTGCAAATCTTGAATATTAGCCTCAACAGTTAACTGCTCCAAAATTTGGTTTTCATGGATGGCTTTATCAATTATTTGGTTATCAATCAACGAATCCAATAATTGAATACCTTTATCAATTCTTGCTTTAACTATCTCATCTTGCCTAGGCTTAATTTCCTTTGATAAGTCATTAATGTGTTGGTTTATATTAATTTTATTTTCAACAATTATTTTTGCTATCTGCTGATCAAAAAAAGCCGGCTGGCGATTAGCCTTTTCAATAGCTTTGAGATAATCATCATTAAACTGATCACTTTGTGCTTCTTCAATATTTAAAATACCACAAATTGTAATCAACTCTTGAGCAAGATCTGCTGCCTTATCAATTTTTTTTGTATCTGAGTAAAGGCTCAAAAGCATTTCTAGGATGGAGTCGGGATCAAAACCATACGCACTTGCTGCTTCCAGTGAACTAATGCCTTTTTTTAAATCATCTGTGCCAAAATATACTATGGCAGATAAATATTCTTTATAGCCTTTGCAATAGTTCTCTTTTGATTTAACCTCAATAGAAATATTTGCAATGGTTTGCTGCTGAAATAATTTTTGCTCACGCCGTTCTTCCTTTTTCTCACGTGATAGTACATTCACCAGCATTCGTCCACCCTTACTGCTAAAATGATTATGGGACTCAATCTCACCAAATTCTTTAACTAAATCATCCTCCAGCCTTTCGAGTTTATTTAGATCCTGTAAATCATTCCCGGCAAAAGTTTCTTTATAAAAATTACGCATAAATACATCATCATGCTTAATTGTCCATGCATACTTAATAAAAGTGCTGTCAATGGAGTACTTTAAAATGGTTTCAGCTAAATCAAATAATTTAATTGTGGATAAATGCGTATTTTCTTTTTGATATGTATTTGCAAAAGCCGTAAAATATTTCTCGTAAAATGGAATAGAAATAGCAGGTTCATTTTTTAAGAAATTTTCTGCCATTTCAACGGTTTCAGCCCAAGGAAGATTAACTTTCTTATCTAAAATAATAAGTGATAAATCGATGTTTTCTGCATAAATATCACCCCGAAACTGTGCATTCTCAAACAATTTATTTTCGTTAAGAAAAAACAGGTAATCCTTATAATCCGGATTTGCAATTGTTTCAAGGAAAAAATTGTGAATTTTCTCCATTGCTCCAGGTCTTACATCATAACCATCAGTTATTAATAAGCTATAAAACGCATCCAAAAACACAGGCCTTAGGGAATAAGGAAGACCCTGTTCATAAAAATCAATTAATTTTATTAATATGCCAGGGATTTCACTTTTCTCAACACCCTCAAGGTTAGATAAATCCTTTTCTGTTAACTTTTTATATCCATCATAGCCTGGATAAAACTTTAAGAAATCTGTTGTTGGTATCATAATGCTTAAGAATTTAAATGTTACAATTTATCAACGTGCGAACCATTGCCAATTTCCATCACCGCTATACATATAAAAGCCATACTTATCCAATTCAATAGCTGAAGATTCAATAAAGAATGTTACTTCGCCATTTTCAATTTTATCCACATGGGTTTTAACCAAATCTATCCAATCTTCAAATCCGTCAGGATCCTCTTCCATTTCCCTAGTTATTTCATTTATACCACCGTTTTTAATTTCTATTGGAAATGCGCTCTCAAAAAAATTACCATAATCTTTATTTTCATAAAAGTTTATTATTTTAAACATCCAGTTTTTTAGCTTTGTGGCTATTTCACTATCATTGACAATAAATTGATAAAATTCTTTTGTTTCTTCATTAGCAAGAAAAAAACGCCCCCATAAGTGCCCTGGCAATATCCTGACGATTTCGCTATTACCATCTACAGGGCTAATAGCAAATTCATATTTATGACGAAGATTAGTCAAAACGTATTTTTGACTTTTGGCCTGGGGGTCAAAAACATATAGTTCAACCTCGTTTTCAAAATCTATTTCTGGAATTGTAGTCTCATTGTTTTTATTTATCTCTACAAAACCATCTGCTGTTTTAAGATAAACCCCGTAATGACCAAACTCGGGAATTTTGTTTTGGG
>CAYTAU010000233.1:1537-2817 GCA_964435855.1 uncultured Bacteroidales bacterium | reverse complement strand
TTGTTACATTCTCTAAACTTGGACTGGAATGATCACAGAAAATCCCACCACCAGCACTATTATAAGCAGTATTACCTGATATAGTTACATTCTCTAAACTTGGTGATGAATTATCAATACAGTAAATCCCACCACCAGCACCATTATGAGCAGTATTACCTATAATTGTTACATTCTCTAAACTCGGACTAGAATTATGACACCTAATCCCACCACCAGCATAAGAAGAAGTATTACCTGATATTGTCACATTCTTCAAACTTGGACTAGAATTAGAATCACAGCAAATCCCACCAGCATAAGAAGCAGAATTACCTGTTATTGTTAGATTCTCTAAGCTCGGATCTGAGTCGTAACAGTAAATCCCTCCACCACAATTATCCGGGTAACTTCCTGATACCAAACCATTCGTAATTGTAAAACCGCATAAAAGTGCTGTAGAATTCTCATCACCAGTAAAAGTTACAACACTACCAGCAGCATTTCCATCAATAATGGTTGTAGAAATATAAGATGTATCTGCTGTCGTTAAAAATAATGAACAAACCGTGATATTTTTCCCAGAATAATTAATATTCTCCACATAAGTTCCGGGCTGTACAAGTACTGTGTCCATATCAACAGACCAAATAATACCCATCTGTATGGTTGTCACGTCTGCAGGTACATTAATAATTGTGGCATTAGCAATTGTGATGAACATTAAAAATAAAAAAAGGTAAAATTGTTTCATAACTCCTCCAACGATTGATTGATTTGTTTAATTCATTACGTTTCAAAATTATGTTAAAAATCTTTTCCAAAGATTTTCTACTATAATATTTATGTCAAGTCAAATATCTCTCGACAGTGTGTAATTTTGATAGGGTGTAATAATTAATTTAATATATTGTGAGAGGTGATGTTAGCAGTTACTTTCTAATTCTTTTCGAACAGTTATTGTTTAAGTTTTCTTCTGAATTTGAACTCGAGTGGGATACACTTTTTGGAATAGAATCATGATAGCACTCAGTCTTGGGGAACTGTAGGGAAATATTTTAGGGTTTGCTTAATTGAGAATGATTCTCATAATAATTTGCTTATTCTGTTTTATGAATTACTTTAACAATATAGAAGTGAGAAGTAAAAAAATAAGGAGTTTTAAAATGAAAAATATATTAGTCGTTTTAGTGTTGTTAGTTTCTTCCCAAGTATTAGTTGCTGTTGCACAAGATATAAATCCAGAGCTTAATGGTCCAAATGATTGTGGTTTGAGAAGACCGATCATAGAAAAAATCTTT
>CAYTAU010000233.1:0-1527 GCA_964435855.1 uncultured Bacteroidales bacterium | reverse complement strand
TGAAGAAAATAATAGATGCGGAAATATTTTAGAATCAGCCAAGTCAAAACTGGTAGAAAGCAAAGAAAAAGCAAAAGATCCACTTCCGGAAATTTGCTTTGATTGTGGAAATGAAGATAAAGACAACATAAATTCCAAGATAATTAAAAAGAATTAATCATTAATTTAGACAAAAATAAGGAGAGGTCAAACGATCTCTCCTTTATTTGTTAAGCAAAGTTAACAAATAAACATAATGCTTGTTGAATCAATAATAATTTGACACTGTAACTTGAAAAACATAGTTTTGGTTTTTTGCTTAAGTGAAAATTTTAGAGAAAAGAATTTTGTTTTTTCTGAGGGATTATGAGAATTTTAAATTTAGGAAATTGCATAAAAAACGGTAATTATAAATTACACTCCCAATTTAAAAGTGTTCATAATTATACAAGTGATCAGGAATTTGTTTCACTTGTTACTACTGAAGTTGGCAATGGTCCTAATAATATTGTTTTAAATAATTTTCCCATTACAGCAGAACCAAATTTAACTGTGTCTCAGTCTACAATTTCTGTCGGAAACACTGCTCTTGTTATTAATCAAACAAAACCACAAACTGAAGAGAATATTTTGATAACTGATACATCCACCTTAACAATAGCAATTGAAATATTAACAGAAAAAATATCAAAAATAATATCTCCTAAAAGTCTGGGATTTTTATTATTTCCCGATAACGAGATTTACTTTCAATCCACTTTCGAAAAAGCCATGCTACATCATGTTAAGGAAGCAATTCATTATAAATCATGGGAAGATCTTCCAGCCATTTCTAAAAGTATGAATGGAGTTGGATTCGGTCTCACTCCCAGCGGAGATGATTTTAATTGTGGTGTTTTGTATGCTCTTAATTATCTTAATACATTAAAGAATTATGATCTTTCAGGAGTTATTAAAAAGTGTTACACAAATTCAATAGGAAATAATTTAATTTCAAATACCTTCTTAAAATTTGCTTATTTAAATAGATATTATGAAAATTTTTATAATTTATTAAAAGCATTAGAAGAGAATAATAAAACGGATATTTCGTATTATACATATAGGATAGTTGGAAGTGGTCATACTTCAGGTTCTGATATGTTAACAGGATTTATTCTAACGATGAGATATGCATAATAGAGTGTTTTGTTCAAGAAACAAAAAAATGCTGTCTTTGCGAGTTTTCTTCTCGCAGTTTCAGACGAAGCAATCTCTTTGCGTAGCAATTGGTTAGCAGTATAGATTGCTTCAGCAGAATCTCTCTGTAAGATGCTTCGCAAAGACAATGATTGAATTATGCTGAAGTTTAATATTAACGTTAAAAGGAGTCGCAAATGATAAAAGGTTTTGTTAAAAAAGGAGAGTATTTTGATTCTGTAAGTCTGATGATAGTTGGGAAGGACATTGCAGGGATGGATCATGTTCAGGATGCAGCAGTTATTATGGCAACCCAGGAGAATAAATCAATTCTTAAAACTGCCGGACTCTATTTAGATGAATTTAAGC
>CAYTAU010000232.1:0-2839 GCA_964435855.1 uncultured Bacteroidales bacterium | reverse complement strand
TATCGCCATACAAACTAATAAAGACACTTGAAGAATTTACAGAATATTTTGGCAGCAATCGCAGAGCATCGGTTTCGCGCGAACTAACTAAAATTTACGAAGAAACTACAAGAGGCACTCTGCCCGAAATAATTGAATACTACAAAAACAAAAGTGTAATTAAGGGCGAAATTGTTGTTGTTGTTGAGGGTAAGAGTGTGAAATAAGAAACAACCTAGAATTTGATTATTGCTTTTAGCCTATTGTTTCTTTAAATAATGTTAAATAACTTTTTAGCTTAATCATAAATAATATCTTTGTACTTGTACATTTAAAGCAAGTTTCCGTGAAATATAAATTTATATTTTTAAGTATTTTATTGCTAACAGCATGGCAAATAAAATCACAAACCACAGTAAGCGACGATAGTTTAAAAAACTATGCCCTTAAATTATATATAGATTGCGATTATTGCGACATGGATTATATTAAAAAAGAAATTCAGTTTGTAAACTATGTTAGAGAACAAAAAAAAGCCGACGTTTTTATTCTTGTTACATATCAGAATACAGGTAGTGGTGGCACAGAATACACAATTACATTTTTAGGACAAAACAAATTTGATGAAAATAATGATACATTAAAATATAATTCAATGCCCGACGAAACAGACGATGAAACACGTAATGGTATTGTTCAGACATTAAAACTGGGATTAATATATTATGTTTCAAAAACTCCTATTGGAAAGAATTTAGAAATTAAATATCAATCTTCTGAAAGCGATAACGAAACCATAGAAGACAAATGGAACAACTGGGTTTTTGAGCTTAGTGGTAATTGCTACAGCAACGGGCAAGAGTCAACCAATCACACTCAGTTATACTCGTCGATTAGTGCTGATAAAATAACCGAAGATATTAAACTTGAAACTTCTGCATATTACAATTATAACGAGAGCAATTATGAACTTGAAGATTCTACTAACTATAAAAGTATTACAAGATCGCAGGGTTTCTATTCTCAATGCGTTAAAAGTATAAGTGAGCATTGGTCTGCAGGTTTCTCAACAAATCTTTATAGTTCAACATATAGCAATTATGATTTAAGTGCTTCTTTTGCACCTGCAATTGAATATAATTTGTTTAAATATAGCGAATCTACTAGAAAACAATTGCGATTTTTATATAAAACAGGTATTAGTTACAACAATTATGTTGATTCTACCTATTTCGATAAACTTGAAGAAACAGTGTTTTACGAAAGATTAAGTATAGCTTTTTCAATTAAAGAAAAATGGGGTTCAATATCAACATCGCTAAGCGGCTCTCATTATTTTCATGATATTGAACTTAATAATATTAATTTGTGGACAAATTTGCGATTAAGAATTGTTAAAGGTCTTTCATTTAATTTATATTCTTCTGTCTCATTAATTCACGACCAAATTTCTTTGCCAAAACAAGGAGCAACAAGTGAGGAAATATTAACGCGAAAAAGGATGCTGTCAACTCAATACTCTTATTATGTAAGTGCCGGCATTACTTATACCTTTGGCTCATTGTACAACAATGTTGTAAATCCAAGATTTGGAAATTAATGTTAAAATTTTAAAAACTAATAATACTTTTCTTAAAAAGCATTACTTTAGCATTTAATATAATTATTGAATAGTTTTTATGTTAAAAGTATTTTTCAAGATATCAATACTAACTATTATTGTTTTAACATTTGCTTGTAAGAAAAAGACCGAGAATGTTCTTTTTTCTGGTACGGTACATGAACCAAATATGCAAATTAGTTTAAGCAATGTTAATGTTGTCTTATCAGCTCAAGTAGTTGAATCAGGTACATGGAACACTAATTATACAACACTTTCATCAGTTACAACAGATAGTGAAGGAAAATTTAATTTTGAAGTTGAGTCTCAGCGAGTTTCAAATTATAAAATCTCAATATCAAAAAATAATTATTTTGACAATTACTTTATTATTAGCCCCGAAGATGTAACAGAAGGTGAAGATTACGCAGACTCTTACGATATTTTTTCGGAATCGGTGCTTGAAATAAATCTTGAAAATCAAGATCCTGTAAATTTTGAAGATTATATAAGTTATTCTATTGAAGGGCAAATATTTTCTTGCAGTAATTGTTGCTCAGAATCCGAAAATGTATTTACAGGAACAGATGTAGACGAAATTATTACTTGTAAATTACCGGGACACCAAACAATTAAAATAACATATCTGGTTGAAAAAGGAGGACATACAAATGTTTATAATATAAGTAAATATATTACTGAATTTGAAACCGTAAGTGTTAATATTTTTTATTAGATGTTTGTAATCATTCACTCCCTAGTAATAGGGACAAAATGACTAACGTAATTGAAAAAAAAATTATTATAATTCGCTTTAAGCGGATTGAATTTTAAATATTTTAGGCATTTTAGCTCAATTTAGGCATTTGTGTTTTTGTAAATAAAATGTGTAATTTTAGCACGATATTCTGTCCAACGTTTTTAGGAAGAAGTTTGAACTAATAAAATATATGTGGAATTTTGAAACCATAAGTGTTTTTATTGTCATTGCATTTATATTGTTTTCTCTGTATTTAGAGTTAATAGGAACTACATTCACTTTTGTTATAGCCATAGCATTGCTTGGTGGTATTGGTATTCTCACTCCTTCTGAAATGTTATTAGGATTTTCCAACGAATACATAGCTGTAATACTTATGTTATTGCTTTTAGGCGATATTATCAGAAAAAACTCAATAATAGAGGTTTTTTTTAACAGGATATTCCGCAATTCTAAAACACAAAAAGGTTTTATGCTTAAAATGATGTTAATGGTTGCCG
>CAYTAU010000231.1:0-2857 GCA_964435855.1 uncultured Bacteroidales bacterium | reverse complement strand
TCTAAAATTAAATGGGAGTTTTGCTCCTTTTTTTGTTACTTTTATGCAACCTTTTGCTTTTATTTAGAGTCTAATATAATATATAACTAAAAACACTTCGCTATGAAAAAACTGTACTTTTTAATTATTTCGTTACTTATAATAAATATTGCCAATGCCCAATGGATACAAATGGGTAGTGATATAAACAGTGACAACGTTACTGATAAGCTAGGGATATCAGTTAGTATAAGTTCTGATGGAATGACACTAGCTGCAGGTGGATCAGGAAATGATGCTTATGCGAGTGAAGCAGGTTATGTTAAAGTATTTGATTATAATGGTGCAAATTGGATACAAAAAGGAAACAGTATCTATGGTGAAGCAGTTCATGATTTTTCAGGTTATTCAATAAGTTTGAGCTCGGATGGTAATAAAATTGCAATTAGTTCTTCATATAGTGATAGTGCAACTGGTCATGTTAGAGTGTTTGAATATATTAGTGGAAATTGGGTTCAATTGGGCAACAATATAAACGGTGAAGCTACTTTAGATCAATCTGGCTGGTCGATAAGTTTAAGTTCTGATGGTACAATACTGGCTATTGGAGCTTATCAGAATGATGGAATAGGGATTGATGCTGGTCACGTAAGAGTATATGAGTATATAGGTGGTAATTGGACACAAATCGGTAGTGATATAGATGGCGAAGTTGCTGGTGATGAGTCTGGGCGTTTTGTAGATTTAAATTCTGATGGTACTATAATTGCAATTGGTGCCCATAAAAATGATGGAAACGGGGATCAATCGGGTCATGTAAGAGTTTTTGAGTATAGTGGAGGAAATTGGGTGCAGTTGGGTAGTGATATAGATGGAGAAGACTCTCTTGATTGGTCAGGCTACTCTGTAGGTTTAAATTCAGATGGAACAATATTAGCTATTGGTTCTGTGCTAAATTTTGAAAATGGAATTCATGCAGGACAAGTAAGAATATATGAATTCAATGGAGGTAATTGGATACAAAAGGGTACAGATTTACATGGTGAAGGTGATTCAGATGCTTTTGGGAAAGCTGTAGATTTAAGTTCAGATGGTAATATTGTTGCAATTGGTGGTTGTTATAATTCAATTGCTGCAGGTCATGTAAAAGTATTTGAGTACGTTGGCAGTAATTGGATTCAAATAAATAATGATATAATTGGTGAAGCTCCTGAAGATTATTCAGGTTATTCAATATGTTTGAGTTCAGATGCTAGTATTGTTGCTATTGGTGCATATGGGAATGATTTTAATGATGGTTATGATTCAAAACGAGGACAGGTTAGAGTATATGGAAATCCTTCTGTTGGAATTAATGAAAATATAATTAATACAGAAGTATCTATTTACCCCAACCCCACAACAGGAAAAATAACAGTAAAAACAGAAAGCATAGAAAAAATAGATGTAATGGATTTACAAGGGCAAAGCATAATAAACACCGTCATTGCGAGCAAAGCGAAGCAATCTGCCAATAATAGTGAGATTGCTACGGGCTATTGCCCTCGCAATGTCGAAATAGATTTAAGCACACAGCCAAAAGGCATCTACATAATAAAAGTAACAACCAACAAAGGTGTAGCGGTAAGAAAAGTTGTTTTGGAGTAGAAACCAAATATCAAAAATATATTACAGTATTTGCTAATCACCTTTGCAAGCTTTGCGTGAAAAAAATCTAAAATATAAAATCGTAAATATAAAATCAGAAAACTTCCTTTTTTGTTCATTAAGCTTTATTGTGTAATTTTAGCGCAATTAAAAAATTAGAATTTCAACATATAAAAAACATTCGCGAACCTGCCTGCCGGCAGGCAGGTTCGCGGCTAAAAATATAAACAAATGCAAACAAACAAAGCAATACTTATAATTCTTGACGGCTGGGGAATAGGTAACAAATCGGAAGCTGATGTAATTTATAATGGCGATACGCCTAATCTCGATAAGCTTTTCTTAAAATATCCAAACTCGCAATTATTAACCAGTGGCGAAGATGTAGGATTACCAAACGGACAAATGGGAAATTCTGAAGTAGGACATTTGAATATTGGAGCAGGAAGAGTAATATATCAAGACCTTGTAAGGATTAATAAAGCAATAGAAGATAATTCAATAAGCTCAAATAATATCTTAACCAAAGCATTTCAACATGCTAAAGATAATAACAAACAAGTCCATTTTTTGGGATTGGTTTCCGATGGCGGAGTTCACTCTGTAGATAAGCACCTTTATAAACTTTGCGATATAGCAAACGATTTTGGTTTGTCAAAAGTTTTTATACATGCACTTACCGATGGCAGAGATACCGACCCACATAGCGGATTGGGATTTATTAAAAATCTGCAAGAGCATATTAAAAACAAAACTGCAAAAATTGCTTCAGTCTGTGGTAGATTTTATACTATGGACAGAGACAAACGCTGGGAAAGGATTAAAACCGGTTATGATTTATTAGTATCAGGTAAAGGCAAAAAATATCAAAATGTAATTGAAGCTGTTGAAACATCGTATAATAATGATAAAACAGACGAATTTATTAAACCAATAGTTATTGTTGATGAGGAAAATAAACCACTTACGACAATTGAAAAAGACGATGTTGTAATATGCTTTAATTTTCGTACCGACAGGTTAAGAGAGATTACCACAGTGCTAACTCAAAAAGATATGCCCGAATATGAAATGAGCAAAATGGATTTGCACTATTGCACAATGACAAAATACGACGACTCTTTCAAAAATGTGAACATAATTTACGATAAAGAAAACCTTAAGAAAACCATTGGCGAAATTCTGGAGATCAACAATAAAAAACAATTAAGAATTGCCGAAACCGAAAAAT
>CAYTAU010000230.1:0-2876 GCA_964435855.1 uncultured Bacteroidales bacterium | reverse complement strand
TTTTTCCTTCAAATCAGCTTCTAGTTCTATTGTATTTTTTTTTATTTTTATTGCTTTAAAGTTTGAAGGTGAATATTTTTTTGTAATTGGAATGTAAATTTCATCTATTAATGATTGTAATTCACCCTTTACGTAGTTATTGCTTTCATTATTAACTTTATGATTTATGGATACATCCTTACTTAATAAATTAAGGATTTTATCGTCGTTTACCCCAGAAAATAAGGTTACTGCAAAGTTAATTGCAATTTTAACTAGTTCATTTTTAATCATCAAATTTATCCTAATAATTCACAATGCAAGCAATGTGTTTGTTATTTGTAAAATATGATTTCTTACATATATTTTTATTATGTTTCTAAATGGCAAATATAGCAAGTAAATAAATCATTAATTCATAATTTTGAATTTGTAAAACAGTCATGATCTATAAGTATAATTGAGTAATAAGATGTCCAGTTTTTTTTGCTTATTCCCAAAGGGAATTGTCAAGCAAAAGAAAGTTGTCCAAAACCAAAATATAATGTTCATTCATAAAAATTACACTGTCCTTTTAAAGTGGACTACTGTCCAAAATTGAGCATAAAATGCATAATGAATTTGTATATGCATTTAAAGAGTGCAAATGAAAATAAAGATGAAAAAAGAACTTCATTAATTTTATCTAATTGTTATAGCTTAAGTATTTATGGAGTTTTTACTTGTATTATAATTTGTACTAATAAAAAAAATAGCCCTTTGAATGTATTTAATATTTCTTTTCCCTGTAATTAGACAGCATAGAACATATCAATAAAAATATTGGTATTTTTTTAATAATATGTTTGCCTTTTAGATGTATATTTCGTATATTTTCCACGTAACATAGAGGGAGGTAAAACATTTATGGAATGCGAATTTAAAGATTTAATGCCATTGAACTTGATAAACAGTTTTTGCAATGCAAATGCGCCAATCAAATCGCTTTCTAGTAACTTTTATAAACTTGCAAATATCTTTATTGATAAAAAGATGCTTGATAAAGGACTTGATTGTTATTGTGATGCTTTTCTTCTTAGAAATCTATCTTTGGAGAGAAGTGATAAACAATTCATTGATTTCTTTAAGGTGCAGTTTACTATTTATCAATTGGGTAAAAAAAGAATAACAGTTGCTTTATGTGAAGGTGATATGATTTATGATTTAATTCAGCTGGAATGGGAAAGAATTCAGAAAGAATTAGAAGATAGTCCTTTTGAAATTGATGAGAGAGGTCTTCATAACTGGTATAAAAATATTGAAATAGATTTTCCTTGGATTGGGTTATCAAATAACATATTTGAAATGTAAATGGGTTATAATGAACCACATGATTATATGTCAGTATCCATTAGGGGCAAAATTCCCCTATAACTTGGGAATAATTTTTTAATTGTATCAAAATAACACACTTATTTTACAAAATAATATGATAGTGTCATTTTGATACTATTTTTTTGTCTTTTTATGATATTTTTCACTAAAAATATCATAAATATCATAAGTAACGAATAATAACAGTTCTTATAATCATAATTTTGTAATAAATCAAGTAAATATAGCAATTTTATTAGGTTTTTAAAAGTTGGCACGCTAACTGCACTATAGTTTATGTCCAGGAGGATAACATACAATGAAGACTAAAAAGAAAATGCTTAATATTGAAGATTCATATACATCCAGAGAAGACGCTAGTGTTTTATCAGTCTACATGAAGGAGTTACACAAACTTCCTCTATTAACTCGAGAGGAAGAAGTTAAACTTGCAACTCAAGCTAAGAATGGTGATAAGAGAGCTCGTGAAAGGATGATTGAATCTAACTTAAGATTTGTAGTTAAAATTGCAAAAAATTATCAAAATCAAGGTCTACCATTATCAGATTTAATCAATGAAGGGAATCTTGGGTTGATGACATCTATTGATAAATTTGATGTTGAAAAAGGTTATCACTTCATATCATACGCTGTATGGTGGATAAGACAATCTATTGTAAAAGCAATCAATGAGAAGAGCAGAGCTGTTAGACTTCCTTTAAACAGAACAAATGAATTGTTTCAGATTCAAAAAGCTCAAAAGGCTTTAATGCATTCTAACGGTGAGGAACCAACAGTTGATGAGATTGCACGAGAAACAAATCTTGATCCAGGAAATGTTGAAACTCTGATGTCAATTTCAAGAGAGCTAATTTCACTTGATGCTCCTGTATTTACAGACAATCAAACAAGCAGCATTGGAGATTATATTGAAAGCGATAATGCTCAACCTGATGAAGTTGTAATGAATACTGTATTGATTGAAGATATTAATGAAGCACTTAATATTTTAACTCCCAAAGAAAAAGATATTCTAGAGCATAGATTTGGTTTAAATGGTAAAGCACGAATGAGTTTGAAAGAAATTGGTGAATTGTATAACCTCACCAAGGAAAGAATCAGACAGATTGAAAAGAAATCTCTCATAAAACTTAAGGATGTGGACACCTTTAAGAGCCTTGGAAGTTACACTGCATAACATGAAATAGTACAAATATTACTGCATAATAAATATATATTCATTTATAAAAAGAGAGCATCGGCTCTCTTTTTTTGTCTCTTTTGATTTAATTCTATTAAAGTTTAGTTTTTTATAAAATTTCACACGTTTTTGGATGGCTTTTTGTTGGATTAATTTTGACAGGATTGTTTTTTTGACGTAAAATTAAAAAACTAGTATGAAATAATAATTTTTTTCGGAGGAAATTATGAAATTGAATAATATTCAGTATGTTTACTTTTTTGGCGATGGAAAAGCCGATGGCACTTCAGCAATGAAAGAGCTGCTCGGCGGAAAAGGTGCCAACCTTGCAGAGATGACCTCA
>CAYTAU010000229.1:0-2886 GCA_964435855.1 uncultured Bacteroidales bacterium | reverse complement strand
AACGTTAGGATAACGTGCACTAATGCCTTATACTTACATTATGGCACTTGTTAATTTATTTATTATATAATTATTAACCTGCAAGTTACAGTTTTTAGTTGTAAATGCAAATTTATTACTTATGCTTGTTATATTTTTTTCTATGTTATTCATTAAATATCTTTTTTTAATACGGCTTCGCCTCCCTCAGTCACATTAATATATAATACAACATAAACCATAATTAAATAATTTTAAATAACAATTTTGTAAATATAATAAATAAATTCATTTAAATGCATTATATTTCTAATAAATCGCCCGGACTTTTAATATTTTCTAAATGTGCAGTTGAAACATGTGTATATATTTCAGTTGTCTTGCTAGAACTATGCCCTAGTAAAGCCTGAATATATCTTAAATCTGTTCCGTTTTCTAACAAATGAGTTGCATACGAATGCCTTAACGAATGTACACTCCCAGGTTTATTAACTTTTGCTGCTTTCTTAGCCCTCTCTAAAACCTTTCTTATGCTTCCTGCTGAATACTTGCCTCCATACTGACCCTCAAATAAAAAATCTTTTGGCTTATATTTTAGATAATATTCTCGTAAAAGCTCAAGCGATTTTTCTGACAAAATTGTAACCCTGTCTTTTCTGCCCTTACCTCCTCTAACTAAAACAAGCATCCTGTCCGAATTTATATCCGATATTTTCAAGTTTAACAATTCACTAACCCTCAATCCCGTTGAGTATAAAACCATTATCATTGTCTTATGCTTTAAATTGTCAATGGCCATTATAATCGCCCCAACTTCCTCTTTACTAAACACCTTAGGATAAGTTCTTGGCTTTTTGGGTCTTTCTAATTCATCCAATTCAATTTGTCTTCCCAATACATTTTTATAATAGAATTTTATTGCATTTATTGATTGATTTTGGCTAGATACACTATAATTCCCCGATTGGCTTATTAACTCGCAATACTTATTAATAGTTTCAGTATTAAAGCTATTAATCTGTTCTATAGTGTTAGCTTTAAACGAATTCAGATATTTAATTAACATGCTATGATAAGTTCTAATAGTACTTTCGCTATAGTTTCTCATTATCATAATGCTTATATACTTTTCTGGGCAAGATATATATCCTATATTTTTAATATAACTTTGCTCAAAAAGCATTCTTTTTATTTTAGCATCTTTTATTTTTAATGATGAATGTAATGATAATCTCGCTAATCCACTACAACAAATAATTAACTGAATTATACTCGATTTTTTTGAATCTATCAAAAACAATTTATGCTTATTAGACCATCTGCAAAACGTTTTCACTTTCAATAAAGAGTTTAATTTCTCGTTTTCATTATTAATTAAAATAAATTTTTTATTATCAATTTCTATAGGAATCAATAATACATAAAGCAAATCTTCAAAAACTTCCATGCTTTTAAACCCAGAGAATCTATTCCCTAAATCTACATTTACTGCCCTTGCATTTATTCTTTTCTTTAAATAGGCCGTATTAACAATTGCAATATCTTCAAATATATCCTTTATCAAATTAATATTTTTCTCGCAATATTTAACATAATAGTTCCCTAATTCAACACTATAATTTATCCAATCGTTCGACTTAATTCGACTTATAATCTGATTATTGCTCTTAAAAAATAGAAGAATAAGTTCTTTAGCCCCATAGCTGTGCATATTTAAATAAACTATTGGTTTTCTAAATGTTTGCATAATACCATCTTTTTTTAAATGATTTTTTTGTTTAAAATAATATATATAGTAAATTTAACCAATTTTATAAGTACTTATAGTCGACTATAAGTGTTTAATAAAATGAATAACATGATGTATAATTAAGAATATCAGTCCTTAAACCATTTATTATGACTAATCAGAAAACTTGCCTTAAATGTGGTGAAAAATTAACAGGAAGAACAGATAAAAAATTTTGTGATATATATTGTCGAAACAGCTATAACAACAATGTAAAACGTGATGATGAAAAACTAATACAAAATATAAACTCGATTTTACGCAGAAATAGAAAAATCTTAAAAACATATAATCGCGAAGGAAAAACAACTATTAGAACCGAGTATTTGGAAAAGTTAAATTTTAATTTCGATTATCATACACATACCTATACTACTAAAAATAATATTAAATACAAGTTTTGTTACGAATTTGGATATGCTAAAATAGATGAAATAAAAACACTAATTGTTACATATCAGAAATATATGAAACATAAACCTTAGTATTATTCACGTTAATTAATATATGGTATAAAATATTTTCTGCCAAAATGTCTTATAACTAGACTTGCAAGGCACATCTACAGGTTTTATATTCGATTATTTGATTTTCGATTTCAATGTTCAAATTGCCTACATGAAAATGAATATCTTTTTTTATTCCGACATCTTTAGTGTATAATCAAAAATATTTATAAAAGCTCCCTTAGTGAAGATAGTGTTATTTAGCGGAAAACTTGATTATCTATTGTAGTAAAAATTGACTTTTTTTATTAAATTTGACCGAATAAAATTTGAAGATATTTGATAATATTAAAATTAGTATTGAAAAGTTTACAGATTTTATTGAGATTCCCGCCATGAGTTTCCTTTATGCAAGGTTTAAATGAGGGTAGTTATAAGTTTCGGAGTATTTTGTAATTTTTCAAATGCTTCTGATTCAAAAACTATAACTTCCATAATTCAAATTTAAATGTTTAGTTTTTCAAACTAATTAAAATTTATTTACTGAAATATTGTTAATAAAAATACTTCAATAAAGATTTGAAAATTTCATCAAATTTGTAACTTGCATGAAATAAGGATCATAATAACATTAGGGTGGATTAAAAAATATTTCCTATCTTTATTCTATGG
>CAYTAU010000228.1:0-2960 GCA_964435855.1 uncultured Bacteroidales bacterium | reverse complement strand
TTGATAATTGTCTTATAATTATCTACGGTTAGCCCCCGGATCTCACTATCAGCTATTATTACCTCCTTTTGCCGCTCCATATGAAATGAGGTGTGACTATGAATAGCTGCTCGCATCCTTTCTTCGGTGTCCTCGATGCCGTTAAGCCGCTTCTCTAAATTCGCATCAAGGTCGATCATTGTGGTTTTCAAAATGTCAAAGAGAATGTCTTCTTTGTTTGAGTAATGGTAATAGGTACTGGATTTTTGAATTCCTGTTGCCCGGGCGATGTCATTGATGCTGCTAGCGAAATAACCCTTCTTATAAAAGAGATCGATGGAGACATTCTTAATAATATCTTTCATGTTTTTCTTAGACATAATTCCCTAATTCTTCGTTACATTGATATTCAAAAATTGGTTCACTGTTTATTTTGAGAAGTTATAGTATTCATCAATAGTTAATAAATACATACTTTTCTAATCTTTGCATATTTAATAAATGAATATGATGAATGTAAATTTTATAACGTCCGCCCGATAGATTAATTCTCAAAAAAATTTATTAAATAGAGTTAAAGTTTGCATTATTCATTAGACGAGTTTCGAGAAATAAGGTTCTAATTCTAATCTTCCTTGAGGAGAGCTTTATGAATTATTTGATAATTCAAACGTCCATTCGTTAGATAATATTTTAAAAAATTATCACTTGTCAAGTCTTTTTTGTTAAAAAATGAATTTTTTTAAAATTAATCGATATAATAGAACTCAACTGCCCTGTCGCAAGCAGTCGGGTTATAAAAAAGCAAGATACTGATTTCCCCCCTCACCCCAACATTCTCCCCAGGGAAAGGGAACTTGCAGAAACCCCAACGCAAGCGGGGGAGGGCATTAGAAATCATAATAAATGAATTATATATTCAAATAAGAGACCTGACACAGGCCATTAGTTGCCTCCAAAGGCCAGCGGGCATTTTGCTATCAATGTGCATGCCCCTTTTCGGTATACTTCTGTCATTCAACTTTGAGGATAGCATAAAGCTCAAGATCATCAAACACATCCCATTTTTTGACATGTTCTCTGGCACATCCTTCATAAATCATTCCGAGTTTTTATATAACCCGCCCTGATGCAGGATTCCTTTTGAGATGGGATGCGTTAATGCGATTAAGGTTTAGTGCTGTAAACCCATATCCAAGAACGGCCCGACAAGCTTCAGTACAATATCCATTATTCCAATAAATTTTTCCTATCCAGTATCCAAGTTCAGCTCGATCAAATCTTGGCACTATCCTTAAATGTATTGCCCCAATCAATGTCCCATTATCACGAAGTGTAATTGCGAAGGTTGCCAATTTCCCTGCTTCGAATTTAGGTTTGTGAGTAGAAATCCATTTCTCAGCCACTCCATCTTTGTATGGATGAGGAACATGTAGTGTCTGCGATATTTCTATCGCCAGCCAAACATTGGACATCTTTGGCGTCAAATAGTTCGAATTGTCTGAGAACTAATCGTTTTGTTTGAAGTATAGGCAATTGTTTCATGGATAATCCTTATTATGCAGCCAAACATTATATATTAAACACCGATTTTCACAGACGGTTAAACCGACATAATCTTCCCCTAATTTTTAGCTCTAAAGTCACTACCGGTCGATAAGCTTTCTCGACCCGAACAGACATCGCGCCTTCACACACATAGCATAACCTATTGATTATACATTGATTATGAATTGTGCATACTCGTTACCTCTACAAGTTTCATCATTTTTGTTCATTAGATTCCCGGCGTAATAATAATTTTTTTAGGGTAGCTTTTTGTCGAATAAAAAATTACATGACGGTTATAAATATGCTAATAAATATTAGTTTCTATCATTATCGGTCACTTTACCCCTTAAATACGGGGTATTTGAGCATTTATGTTCCCTATAGTTAAAACATAACATTGGAATCACAGATGACTAATCGACATAATAAAACCCTAATCGACATGGCTGGTTTGGGATCGCAAATGAGTAAATCCTTACAGAGACAACGATTGCTGTCATCTAAAATTTGTTTCTTGGGGTAATATTTTGACGATTATCATATCTGTGAAAACCGGTGTTAAACAGATTCTCCTCGATTTTTTCTATTCCTTAGCGAATTCTTTTTAATATCTCTTCAGATTCTACATCGTCCTCCTATCTCCCTGCCAGTTCAAAAAATCCTTCCTGCCACTGACCCTGTAAGGCTGATTTTATAGCGTCGGAAACCCACTTGGATTTGGACCTTCCGGAGACCTTTACCGCTTTTTCAAGCCTTTCAGCAACCTGCTCCTCTATATAAATGGCTAACTGAATCATATTCAACACTTCCAATTGAATAATATTTCAAATATGCTTACACATATATTATACATCGCCAATGAGATATTTATGAAAAGCTTTCAAGAATATATAGAATCCGTCCGGGAGGAAACATTTGACAAGATAACCCCACGTCCCGCAGAGCAGGCATGGATAGACATGATATAAATTCTCCATAATTCCGTTCAATATCATCTACCACAATCCCGCAGAGGGATAATATGGAATATAAAGAAGCGACGGGAAAAATTATTGTATCTTCTCAATAAATATGAAAAGTACTTTTAGATACTGATAGATATCCACTTACTGGATCCCGGCTAATCCCGGATCGGGCCTGCCCCGTACCGGATACGGGGTCCGGGGGGAATCCATGAGTTATTACCCTTAGATATTGAGCTAGTACAAAATATTGGCTGTGTTTATCAGTTTATACACATATTATAAACAGTTGAGTCGCTGAGTTAGAAAATAAGTCCCGCCAAAAAGCGGGATCAAAAAGGCAGGAGAAACTATCATGTTAATCCTGTCTATCCTGTCAAGAAATAGCTGAATATGAGTTTGCAAATTTCTTACCTATATATTGTCCATAGCCCCGTATGCGCCCTGTATTCTGTCTTTAAGTAAATA
>CAYTAU010000227.1:0-2986 GCA_964435855.1 uncultured Bacteroidales bacterium | reverse complement strand
TAATTGTATGTTTTTGTGCAGAAGCTATATGCAATAGCATAATAAACAGGAGGGAGAGGCTTATTTTTTTTAATAAATTCATTTGTATTTTACAGACTATTTCCTGACCCGATAGTTATCGGGTTGGGATAAAATTTTGTGCTAAAATTAGGCATTTTCAAAATAGGCAAAAAGTAGTTTGCACTTTTTTATGAAAAAACCGTTAAAACGGTTACAGTATTCTTACGTATTTTTAAATCATCTCGTTAAAACGAGGTGTTAATGAGACTTGCCAAAATGAGAAGTAATACTGTTGAATTGTTTTTTGATTTTTAAAATAAAATCAGGAGTTTTTTTTTATCTTAAAGCAACCTTTTTACAAGATTTTGAGTCTAATATAATATATAACTAAAAACCCATGAAAAAACTTATACTATTTTCGATAACTCTATTATTTGTATTATTTGCCAATGCACAATTATTTATTAATGCAGGGAATGATACTATTATGTGTGTTGATGTTGATACTATTCAACTTGGAGCTACTCCTACTGCTTTGGGAGGTTCACCTCCTTATAATTATACATGGGAAACATCTTATACTATTGGTGTAAATACATTTTATGCATCAACTTTTTTAAATGATACAACATCTTCAAATCCTATACTTATTGCTCATTTATCTAACCAAGAAAGCCTCATATTTAAACTTACATTAACAGATAATTCAATGAATTCTGCTATTGATAGTGTAGTAATTCGATTTTCTGAATTTTATTCAACACTAAATGATAATTTTGCTACAATTAATCAAGGAGATAGTGTGCAATTATTGCATACAATTGGTGGTGGGATTTCTCCATTTACCTATCAATGGTCTCCAAATTACAATCTTTCTGACTATACAGCAGAATTGCCTTGGGCAAAACCTGATACTACAACTTTTTATGTATTTACAATTACAGATTCTACTGGATGTCAAACAAATTTTGGTGATATTTTTGAAGTTTATGTTAACCCTTCCGTTATTGAAAAAGAAATTGAAAATACAGAAATTTTAGTTTTCCCCAACCCCACGTCGACAAAAGTATTTGTCGAAATTAAGAATGAAGAATGTAGAATGAATAATGCAGAAATAAGTGTATTTGATATTTATGGTAAAGAAGTGTTGAAGACCGAAGTAGGAAGCCGGAAGACCGAAGTTGATTTAAGTAATCAGCCAAAAGGCATATATGTTATAAAAGTAAGAACAGCAAAAGGTGTGGCTGTGGAGAAGGTTGTTTTGGAGTAGAAAATAAACAGTTATTAACCAAAAATTATTTGTTATGAGAATATTTATTATAGCACTATTATTATTATGGTTATTTAATATTGGTTATTCGCAAAATTGGGCACAGAATCAAGCAATATGGCATTACGAACAAACCGATTATGGTCCACCTTTCTATGATGATTATATTAAACTTACTTATGTGGGGGATACTGTGATTAATGGCGATTCTTCAACAATAATATTTGAAGAGAAGATTTTTTTAGATACAATTTTTTCAGGTTATATTTATATGAAATCGAATAGTAATCGTGTTTATCTATTTGTACCATCATTAAATACCTTTGAGTTGGTTTATGATTTCAATGCTATAACAGGTGATACAATTGAGGTTTTTTGTAGGCAAGGAGTAAATGATTCATTAATTACAATAAAAATTGACTCTGTTTCAACTATTGATATTAATGGACATAATTTAAAAGTCCAATATGTCAGTCAACCAATTCTAGAGGAGTGTTATATGGCTGGTACTATTATTGAAAAAATTGGATGGATTGGTTTTATGTTTCCATTGAGTTCATTAACAGATCCACCTTATGGTGGTTCTTTAAGGTGTTATGAAGATTCTGTTATTGGTCAATACAAAGTATCAAGCTATAATTGTGATTATATAGTTTCAGTTAATAGTATAAAAGCAAATAAAAATTTAAAAATCTTCCCTAACCCCACAACAGGAAAAATAAGAGTGCAGGCAGAGGGAATAGTAGGAGTAGAGGTAATGGATATTACAGGGAAACCCATTATTAAACATTCCCGTGAAAACGGGAATCCAGTCAATAACGAAATAGATTTAAGCCAACATCCAAAAGGAATCTATATTATTAAAGTAAGAACAGCAAAAGGTGTGGTTGTAGAGAAGGTTGTTTTGGAGTAATTATAATTCACGGGGTGACTTTAAGTCACCCCGTGAATGAATATAATTTACTCTGTGCAATTATAAAGTTTTCGTTTTAGTAATTGGCTTAATTTTCCCCAAAATGTTGATCTTAGGGATTGGCAATAATTGTTTACGTGCATATAATCTATTGAAATTCATAATATGCTTTTTTCTTACAACATTATCTATTCTTGAATACCTGTAGTATTTATTAAGCAGATCCTGTAGTTTTTTATCAATAATTATTTCCTGGCCTTCGGGTATATATAATATTATTTTTACATTTTGGTCATACCATTTTCTATCCATTGGTATATCAAAATATTTATCAAAATATATTACAGAATCTTTAAAATTAAATTTATACTCAATTTCTTTTGCGTGTTCTAATGCAATATCTTTTTCAGTACCTCTGGCATATTTAGTAATTTTAATTTCAATATTGTCATTATCACTTGTTTTGATCTTTAAATTAGGGATACCGCGTAAACATATTTCACCATTATCGTCTGAAACAGCAATAATATGATCAATATTTATTTGATTATAACCGTCGATGTTTTTACCAAGATCTTTACCTAATTTAAGATATAAAGTGTCTGATAATAAAGTGTCTATTTGAATTGTTTCGCTGATATTAGCAACTCTGGTATGATTTTTAACTTCATGCATTGTAACGTAGGCAAGCATAATTATACCTATTATCCATGTGAAAAATGCCGTAAACCCAATTATTTTATTTCTCACTTTTATTTTGAATATCATTTTTACACCGGCATATATTATTGCCAATACAGGTA
>CAYTAU010000226.1:0-3033 GCA_964435855.1 uncultured Bacteroidales bacterium | reverse complement strand
TGATATTTCAAATGGAGGAACCAATCCTGCCTATTCAGGAGCAACAACATCTTCACTAACATTAACAAATGTTCCTTTAACTTATGATACTTACGATTATCAATGTGTAGTAACCAATGCTTGTGGTACTACAACTTCTAATTCTTCTAATTTGGCTGTTAGTCTATTTTTAATATGCGGAAATCCTACTACTATTGTGGATGTAACAAATGGCACAACAGGCGAAACATGGATGGACAGAAACCTCGGTGCTTCACAACAGGCAATAGCATTCGACGACTACAATGCTTATGGCACCTTATTCCAGTGGGGACGTTTAAGCGACGGGCATGAGTGTATTACATGGACATCATCAACAACTTCTGATGGCGCAGAGCAAACAAATGAAACATCAACTAATAGTTCAAACGATGATCCTGGACATAGTGATTTTATTCTTGAACCAAATTCACCATATGACTGGCGTTCCCCTCAAAACGACATTCTTTGGCAAGGTTTAAGCGGAACAAACAATCCATGTCCAAGCGGTTACCGTTTGCCTACTTATACCGAATTGGACAACGAACGGGCAAGTTGGTCATCACAAAATAGTAATGGAGCATATGGGAGCGCTTTAAAACTAGTTGTTGCCGGATACCGTTTCTACAGTGATGGTTCGTTAGTATTTACCGGTAGCTATGGTCAATATTGGAGTTCTACGGTTAACGGTATTAGCTCAGACTGCCTCTATTTTTACGGTAGTGGTGCCAATATGGTAGGTTTTAGTCGTGCAGACGGCTTTTCTGTTCGCTGTATTAAGGATTAATTAAAATTTTATTATTATGAAAAAAACAGTACTCTTTTTATTTTTATGTTTTCCCTTAATAAATTTTGCACATTCGGGAGATACAATAAATGTATTGCAAGGAACAATCCCAACTATTGATGGAACAATTTCTCCCGGCGAATGGAGTGATGCTGCTACTTATACATATCAAGCAGGTTTATCTGGTAATATAATTACTGTTACTTTTTATGTAAAACATAATGGGACAGATACTTTATATATTGCGCAAAAAATGCCAAATATGTTGAGTGGCGATAGAAATTTAGTTTGGCTTGATACTTACAATAATGGAGGAACATCTCCTAAAACAGATGACTATATGCTTAATAAGTATCATTGTGATGGTTCTCCAACAATTGAGGAAAAAGGCACAGGTTCTTCTTGGAATATAGTAACACAAAGTGGATGGATAGAAGCTTTAACAGGATATGATTGGAATAGTAATGTTGGACAAATCGAATTTGCAGTTTCTTTTTCAAAACTTGGTATTACACAAGGTGTTATGAAAACTATTGGTTTTGGAATTGCTTTTGGAGAACTGCAATATCCATATAATCCATCAGTTATATGGAGTTGGCCAGCAAATAGTAATTACATAAATCCTAATTCTTGGGCAGATTTGATTTTTTTCGACCCACAAACCAGCGTCAATACAAATGAAAAAGAATATGATATACAATTATTCCCAAATCCTAATAATGGTAATTTTACTATAAATGGAAAAGCAATTAAATATATTGAAGTTTTGAATGAAACAGGACAGATAGTATTATTAAAACACAATAATAATGAAAATGATAGTCAAGTAATCATTGATTTAAACAATCAGAAAAATGGGATATATTTTGTAAAAATAGTAATGATTGAATCAGTTGTAATTAAAAAAATAATAATTAACTAGTAAAACAACTAATGAATAATAATAATATAATATTTATAATAACAGTTATATTTATTTATCTGTTTTCTTCACTCTTTTTGGGAATTAATCGAGGTTTTAGTCAAAATCTTGGAATAAACGAACCAAATCCCGATAATTCAGCTTTGCTTGAAATGACCTCAAGCGAAAGAGGCTTGCTTATACCACGTATGACAACAGTCCAAAGGGATGCCATTGCATCACCTGCACAAAGTCTGTTAATTTACAATATAACAGACATGTGTTTGCAAATTTGGGAAGATGCTCAATGGAACGATATTTGGTGTTCAACACCATGTGTAGCTCCGGCTATAACTAGCCATCCTGTTGATGTTTCAATTAATGACGGCGGTGATGCAAATTGTACAGTTACTGCCACAGGTACTGCTATATTATCATATCAATGGCAGGAAAGTACGGATGGAGGTACCATCTGGAGTGATATTTCAAATGGAGGAACCAATCCTGCCTATTCAGGAGCAACAACATCTTCACTAACATTAACAAATGTTCCTTTAACTTATGATACTTACGATTATCAATGTGTAGTAACAAATGCTTGCGGTTTAGCGACCTCAAACTCTGCTGATTTAGAAGTAACGATTTCTCCTGTATGTGGACAAACATGTGGATTTACAACAACCGTTGTTGATGTAACAAATGCCGGACAAACATGGATGGACAGAAATCTGGGGGCTACACAGCAGGCAACAGCATACAATGATTATTGTGCTTATGGAGCATTATTCCAATGGGGTCGTTTAAGCGATGATCACGAATGTATTACCTGGACAAACTCAACAACCGGAACACCCGATAATGGGACTACAGCCACAAATAGTTCAACTGATGATCCTGGTCATAGCTTGTTTATAACAGAAGGAAGTTTCCCTAATGACTGGCGTTCCCCTCAAAACGACAACCTTTGGCAAGGGGTAAGCGGAATCAACAACCCTTGCCCAAGTGGTTATCGTTTACCAACAGACGCAGAGCTGGAAATAGAACGTACAAGTTGGGGTACAAATGATTACTTCGGTGCCTATGGCAGTCCCCTTAAATTTGTTGTAGCCGGCTACCGTTTCATCAGCGATGGCTCGCTCCTCCTTGCAGGTAGCTTCGGCTTCTATTGGAGTTCTACGGTTGATGTCGTCGACACCCGCTTCCTCCGCTTCCAAAGCCCCAGTGCGGCTATGGTCAGTACCAACCGTGCTTACGGTTTTTCTGTCCGTTGTATTAAGGATTAGCGATAATTTAAAAAATGAAAAAATTACTAGCAATTACAGTATTA
>CAYTAU010000225.1:0-3066 GCA_964435855.1 uncultured Bacteroidales bacterium | reverse complement strand
TATAATAAATAACGATATTGAATTGACTAGAGAAAATGCAAAAGCTGAATTTGAAAAGGAAAATTATTCTATTGCGAAGCAGATACTGAAAACATTATGGGATAATTCTAGCAAAGATGATGAATATTTGCTATATGAATATGGTAAGGTCTTGAGGAAAGAAAAAGAAGGCAATACCTTTATTGAAATATGTAGAGAATTAAATAAGGATGATCGTATATTATCAAACAGCTGGATTAAATCAATCTTATGTTGGTGTTTATATGATTGCTGTATTAAAAACTATACCATTGAGGATAATGATTCATTTGATGAATTTATAAAAAGAGCTGAATATATTAAAGATAATTGTTCTCAAGGAGATGTCGATCAAAACTTTATCAATCCATATATTTTGACAATTCAAAAGGTTGTTAAAATATTTAATGAACGGGCTTCAAAAAATTTTAAAGAAATAATAAAGTGGTTGTCATATTTAATTCCCGATAAACTTTCTGAAGAAGAATTTAAGTTTAAGGACAAAACTGGTAAGGAAAGAGAATTAGCATCACCTAAAGAATTTTATTATCAACACCTTGCTAAGGCATTCGAAAAAACAAAAGATTATGAATCATGCATAAGAACATGCGAAAAAGCTTTGAATGAAATTAAGAAATTTCATTATCGAAATGAGACATGGATAAAAGCAAGAATGTACTATAGTCGGTGTATGGTAGAAGAGGATATTGAAAATGCGATCAGTGATTATAAAAAATTGGCAGACAAAGAAAATTTTTGGTTCATGTATCATAAGTTATCACAGATATGTTTTAGATATAATAAAATTCAAGTAGCATTACTATATGCCAGTAAAGCATATTCAAATCGGTTCGAATATGAAAAAATGGTAAATTTACTGATTGATACTGCTTTTTTGTGGCAAGCAACTGGAAATGATAGTAATGCAAGATTGTTCTTTCAAGGAAGCGCCTATTATCGAAAACAACATGGATGGCATTTTTCAGAGGAGCTTGAATATGCTGTTAGTAATTATAAATTAGATGTAGATAAAAAACCAGATATTAGTAAAATTCAAAATATTTGTAATGATTATATAGAATCTATTGAAGGGAAAAAAGATCGTTTTGAGGGTAAAATAATAAAAATACTTTCCCATGGTGGTTCTGGTTTTATTAAACCAGAACATGGTAGCACAAATATTTATTTTAACATGAAAGATGTTAAAGGTAAAATAACTCTAAGAAATAGCGATATTGTTGAATATGAGTTATCAGAAATTAAAAATGGAAAATGTCGAGCAGTTAAGATTGTAAAAAGGAGTTAATTATGGCTGAAATACATATTAATAAAGATGATATTAAATCAATTGTAGAATCATATTCAACAATTGATAATACATTTGTTATTAAATCATTTTCAGATGCTGACAATCAGAAGACATGTAAGTTTTATATTGAGGGCAAAGAATGTAAGGTGAGTTTTTATATTAAAAAGAAATCCGTAAATATCATTCCAATTGGCAACAATATAGAAGAATGTAATAAGTTGATTGAATTTATTGCCTCTAAAGGTTTTTCAACAAATGCCAAAGTGAAACAGTTTGTTTTCTCATGTACAAAAAGTATAATAGATAATCTAATAGCCTATATTGAAGATGAATGTCATGGGATTGTAAGCCTTATTCAAAACAACAATATTTATAAGTTTATAGGTTATAATAGTGACGAGTTAACTTTCACTTTTTATCCAACAACTAATAAAGCAATGATACAAGGCAAGCCTTTTCATACATATAGTATTATTGTTTCATATTTATCTAGTTTAGATGAATATTCTTTTGAACAAATAGTCGAAATAAATAATGCTTTTACTGATATGAATACACCCAGTGATTCAATAAGAAATTTAATGAAAAAGAAATTAGAAAATGCTTACACATATTTGGATGAGGCTTTATTAAAATCCATATCTGGATCACTAACTATGCTAAAACAAAAAGAAAGTAGCGAAGATTATACTGGTTGTGTTACAGGAGAATTTAAAGCTCTTGAAGGTTATTTAAAAAAGATACTAACACAAAAATATAAATATAAATTAACAAGAAATAAAACTTTTAAGATGTTTTATAAATTTAACGGCAATTCCAGTGACATTGAGCTTGATCAGAACATAGATAAGCATAGCAAAAAACAATTAAATAATCTTTATTCAATGTATTCACATAAAAGAAATGTTTACTTACATTCGACAATAGACCCGTCTCAAACTAGGATTATGTCGACATTGAAAGAAGCTAAGGATTTATCGGAAGAAATATTGAATATTATTAATAATTCATATCAAGTGATATTTGAATAGGCTATATTGTTATTTCAAACAGGAGGCATTATGAAAGAATATAAAGTATTTAATTTTGATAATGAAGACTGTGATAATGTAATATTGATAACAAGTACAGTAGATCTTTATCATTTGCAGGACGATATATACGATGATTTATCGACAACGAATGGTGAGAATTTTACGATATTGGTTGACTTATTCTTACGAAATGGATTTTCGTTTAACAGATTTGTATCTTTTCATTTTAAAGGAAAACAGCAATGCACAAATTATATTACAAATTCTAGAGAAGTCTCGGAAGAAATTAAACTCGAAATAAGAAATTATTTAAAAGCTAACACGGAGCTTTTTGATAATAGTGCACTAACTAAGAGCACTATAAATTTTGTTAATAATATATTGTAATATTGAAAATAATGGCTTTGTTATAAAGCATGCAATTATAATAGAAGGATAAATGAAAACACATAACAATCAAATGGACACAGACGCCTTCTCGTCGCTCCGCTCCTGCGAGGGCGCTGGTCATTTGGGGCGTTATACACAATAAAGAGAATAAATATGACCGATAGTTATAATGAATTTAGAATCGAAGAATACAAACAAGTTAGAGAAGAAATTAATCAGTTGGATAAAGGTATTAGTCAGCTGTTAATTATTTCATTAGTCACTAGCATATCTCTTTTAAGTGGTATCGGTGCATTCTTTTTCAAACTTGATGCA
>CAYTAU010000224.1:0-3140 GCA_964435855.1 uncultured Bacteroidales bacterium | reverse complement strand
AATTATTACAGGAGCAGGCGAAATATTATCGGGCAAATTATTTATTATTAACCTACTCAACTTATATACAAACATTATTAATATTGAATAATGGTTCAATTGCTAAATTGTTAAATTGCTCAATTGTTTTTTAATATTTCATTAGCTTAAATAAAATATGCATTCCATAAATTAAGCAATTCAGACTGTATATACGCCTCTCCATGCCGGTTATAAGCAAACAGATGCCCGTAACAAGCCAATAGATTTTGTTAACAAGCAAACAGATGCCCGTAACAAGCCAATAGATTTTGTTAACAAGCAAACTGATTCCCGTTATAAGCAAATAGATTCCGTAAACAAGCAAACTGATTCCCATTATAAGCAAATAGATTACAATAACGGGCAAACGGATGACGGTAACAAGCCATTAGATGAACCTAAGGGGGTGCCAGACTGCCGTAGTGTCATGCCACAGCTCGGTTTTATGGCAACAGACTTCGGTTTTACGGCAACTGACTCCGGTAATACGCCATTAGACTTCGGTTTTATTGCAACTGACTCCGGTAATACGCCATTAGACTTCAGTTTTATTGCAACTGACTTCGGTAATACGCAAACTGATGTAAGTATTACGCAAACTGATTTGAGTATTATGGCAATAATACAAATTACAGCCCATGCAATCTGCTTGTTTATTAGGCTTATATCTGTTTTTGGTGACAGAATGGCAAACTTCATTCTAATGTCATTGCTAGCGAAACGCGGCCTGCCTGTCCGGTAGGCAGGCAATCTGCCACTTTTATTGAACGGAATAAAAAATGCATTCTTTAATCCATGACCCCCTATCCCCCTGAAAGGGGGAACTTTCTCCCCTATAGGGGAGATAAAGAGGGGTCAACCCATATAATATTCAAATAAGGTAAATATCTCTTTTTTTTCTCGTTTATTTTTTGTACATTGCACCCAAAGCATAAAAGCAATAATATCTCCGCTTTAGCTTTTGATGAATTGATAATAATGATATATTTGTTTTCCTATAAATAATTTAATCAATTATTCTTTTATGTTAATAGCCAAAGTCAGTAAAAATATTCAAATCAAATGGTTCAAGGAAAGTATAATTAATACCATAAATTCATGTGGTATCGACAGTAATTCTCCCATTAAGTTAATTGATATATTCATAAATGAGCATCTAGTTGAAGATTTTAAAAAGCATGGAAATAGCAGGAAAATAACATATATATTGTATCAAAAACACCCTTTTAAGAGAATAGACTTGAATGAAGTAATCGAGATAATGATTGAACAAAAACAGATACAATTGACAGATGATTTATCAGAAGATGATTTTATTCTTGGAGGCAGAGGACCAGGTTCAGTTAGTGATAATGAATTCTATGATATGCTAAATACTAACATAAATAAAACTTTCATGATTTTACCAAATTTTAATTTACCTGCTGATGAATTAAGCTATAAGATACAAAATGGTTTAATAGAAAAACTTCCACAAATCCTTTTACCAACTATACTTGAAATAAATCAGAGTTATTCATCAGGATTAAATATTGCTTGTGGAATACTCCTTAGAAGGCTTTTAGAAGGTTCGATAATACTAAAATTTAAGCAATTAAATAAAATTGAAGACATTAAAAATACAAATGAAGATTATTTTGGTTTAGAAAAATTGATAAATAAAATATTCGAAGAACCTTCATTAACATTTCATTCTTCATTTAAAAGAAAAATTCTTAATATAAAGTGGATAGGTGATAGAGTTGCACATGGATTTGAACTAAATATTTTTAGAGATGATATAAAAGACAATTTAAAATATATCAAAGAATTCCTTGAATTATTAGAATTAAAAAAATAAATGAATATTGAGATTTCGGCAAATGATTTACATAAAGAATTAACCAAAATGCCAGAGTTTGTTCTATTAGGACAGATAAGACATTTTAATTCTTCTATTGAGATATTTAATGGTAATTATCGTCAATTAAAGAAACATATTGAATTTCATAACAATCCGATGAAATCTAACGAACTATTAAAAGTAAATAATAGAGAGATTTTACATGAATTTCAACAAGAAACAATCAGATTATTACATAATTATGTGGCTTCAGCTTTTTCATTAATAGATCATACAAGAAGACATTATAATACATTGTATTCTAAAAATTTAAAATTCCCAGAATATAAAGAAGAAGTAAAAAAAAGATTTAATAAAATACCTGTTGCAATCTTTACCAAGGATTTAAGGCAGTTTATTCAGCACTATGATTTGCCGGCAATTAGTTCAAAAACATCTTTTAGTGCTAATCCTCGTTCTTTAACTCAAACATTAAATATAATTTTTAAAGAGGAAGATTTGAAAAAATTTAATTGGAGTAAACTATCAAAAGAGTATTTAAGTTTGAATGAAAATGAAATTGAATTAGAAGATTTTATATTCTCTTATTTTGAGATAGTTAAGGATTTCTATAATTGGTTCAAACAAAAGCAAGAAAAACTTCATTCTAATGAAATCGAAATTATAAAAAAGAAAAAACGAAAAATAGCCAATTTAACAGCACCAAAATTAATTAATGCTATTTTATCTTTTCCTGATTGTAATTATATGAACTTTGAAATACATATTTCAAGTATTTTAACTAAAGAACAGCAAAGCGAATTATCATTAATTAATAATATGAAATTAAGGTTTGAAAAATTACTTAGTTTCTTTAAAAATAAATTTACACTTTCTAAAGCATTATCTGATAGAATTAAGATGCTATATTTGGATTGTTAGGAAATATCCCGCTCCCGCACGCTTTGTAGCGCATGGTAAATAAAAAAATAGTATTTTTGGTGGAGAGAGGAAAAAGCAGTGTCCTTAAAATATTAGCTTATCTATAGAGTTCTAATACTCCTGCCTTTTTTGTTGTAAGAGCTTTTTAATATAAAAACCATTATCCAAACATCCGATGTCTTTTAAGACATCGGATGTTTAATAAATTAAAAAAAACACTAAATTTGTCTAATGCCAAAATACAAAGAAATATTAGAAGCAGACTGTTATTATCACATATATAATAGAGCAAATGGCAATGAACAACTGTTTTTAAAAGAAGATAATTATTCTTATTTCTTACAAAAGTATAATT
>CAYTAU010000223.1:0-3159 GCA_964435855.1 uncultured Bacteroidales bacterium | reverse complement strand
AGAACTCAACTAATACAGAGCTAGTTCCATCACATCCTGCACCATTTGTTAGTGTTAAATAAAAATAAATAGGCGCCATACAATCCTCAGGGAAATATACACCGGGTACCAAACTTGAAATGTCAACCAAGGTTGCAGTATCAGTAGGTGTATCAATATAAACCCCCACCGGGTCACTTGTCCATAAAGCACTGGAGTATGGTGTTCCAATTGTATTTGCATGTAAAGTAAAAGAAGAATCGCATGTATTACCGCCATAACCTGCATTAAAATTTTCAGGAGATTTAACAAATGTAATTTCTACAGAATCTGTTCCATCACATAAGCCATTTGTTTCATGCCAGTATAATGTATGTGTTATTTGTGTTTGTGTTCCGGGAATAGTTGTAATATTTGCTAAAGCATCAGGATCATAAATATCATTAAAGTTTGCAGAACCTGACCAGTAACCTGTATTTCCAAGAAAACTTATTGTTGCATCAAGGTCTACAAATAATCCACAAACTATTTGGTCAATACCAGCATCGGCAGTAGGAATTTGAAAAAAATCAACTTCAACTTCATCTGTACTTGTACATCCATCATTATCTTCTTCCCATGTAAAAATATATGAACCATATCCAGGAGCTGTAACTGTAGTAGTAGGATTAGTAGCTGGAGAAAAAATTGCACCGGGAGGACTACTTGTCCATGAACCTGTAGTAGCAGAAGAAAAATTCCCTGTTAAATTATGCGATAAACCACAAATCTGACCATCAGGACCAGCATTTGCAACAGGTTGTTCAGTAAAAGTAATTACTACATCATCAGAGGCAACACAATATGTTCCATTATCTTCCTCCCAGGTAAATGTATAAGTTCCATAAGCACCTGTAAGTGTAGCGTCAGTATTTGGGTTATTAATATCATTAAAACTCACATTAGGAGGGGAAACAGACCATTCACCAAGACCCCAGCTTGCAGTTGCGTTTAAGTTGTATGTATTGCTACAAACCTGATCGTCGGCGCCGGCATCAGGAATAGGTAATAGACAACAAATAGTATCTGATACATCATTAATTGTTATGTTTGCATCATAAGTTGAAGAACATCCGTTTTCAGTAACAGTTAAAGTACAAGTATATGGACTTCCTGTAGCAGTTCCTACTGGCCAACTTACGTCGTAAGGACCTTGACCAGCACCTGTAATTATAATTCCACTTGGGAAAGTCCAATTATATGTAGCACTTGGAGGTGGAGGAGCATTTCCAATATAATTAATTGTTGAAGTATCGCCTTCACATATTGCTATAGTTGTAAATGTAGATGTTGGAAGAGGTAAAACATAAATAAGAGAATCCACAGAATTTGGACAAAAAGCATTATCATCGTAAGTAATTGTATAAGGGCTTCCACTTGCACCACCTGCAGCAACAGGGTCAAAAGTGTTTCCTGTTACACCCGGTCCTGAAAAAGTACCACCTGAAGGATTTCCAGTAAGTGTAATTGGAGCTGCATCAGCGCAAATATTGTTTGTATAGGTAATATCTAAAGCTTGAATATCTTCAACGATAACTGCAATGGTTTCAGTATCGGTATAAGTACCATCTGAAAGTTCAACAGTATATATCCATGTTCCAACAGATGTAGGTTGTTGTGGTGGTGGAACAAAATTAGTATCAGTCCATGCAGTAAAATTATCTGTCCATGTAACAGTTTGAGCAGGTGGAGGACAAAAAATTTCAACATCATCAAGTCCCCAGTGGTCGTATGAATTTCCGCTGGTAACATCCTGGTACCATTGGAATTGCGTGCTTGCGGATGCTGCTCCGGGAGGTACATCTTCGCAATAATTATTCCATACGGTCATGCAATCATCGTATCCACCATTTCCTGGACAATTTGGGTCGTCGGGTGGCCAATATTCAATATCTATCCATGTTACACCTCCATTTATTGAATATTGCAAATGAACACCTTCACCTGGTAAATCAGGTCCTTCGCAAGGAGCAGATTGGCTCTGAGTTGCATACATCATGTCAAAACAAATTTGGCATTGAGCAGTTACTGAGTATGCAATAGTCGTAATTTCCCTTGGATAACTTACGGTTGAACCTACCCATAAGTGCGGTGTTCCATTACCAGGACTACAAGGATTATTAAACTGTGGATTACATTGAGAAGCCCACCCTGTTCCAATTGTTCCAGTATTAAAATCATTAAACATTAAATAATCAGTACAAGAACCTGATGATGATAAGGTAACATAATCACCCAAACAAATATGAGTAGGTGAACCGGTAGCGGTTACATCACATTGGGCATTAACTTTTGTAATCCATGTTAAAGCCACACTAAATGCTATTAAAAAAAATGTTTTTGTTTTCATTTGTATATATTTTATTATTTATTTGGTCAATTATTGAATGTTCTACGATAAAATATTTTATTCAACAGGTATTGCTTGTAAACCTGCCATTTCATATTTTGTTAATTTTTTTAAATCATAATTTAAGAATTTTGAGTGTACTCTTAACTTATAATTAGTATTATTTGAGCCTGCTCCCTCTATGCTTTCTCCTTTTTTTATTATTATTTGTCTTAAATGTTCTTTACTGTTAGATTCGCAATTATGACACTTGTTGTCGAACCAATATTCATCTTTCCATTGAAGTTTAAAATCTTTTTCCGTTGTATTAATAATTTTAATTAATAAGTATTCTACATGTTTATCTCTTTTTGAATCATGAAATTCAGAAAGTTTAAAATAAATTTGTACTCCATTTACATCTTGATATAATTGCCAGTCCAAACCTCTTAAATTATTAATATTATCTTTCTCATCTATTGTATTAGAAAATCCATTGAAAGAAATTAAAGAAAATAATAATACAATTAATGTGATTTTTTTTAAAAAATTGTGTAACATGGTTTTAAGCTTTAAGTTTAAACGATTAATTTTCCTATTTAAAAACAAATATAAATATAATTTTTTTAAAAAATTATATTTTTTTTGTTTTCATTCTAAACTATACGACAGTTATTATTTGCTTTTCGTTGCCTGAAAGAAAAAAAAAAATACTATTGTGTTGAAATAGTGCGATATAATTTTCATATAGCATCTGTATAATTGAAAAAAAACAGCCCTTGAAAATTAATATCAAGGGCTATTATACTTAA
>CAYTAU010000222.1:0-3183 GCA_964435855.1 uncultured Bacteroidales bacterium | reverse complement strand
TATAAGATAAATGTCAGAATATTCTTCTCAAACTGAAATGTATATGCAATTGCGTGATTCGGCTTCCAGATAACTGCCTAAAAAGACACAGAAACAATTGGGAACGTCCGATTTTAGCACCTGATACCATCCTCGCATCAATTCTCTATAACACCTCTAAAAACAATGATCTGGCACGGAAATTATTTTCAGAATATTACAATACCCTAATCTTTCTCTATACTTATAATATATTTTAATAAATTATCTTCCTTATGCCTAAAAAGAATAAGTTTTTCATATCCGTTATCACCTGCAAATTTAATCGCATGGTTAAGGTCTGAAACAGGTTTAATATTATTATAATCGCTGTAACTGTAACCTTTTTTATTAAAAAAAATGTCAGGTATTCCTCCAATCAATGGGACACCAGAAAAAGCTGGAACTATAAATGGTGACCCATATTTACGATAAACCTGTGAACGATAATACCATCTCTCACTTAACGGAATATAAATACAGGTATTTTTCTTATCTGTTGTTTTGTTTATCTGTCGTAATTCTTTAATAAGTTTAAAAAGAAGAGTCTGATTTGGCGTATATTTATTTTTTGCAGAAACTTCATTTATCGCAGAAATTCTTGTATAGTATCCAAAAAAGATGTCAGGCCTACATAAAATTGATAATATTAATGTTGATAAAAGAAAAATAGTTTTAAATTGACCGGATGATTCAGATTTTGACCATAAAGATTGTAGGTAAACAGCAAAAAAAGGTATAGTAAAAAAGAACTGTGCTGAACAAAAATAAAACACATCAGAAGCAGAACCACCAGTTACTACAGATATAACGCTTAATATAAATCCAACAACTGTTGCCAATGATAAAAGTTCCAAGTCAATATATTTGTTACTCTTAAATATATACCAAAAATCAATTACTCGTTTTATTTTTTCGTTTCGAAAAATAACTATGAGGCTAAAAAAAACACCTGAACAATAGGTTACAAAACTCTCAGACAGAAACCATAAGTTAATATACATTCTCGGCAGTGTACTTTCTCTGATCGCTGATGATATGGATAATGGAGAAACAAAAAAGATTACAGGCAATAGCCATACAATCCCTACAAAAAAGAGAATCAATATATTTTTTATACGAAAGCCGTTTAGCTTCAAATAAAGATATGAGATTACAGAAATAACAACCAGACCCGTTGATATTTTAGAAAAACATATCCACAATAAAACGAAAAAAGAAAAAAGAAAAAATGAAAGATTCGGTTTTTTAAATTTATCCAAATCAAAAAAAACACTAAAGAGAAAAAATGTTAACATTAAGGAAATTAAATTACTTTCACTCACAAAAGGATGAATAGGAGAAGGAAAAATTTTCGTTGAATACAAAAAAACAATAATTGTAAGAAGCAACAGCAAATTAACGGGTTGTTTAAACTTAAAAATTGCAAGTTTATCGGAAAACAAAAAAACTGATTTTAATGATAATGGGATAAAAATTGCCGGATATGCAATATTATAAAAATCGACAATATTAATACTAAGAATATTTGATAATGAAGCAAAAAGGATATGAGAGGCAAAATGGTAATGAATAAAAGGAGTTGTATTCAAGCCTGCTGATGGATAGCCAATTGAGTTAAAAATATTGGCAATTGAGCAGTGAAATAATGTATCCATATGTGCTTGTCCGATTATTACTTTTTCGATAAATAGAGGAGAATGATAGCCACCGCTATAAAATAAAGTTACAATAAATATTCCTGATGGAACAACTGCAATTAACAGGAGAATATAGTCTTTTGAAAAAAATCTACATATATAAAATAGCCCTAAAATACCTGAGAATATTATCAAGTAAGTCATAAAAACTGAATATTTATCAACAGAACCTATTAATATTAATGAAAACAGAATTATGAGTGTTATGCTTCCAATTGATGTATACCAATTACTTTTATTATTTTCACGACACCAATTACTGATAACATCGGGCAGACAAATGATTAAAAGTGAAAGAAAAAAAATTTTAGTGTAGCCACCCAATGAAATCGACAGCTCACCCCAGCCACTTAACAACATATTAAAAACAATAATTATTAAAGAGACTAAAATGCTACCCGCAGTTATAAATTCGATATTTTTTGAATTAATTTTCATTTTCCTATATGTTTTTAAAATTTACTCTGTTAAAATTAAACTTACGATTTGTTTCATATAATCGGCCACTTAGGATTCTGAAGCTTTTTTATTATTAATTGATAACAAACTATCTTTTTTCATAAGTAAGCGATCAAGGAACCCCATCTTCATAATATAAAGTATGGCATGGTATCAGTCAAGCCAAATTTTATTTAGGAAACGATACCATGGGAGCAAAATAACGAAAAGTGGAACTGGAACAAAAACGTCGATTCTGGAAGCAGTATGTTACGGACTGGCAGTTAGGTCAGTTGAGTCAAACCGTGTATTGCCGGAAGCTTGTCCAGTTTTTGGGGGCAACCAAAATACTTGGAATTTTTCAGTTTACCATAATCAAACGAACAATATTTTGAATCAACTTAATTAAAACAAATATGCAGGTAATTGTATTATCAGGGTGATTTTTAAATGCGGCTATCCTATAAAATGCCTATTAAAACTTGACATAAAAAACGACTCATGCGATACATCAAATTTATTTTTCCAATGTTTTTTAATGAAAGTCATAAATGATCCTGAATAATACTTAGCTTATAAAGAAGCTTGCTACTTGATAGAAATGTAAAATATGAAAATTATTTCAGGAATGCATCGCTCTGGGACATCCCTTGTTGCCCGTTTATTTTTCGAAGGAGGAGCTAATATGGGCAACCCTTTGGAATTCTATAGATCCGACAAATGGAATACTGATGGCTATTTTGAACAGCCTGATATTCATTCCATCAACATGCCCCTCATTAATGGCCCCGGTGGAAATTCGCTTATTTTAGATTGCCTTCAACAAGAACAATAATCAAGCGTGCCATTAAGCATAAAGATCAAATAAGGCAATTGTCTGAAAAATATAAAAATAGTGTTGTCAAGGAAACCCGATTCTGCCTTACGCTCCCTGCCTGGCTAAAATATGGAACACCGATAGAAAAAATTGTTATTTGCCTGAGGGACCCAATTTCTGTAGCGCAATCTATCCGAAAACGGAATCATA
>CAYTAU010000221.1:0-3196 GCA_964435855.1 uncultured Bacteroidales bacterium | reverse complement strand
CAGCAGGTAAAGTTGCAGGAATGTGATTATAACTTACATCATCTACATAAAATCCTGATATGTCGTTTCCTCCTTCACTAGGTGGATTAGTTGGGTATAAATCTAAAATTGCGATTGAACCTGTAGGGTTTGAGAAAGTTCCTTCACTAACATTGTTAATGAATACTTCCCAAAGATTAGCAGTTAAATCAATTTCAATTCTCATATTAAACCATACTCCAACTGGATATGTTGCTGTTAAATATGAAGTTCCTGAATTAGAAAACTTTAAAGTTCCATCATCAAGCATGAAACAATCAATAGCCCATACTCCTCCTACTGTAAATGTTTCTTGCAAGTTAAAGTAAGCTCCTTTTCCAGTTTCTACATAATAATTAGACTCAAGTGTAAAATTTCCTGAATTATAAACCTGAGCAAATCTTAGGATAATATCTTCAGGTCCACCACCGGTAGATGAGAAATAAAGTGAATTTGCGCCACTACTTGAATTTGCATCTGATACAGCTACATCTTCAGTTGTACCACCACCACCTGTCCACGTATCCCAATCTGTAGGATTTTGTACAACTAAATCTGACCCTGCAGTGTAAGAATCAAAATCGTCTGTAAAAATTTGGGAGAATAAAGATGCTGACAGAACAACACCTATCCCAAATAGTAATAATTTTTTCATAACTTTTTCTTTTTTTAATTAATAATTAAACGAAAGTAAACATTGATATTTACATATACAAATAATTATAATTTCATTAGCTTTCTGTCGAGAAACTTATTGATATTCAATATAAATATAATAATCTTGTAGAGTTTTTAAAATGAAATTTGTAAAAAAAATTGATAAACTTTTTTAAATAAATTCTCAAATAAAAAAAACCGAAGAGGATATCTCTTCGGTTTTAATTAATTTTAATTTAAAACTATTAACCTGTTTTAGGGCTACACAATTTAAAATTATTCAACAATAATCTTTTTAATTATTTGTGAATTTTCTGTATTTATCTTCACAATATAAAATCCTTTTAACTCATTCATATCAATTGATGCATTCATAGAATTCATAATGTCTGAAATTACTATCTGACCAGAAGCATTATAAACTTCAACACTAGTGATATTCTCATGGGCAATAATGTTAAATTCATCTCTTACAGGATTCGGGTATGTCATGATTCCGATATTTGTAACATTATCAATACCTACGATATAATCAAGGGTTACAGGTATCTCTGTCCATTCCTGTAATGCATCATTACAACCAATAACAACATCTCCGGTATATTGACCAGTTAAAAGTCCTGTTGTAATAAAGTCAAGTGTAAGATCTTGTGTGCCTGAAGCAACAACTGTACCTGATGCAGGTGTAACACTCATCCACTCTGGCCAACCTATACCAACAACATTGGCACGTATATTAAGATTACCTGTTCCACCAATTGATGAATACTCAGTCCAAACCGGACCAGTACTTACATAATTTGCATCAGGAATAACAGGGCCTCCATCTTCTGCAAGACAATAAGAAAGAGATCCTGGATCAGTAAATTCAAAACCAACCCAAACTTCTTCTCCAGTTAATAAAACAGGAACATCCAAAACTATATTATTCCATGCAGTATCACAAATAAATCCTTTTTGAGCCAAAATAGTACTAGCTCCCGGCACAATAAATCCATCTTTTTCCCATACATAAACAGTAATAGTATCATTTAAAGGCTGATCACCAATATATATATCAACAGAAACTATTTCTTGTCCAACAAATGGACTTGTAAGGTCTGGCATAAATCTAACTGCAGCTTTAACAGTAAGTTGACTTGCCCATCCTATTGCACTAGCATAAGTACCATCAATATTTAATATGCCATCTTTTTCACCTTTTATTGTCAAAACAGGTTCATTATAAATACCATAAGATCTAAATCCCATCACTTCTTCTCCTGTATTTCCGAATGAAATAGTTTCAGAAGCACTTCCATCAGTAACTATTGGAACTACAGTAATATCAATAGTTGGAGGAATTAATCCACTTACTATTTCTGTATAAACGAAGTCATCAATAAAATAGTTATTATTAGCAGGACCATAAAAATTTATACATCCTAATTGGTTCAATCCAGATCCGCCTCCTTCTATAGTACTAAATACCCATGTTGAAACTTCTGTACCGTCTAATGTAAGAACAATCTCATCACTTCCTAAGTCAACATCAATTACAAAATACATCCAAGTGTCTTGAGGATATGCTACAGTAAGAGTTGGCGCTCCACCATCACTATTAAGCCCCATTGTTCCTGCTGCAAATTCGCATGAAAATGCCCATTCAGAACCAAAAATATGTTCAATGTTGAAATATGCTTCTGCACCTGTAGGAACATAATAATAAAATTCAACTTGGTAAATACCACTAGTTTTGTTTCCAAAGTTATAAATCATGTCATTATTTGCAATAACATTCATTGAGTTTACACCACCATTAGCTTGAGCAATGCTAACCATTGCATCTTCGGCTCCGCCAGTACCACCTGACCAAGTTGTCCAATCAGTAGTTTGTGATCCCACACTTGTACCCGCAGTGTATGATTCAAAGTCATCCTCAAAAATTATTGTTTGTGAAAGAATCATTCCACTAACAAATAATCCAATAAATAATAAGTAAATTTTTTTCATAATAATTTTTAGTTTAGTTTTAAGTTATTTAAAATAAAAAAACAAAGATAAATATATTTACTTATATAATCAAAATTATTATTATTATGTTACTCTACTGTTAAGAAACATATTAACTATTCAATATAAAAGTAATAATTTTGTGGAGTTTTTAAAAATAAATTTATGAAGAAATTTGACAAACTTTTTGAAGGTTTTTCTCAAATCAATACAAATGAGTGGGAAGAGCAAATTTCAAAAGACCTTAAGGGTAGAGATTATGAAACTAAACTTGTTTGGAAAACTATTGAAGGCATAAATATTAAACCCTATTATAGAAAAGAAAATTTTAATGATAAATATAAATCAGGCACCGGTAGTTTCCCTTTTATTCGTGGTAATAACAACAATGAGAAAAAATGGTTAATAAAACAAGATTTTTGTATTAATGATATTGAGAGCAACAACAGAAACATTATAAACTCAATAAATAACGGTGTAAATTCTATTGGCATATATACTAACAATTCTCAAGGGTATCAATACAATA
>CAYTAU010000220.1:1936-3200 GCA_964435855.1 uncultured Bacteroidales bacterium | reverse complement strand
AACATCTACACTTTCTATAGCATGATTTGCTCCATCAAAAACATCAACAGTATATGTTGTATTTACTGTAGGTGTAGCTACAGGATTTTCAATATTTGGATCATTTAAACTTGCTGTTGGTGTCCATGAGAAGGTATAGATTCCTCCGCCTCCACCTGGATTAGCAGATAATTGAACAGTTTCTCCGAGACAAATTGTATCAGGAACTGCCTCAGGATTTGCTGTTATAACTCCTCCTGTAACAGTAATTGTAATATCATCAGAGTTTACACATCCTGTTATATCATCTGTTACTTCTAATGTAAATATTTGAGTTGAGAATAGCCCAATAGTAGTTGCATTTTCAAAAGTAGGATTTGTTACTAAAGCAGAAGGTGTCCAGCTAACTGCGTATGAATTAGTAGATGAACAAGTTGCGCCAAAAGTATATGCAAAACCATTAGACACATTGCCATCTACACCTGCGTCAACAATTGGTAGATCATTAACTGTAATTTGCACATTATCAGTATCTGTACATGAATTGCCATCAGTTACTGTAACAATATATGTTGTAGTTGAAGCTGGTGATACAGAATGAGAAACACCCAGTCCTATTCCATTATCCCAATTATATGAAAGAGTTGCAGTACCAGAACTTCCCGAAGCGTCAATTGTTACACTTTCACCATTGCAGATATCATCATCTGTGCCTGCATCTGCAATTGGTAAAGTATTAACAGTAACAATAACATCGTCAGTATCGGAACAACCATGAGTATCAGTAACAGTAACAGTATATGTGGTTGTTGAAGCCGGATTTGCTATTGGATTATTTATATTATCAAAATTAAGACCTGTGGATGGCAACCAAGAATAAGAATCTCCCCCACCGGCATTAAGTTGTACGTCGGTTTGACCGGGACAAAGATCATCGTCTGAACCGGCATTCGCTGTAACGCTATAATTATAGATTATTGTAATATCATTTTTTTCTGCTGTGCAACCATTATCATCTGTAACTGTAACCTTATACAACCCTTCTGTTAATCCTGATTGATCTTCTATTCCATTGATCAATCCCGAACCACCAACTGTTGACCAGTTATATATAACAGTTCCAACTGTATTAGTTACAGTTAAGTCAATTGCTCCATCATTGCCTCCTATACACGTTGCATTAGTAGGTGTACTGACAATGCCGACAGAAGGATTACAAAACATGGCTTGTTCCCCTGCCGTAAAATCCCCGAACTCGGAGACACTCCCGGAAACCTCATTTGCA
>CAYTAU010000220.1:0-1836 GCA_964435855.1 uncultured Bacteroidales bacterium | reverse complement strand
ATTGGTGAATATTCAACTGTAACTGAATTATCACCTACAGGGAATGTAAAATTACCATTAGCGGTAAAGATTTTCCTCAATTCTCCTGTACTACTTGCAACAAACATCTTTGAAGCTGATGGTGCACCAATAATTGATGCTGTTGCACTTAGGGTTAAATTGTTTGCCCCAAGAATTAAATTCCCATCTGTAAATGTAAAATCTCCATTTACGGTAATATCTGTTGAAAGAGCAACATCATTTGTGTTGTTGATGGTTACTTTCTCAAAATCTGTTTGACTACCGAAAATTGTTTGTTGAGAAGTTCCTTCAAAAATAACTTCTCCATCGGTGTCAACATTAATTAAAACCTGACCTAACGTGGCATTATTATTCCAATCGCCGGCAAGTTTAAATTTTCCATCAAGGTCTATTCGGCCATCAAAGCCACCCAATGAATTATTTGTGTAGTTTGCTTCGGTGCCACTAATTTTTATAATGGCCCCATTAGAGACCGCTATTTTTGCACCGTTGTTAACTATCCCCCGCTGTGCAAACGTAAACAGCGAAAGTAGAATCAAGAATCCTGTTACTGATACTCTCATAATTCAAAATTTTAGTTAAACATTAATTAATAAATAAAAATATATAGTTTCCTGTTTTTCAGGAATTACTATCAATTACTTTTTTGCAGATGCATTTATCATCTGCTTAATTTCTTCAATTTCTGCTTTTAATGTAATATTTTGGTTTTTTAGTTCCTCTATTTCTTTTTGTTGCTCTTTTATTCCTTCAACTAAAACAGGAACCAAATTGTTGTAATTTAATGTTTTATACCCATTTGGCATATTTCCAACTAATTCAGGAAATTGTTTTTCTACATCTTGTGCATAAAGCCCGATATAATCGTTTTCTGTATCTAAACCTGTTTTTTTCTTCCACTTATAAACCACTCCTTGTAATTGAACAATTCTATCTAAAACATTTGTAATATTTCTTTGATGAATTTTAAGTCTTTTATCTGAAAATATAATAATATTTCCTAATGCATCTGTACTTAAACTTCCTGGGCCGTAGCCTGCAAATTGCACTAAATCAGCTAAAGAATTACCTAGAGTAATTTTATTACTTGCATTCACAATAGCACCATTTCCAATAGACATAGCATTTTGAATGCCACTAAATGCAATTCCAGCATCATACCCTATTAAAGTATTATTATCGCCATCAAATTGTCTGCCTGCATAATAACCAAGGTAAGTATTTCCATTTCCCATATTATTTTGTTCTCCTGCACCAAATCCAATATATGTATTAAAATTTCCTGTTGTATGTGAATTTCCTGTACCACTTCCAATAAAAGTATTCTCTGAAACAGAAATACCACCAAAACCAGCTCCATTTCCAATATAAGTATTTCCTCCTCCTGATTGATGTGAATAACCAGCATCTGTACCAATAAATATTAAATCACTATGTCCTTGCATTGTATATCCAGACCTATAACCAATAAAGATATTTCTACTTCCATTATCATTCATAAAACCAGCATCAGTTCCAAGAAAAACATTTGCTTCTCCTACTGTATTTCCAGCTCCAGCTTGAGAACCAAGAAATGTATTATTAATTCCTATTAAATTTGCAGCACCAGCACTATTTCCAATAAATACATTATTTGAACCATCAGTATTCGAAATGCCTGTTTGATTACCTAAAAACACATTGTGTGAAGCGTTTTGAATACTGAACCCTGATGAGTTACCAAGACAAACATTATCAAAACCTGAAACATTACTAAATCCTGATTCGTTTCCTATAAATATATTGTTTAATCCATCTTTTGTTGAATATCCACTC
>CAYTAU010000219.1:0-3219 GCA_964435855.1 uncultured Bacteroidales bacterium | reverse complement strand
TTGCAATTAATAGTAATCCTGTTACAAATATTTACGATTATATGTTCAGACTTTCAAAACTGAAAGCGGGTGAAACAGTAATTGTAGAAGTGAAAAGAGGAGATGAGATAAAAGTATTACTTATACAACTGTAATTGATAGTAGTTATATAAATACAGAATACTTATTTGTAGATTTATAAATAAAGATAAGTTATTTAAAAAATTTCGTTATATTTAACACAATTTTATTTAGTATTTCTATGAGTAAAGTAATTATTTTTTTTAGTTTCTTATTAGCAATAATGAATTATTTATTTTCGCAAGAAAAGTACACCACTACATTTGAGGGTAGCATATGGTTTACACAAGAAACAGCTACTGATACTAACGAATATGCATATACAATTTATGATAAATTCTTGACTCTTGATATTTTAGAGGGATATAATGTTGAGAATTTTATGTTATTTGATTTAGAAAAAAGTAAGATCATTGCATTTAATCCCTCAAGAAAATTATTTATTAATGTTCCCTCAAAGCAATATGTAAGTAATATAAACACAAATTTTAAAATAATAAAAACGAAAGAAGAGAAAATAGTTGAGGGTTATTCATGTTTTAAATGGATAGTAAGAAACGTTAAGGAAGATATTGAAATAGAATACTATGTAAGCGATGAAATGAATTTTAGTTTTTATATTCCACTTCTAAAATTATGGAACAGATCTGAAAAACACTCATTGTATTTTTTGAGAATTCCAAATTCTGAAGGTTTTTTCCCTTTATTAACTATAGAAAAAGATATAAAAAAGGATTCTGTGAAAATGAAATTATATACAACTTCTATTCAAAAAATTGACACAAATTTGTTTTCCTCATTATCTGTTAACGACTCTGCGTATGTGTTTGATATTAAGAAATATCGCAATTATGATCACAAAGCCGAAAGTGAAGAATTTATTAATAATAAAATTAATGATAAAATATTGAAATTTCTTACAATTAGGCATAAAATACATTTAAAAAATAAAATAGAATTAGGGTTGTTTAATAAAGATTTCTCTTTTTCAAAAGAAAAGGAAGAAGAAATTTTAAAGGAATTTATGAAACACTTAATGTCTGATAATGAGCAAAAAAATGAAAAAATAAATAGAAAGGAAGAAGAGATAACAAAAAAAGAGCAAGAATTAGCATCTATTAATAAAGTGGTAGATTACCAAAAAAACATATTATATCTTTTTGGAGCTGTATTTATCCTTGTATTATTATTAATAGTTTTTATTTACAGAAGTTATAGAAATAAGAAAAAATCTGAAAAACTATTATCTTCCCAAAAACATCAAATATCTGAGAAAAATGAAGAGCTAAACCAACAAAATGAAGAGCTGCAATCTATTATTGAAGAATTAAATAAAACACAGCACCAACTTGTAGAATCAGAAAAAATGGCATCGCTGGGAAACCTTGTTGCAGGCGTGGCTCATGAAATTAATACCCCAGTTGGTATTGGCATTACTGCATCATCTTCTCTTATGGATAAAACAAAAGAAATTGTTGAAAAATATAAGCAAGATAAAATCAAAAAAGAAGATTTTGAATCTTATCTGCAAAATGCTTATGATTCATCAAAACTTATTTTATCTAATTTGGAAAGAACAGGAGAATTAGTACAAAGTTTCAAACAGGTGTCTGTTGATCAGGCTATTGAAGAAAAACGAGAATTTAATTTTGGTTCGTATTTGCATGATGTTGTACGTAGCGTAATGCCAAAACTTAAAAATACAGGTATTGAACTTGAAATTATATGTCCCGAAGATATTGTAATAACAAGTTATCCGGGAGCCTTTGCTCAAATATTAACAAATTTAATTGTAAATTCTAAAGTACATGCATATAATGATGGAGATAAAGGAAAAATAGAAATTAAAGCATACAAAAAAGACAAGGAATTAATACTTGAATATACCGATGATGGCAAAGGTATGACGACAGAAGTAAAAGAAAAGATATTTGACCCGTTTTTTACAACAAATAAACAAGAAGGAACAGGACTTGGTATGCATATTGTTTATAATTTGGTTACTCAAAAACTTAATGGCAAAATATCTTGTGAAAGTGAAGTGGGGAAAGGTGTAAAATTTATAATTTTAATACCTGAAAAACTATAAATTTAATGAGAATATTTTATACAATATTATTGATTTTAATAATTAGCGGATTAAATGCTTTTTCACAAAAATCTGACATTAGTTTTACTCATTTAACAATGGATGATGGGCTTTCTCAAAGCGCAATTAATTGTATGCTACAGGATAAAGAAGGTTTTATTTGGTTTGGAACTCAAGGAGGTTTAAATAAGTATAATGGAAGTTCAAGTCAGCCATTCAAAGTTTATTTGCATAGTATATCGGATACAAATTCCTTGTCAAGTAGCTGGGTGTATGGAATTTCTGAAGATAATTCAGGGAATATGTGGATAGCGACGGTGTCAGGATTAGACAAGTTCGATAGAAAAACGGGAAATATTATTAGATATCTTCATGATCCTGAAGACCCTCAGACAATTAGTGGTAACAGAATTTTTGGTGTTTTGGTTGACAGCCGTGGTTATATTTGGGCAAAAACAATTGATGCAATTAACAGATTAGATACAGCAACCGGAGAATTTACACGTTTTGCACACCATATTGATTATTTTATAAGCCCCAATCTGAATTATAGTTTTCCTCTTTTTGAAGATTCCAAAACTAATTTGTGGATTGGAACACAATATGGTCTTTTCATTTTTGACAATGATTATGAAACCTGGAAAGTGCATTCTGTCAAAAATTGTGATATTTCGGATAACCATGTAAATACAATTCATGAAGACTCAAAAGGAAATCTATGGATAGGAACGAAAAATGGCTTAAATAAATTTAATTATAAAACTGGAGAGTTTATAAACTATTTTCATAATGATTTAAATCCCACAAATAGTATTAGTAATAATGATGTTCGAGCAATATATGAAGATCATTTAGGTAATTTATGGATTGGTACTTTTGGCGGTGGACTTAATATGTTTGATTCGGAAACAGAGGAATTTAGATTTTTTATGCCAAAAGTTAACGATCCCAATGCAATTAGTCACCCTCTGGTTATATCTATTATTGAAGATAATTCTCATATTTTATGGGTTGGTACTTATGGTGGAGCAGTTAACAAAATTGATCTTAAAAGTAAAAAGTTCAATTTA
>CAYTAU010000218.1:0-3221 GCA_964435855.1 uncultured Bacteroidales bacterium | reverse complement strand
TTTTACCCTTTAAAATCAACTATTACCCTATGTTTATAGGGGTTTCAGAAACTCACAAGATTTCACCCCCTGTTTTTGCTTTCCTTGCTTTCCTCTGCTTTCCGTACATGAAGTATAACCTTAAAGTAATACCCTTGGTTTGAAATGTAATACCCGCATCACATATCACTTAATTCCTTTTGGTTTTTTAGGCGGTCTATAACCATCTTTAAGCCTATCAGGGGCAATTGTATATACAGCAAAGTCCATTAATTCATAATAATCAAGGTTAAGATCGGATTCCCAGTTCATCCCCCATCCTTGTTGTTCGCCATAATGCAATACCTTTTGCATTATTGACTTTGTCGGCTTTTTAAATATAGCTGAACAATATGGCCCAAAAAACACATCAAGCGCATCATCAATTCTTATTTCAAATTCTTCTTTTGCACCTTCAGCTTCATACTCCAAGTCAACAATGTAATTTTCTGCCCTCCATCGGTTTTTTGCTTTAGCAAGATCTCCTCCCAATTTTATAATCTTGTTGATCTGTGCTTTTTTCGGTGGCTTCCCCTGTTCAGAGTCGTTATCCAATTCAAACTCTTCAATCAAATCTTGTGTCTCTAAATAGGTTGCATTTATCGGTATTGCGCCGCCTAGAGCATTGGCCTTAAGTCGCTGGCTGTTAGTTGACTTAGAGGTATTTTTTAAATCTTCACATAGTTGTGAAGCCTCTCCCCTTGTTTCGGGAATATCTGTTTCAAACTCAATCAATAGTTTAACTTGTGTTTTTGTGGGCGGTTTCGCATCTGTAATTTGTGATATCAATTCCGTAGCTTGTATCTTTGTAAATGGTTTCGATATATCAACCCCATCCCGGGCTAGACGCTTAAGTTGCTTTTCTGTAGCTGGCTGCGTTCTAATTAATTCCTCTATTAGATCGGATGCTTGTTGCATATTACACTTTTTGTTTACCGTGCCGCCTAGAGCCTCAATATATTTTAGTTGTTTTTCTGTTGCTGGTGCTTTAGGTTTCAAAAGATTTGACTCTTTCCTCGGTGGTTTTTTCTCGGGAAGTGCATTTTTAACTTTGTTGAAAAAAATCTTTACTGTGAGGAATGATTTTTTTGTCACAATGGCAGCTGTTGATAATACTTGCGAGGTTTTTTCAATTGCACTTTTGTGTTGAGGTGCATCTGGTATTTTTATAGGTTGATCGCAATAAGGGCAATCCCCGGTTTGCCCTAAAAACTCTGCTGGGACTTCTATACTTTTGCCGCAATTAGGACAAGTTATTTTGTAATCTGTACTCATAGTTACCTCCTGTTATGATCTGGATAATATCATAAAGGGGATTGTAAGATAAATATATTAACTTCTAATCTGATATGTTATGCGGACAACAAGACAACTTATGGAGTTGAGTCCCCAGCTACTGAAGCACCGGCAAAGTATCTTTGTACAGGACCCATTGCCCCCCCCTTAGTTGTTATCGTTTACGTTTGCGTTTGCAATTTCTGTAAAAGCAGGTCCGATATATGAGGTCCTCTCGTGTTAACCTCGTACAGGACCCATTACCCGGCCTCTTCGGGTCCTCTTGAGCTTTAAAATGAAGGGGCTTCATGTCTCGGGGCATGAAGTCTATAATCTGACCGCCTGACCACTTCGGGTCCTCCTGACCATATTTTTAAGGGTGCTTCATGTATCGGGAGTCGGTCCAATATAATTGCAAGGTAGTGTCCGTCTGCCAGCATCGCCAGATATGAACCGGGACCCGCTCAGAGTAAAGGCCTATTCAATCGGCTGTGTTTGGGGGTGTTCGTGTATAGCTCCGGGGCGAATAGCTTACAGCGGCTGTACGTGCGTATTTAAAGGACTTATAATCACTTTTTGAGATTATTATTTACCATAGGAGGCATTGGAATTTCTTCCCAATAAACAGGCAAATAAATAGTATCGTATTTGTAACTGCTAAAAGTAGGAAGTCGTACTTTTAAATCTTTTGAGTCTGACGGTATTTCATAAATGCCAGCTGCATTAACAGGAAAACCGGGTTTAACTTTTAAAAGGTGAATATCGATTTCATCCTTGTTTAAATAATAACGTGATTCGGTAATTAAATTATAAGTGCGATCTTTTGAATCCTTAATTTCAGGAATATTTGCGAATCCTTCAAGATTTGTATTATTCTTAATTGAAAAATAAATTTTAATAAACCGTCCGGGAGTCTTAACGCTTGTATCTGTATATTTGGTAGATATTAATGTTTTTGGCAACTCCGTAACTCTAATAATTTTCCAAGTACAATCTTCAGTAATAACAAGGGAATTAACTAATTTAAAAGTAATTGAGTCACATGAATTTATTTTACTTGATTTCACAATTAAGGATTTGAGTTCACGACTGTTATTTGTTTTTTTTGTTTTTGGATTAAAAGCTTCATACCATCCATAAATAGAAATAGAGGGTTTGAGATAGATAATATTTTCTTTAGGTGGATTTAAGATTGTGTCTATGTAGGAATTATCCAAATCAGAAAGAAATGACCGTTTAATTTTAATAGTTTTATTGTCTGCCTTTTTAAGTAAAACTATTCCAGAAGATTCTTTAATAAATACAGCTTGTACTTTATCGCCTTTCTTTGATGTCCAGCTGCGTTGTTCCGCTGCGTGAATGGACATGGCTAGAATAAGAACGGCACTTATAATTATATTGTGCATCATGTTATCTCTCCTGTTGTGATTTATGAATAGAGTTTAGCAGGAGGTATAGAGGTGTAGAGGTTGAAAAGATTCCTTTTATGTTATATTCTTCAATATAATCTCGTTGCTTTCTATATTGCCGGGATCGTAACCATTGCTTTACTCGGTGAAAGCCTGATCAGTGGTGCATTACAACTAAATTATTACATTTACCCTCGATTTGCTGTTAGTGTCGCATAATCAAACTCATGTTAACTATTTTAATATATATAAAATATTGTAAATAAAACACTTACAGATATTTAAGCCAATTATTAACATAATTATAGCCAAAAACAGACCATTTTTTAAGTATTACTAATACTAAGTATAGTATTTATTTTGCTGATAATGTGGCCGGGGTTGAGTGGTTAAACATGATCTTCCCCTTTTTAGAGTTTATAAGTTTACATCTTTTCTTTTTTATAGGTTTGCTAAGTTTCAATATTGCCGCCTTTTTAGGTTTGCAATTGTGCAATATTTGGTCATTTTGAGTGGCTC
>CAYTAU010000217.1:0-3229 GCA_964435855.1 uncultured Bacteroidales bacterium | reverse complement strand
CTTGACGTTGTATGGGGGGGTAACTATAAGCTAAAAAAAATATTTTTCGGCATACTGCCGCAACTCAACAAACAGCCAATAAACTCATTTTTTGTCCCCAAGAAGTCGTTTCTTGTGCACCCAAAGTCAGTTCTGGTACACCTAAAATCAATAAATACATGTAAATTATTAAATATTAACTATTAAAATAAAAATTGTATATTTGTAAACTAAATTATTAACTAAACATTTTAATTATTATGAAAAATATCTGGATTTTATTATTGTTATTTCTACTACCAATTGTCAATTTTGCTCAATCAAAAGAGTTTAAATCAAAAATTAATCCAAACAATGGGATAACACAAGTAGAACTTGATTCAATAAAAACAATAAAAATCAATAATGATTCTATTAATTATCAAGTGTCATTAGTTAATTCTCATCTTAATTCAATTCAAATTAAATGGGATTGGATTCTTAAAAATCCAAAGGAAAAAGCCATTGCCGAGGAAGAAAAATGGTTTGAGGATATGACTGCAATAAGAGCTAAACTCGAAGTTCGAAAACAAACATTAATTAATTCTTTAAAATAAAAAAAGATGAAAAATTTAGTAATAGCCTTTTTGCTAATTATTCCAGGTTTTCTATTTTCACAAGGAGGACCAGATTGTGCTTCTATGGAACCAATATGCACAGATTCAGGATTGTTATTTACTGCTAATTCAGGTGTCGACGAGGCATCTACAACTGACCCAGGAAATGACTATGACTGTTTATATACCCAACCTAACCCAACTTGGTATTATTTTGAAATATCAGCAAATGGAAACATAGACATGTCTTTGTCTGCTGCAAGTGATATTGATTTTATTATTTGGGGACCTTATGCTTCACTATCAATTGCTCAAGCAGATTGTGGAGACATGGGAAATCCACCTTCAAACAATGTTGTTGACTGTAGCTTTTCTGCTACTGCAAATGAATTTCCTGTTATTCCTGGGGCTGTTATTGGTGAAGTTTATGTAATGTTAATTACAAATTATTCAAATGTAGTTCAAGATGTAACTTTAACACAAACTGGTGGTAGTGGAGCAACAGATTGTTCTATTGTTACTAATCCTCCTTGTGCTATGGGAGCATTCAATGTTTCTGTTAGCGGATGCGATTTTGCAACAATAACATATGACATAACTGGGTCTATAACATATACAGACCCTCCTACTTCAGGGAGTTTAATTGTTGAAGACTGTAACGGTAATATTACAAATGTAGATAACTTCCCATTTGCAGCAAGTCCTCAAAACTTTTCGTTAAATGGACTTACCGCAGATGGATTACCTTGTGATGTTACTGCATATTTCACAGCAGATTTGGCTTGTACACAAACTTATCAATATGTTGCTCCTGTTTGTGTTAATAATTGTCCAACCTATGATTTACAGTCCACGAGTCCTACTGAAGCCTGTGGAAATCAGACTTATTATATGGAGATTGAAAACTCAGGTTGTGATGGATATATCGAGTTTGATATCATTGGAAACTTTGGAACCTATCCTGGCGAAATCACTTGGGATGTTACAAGCAATACAACTGGAAATGTTGTTGCAAGTGGTGGACCCGGACTTTTCGATAATCAAAACATTAATGTTACAGTTGGTCCATTAGACCCTAATATTGTAGGTGTTATCTTTACTCTTTGTGTTTATGATTCATGGGGTGATGGCTTAAGTGGAGGTGGATCCATCCAAGTAGATCAGGGAGCGACAACTCTCACAGGACCTATAGATTGGGACTTTGGAATAGAAGCTTGTAATATTTTCCAAGCAGGTGTAATCGTTTCTTCTTCAACCTTAACTGTACAAACACCAAGCGGACCTGTTACTAGTCAGATTTCTAATTGTCAAGATCATGAAATTGGTATTCCCTTAGTAAATACCAATTATTGTACACAAGTAGTTGTAGATCTTCCTTGGGAAATTATTTGTGATGATTATGGAACATTAATTGCAAGTGGAACACATACAGTTACCGTTTATCCACAAATCCCTTCAAGTGCTGCCGATTTAGTATCTATTGACTGGAATACAACCACTTGTAGCTGGGACATTACTCCCCAAAATGATTGTGATTTAATTGATAATGGTATTATTTTTACTATTTCTCCTAATCCTGCTTCCTTCGGATCAGCTTGTGCTAATGGTAATGAAGATTTCACCGTTACTTATTTAGGTTTTCCAAATGGTCCAAATTGTTGTTCAACAGGAGGTCCGGTTGGTCCGATTACTTATAATGTAGTTGAAAATAATCCTGTTATAGCTAGTTCTCCTTTCGGAGGAACAAATAATTCTGCCTATATAAATATTCCAGGTATTGGAACTGGTGGTAATGCTACTAGTCTTGATTTAACAGTTTCTATGGACGGTTATTGTTTTAATCCACCAGGCACTAGTGCTGATGATTGGTGGGTAACAATTTATGTTGATGGAGTTATAATATTAGATCAAATGTATACTCCGCCACCAACAGGTTTTTCTGAATCTTTTGATTTAACAGATATACCTTGGTATAATGAAAATAGTGTAATCGAAGTATATATTTATCCAAATGCCTTTAGTAGTGGTGCCGTTAATACTACATATGATGGTGGTGGTGGTAATTGTTTTACTGATGGATATTGGGATGCAAATAATATTGATGTTACTTTAGATGTTACATATGAGCAAACATCAACTTCTCCTGCCAACTGCGATTTTGTGACTAATGAACCATATACTTGTTGTACAATAATTCCATTAGGGGGTACTCCTCCTGGACCTATTTCAGTTCCAACAGTTGCAAACATACCACCAGCAGACATTAACCTTGTTACTAATGTAACAGGTGATTGTAATCCAGTAGTAACATGGCTGGGTGATGGTCCACTAATTGGAGGTTGTGGAGGTACAGTTACAAGAACATACAGAATCACGAATGATTGTGGTGATATATTGGATTTAACTCAAGTATTTACTATTGTTAATTCTGTAATTATTACTACCAGTTCAACTAATCCTACATGTAATGGAGGTAACAACGGAACAGCATCAGTAACATCAGAAACAGGAGGTACAGCACCTTATGACTATTTATGGAATACTTCACAAACAACAACTTCTATTGCAGGATTACCTGCGGGTACTTATACTGTTACAGTTACAGATGCTATTGGTTGTACTGCTGTTGGGACTGAAATCATTACAGAACCAAG
>CAYTAU010000216.1:0-3303 GCA_964435855.1 uncultured Bacteroidales bacterium | reverse complement strand
AGAACGTGGAGGCGGATATGCTCCAGCAATGGAATGTGCCGGGAGTGAAGAGTCAACGGACGTTCTACGCTGACAGCGTGCAGCCGATCCTTGATGAACGGGATACCTCCCGCGCTTATGTAATCATTTCTGATGCTCTGCGTTATGAAATAGCCGATGAGTTGAGCCGGCTGATCAATACAGGTGACCGGATTGCGTCAGAGTTGACCGCTGTGCTGGGGGTACTTCCTTCATGTACTTCGATGGGGATGGCGGCTCTGCTTCCTCATGATGAGTTCCGGCTGGATGACGAAGGTCGGCCGGTACTGGACGGTCAGGTTGTCACTGCACCGGAACGTGAGAAGATTCTCAGGAAGAAGGAGCCGACGGGCATCTGTGTGAAATCGGAGGATCTGCTGGCAATGACAACGAAGGCCGGGCGGAAATTTGTCAAGGATACCCGTGTGGTCTACATCTACCACAATCGCATTGATGCCATCGGTGACAAGCAGGCCACAGAGGATAGTACATTTGAGGCCGTGGCCGTTGCTATACAGGAGCTGAAGCGCCTGGTTGAGTTTGTTCACGGCTGCCTTAACGGAAGCCGTATCCTGGTTACAGCCGATCACGGGTTTCTGTTCCAAATGGGTGATCTTGCCACTACAGATAAGAATTCGTGGGAATCAGGTGGAATGGTCAAGGAGAGCAAGAAGCGTTACGTGGTGGGTGCCGGCCTAGCGGACCAGAAGGAGGCGTGGAAGTTGAGCGCTGAGGCAGTCTACGGAACTTCATCCACAATGGACATTGTTGTCCCTAAAGGGGCTCAGCGATTCCACTTTGTGGGTGGTGCGCGGTTTGTTCATGGTGGTGCGCTTCTTCAGGAGGTAGTGGTGCCCGTGCTGACTCTCAAAGCCCTGAAAGGCAAGAAGGCCGAGAGCGGCAAGGCAAGGAAGGCGGAGGTGCAGCTCCTGGATACAACAAGAATGAAGGTGTCCAACAACCGGCAGCGATTCTCTTTTCTGCAGACGACCAAGGTAGCGGGTAAGATACTGCCGCATACGCTACGGATTGCTTTCTTTAGCGGTAATGGTGAACAGATCAGTGACGAGCACCTTCTGACCTTCGACAGTGCCAGTGATCAGATACAGGACCGGCAGCATGATGTATTGATCACTCTGAAGGCTGGAAAGTATGACAAGGGCCAGGATTACTTTCTCGTGCTTACCGACAACGAGTCGGGCGCGGAATACAAGAAGATACCATTTAGGATCAATCTGGGTATCGGTAATGAATTTGGAGAGTGGTAACTATGAATGAGACAGACCTAAGCAAACTTCTGCTTGATCAATTTCCTGGTCGGGTTGTCCGGAAGGATCTGACGAAACAGATCAGTCAGGGTGCTAACGTACCAATTTATGTCCTGGAATACCTGTTGGGGATGTACTGTGCATCCGACGACGAACAGGTCATTTCCAAGGGCCTTGAAAATGTGAAACGGATACTGGCCGAGAACTATGTCCGCCCTGATGAGGCTGAGAAAGTGAAGTCGAAGATCCGGGAGCTGGGCAGCTACAAGATTATCGATAAGGTCGCTGTTAAGCTGAACACAAAGAAAGACGTTTACGAAGCCTCGCTTTCAAATCTGGGTGTTAGCCGGATTGAGATTAGAACCCATTACGTCAAAGACTATGAGAAGCTACTGGCTGGCGGTATCTGGTGCATGATCGAACTGCGGTACCTTTTCGAAGAGAGTGCTAACCGGTCACCTTTCGTTATCGCCGATCTCAAACCGATTCAGATGCCGAACATGGACATTCAGGAGATCATGAAGGGGAGACGCGCATTTACACGTGACCAGTGGGTGGATGTGCTCATGCGCTCTATCGGCATGGAACCGGCCAATCTGGAAGCCCGCACCAAATTGCTGCTACTTAACAGGCTGATCCCGCTGGTGGAGAACAACTACAACTGCTGTGAACTCGGTCCACGCAGCACAGGCAAGAGCCATGTCTATAAAGAGATCAGTCCGTCCAGCATCCTTGTTTCTGGCGGTCAGACTACTGTAGCTAACCTGTTCTATAACATGGGGTCGAGAACCGTAGGTCTGGTCGGCATGTGGGATGTCGTGGCGTTCGATGAAATTGCCAACGTGGGCAGTGTGAACGAGACCGTGGACTTGATGAAGGACTACATGGCCTCAGGCAGCTTCTCTCGTGGAAAGGACAGCATCCAGGCATCCGCCTCCATGGTGTTTATCGGTAACATCAATGACAGCGTCGATACGCTGGTTAAAACCAGTCATTTGTTTGCCCCGTTTCCCGATAAGATGATCGATTCGGCATTTTTCGATCGGTTCCATGCCTACATACCTGGCTGGGAGATCCCGAAGTTCCGGCCATCTTTCTTTACGGACGACTATGGATTTATTGTGGATTACCTAGCTGAGTACTTCCGTGAGATGCGTAAATACAGCCATGCAGACGCCATTGATAAGTACTTCAAGCTGGGCAAGGACCTGAACCAGCGTGATGTCATTGCTGTACGCCGGACCGTTTCAGGGCTTATCAAGCTAGTCTTCCCTAATGGTGAGTACAGCAAGGGTGATGTATGCGAATGTCTGGAGTATGCCATGGAGGCCCGTCGTCGGGTCAAGGAGCAGCTCAAGAAGATCGGCGGTATCGAATTCTACGATGTACACTTCAGCTATATCGACAACGAAACCATGGAAGAGCACTTCGTGGCCGTACCCGAGCAGGGAGGCAACAAGCTTATCCCTGAAGGGCCTATGAACCCTGGGCACTTGCACACCATTGTGACGGCACCGTCCGGTAAGCAGGCCCTCTACCGGTTGGAACTCCAGGTATTACCCGGCACCGGAAAGCTAGCGTTGTCCGGGTTCGGGTCGCGCACCCAGGTGAAGGAGGCACTCAAGGTGGCATATGATTCTTTCAGGGCCAACGCCACCACCGTTAGCGCCGGACTGAAGGTTAATCAAAGTGACTATCATCTGCACCTGGTGGATTACTACAACTCCGGGCCCTCTGACGCATTTGCGCTTAGCGGTTTTGTGTCACTGTGCTCCGGTGCACTGGGTAAGCCTATACAGGACCAGCTCGTTCTGCTGGGAAATATGAGCCTGGGTGGCAATGTTGAACAGGCCCGCAGTCTGGCCGAGTCCCTGCAGATTGCGTTCGACAATGGTGGCAGGCGTTTGCTAATGCCCATGAGTAGCGTCAGCGACATCCCTTCCGTTCCCGGTGAGCTGTTCGCCAAGTTCCAGGTCAGTTTCTACGCCGACCCGGTTGATGCAGCTTTCAAGGCACT
>CAYTAU010000215.1:0-3318 GCA_964435855.1 uncultured Bacteroidales bacterium | reverse complement strand
CTCCAGCGGTAGGTACAGACCCTATGTATTGGATTGCTCAGGGGGCTGGTACGTACACAAATTTCGGTGGTCAGGTAATCACACAAGCTATAGCCTTTATTATTTGGACAGGTACTGGTTGGTCGAAGTATGAGGCTAATCTGGACTTGTCAGCTTACGCTAAAAAAGTTTTGGATGCTAATTTGGTTGGTAATGGATACAAGGGAACTGGCTTTGCGGCTGGTAGTGTGAGTGGGGATTTATCTACTTATGAATTAACAGAAGCACAAGCAATACAATTATTAAGACTTCACAATCCTAGCCTTAGTTTTAAGGGCTTTGTAAACACAACCACAACACCAATACCAGCAGCAACATTGAATCATGCTTATGTAGCAACTGAAAATGGTACTGTGTTGGGGGTTGCTGGTGTTGTGAAAGGTCAGGCGATTGTTGGGAGTGGGAGTGGGTTTAGTGCTGAAAGTCAAGGTATAGTGAATGAAAATAGTGCTAATTTTTCAAGGGACTATTTAAGTGCTGTTCGCAAAATTTATAGTTATTTAAAAGGCACACCAATTACGTCTGCATATACCTCTTACGTTGCAACTGGCGTGCCAACTTCAAGTATTATGGGTTGGAGGCAAAACTGTAATTATACTGCACCTTTTAGAGCAGCTGAAATTGCTATAACTTCAAACGTTACAGGGGTTAGGGTTAATGCACATATTTGGAATGATGAAAAAGAACTTGTCGCAACAGGGACTTCATATTATACAGAAACAACAGGAAATACACAGTTATTGCTTTTTGTTTTTGATAATGAAATTAATGCTGTTTTATTAGGAGGTGGAAATTATTATATTGGTTTTCAACCAGCTGATAATGTTACACAACTTAATTATCCACCTTCAACAGGAACAGCAACAGGTATTATTAATGATACACCAAAAACACAGTATCATAATACTTCTGATTACAATGTCTGGAGTGATTCATCTGGTACAAATATGTGGTGGTTCAGGTTATACACAGTTGACAATATGGTAAACCCTACTAATAACGATATTCTTAGTAATGCTATTGATGCTTTAGAATTATTATGGGCAACATATTATACATCAATTTTAACCTATGATTCATTGGCAATAACATTGCCTACTGTTGCTGCCACTTATGGGACGAGAGCATCTACATATACAGGTTGGGGGGCAAAATTCACACCAGCAGGCGTTTCGTTTAATGCAGTGAAAATTAAAAATCTTGGTCGTGGTGCTGTAGCAGAAGATGCAAAATGGGCATTTATAAGAGTTTGGGTTAAACAATCAATAGGAATAAATGATGTAACTTCAATTGCATATACACCTTTTATTCCTATTGATTCAGAATCAAATCAAATAGCGGAAATAGTATTACCCCTAATGGATGAAGGACTGAATAATTTTGTAACGCTAGACGACTCTGATTTTACAGGGTCTACCTATTTTATTGGGTTCATGCTTTACAATAAAGACATGGATAGAGCATTTGGTGGAGAGACTAAAGGCACGCAATCAAATTATATAAAAATTGGTATTGGGGGATTAGGAGAATCTTATTATAATATAAATACGGGCAATAATTTAACAGGTACGGGTTGGAGAGGATCTTTCGGTGATAACTGTATCCCTTTTGAACACCTTTTGTTAACCAATCCAGAGTTAATTTTAAGCCTTAATCAAACAGATAAATTACAAACTCAGGTGGATGCAATGCAAGAACAAATAGACTTGCTTTCTCCATTAGCCGTTGAAGTTATACTGCCTGACACAATTAATGCTATCGTGGGTGATACTTTGCAATTGTTTTACAGGGGGATGATAAAAGCTCCAAATCCATACGTTTATGATATTTTACCGACTTGTTCAAAGGGAAAAGATTTTCGTAGATATTTTGAATATTTGCCTGTTACAGCAGATATAGGAACAACTACTTTTAAACTTGAAGTAAAAGATAGAGAGGGGAATATTTTAGGAACAAAAACTTGTAATTTAGTTACAAAAGCAGCAGTTCAATCCCCTGCAACCGTTAAAAAAATATTATGTGTTGGAGATAGTTTGACTTCTGCTGGTTATTGGCCACAAGAAGCATCAAGAAGGCTTATCGGAACTGGCGGAACGCCAGCAGGTTTAGTACTAACAAACCTTTCATTTCTCGGTAGAGTGACATCACACGAAATTGGATGGGAAGGTAATGGCGGCTGGTCGTGGGGCAGCTATGCAACAGCAGGAAGAACAGCATATAGATTTACTGTTTCAGGAGTTACAACAGCACCAGCATTAAATTCTGTTTATACAAACAATGGTCAATCCTTCACGATAGTTGAAATTAACATTACGTCTGGGAGCGGAAATATTTTAGGACTTGCAACAGGTGCACCAACAGCAAGCGGAACACTTACTAAATCATCTGGTACAGGAGATGCAACAGTTTCCTTTTCTGCTTCTGCTTTAGATGCTGGAAACCCATTTTGGGATTCAAGTATTGGAGCTTTAGATTTTGCTGATTATGTAGATGCTTATATGGGCGGCACTTGTGATGTTGTTTATTTCTTGTTATCATGGAATGGGCAAACGTCATGGAAAACAGATTTTTCTGCTGAAGTAGCGCTTGCTAAAACATTAATTGACCATATACACACGCAATATCCAAGTTGTAAAATTAAGGTCATGGGTATTCAGTTGCCTTCCTTAAATGGTGGTATGGGGGCGAATTATGGAGCAGATGCTCCTGGCTATGCCGATACATACGGAAACGTTGTAACTGTTTTAAATCAGAATAAAGCATACCAAGCCTTCGCAAATGAAGCTAGATATTCTTCGTTTGTTGAATATGTGAGCGTTTCAGATCAATTTGATTCTGAGAATAATATGCAAGAGGCAGCCAAAATTGTAAATACAAGGGCTACAAAAACTGAATTTATTGGAACGAATGGAGTGCATCCAGCACCAGCAGGATATATGCAAATAGGTGACGTATTATTTAGAAATATTGTTGCTAATTATTGTCAATAATTAATGTCATGGGTGACACAGAAAAAGAAGATTTATAAATATGAAATACACGATAGCAATAGATGATTTAGAATTCTTAATCTCTGAATATCAAAAAACTATTGACAATATTTATGATGGGGATTTTAAAATAACAGAAAGAGAAAAAAAAAGCAGCTAAAGAAGCTATCCCTAATTTAGCTTGTGCAATAGAAGTGTTAAAGAATAATGAAACACAGTAGTTAATAAATAAACACAATGGGTGACACAGAAAAAGTAAACCAGTGTATTGCACCAATTTTAGGTAAAT
>CAYTAU010000214.1:0-3390 GCA_964435855.1 uncultured Bacteroidales bacterium | reverse complement strand
AAATGTTGGTATTGGAACAGGTGAACCGGAATATAAATTGGATGTTAGAGGCGAAGCACATTTTTATAAGGCAAGAGTGAAGGCTCCTTCAGATTGGCCAGATTATGTGTTCAGCGATAATCATGAATTAATGTCAATATCAGAACTCGAATCGTTTATTACAATAAATAAACATTTACCGGGGATTCCAACTGCTTCAGAGGTTGATGAAAATGGAATTGACCTCGGTGAAATGAATAAAAAACTACTTGAAAAGGTGGAGGAACTGAGTTTGTATGTAATTCACCTTCAAGAACAAATTGATGAACTTAAAAACGAATAAAATATGAAAAAAATGTTTTATATCTTAATATTGGCACTTCTTTTTGCTGCATGCGATAAAAACACACCTGTTATAGACAACCCTGATATGATAGGGTTACCGGCTGTTTTTACAAACAAATATATACTAACAGATATACGGGGACAAAACATTAATGCTGATGTATTGTATGATTATGATTTATATAATCATTATACACCAGAAACAATATGTGATACGGCAAAATACAATCAATTTTGTATAAATATTGATTTTTCAGGAAATATGGTCTCAGAAAACGTGTATTTTTCAGATTTAGATATAAGCGATTCTCCGAACCCTTATGCTACCCAACCTATTGAACAAAAATATTATATAAATAAGATCACAAGCTTTAAATTACTTGCAAATGGTGTGATAGCAACAAAAAACGAAGTATATAAAAGAGATAAACTTGGTAATTTTAAAAGAGATACTTCAACAGGAGAATTAGGTTATTCACCTTTAAGAATAACTTTAACAGAGGCTTTTGAAGAAGAAAAGTGGGTGTCGTTTAAAATTATGCTTACCGATATTCACGAAAATATTTATGTTGCTAAAACAGATAGCATTTATATTACGAAATAAAATAGTTATGAAAAAGATTTTAATAACAATATTTATATTTTTCTCTGTTTATGGATTTAGTCAACCGGCGGATGATAAAGAGGTGAAAACAGTAGCGGTTAATTTTTACAATTATCTCACTAATGAAAAACTAACTTTTTTTGAAATTAAAAATAAAAAAAATAATTTTTTCAAAGATATTTACACTTATTCTGTTATAGTTTTTGACAATAATGATTGGGTAATAATATCTGCCGATAAAAGAGCTGATCCTGTATTAGCATATTCAAACGAAAAAAGTTATTCTGATTCTGTTCCACCTGTTGTCAAAGAATGGCTCAATAAATATGATCATTATGTTTATAATATTAAAAACAATATAGACTCGACACGAGCAAACTATACTCAATTGTGGAATGATTTGTTAAAAGATGATATAGCAAAATATAAGGGTACAAAGGGAGTCGTAGTTTCTCCATTGATTTCATCAAAATGGGGGCAAAGTGAATCCAATGACGAGATTGATCCAAATGCCTATAATTATTATGCTCCTTCTGGGAGTAGTTGTAGCCACTCTCTTGCTGGTTGTCCTGCTGTTGCAGTAGGTCAAGTGTTGAAATACTGGGAAAAGCCTGAATGCGATGTTTTTAATTGGAGTAAAATGCCTAATACACTAAATACAGATAATTCAAATTACACAGAGCAAAAAAAAGAAATTGCAAATTTATTGAGAAATATAGGGGATAATTCTACTGGTTATTCTTATGGTTGTGATGCCTCTGGATGTCCTACAGATGGAACTCTTTATGGATTAAAAACCTATTTAAACTATCCTTCTGCAGAAATAGTAAACGAGAACAATTATAGTAGAAATGAGTGGAAAAATCTTTTATGTGATGAATTGGACAATGACAGACCTATTTTGTATCGTGGTGTAAATTATGGTGGACATATTTTTGTTTGTGATGGATATGAAAACCTTTTACTCGGGAAAAAATTTCATTTTAATTTTGGGTGGAATGGCGATTATGATGGATATTACAAATTCAGTAATCCAATGGGTTATTCAACAAATCAGAGAGCAATTATAAATATTTATCCAAAGACTTGTGATAATGAATTAACCATATTTGATTTTTATTCATCTTTACCATTTTCATTAAGCGATACATATTTTTATAACCCAATAGCAGGCTATATTTATAGTAGTCCTGAATCAATTACAATTGAAAGTAATGAGGTGGTACATTACAAAGCATATAACGAAATTGTGCTGGAAAACTTTGAAACCGAAGAAGGTGCTGAATTTACTGCTGAAATTGTCCCATGTTCAATAAATTGCGATTTTGCAAATTATAAATATTCATTATTTGTAAATAAACTTTCCTCTAAAAATTCGGAAGGAATTTTAAATTCAAATGATAATACAATAAATATTTACCCCAATCCGGGGAATAATCAATTCTATTTACAAAAACAGTTAAATGATAAAACAGGTAAAATTGAGGTATTTGATGCCTTTGGAAAATTGCTATTTGTAAAACATGCTAATGCAAAGCTTATTGAAATTGAATTGTCAGCCTATCCAGGTGAAATTTATTTCGTAAGATATACTTCTGATGTTTATAATTACAAACAAAAAATAATAAAAAGATGAAAAACATTGCTGTAATAATAATATTATCAAGTTTAATGATAAATGCATTTGGGCAAAATGAAGATTCAACAAAACATTTTAATAATGCATTAGAACTTACAGTCGGTAAATTGTATTCGCCATACAGATATTTCCGGAATTACGATGCTTTTGAAAGTATTAATATATCATACACACATGATTTTTCTGAAAATATTGGTTTGTCATTTACTCAGGGATATGGGAGGATGTTTGATGAAAATACAAATAGTCGTGCCTTTGTAATTCCTACGAATATCAATGTTTATGCAAGAATATTTAAAATAAAAGATTTTAATGTTAGATTATCTTTGGGGACTGGTGTTGAACAGATTCATATTAAATGTTTGTATGATTTTTATCCTATAGATAGTCATTTTTATGGTATTCCTGCAAGATTAGAATCTGCATTTATTTATGATATTAATAAGAAGTTTTCAATTATTTTTAATGCTGTTGCAAAGTATAGTTTTTTATTCAATAATGAAAATAGTTTATTTGCTGATAAATATTATTATCAAACTTGGTTTCTTTCAACAAGTGTAGGAATGAGTTATCGCTTTTGATTTTGATATATAAAAATTCATAAAATATCCCCCACAGCAAATACATCACTTTCCAAAACTTTTTTGGAAATTTTGCGTATAATCATTGGAATAGTCAAAAATAATATATATACTTGAAGAATCAAAGCCGATAAACCAAGGTAAATATTGCAATATGAAAAAATTAAAAAGCTTGCTGCATAGCCGGCACACACACACACACACACACACACAGTAAAATCAGTGTTGTAGCGTTTTTCATG
>CAYTAU010000213.1:0-3391 GCA_964435855.1 uncultured Bacteroidales bacterium | reverse complement strand
AGAACTCAACTAATACAGAGCTAGTTCCATCACATCCTGCACCATTTGTTAGTGTAAAAGTAAAAATTATTTCCTTTTTACACCTGCTTGTGTCATATATTGCAGGTATCAAACTTGTAATATCAACTAAGGTTGTAGTATCAGTAGGATTTTCAATGTAAACCCCTCCCACATTACTTGTCCATAAAGCATTGGCATAAGGTGTTCCAATTGTATTTGCATGTAAAGTAAAAGAAGAATCGCATGTATTACCGCCATAACCTGCATTAAAATTTTCAGGTGATTTAATAAATGTAATTTCTACAGAATCTATTCCATCACATAGTCCGTTTGTTTCATACCAATATAATGTAACAGTTTCTTGTGTTCCTGAAATACTTGTAACATTTGCTGTAGCATCAGGATCATAAATATCACTAAAGTTTGCAGGACCTGACCAATAACCGATGTTCCCTAGAAAACTTATTGTTGCATCAAGATCTACAAATAATCCACAAACTGTTTGAGCATTACCAGCATTGGCAGTTGGTGTTTCAAGAAATTCAACTTCAACTTCATCTGTATCTGTACATATCCCATTTTCTTCTGTCCATGTAAATGTGTATAAACCATATCCTCCCAATGGTATCGTAACTGTAGTAGTAGGATTATCAGCCGGAGCAAAAACTGCACCCGGAGGACTACTTGTCCATGAACCTGTAGTAGCAGAAGAAAAATTCCCTGTTAAATTATGCGATAAACCACAAACCTGTCCATCAGGACCTGCATTTGCAACAGGTTGTTCAGTAAATGTAATTACTATGGTATCAGAAGCAACACAATTTGTTCCATTATTTTCTTCCCATATAAATGTATAAGCTCCGTAGGCACCTGTGAGTGTAGCAAGAGAGTTTGGGTCGTTAGGAGAAAAACCAACACCGGCAGGAGTAACAGTCCATGTGCCAAGTCCATAACTTGGCACAGCTTGTAAAGTATAGGCATTACCACAAACTTGATCATCAGCTCCGGCATCAGGAATTGGTATTTCACAACAGTTGGGAGAACCAGCAGGCATTACAACAATGTTTATAGTATATGTATCCGTACATCCGTTGTCATCTATTGTTAAAGTGCATGTATAAGTACCTGCACTTGCCCAGGATACCAAATAAGGTCCTTGACCACTACCACTAACTATAAAGCCACTTGAAAAACTCCATGTATATATAGCACCGGCATTGGCTGTTCCTATAAATTGAATAAGAGAAGTATCTCCTTCACATATTGATGTGGTTGTAAATGTTGCAACAGGATTTGGATTAACTACAATTTGAACTGTGCTTGTATCTTGCCCGCATCCATAAATATCTTCAACTTGTAAAGTGATATCGTAAGTTCCATCAGATGTCCATGAAATTTCGTAAGGGCCTAAACCGGAACCTGATACTATTGTTCCTCCTGAAAAATCCCAGTTATAAGAATCTGCTCCAACTCCCGTATATGTAATAGTTGAAGATTCATCTTCACAAACAGGAGAATCAACTGTAAAATCAGCTGATAATGGAGGAGGGTCTTCAATTGTAACAGTAATTGAATCCCATCCGCAAGCAGAACTTTGATAAAGAATTGTAACAGTTTCAGCACCTTCAGTAATACCATCATCAATAGGAATAATAATTATTGCTGTTGAATCTGTTCCTGTATAAATTGTTGTAGTTCCTGACAAAAAACTATAATCAATTCCGTTATCAGCAGTGCTGCTAGTGCTAATTATATAATCAATTACATAATCAGTTTGTGCTATATCACCTAATGTAAATGAGATTATTGCATTATTGCAACCTTCAACAGCATTTATTAACATACCTGGATTTGTGTAAGATAAATCTATATCAAGGGCATCGGTACTAAAACTGTTTGCTTCAAGAAATACTGCAGAGTCATAAGCTGAATCACCTGCATCTCCTACTGCAATTTTTATATGATATGTTTGGCAAGGCGTTACATCATAAGTAGCTGTTAATACAGTAGTAAATGCATCATAAGTAACATCTTGTCCACCTGAATTATCGATGTAATATTGAGAATACGAACCTATATTTACATTATCAATTGTAACTGGTAATGTTGTTCCCGGAATTAGAGCAATATTTTCGGCTCCATTTGAAAATGGTCCAGATATACCAGGACCACTAATAAAAAATCCAAATGCATCATTAAAACTTGAATTTACATATTCGGGATATTCTTCTGATGCCCAAACATATCTGAATTCAACGGGAGTTGATAGAGGTATAAAATCAAATTCTAATATTGTAGCATCATTAACCGGAAAACCGGGAATTAAAAGTTCCAGATCCGGATCGGAACCAGTTCCTGATGCAGCTCCTGAACTACCTGAATTATTGGGGTCGTCTGCAAGCTCTACATCACCACATGCCATAATAATTCCCTCATCTAAAGTAATTGGTGTAGTTCCAAATCCTGTAAATTTACCCATGGTAGCTGCAGGAGTGAAAAGACAATTTGAAGTTACGTTTGTTACAGTAATACCTCCACCAACTAATACGTTTTGTACATAATCAGTAGCATTTGTATATGGTAGAGTTACTGTTTGAGAAAATGCTGTAAAAAACAACAGTAAATTAAAACCGATAATTAATAATAGCTTTTTCATAATAAATAATATTTAAATTTTCTATAATTCTGATAGTTTTTCTGATTCCATCTTTTGATCGTCAAAAATTACATTCTCTATTCCATTATTTAGAAATAAGAATTTATAATACATCCAATAATCAGCATATTTATATAATGTAATTGATGCAGGATATTCATTGTTTTGTGTTTTTTCACCAATAGTAAAACTTATAACTCCTCGATATTTAGAAATATTTTCTTCAAGTTCCTGTACCTGATTTTTATTTTTCAAGCCAAGTATTGTAAAATCAATTTGTTTTTGATTTACTTTATCAACAAACTTACTGGATATAATTTCTTTATTATTAAATTTAAAAACTATTTCATTATTAATTTTTTCAGTTTGCCCGAATACATTATTTGAAGTAAATAACCCAAATAGAATTACAATTAAGATAAAACTTATTTTTTTCATAATAATATTATTTTATTGATTAATTAATTAGTTTGTTTTCTTATTAGACACATATTTTTATTAAAACGTTGCCTGAGAAATAATATATTTTTTAAAAATATTATGATTTCCTGTATGCAAAGTTATAAATTCCTTAATAATAAGCAATAAATCCTTTGAAAAAACATATCATATAAAATTTTTATTGTGTTGATGTTGGTATAATAAAAAAAGCTGTTTTAAAAACAGCCTTTTTTAACTCATTTATTTATTTCTCAATAAATGGAATACTCCCTGGAATTCATATTCTATTTCATC
>CAYTAU010000212.1:0-3444 GCA_964435855.1 uncultured Bacteroidales bacterium | reverse complement strand
TTTCCGGGGGGTTTGCTTTATAGGAGAATTATTCTATTCTCGGACAGGCTCCTAGATCATGTAACTGAAACAGAGTGGAATAATTTTTATGAAAAGATTGAAGAAGAATTGTTATCGAAATATTCAAATAATATTCAATATTATGTTTGTGGAAAAAATTTTTTACTTGGATTGCTAATATTAAAAATGAAGTCAATTACAGACCATCGTGAGAAAAATATATTAATTAAGCAATCGTTAGCAAGAAACACATCTTTGAAAATACTTCGCAATGAGCTTGGTACAGCAATTTAACAAGGCACTGGTGCGGACGCAAAGGGCGCGCCGCACAGTTCCACGTTAGGGGCATCAATTTATAACTAAAAAAAAGGATAAAAGAGACTTATGGAACCAACTACATTAATAATAACAGCTCTTGCAACAGGTGTAACTGCTGGTATTTCATCTACCGCAACTGAAGCAATTAAAGATTCCTATAATAGTCTAAAAGTACTTATTAAAAATAAATTTTTAAAAAATGATAAATCTGAATCAAGCGTAATATTGCAAAAATATGAAGAAAAGCCTATTGAGTGGGAGAAAAGACTTAGAGAATCACTAATTGAAATCGAGGCTCATAAAGATGAAGAAATAATTCAGACTGCTCAAAAACTTATAAATTTAGAAGAAAATCAACAAACATCAATAGGCAAGTACAATGTACAAATTAACGGAGGTAATGTTCAAGGTTTGATTCAAGGTGATAACGCAAATATATCAATAAATTTTGACGGAACTAAAAAATGATAAAATGAAATATGAACCCCATTTTTACGATTCTGTTAAAGGTGTCGTTGTTGGTGACAATAATACAGTCTCTATTATTTTCCAAAATGGCCAACAAAATAATGTTCCTTTTCTTGCTCCTCAACGCCCTCCTTATAATATAGTTGGGCGTAATGAATTAGTAGAAAATTTAAAAAAACGTTTGTTTATAGGCGATAGTTTAGCTTTATGTGCCCTAAACGGTTTACCTGGTGTCGGTAAAACTGCTTTAGCTATTGAGTTAGCCTATGATAAAGAAGTGTTAAAACACTTTAGTGATGGAATTTTATGGGTTGGTTTAGGCCTTCAAGCAGATGTTCTTTCTCATTTAGGCATCTGGGCGAATATTTTAGGGATTTCTCAAAATGATATTGCCAACTTAACCAATGTCGAAGATAGGGCTAAAGCTATAAGAAATATTATAGGATTGCGTCGAATGCTATTAGTAATTGATGATGCATGGAATATCGAAGCAGCTTTAGCCTTCAAATTAGGTGGTCCGAATTGAGCTCATATAATTACAACACGCTTACAAGAAGTCGCTTTAAGTTTTTCAGGCTATGGTATTGTAATCGTAAATGAATTAGATCAACTGAATATTCAATTGTTATTGTATCAACTTGCCCCCGAAATTATTAATGCTGAACCAGAAAAAGTTGATGAATTAATACCTGCACTAGGTGGCTTACCATTATCTTTAATATTAATCGGTAATTATCTAAAATTACAATCATATGGAGGCCAAATTAATCGCTTACGAGAAGCTTTTAAGCGATTAAAAGATGGAGATGATTATTTACATCTAACTGAGCCTCAAAGTCCTTTAAATCGTCACCCAAGTCTTTCAAAAAATACACCGCTATCGTTATTAACTGTTATTGGAATTAGCGAAGAATCATTAGATACATTATCACGTCAAACTCTCCGTATTTTATCAGTCTTTCCTTCTAAACCAAATTCTTTTTCAGAGGAAGCAGCTCTATATGTTTCATCTACATCAAAAGAAATTTTCTATAATTTAATTGACCGAGGTTTATTGGAAAATTCTTTTGGACGTTATACGTTGCATCAGAGCATAGTTGATTATGCCAAAACAAAACTTGAAGACGATACTTCATATGAAAAAATGGTGATTTTTTTTGTTAATCATGTAGAAAATTATAAAAATAATTATAATATTATAGAGTTAGATGTTACTAATATTATAGCTGCCCTCAACATAGCTATTGAAAAAAAATATTATGAATTATCATTACGATTATCAAAAGCATTTTATGGCTTTTTAGAAACCAGAGGTTTATATTCTTTAGCTGATATTCACTTAAATTATGCACAAGCAATTGCAAGAAAATTAGGGAAAAAATATATTTTATCTTTAATACTCTTGCAGTTAGGACGCCTATTTGAAAGACAGGGAAAATATCCGCAGGCAGAAGAATATTTAATTGAAAGCTTGCAAATTTCTCGAACCATTCAAAATTATGATACAATTTCCTCTGTACTACATAGTTTAGGCGCTTTATTAGAAAAAAGAGGAAATTACAATGAGGCTAAAAAGTATTTAACAGAAGGTTTAAATGTAGCTAAAGAAACTGGCAATGATTTTAAAATAAGTGCAATGCTCACAAGCTTAGGAGTTGTAGATTTTAAACTTGGATATTATTGGCAGGCAATAAACCATTATCGCAAAGGTATAGTTATTGCCAGAGAGTTGGGAGATAATGATAGAGTTAGTGTTTTGTTACTTAATTTAGGAACTGTATTTTTAGATAATATTGGTGATTATGCAGAAGCAGAAAAAAATTATCAAGAAGGTTTAAATTTAGCTCGTGAAATTGGGAATTTGGAAAATGTAAGTAATCTGCTTTTAGGTTTAGGAATCACGGAACTAAAGCGTGGCAACATTGCGGAAGCAGAAAATTTTTCATTAGAAGGATTAAAAATTGCTCGTGAAATTGGACACCAGGAAATAATAAGTGGTTTTTTATTAAATTTAGGTGAACTATCAATAAATAAAGGAAATTTTGAGCTTGCAAAATCGTATCTAATTGATGGTATAAATATCGTACGTAAAATTGGACACAAAGAATATTTGTGTTTTTTATTAATTCAATTAAGTAAATTAGCATTATATCAAGCTAACTATTCATTATCAAAAGAGAATATTTTTGAAAGTAAAAAAATTGCAGAAGATATTGGTCATAGTTTATTGATGAATGAAGTGGTTGTGATTTTGGGCGATATATATATAAATGAAAACGAAATAAATAGAGCAATTAAAGTTTTACAAAAGGCTTTAAAACAATCTAAAGAAAAGGGTTATAGAGAGCAAATTGCAAATTCATTATATGGGTTAGCACGAATAGCTGCTATTCAGAATAAATTTTATGAAGCATATGAGAAAGGTAAAGAAAGTCTTTTAATTTTTAGAAAAATGAATCATGGAAAAAGTATAGAAGTTACTAAATGGCTTGACAATTTACCAATCAATAATGACGAAAAATGCCCCTAACCCGGCGCTGAACTCGGACGCAAAAGGGTTCCGGTCGCTAGCGCTCCCTCCACCCTTTTGCGCCGGTTAGCTTAGCGAACCCCGCAGTAAGAAATAAAGTTAGGCGCAATCAGGTGTGTAATTTACGG
>CAYTAU010000211.1:0-3478 GCA_964435855.1 uncultured Bacteroidales bacterium | reverse complement strand
CACTACCAAAATCCCATAAATAAGTCCAGCTACCACCTGTACTGCCTGTATTTGTGAAATCAACATCAAGTCCTGTGCATTGTGGTGCTGTTGAAGAAAAATCTACAATTGGTGTTTCATTTATAGTAATTGTACTTATTGCTGTTTCTGTACAATTACCATCAGAAATAGTAAAACTAATAGTTTTTGTTCCATCACTGCTGTATAATACACCGACAGGATTTTCAGTTGTTGAAGTTGCAGGAATAGCATCCTGACCCAAATCCCAAAAGTATGACCAGCTACTGCCGGTACTACCTGTATTTGTGAAATCAACACCTGTCCCTGCACATTCCGGTTCTGTAGAATTAAAGCTGACAGTAGGAGTAAGGTTAATATTAATAGATTTGGTTATGCTGTTAGAACAAGTTCCATCACTTACAATTAGCTTTACTAATTTTGTTCCTGCAGTTGAATAAACAACTGATGCTGGATTTTCTAATGCTGATGTGGCCGGTGTAGCTCCTGACCCAAAATCCCATAAATAAGTCCAACTACCACCGGTACTGCCTGTATTTGTGAAATCAACATCAAGTCCTGTGCATTGTGGTGCTGTTGAAGAAAAATCTACAACTGGTGTTTCGAGAATAGTAATAGTATCTACATAAATATCAGAACATTTCCAATCGTTACTTGTAATTGTGAATGTTATAATTTTTTGTCCGGGAGTAGAATAAATTATATCTATAGGATTTTCTGATGTTGATGCAGTGGGGGAAGCATTAGCACCAAAATCCCAATTATAAACCCAATTGCTACCTGTAGTTCCTGTATTTGTAAAATTAACGCTGTTACTCATACAAACAAAATCGGTTGCCAAAAAGTTTGCAGTAGGTTCTTCAAGAATATTAATAGCTTTAATTATTGAATCAGAAGACATTCCGCAATTAATTATTACTACTAATTTAACTATTTTTAATCCATGTGTAGAATATATTATACCTGTTGGGTTTTCGTCTGTTGAAGTAGCAGGAGTAGCACCTGGACCAAAATCCCATAAAAAGCTGACACCTGGACCTGTTGAACCTGTATTGATGAATTCTACAGGTTCGCCAACACACTTGGGGGCAGTATGAGCAAAATTAGCTTCAGGAGAGGTTACTTGAGAGCCAAAACTATTTGCTTCTAAAAATACTCCTGAATCATATTGAGCATCAACTGCATCGGCAATAGCTAATTTTATATGATAATCCTGACAAGGAACAACAGCAGCTTTAGCTGTAAAAACTTTAGTAAATCCATCATATTCGACTGTTGGATTTGCTATAGGCGTGCTACCGTTACCATTATCTACATAATAGATTGAATTACTATTTTCTTCAGGACAAGTACTGTTTGAGTCTCCGTTATTAACAGTAGCAATAGCAACTTCAGTAGATGTACCAGGAACAAGAGCTATATTGGTATTAGTATAATTAGGTCCTGATGGATTTGGCCCTGTAAGTAAAAAAGCAAAAGCATCATTAAATTCACAAACAAATTCCCTGTATTCATCAGAGCCAAAAACATACTTAAACCTTATTGTATCGGATGAAGGTTTGAAATCGAATTCTAACACAGCGGCATCATTAGTAGCAAGACCAATAATAGCTGATAAGTCTGCATCTCCATCACCACCTCCACCAACGCTTGTACTAACACCATTGTTATTATTTGGTCCGGGTGCATTATTGATATTACCTGAACACATAATAATTCCATGAGGTATACCAATATTAAGAGTAGCTGTTGTATCATTATCAAATTCCCCAATCTGTATATTTGCTCCTGTGGAAGAAATATTCCAAATCAGAACTCCTTGACCTAATAGTACTTGTTCTACTAATTGAATATCTGTTAAAGTATCAGCAACTACGAGTTGTGCCTTTAAATTAAATGTTAGTGTATTTAAAAGAACAATTATTCCGATTAATTTATATAATTTGAAGTTCATATTTTATTGTTTATAAAATAAAAATTATTAAAAACTAAAGTGAAGATATTGACTCTTCTTCGTATCTGTTTAATTTAAATGATAATGATATTTCATGAGTATTTAATCCACTAATTGTTCTGCCCAATTCAGAATTTGGAATATCATAACTGTAACCAAGAACAAAATTCTTAAATTCAACTTTCAGAATACAGGCAAAAGCATCTTTTATTCTATACCATCCACCTATTGTTAATTTTGCATCATCAGATAATTTGTAATCCATATATAATCCTGCAGCAACTTCTTGTGCTCCACTTTGAGTAGTTACAATAATATTAGGTGTAAAATCAAGTTTGGTTTCTCCTATTATTTTTAACCCACTTTGAAATGAGAACTTTCTTGGTAAATAACCTGTTTCATTTGTAAATGATTCATTAGGCTGACTCATATGAAACCCTGATGCTCCAATATACGCATTTAATTTTGAATCATCCGGTCTTATACTCCATAATAAACCAAAGTTAACATCAGGATATCCAACATTTTCTTTTAACACTGTTTCTTCAGTTACGTTTGATGAATTATAAGAACCTAATACGTATTGATCGTCAAATATTAAATTACTTGCATCTAATGATTTTTGAACATAACCGCCAGATAATGCAAGACTTAAATAGCTTGAAGTTGTAATTTTCAAACCATATCCTACAGATAAAGAAATGTTTAAATTATTAAATGCACCTGCTTTATCCATTATTGCATTAAGCCCAAAATCTAATTTCCCATCTCTTCCGTCTAGAAAAATGGGATATAGGGTTGTAAAGGAGGAGGTTGTATACCCTCCGTCGTTTAAAGCATTCCATTGCATTCTATGATTTAAAATTACTCTTAAATCATCATTAATATTCATTAACGCAGGATTTAAAGTTAATGGACTTGTAAAAACTTGTGAATATCTCACATCTTGTGCATTTATAATATTAACTGATAGAAGTAATACTATTGCTGTTATTTGAATACATGTTTTTTTCATAACAATATTTATTTAATTATTATTTATTTATAAATGTTTTATCTTATTAAATTTACTATTCCATTAATACTAATTTGTTCACCATCAGATTTTGTTCCTTTAATGTAATAAACATAAGCACCTTCCTGAAGTTTTTCCCCTGTTACTTGTTTAGTTCCATCCCATCCTGTATTAATGTCTTTTGAATAGAAGATAATTTCTCCCCATCGGTTGAAAATTTTCAATTCAAAATCACTAATTCCATCACCTCTGACATAAAAAATATCATTTTTACCATTATCATCAGGAGTAAATGCATTAGGTACCCAGAAAGAAGGCTTAATTACAGATAACATCATAGTGTCAGTATCCATACATCCGTACATATCAGTAACTTCAACAATGTAAACAGTAGTTTCTTCAGGATTTGCAATAGGATGATAAATTCCTGTATTATCTAAACCATAAGGAGGATACCAAAAATATTGTATACCTCCAGTTGCAATTAATTG
>CAYTAU010000210.1:0-3540 GCA_964435855.1 uncultured Bacteroidales bacterium | reverse complement strand
TTAATTAATAATTATTATTGATTACCATATTGGTCTTTTTAAATGCTGTATAACGATGGCAATATGAAATTTTGGGCATTTTGAAACACAAATCTTTCAATTTACCACACCGTTTATTTATTGCTAATTCATTCATATCTACCACTTTTCGCCCAATTTTTTATATTGCGTGTTGCCACACGTTTTTCTCACTTCACTAATTCCATTTCCATACCACTAGTGCCTTTTCTGCCAAATCTATTGATCGTTGATTTATTGCAGCAATATTCCATTTAACATTCCGTGCTTTTAAGTCCTTATTTAACGCACTTACATCTGAGAGAGCAGGATTATTTTTCTTGTCCTCAAATAACTTTTGCCCTTCAGAGCTATTGGCTGACCGACTTAATAGACAAAGGTTTCCAAGGGTATTTCTGATTGTGGTCAAGCTCAAGTCATTTGCTTCTTCTCCCAAATACTCTTTCCATTCGTCTGACAATGTTTGTGGCATTACATGTTCAACTGTATTAATCGTAGAGTAGTCTGGATATTGACCATATATTTGCATTTGTCTGTCAATTTCTTGTAATACTAGTCGTACAAATGACAACTCTGTTTTAGTGTATAACGCTTTGTTTTTAAAAGAATCTTGAAATTCCTGATCGGAAACCCACAATTCTTCTTTTTTTATTTGATCTTGTAGAGCTCTCACTTTGTCAGGTTCATTCTTGATTTTATCCCATAAACTTGGGAAGAAAGTATCATATTTTGTAACTGAAAGCTTTGTAACTTTTCTTCTTACAAGTAATACAAGTGTTTCTTTAAGAATTTTTACCGCATCTTGTTCAGATAATTCAGCACTTTTAATAACCTGTAAAATTGATAACAGAAACGGTGTACAGGAGTACATTTTAGTATGGACAATTTTCACGAGTAATCCTTTAATTTCAGCATTGGAATGAGGATGAGTTATTGGATTGATAATATTTCTATATAAAGATGTACTTTCTCGAATATTAATAAGGATTTTCGTTGCTTGTTCTGTTGCTTCTGAACTTTTTTCTTTAAGTATCTTGTAATTGTTCTTAAAGAAAACATATACTCTTCTCCCTTTTCCAATCTTTTTTTTCTGTCCGATTGAAAGCAAATCTCTCAAATAGGTTTCAAAATTCTTTTCACCACCTAATTCACTTATAGATTTAAGCCATTTTTCATTGTGAATTGTTTCATGAGATTTTCTTTCTTCATCAATTAATGGTTTAAAAATAAAACTGCAGAGAAGTTCACTTGCAGATAGAGGAGTTCCTTTAGCATTTAAACTTTCAAATATTGCTTGTGGATCATCTTTTCCCTCTTTAAGTGGAATCCAAACTATCTTTAAGCTTTTTAGAATTGCTTGCGAATAAGCCCATAAATACTCAACAGAAGTATTTTGCAATTTCCGTTGCATGTATTTGTGAAAAATATCAATTTTATTTTTGTCAGGGATATACAATTGCTGGTCTGCGGACAGTAAATCAGATAAGGGATTTTCACCAAAAAGCATAATATATGTTGGTAATCTATCGCCTTTATTACTGAACACTTTTAATTTTCTATAGTCGTCTCCGTCAGAATTTATTCGGTTTTTGAGAAGTCCCTCAAGATAGTTAATATACTCCTTTGCTTTATCCGATAATTCTGTCTTTCTTTTTAATTGCTCAACAACAACAGCAATTAAAAGATAAACTGTTGTTATTCTCTGTTGTCCATCAATGACATAGAATCGTTTTAATGCAGGATCAGAATTTGGTTTTTCTAACACCACAATTGCACCGAAGAAATGCTCGTATTCATAAAGGTATTCTTGAAGTGTCTCTGTATTAACTTCTATTCCCTTATCTTTTATTCTCTCCAATACATCTTTGAGAATTTGTTCTTCTATATCATCGTCTAACTGTTTCCAATTAGTTCGATCCCAAGCGTAGGCTCTTTGAAAAAATGGAATTTCATATCGAACAGGATGTTCAAACATTTCTTCAAAAGTTCTACTAACTACATTTTGTTCATCTGGCATATTTTCTCTGTTTTAAATGTGTGGCAACATTAGTATAAACGGAAGTTCCGTTTATATCCATTATATTTAAGTTAAAATTCCATATTATCCATCGGATTATTAATCTCGCTAAAACCAATACTGGTAATATGTGTATAAATCTCTGTTGTCTTGCTCGATTCATGTCCTAATATGCTTTGTATATACCTCAAATTTGTACCCTGTTCTAGCAAATGTGTTGCAAAACTATGACGCAATGTATGTGTTGTAACCGGCTTATTAATACCGGCTTTTTTTGCAGCATTTTTTACAACTTTCAATACGCTACTAGCACTATAAACCCCATTATAAGCACCGGCAAATAAATAATCTTTAGGCTTATATAATTTATAATACTCACGTAAAAATAATAATGTTTTTTCTGATAACAAAGTATTTCTGTCTTTTTTTCCCTTGCCTCCTCTAATTATTATTAGCTTTCTTTTAGAATCAATATCAACCACTCGCAGATTTATTAATTCACTAACTCTTAGTCCGGCAGAATAAACCAGTATTATCATACATTTATGCTTAATATTTGTTGTCGATTTTATCATTTTTAAAACCTCGTCCTTGGTAAGTACCACAGGCAATACCTTTTCTCTTTTTGGTCTGTCTAAATGATAAAACTTACGGCTTTCGCCCAATACTTTCTCATAATAAAACTTTATAGCATTAATTGATTGATTTTGGTACGACTCCGAAACACCTCTTTCTACAACCAAATATCTGGTAAATTCTATAATCTCGGGCTCTGTAATATCTCCTAACTTTTTTGTATTGTAATAATTAATAAACTCCTCAAAATTGCTCGAATAGGTTTTTATAGTATGCTTGCTATATCTCAACATCAGCATTTTATCAATAAACTCTTGTGGGCATTCTCTATAGTTTGGTATCTGCTCTTTTATTTGTCTCCCTTTTATTACCGATTTGGTCTGATCAAAATATTTAATCCTAATATCATTGCTCAAACAATACTGCTCTAGTTTTTCTATTACCTCGGCAGTATTAACAGTTGTCCACCAGCCATTCACATTATCCCAGGTTCTGTACGGAAATCCTTTTACAAGCTGTACCAGACTCTTGTTATATTTAAATATTAGTTTAATTCTACCTTTTATATGCTCTACAATATGCAACTCATTTTTTCTGATACCGCTTGCCGCCTTTCGTGTAGGCAACATATCATTATCAATAGTTTTTAATCTGTTAGTAAAATACAGATTAATTTTTTCCATATTGTCTTTAGTATTGGTAATAAGCCACCTGTTTAGTTCAGCTTCATAATTATTATATCTCAGCAATTTAATAAACTTAATATCCTCTTCATCCTTTCTGAGTATCAATACTATTCTGTCTTTCGATAATGATATTAATACCTCATCCTTTTTTTCTTTTTCTTGCTCTATTTTTAAAAACTCAAGATATTCTTTAGGAAATGATTTCTTCAAACTTTCCCTGCTATCTATATTATCTGATATATG
>CAYTAU010000209.1:0-3552 GCA_964435855.1 uncultured Bacteroidales bacterium | reverse complement strand
GAAGGTGAAAAAAAGTACATAACAGAAATAATTGTTAATGAAGTATTGCTTTTAAATTCTAACAAAAAATAGAGTTTTTGTTTTAATATTCTGAAAGCCTCTGAAGAAATATTTTTCAGGGGCTTTTATTTTATATTGTTTCAAATAATTTCAAAAGGATTTTTTCCTCTTTTTGCCAATTAAGTTCTGCTGATGCTTTTTTGAGATTTTCTTGCCATATCCTTCTTTTTCCTTCATCAAAAAGCATGTCATTAATTGTTTTGGCAAGATATTCCGGCTCGTAATTTTCAATAACTACACCAATCTTAAACCCATTAACAATTTTTTCTATTTCAGGAAACTTTGATGCCAATATTGGTACTTCTGCATGTATGTAATCAAATATTTTGTTAGGAAGAGAGTAGTAATAATTTAATCCCATATCTTGTTCAAGAGATATTCCAATATCAGCCTTAATGGTTTGTTGTTTAAGTTCTTCAAAAGGTATTTTACCAAAAAACCTGACTTTATTTTTAATATTAAGTTTTACGGCAAGTCCTTTTAAATCTTTTTCAATATCACCAGTTCCAATAATATGAAATTTAACATTCTCGATATATTTTAAAGCTTTCATTACTTGCTCAATTCCTCTTCCTACATTTAATGCTCCCTGATAAATAATTATTTTTTCATTTGATTTCTCAGCCTTATTAATTGAATTATCATAATTTGGAACATTTCTAATTGTCAGCATATTAACATCATACTTTTTTTTGTATTCTTCAGCAATGGTATTACAAACAGTATAGACATATTTTAGTTTTGGTAATATTCTTTTTTCAATTCCTTCCCACCTTTTTTTGATAAAATTCCTGCCTTGCAATTCTGGAACTTCAGTAAAATATTCGTGACTATCATACACAAGTTTTTTATTTCTGATTTTAGAAGCTGTATAATTTCCTAATAATGTATCAAGGTCATTTGAGAGAAAAATATCTGCTTTAACAAAAAGTAAAAATAAAAACAAGCGGCAATTTAAACAAACATAAAATAAGGGACCTTTGTTAAATAATAATCGAAAGCGTTTGGTTTTATATTCTCTGTTAATTGGTAAGCTATTAGAAAAATTTCTTCCTATTAAAGTAATACTATATCCATTATTGTGCAATGATGTTGCAACTTTATGAACTCTTTGATCTGAAACCAAATCGTTTGAAACGGATATTATTACTCTTTTCATGTGTATTACTTAATCAACAAAGATACTAATCAATTGTATATTGCAATTAAAAAACGATTAGATTTGCCAATTCGTATTTGGGCTTAACAAAAAAAATTATGTAGGTTTGTAAAAATCTTTTTAATGATAGATATTAAAGAAAACTTTCAGTTAAAAGAATATAATACATTTGGAGTAAATGCTTCATGCACTTACTTTTTAGAATTCTTTAATTCCGCAGAAATAATATCCTTTTTTAAAAATAATAAATATAAAAATTTGCCGCATCTTGTAATTGGGGGGGGGAGTAATATTTTATTTACAAAAAACTTTGAAGGTGTTGTTTATCATCCAAACATCAAAGGAATAAAAATTATAAATGAAACCGATGAGCATTTATTTATTGAAGTTGGAGCAGGAGAGGTTTGGGATAAATTTGTTGAGTTTTGTGTAAATAATAATTATTCAGGCATTGAAAATCTTTCGTTAATTCCCGGAAATATTGGAGCAAGTCCTGTACAGAATATTGGAGCTTATGGAGTAGAAGTTAAAGATGTTATTGAAAAAGTTCATGCCGTAGAAATTGAGAATGGAAGTATAAAATATTTTTCAAATGCAGATTGTGAATTTAATTACAGAAATAGTATTTTTAAAAATACTTTGAAAAACAAGTATATTATTACTCATGTTACTTTTAAACTTAATAAAAAACATAATTTCATTACTCATTATGGTAATGTTAATGAAGAACTAAATAAATTTAAAGAAATAAATCTTAAAACCATAAGGCAAGCAATTATAAACATTAGAGAAAGAAAATTACCTGATTATAAAAAAATTGGTAATGCAGGTAGCTTCTTTAAAAATCCTATTGTGGAAAACAAAATAGTTGAAAAAATTAAAATAGAATTTACACCTGCTCCCGTTTATCCTATTGATAATAAAACATCGAAACTTGCTGCCGGATGGCTTATAGATATGTGTGGATGGAAAGGAAAACAAATTGGAAATGTAGGTGTTCATAAGGATCAGGCTCTTATTATAATTAATATAGGAAATGCCACAGGAACAGAAATAATGGAATTATCAAACAAAATACGAGCTTCTGTTTTAAAAAAGTTTAATGTTAAAATTGAACCCGAAGTAAATATATACTAAAAGGTTCAGCATAATAAAAAAGCTCCTAGAACAGGAGCTTTTTTTTAAAGAATAATATTTATGTTCTATTTATCTAATAACCGTAACAGAACCCACGTACTCATGCTCTTGCTCATTAACATCTGTTAGTATAACATACCAGGTATAAGTGCCAACTTTTACATAATCACCGGTATAATTATATCTGCCATTCCATCCTCCTTCAACTTCAGATTTTTGATGAGTTCCATCAGGATATGTTGTAGTTTCAAAAATTAATTCACCCCATCTGTCATATATATAAAGCTGATATTTAGAATGGTCAATGCCAACTCCTTTTGGGTAGAAATAATTATTTTGGAATCCTGAAGCAGGGCTAAATGCAGTAGGAGCATAGAAAGTATGTTGCTCTTTTACTTCAATATCGTGAGTAATAGTATCAATACATCCTGCTGCAGTTGTAACAATTAGGTGTACAGGGTATATTCCTGCTTCAGTATATATATGTTCCGGATTTTGATCTGTGGCAGATGTATTATCGCCAAATGACCAGTACCATGAAATAACAGGAGTTGATTGGTCGAAGAACTCAATAGCTCCATCAAATACACCAACTATTTCAGGACTTGGATAAAATTCTGCATCAGGAATTGGGTTTACAACAATATTTCCGTTTACAATTGTAGTACAAACCGCATTATATATTGTTAATTCAACATTATAAGTTCCACTGTTATTAAAGGTATGTATTCCAACAGAATCTACTGATGTGTTATAAGTACCTGATGATACATCATCAAAATTCCATATATAACCCCAAGTACTATTAAAATTATTTGGTTTCAGTTCAATTGTTAATGGCTCACATCCTTTATCAGTTGTAATACTTGTAACATTTGGTGCTGCAATAACATCTACTAAAACATCTCCAATAACAGAAGGCATTGTACAATTATCACTTACCGTAACATAATATGTTGTTGTACTATTTGGATTAACTGTATTTGGACTACTATTTTGTTGATTACCACCAGACCATTGAATTAAATATGGTCCACCGTTTCCACCACTAGGCCATACTTCAACACCTATGCTTTCTCCCTTACATATTATTAAGTCATCTGAAGTAATCACAGCCAATGGAGGATACACAATAACTTCAGCAGAAGCAACTGGTCCCGGACATCCATTAGCATCTGTTACAGTAACAAAATAAT
>CAYTAU010000208.1:1398-3558 GCA_964435855.1 uncultured Bacteroidales bacterium | reverse complement strand
TATTGATATTCAATACATTAGCCTTATAAAATTGTTCTAATTCAGTACGTTTTATGGTTTTAATAACCTGATTGACAGCAATGTACTAAGTCCGAAACTTAAATAAAGAATATGATATTTTTGATGATTAATATAAAAGCCCCGCTAAAGCGGGCTGACAGCATAGGGTTTTATTACATTATTCCACCATACTAAAGTATGGTGTTATTCTGATATGATCTTAATCAGAAACTTATATGCTTAACTAAATGACATTGCCTTTTAAGGCAATGACAATGACAATGATAATAAAATATAATTTAATTTAATTTAATTTATGAATTCAGTTACAAAAAACTTTCTACTATAAATATAGTTACAAAATATTTAATATTTTAAAAAAAAATTAAAATTTTCTTTTTATTAAAAATAATAATATTACTTTTGTAAATTAATTATAAATAAACTGATTATTAATATATAAAAATATTACATAGGTATGAAAAAATATTTGTTTTTTTTGTTTATAGCTTTCCTTTTTAGCATAAATGCAAATTCTCAGACCATTACTTTTCAAAGATCTTATGGTGTTAGCATGATGGATATGTTTTACAGTGTAAAAGAAACTTCTGATCATGGATATATTCTATCAGGAATGTCTATGAGCGATTTTTTTATAACTACTACTGGTTCTTTGGTTAAAACAGATTCAACAGGTCAGGTAATGTGGGCAAAAGTATTAGATGCCGTAACTATTGATTTATGGCCCTTTCCCGATGTTGATGAACCTTGCAGTTTTGTAATAACTGATGTCCAACAAATTCCCGGTGGATATATTCTTACGGGAGAAGTTAGTCCATTAATTGGTGTAGAAGTTACTTATAATGATTTGATTTTGATAAAAATTGATAATAGTGGTAACGTATTGTGGAGTAAAAGATTTGGAGGAAGTGATGCAGATTGTGGATATTCCGTTAAACAAACTAATGATGGCGGCTACATAGTAACCGGCTCTACTTATAGTTTTAGCGCCAAGGATTCAAGCAACATATTCCTGCTAAAAACAAATAGTTCCGGAACATTATTATGGGATAAAACTTTTGAAATTAGTACTGTTGACGATGATATGGGTACGTGTGTAGAGGAAGTTTCTGATGGATATGTTGTAGCAGGTTACACTCAACAGATAAACGGGACTGATACTCTCAGTGATATTTTTTTATTGAAAACAAATACTACCGGTACTTTGCAATGGATTAAAACTTATGGTCAGGATGATGATGGCGAAGCAGCTTATTGTATAAAAAAAGTATCTTCAGGCGACGACCTGCTTTTAACAGGATATACTACACAACCTGCAGGTTTTAGTAATACTTTAGTTATGAAAATCAACAGCTCTGATGGAAGTGTTATTTGGTCAAACAGTTGGTTTATGGGTTTGTTGAGTATAGGTGACGAAGGTCATAGTATTTTTGAAACAAGTGATGGAAATATTGGAATAGTTGGTTTCTCAGTAAATTTTATTGGAGGTTTTTTTAGTAACTTGATAAAATTAAACAGCACAGCAACTACAGAACTATTTTCTATGGGTTATAATAATGGTTTCTTTGGAATGCAAATGTTTAGCAGTGGCCAACAAACTATTGATGGTGGATATATTATTGGAAATATGGGACCTGGACTTGCAGCCTGGGATTATGGTCTGATTAAGACCGATGCTAATGGTACTAGCGGTTGCAATGAATCCATTACCACACAAACACAGGAAGCATGTTCATTCACCCCCTTAACACCTACCTATTCACCATTTACCGGCTCGCATGATGAAAGTTTTGACGCTCACATGAGCGATGTTATTCCGGTAGATAGTATTTTTTGCTGCTCACCTCATCCAGACATAATTATTACTACTGTTCCGGACCCTGCTACTATATGTGAAGGAGAGAGTATTACTTTAACTGCTGATGGAGGAGTAGATTATGAATGGAGCACAGGAGAAACAACCGCCTCAATAGTAGTAAGTCCTACAAATACAACAACTTATACTGTTACGGCAAATGCTGATATGTGCCCAGGAACAGAATCTATTGTAGTAACTGTTGTGCCTATACCAATAGTAGATGCAGGAAGTAATACTAGTATCTGTGAAAACACAAGTATTGACTTAACAGCAAATTGCAG
>CAYTAU010000208.1:0-1298 GCA_964435855.1 uncultured Bacteroidales bacterium | reverse complement strand
AGGTGATGATACTGTATGCTCAAATGAAACAGTTTCATACTCAACAACAAATAATTTTGGCAATAGTTATAACTGGATAATAACAGGCGGAATTGTTGCTTCAGGACAAGGCACTTCAGATATTACTATTACATGGGGAACAGATTCTACAGGAATAGTGAGGGTCTTTGAAACAACAGGTGGTGTTGGATGCACAGGAGTAGATAGCATTAGTGTATTTATAAAGCCCTCACCAACAGCAGATGCAGGTTCAGATATTACTATTTGTATAGATTCAAGTACAATACTAACAGCATCAGCAACAGGTGGTATTTCTCCTTATACTTATGAATGGGATGGAGGAGAAACAGATTCATCAATAACAGTAACTCCGGCAACAGCAACAACATATATTATAACTGTAACCGGCGATAATCAATGTACAGACACTGATGATGTTGTTGTAACAGTTAATGACCCTCAGGCAGATGCAGGTACGGACCAAATTGTATGTCTCGGTGATAGCACAATATTAACAGCTACAGGAGCAGGTTCTGGAGAAACTTATATATGGAATACAACAGAAACAACTGCCTCAATAACAGTAAGCCCGGCAAACGCAACAACTTATACAGTAACTGTAGCTGATGCAATAGGATGTATAGATGTAGATTCAGTTGTAATTACTATGGGGATACAACCGGTAGCAGATTTTAGTGCAGACCCTTTAATAATTATATCATATTCTAATGTCCAATTTACTGACAATTCACAAAATGCTATTTACTGGGAATGGGACTTTGGTGACGACAGTAATGATACAGTTCAAAATCCTTTGCATACTTATACTTCTGACGGAATATATACTGTAACATTAATAGTAACAAGTGTAGATGGTTGTAAAGACACACTTATAAAAACAGAATATATACATGTAAATGCAGCGGATATATTTATCCCATCAGGATTTACACCTGATGATAATGGAGTAAATAATATATTCTCTGTCAGAGGAGCCAAGACATGGGATATGGAAATATATAATCAGTGGGGATTAATGATTTATGAAGGAATAGACCTAAAATATCCTCAAGGATGGGATGGCACATATAAAGATGAAGACCAACCTGTTGGAAACTATGTTTATATAATAACAGCAACATCAATGGATGATACGGAAATTACTGAAAAAGGAGTAGTTACGTTAATAAGATAAAAAAACAACAAAGGGAAGAATAATTACGAATTACGAATTATGAATTACGAATTACGAATTACGAATTATGAATTATGAATTACGAATTACGAATTATGAATTA
>CAYTAU010000207.1:0-3622 GCA_964435855.1 uncultured Bacteroidales bacterium | reverse complement strand
GTACAGATTTATTTTTCACTATTTCGTTTAAGAACGCTACGCCCAACATACTCATGAATGCGCCGGGCACACCATGTCCTGTGCAATCCGCAGCAGTAACAACAGTAAGGTTTTTTATTTTTGTTAACCAGAAGAAATCTCCACTAACAATATCTTTTGGTTTGAAAAGAATAAAATGGTCTGCCAATATGCCGTTTACATAATCTTCGTGAGGTAAAATTGCGCGCTGAATTCTTTTTGCATATTGAATGCTATCGGTTAATTCAATGTTTATTTCTTCAATTTTGTCTTTTTGTTCTTCAATTTCGTCTTTTTGTTTAACAACTTCAGCAGTTCTTTCTGTAACAATTTTTTCAAGTCTTATTTTATCTTGTTTAAGTTTTTTTGTGTACATTGTAATAAATAACCAAAACAAGCCTCCTCCAATAATCACATAAGCAATATATGCCCATATTGTTCGATACCATGGAGGTAGTATTGTAAGCTTGTATTCTGCCACCTCGCTCTCATAGCCATAAACATTTTTTGCTTTTACTTTAAAGGTATAATCTCCTTCGGGCAAATTAGTATATACAGCTTTTGGCTCTTTATCCCATTTAGACCAAGTTTTACTGTATCCATCAAGGAAATAACTAAAAACGGTTTCTTCTTCATTTTCAAAAAATGGTGCTGCAAAATAAAAAATTGGGTTTCTTAAGCTAAATTCCAAAGTAGGGATTAACTCTTCAGGTTGTATTGTATTTGCTATTGCAATACTATCTTTGTTCCTATTGAAATAAGTACCATGAAAAATAACAGAATCTTGGTTAACAGTAACCTTTCTAATTAAGGCATAATATTTATTTTCATAACTACGATCAAGTTGTTTGTCATAACTATAAAGTCCATTTGAATTACCGAACCATGTAATATTTTCATTATCAGTATAAATAACCTCATAAGCTAAATTTGGTAATGGTTTAAATGGAACATCTGCAATTTCGTACTTCCCATTTTCATAAGGACTAACTACTTCTATCCATCTCATTTTTTTGTCAGGGTCATTGTTTCCTAAACTAAGCCAGTGATTACCAAAATTGTCAGTAATAAATCTATAAATACCGATTTCTCCGTTAATATATCTTTCTCCAAATGTGTTGTCAGGGATAAATTTAGTATCTTTATAAGAAAATTTATAAAAGCCCTTTTCAGTTGCAAAAATTATATCATCTTTGAATTCGTATGCAAAATTTGTTTTTAATAATGGTAGTCCATTTGATGTATCATAATGCTCAATAGTTGCTTCTTTATTATTATCAAAACTAATTTTATATATCCCATCAAATGCAGAACATGCCCAAATTTCTTTATTTTTATTTTCTCTTATACTTCTAATTTCCAGGCCCAAGGTGTCCTCTAGATCAATTTCAATTTTCCAATTTTTATCATTTTTATATTTTAAACCTATAAGACCTCTTGCTGTTCCAATAAATAACAAATTTGGGTCATATTTTGACGCATAAAGAGTCATTGTATAAAATTGATGTGTAGGATTTTCTAAGTTTGAAATATATTTTTCTATTTGACGAATTTTATTTTTTTCATATATTTCATATAACCCTAAATTTGTTCCAATAAGTAAAATTTCATCTTTACTGTTTTGGGGTGCAAAATTTAAAAAACTCCATGCAGCAGAAATTCCTTCAATTTGAATAAATTTTGGATCATTATTTTCGTATTCAAGATAATATACTCCTGCAACAGTTGCTACATATAATGTTCCATTAAATTTGATAATATCATTAATAGAACCTTCAATTCCACTTTCATCACCAAAATAATTAAATGGAGAATTAATATTAGTTTTCGAAATTCCTTTATCCATTGCAAACCATAATGGCTGAGGACTTAGGCGCTTTGATTCATTATAAGTTGAATAAATAATGTCGCTTTGTAGTCCTAAGGAAGTATTTATCTTACTTATAATAGAAAAATCATTTTTGTTAATAATAACTCCACCATTTGTAGTAGTACCAAAAATGTATCTGTCATTTGATAAAGCAGCTCCTGAGGATAAAGCATTACCCGGTGTTAGCTCATCACCTCTAAAATAATTATTTGTACTTTCAGGAATTTTTGAGTCAGAAACTTCCCCAGTTTTATGATTATAAATAAATAAGCCATTAAGCATAGTGCCAATAACAATCTCATTATCACTATAAGGTAAAATTGAGAATATGTTTTTCCTATAAAAGAAATCACCACCTCTAACAACAATAGTGTCTTTATTGTCTATCATCATTAATCCCCGTTGATAATTACCAAAATAAAATTTTCCTTTAAAATAATAGCTAAATAAAGAAGATTGTGGAAGTGTAATAAATTTATAAACTTTATTATAATCATATTTGAAAATACTAACAGTAGTACAAAAATATACAGCATCTTTGGTTGTATATGTTTTCCATACGTTTTGGAATTGTTGTTCACTTGAATCTAATCTTTCAGATAATGAAACATACTTCATCTCACCGAATTCATCTGGTGTTATATATCCAAAACCACCAACACCTCCAACAAAAACAGTCCCACTGCTATCAATTGCAAGAGAACGTACGGTTGAGCTATTAGAGTATTTAATTTTTCTCCAATTTATTCCGTCAAATTCTAAAAGTCCATCATCATTATTCCCAAAATACATAACCCCTCTTTGATCTTGGATAACTGACCAATTTTGATCACTTGCATTAAAAGTTTGTGGACTATAATTATTAATTATTGGGACACCATATTTATTTACTTGTGCAAGTATAATTACAGGAAGTAAAATAATGATATATAACAATATAAGTATTCTCATTGCATGTTTTATAATAATTGCAAGATACAAATTTAATAAATAAGATTTTTAAAGAAAATAAATTTGAACTACATATTTTATATTTTTATTGATTTATGATGTAAGTTGCTAAATTTGTGTGCCTTATATTTTGAGATTAAAAAAGCCCGGAAATAAAATCTCCGAGCTTATATAATGTCATTTTATTGGTAATCAAAAATTACTGACTGTTCATTGATATCAAGAACTCTTCATTTGTTTTTGTACGAATCATTCTGTCGCGAATAAATTCCATTGCTTCAACAGGATTCATATCTGCGAGATAATTTCTTAAGATCCAAGTTCTGGTTATAAGTTCTTTTTCAATAAGTAAATCTTCTCTACGAGTGCTGGATGAAATAATATCAACAGCAGGATATATTCTTTTATTAGATAATTTACGATCTAATTGAAGTTCTAAATTTCCTGTTCCTTTAAATTCTTCAAATATTACTTCGTCCATTCTGGAACCTGTTTCTGTAAGAGCTGTTGCGAGAATAGTAAGTGAACCTCCATTTTCAATATTACGGGCTGCACCAAAAAATCTTTTCGGTTTTTGAAGAGCATTAGCATCAACTCCTCCCGACAGAACTTTCCCAGAAGCGGGTTGTACCGTATTATATGCTCTTGCTAAACGAGTAATAGAATCTAATAATATTACAACATCATGACCACATTCAACAAGTCTTTTCGCTTTTTCTAAAACTATATTTGCAACTTTAACATGTTTTTCAGCGGGTTCGTCAAATGTCGATGCTACAACTT
>CAYTAU010000206.1:0-3625 GCA_964435855.1 uncultured Bacteroidales bacterium | reverse complement strand
GTACAGATTTATTTTTCACTATTTCGTTTAAGAACGCTACGCCCAACATACTCATAAATGCGCCGGGCACACCATGTCCTGTACAATCGGCAGCAGTAACAATAGTAAGATTTTTTATTTTTGTTAACCAGAAGAAATCACCACTAACAATATCTTTTGGTTTAAAAAGAATAAAATGGTCTGATAATATACCGTTTACATAATCTTCGTGAGGTAAAATTGCACGCTGAATTCTTTTTGCATATTGAATACTGTCGGTTAATTCAATATTTATTTCTTCCATTTTGTCTTTTTGTTCTTCAATTTCGTCTTTTTGTTCTTCAATTTCGTCTTTTTGTTTAACAACTTCAGCAGTTCTTTCTGTAACAATTTTTTCAAGTCTTATTTTATCTTGTTTAAGTTTTTTTGTGTACATCGAAATAAACAACCAAAACAAAAATCCACCAATTACTACATACATTATATATGCCCAAATAGTTCTGTACCAAGGAGGAAGTATTGTAAATTTGTATTCTGCCAACTCGCTTTCATAACCATAAATATTTTTTGCTTTTACCTTAAAGGTATAATCACCTTCTGGTAAGTTTGTATAAACAGCTTTTGGCTCTTTATCCCATTTAGACCAAGAATTACTGTAGCCATCAAGAAAATAACTAAAAACAGTTGATTCTTCATTTTCAAAAAACGGAGCAGCAAAATAGAAAATCGGGTTTCTTAAGCTAAATTCCAAAGTAGGGATTAACTCTTCAGGTTGTATTGTATTTGCTATTGCAATACTATCTTTGTTCCTATTGAAATAAGTACCATGAAAAATAACAGAATCTTGGTTAACAGTAACCTTTCTAATTAAGGCATAATATTTATTTTCATAACTACGATCAAGTTGTTTGTCATAACTATAAAGTCCATTTGAATTACCGAACCATGTAATATTTTCATTATCAGTATAAATAACCTCATAAGCTAAATTTGGTAATGGCATAAATGGAACATCGGTAATTTTATAATTCCCATCATCATAAGGTGTAATTACTTCCACCCATCTTATTTTTTTATTTGGATTATTGTTTGATAAACTAAGCCAGTGATTTCCATGGGTATCAGTTATAAATCTATATACTGCAACAGATCCGTTACAATATTTGTCCCCAAAAATATCATCTTTTATAAATTCATCATCTATTTCAGAATACTTATAAAATCCTTTTTCTGTAGCAAAAATTAAATCCTCTTTGAAATCACATGCGAAATTCGTTTTTAACATTGGTAAGCCATTTGATGTATCAAAATGTTCAATAGTTGCTTCTTTATTATTATCAAAACTAATCTTATATATCCCATCAAATGCAGAACATGCCCAAATTTCTTTATTTTTATTTTCTCTTATACTTCTAATTTCCAGACCTAAGGTGTCCTCTAGATCAATTTCAATTTCCCAGTTTTTATCATTTTTATATTTTAAGCCTATAAATCCTCTTGATGTCCCAATATATAACATATCTGGATCAAACCTAGACGCATAAAGAATGTATGTGTAAAATTTATGAGTTGGATTCTCTAAATTACTAATACTCCTTTCAATTTGACTTGTTTGATTTTTGTCAAAAATTTCATAGAGTCCATAATTGGTTCCAATAAGAAGTATCTCTTTTTCACAACTTTTAGGTTTAAAATTTAAAAAGCTCCATGCTGAAGAAATTCCTTCAATTTGAATAAATTTTGGATCATTATTCTCGTATTCAAGATAATATACTCCTGCAACAGTTGCTACATATAATGTTCCATTAAATTTGATAATATCATTAATAGAACCTTCAATTCCACTTTCATCACCAAAATAATTAAATGGAGAATTAATATTAGTTTTCGAAATTCCTTTATCCATTGCAAACCACAATGGTTGAGGACTTAGGCAATTAGGCTCATTATAAGTTGAATAAACAATATCACTTTGAAGTCCTAAAGAAGTATTTAGCTTACTTATTATAGTAAAATCGTTTTTGTCAACTATTATTACTCCATTTGTAGTTGTACCAAAAATATATCTATCATTAGATAATGCGGAACCCGAAGATAATACATTTCCTGTTCTAAAATAATTATTTGTACTTTCAGGTATTTTGGAATCTGAAACTTTCCCTGTATTTAGATTATAAATAAATAAGCCATTAAACATAGTGCCAATAACAATCTCATTATCACTATAAGGTAAAATTGAGAATATGTTTTTCCTATAAAAGAAATCACCACCTCTAACAACAATAGTGTCTTTATTGTCTATCATCATTAATCCCCGTTGATAATTACCAAAATAAAATTTTCCTTTAAAATAATAGCTAAATAAAGAAGATTGTGGAAGTGTAATAAATTTATAAACTTTATTATAATCATATTTGAAAATACTAACAGTAGTACAAAAATATACAGCATCTTTGGTTGTATATGTTTTCCATACGTTTTGGAATTGTTGTTCACTTGAATCTAATCTTTCAGATAATGAAACATACTTCATCTCACCGAATTCATCTGGTGTTATATATCCAAAACCACCAACACCTCCAACAAAAACAGTCCCACTGCTATCAATTGCAAGAGAACGTACGGTTGAGCTATTAGAGTATTTAATTTTTCTCCAATTTATTCCGTCAAATTCTAAAAGTCCATCATCATTATTCCCAAAATACATAACCCCTCTTTGATCTTGGATAACTGACCAATTTTGATCACTTGCATTAAAAGTTTGTGGACTATAATTATTAATTATTGGGACACCATATTTATTTACTTGTGCAAGTATAATTACAGGAAGTAAAATAATGATATATAACAATATAAGTATTCTCATTGCATGTTTTATAATAATTGCAAGATACAAATTTAATAAATAAGATTTTTAAAGAAAATAAATTTGAACTACATATTTTATATTTTTATTGATTTATGACACAAATCACTAAATTTATGTACTTTATATTTTGAAATTAAAAAAAGCTCGAAAATAAAATTTCCGAGCTTTTAATAATGTTTTTGAAAATCAAAAATTATTGACTATTCATTGAAATTAAGAATTCTTCATTTGTTTTTGTGCGAATCATTTTGTCACGAATAAATTCCATTGCTTCAACAGGATTCATATCTGCTAAATAATTTCTTAAGATCCAAGTTCTGCTTATAAGTTCTTTTTCAATAAGTAAATCTTCTCGGCGAGTACTAGATGAAATAATATCAACAGCAGGATATATTCTTTTATTAGATAATTTACGATCTAATTGAAGTTCTAAATTTCCTGTTCCTTTAAATTCTTCAAATATTACTTCGTCCATTCTTGAACCTGTTTCAGTAAGAGCCGTAGCGAGAATAGTAAGCGAACCTCCATTTTCAATATTACGCGCTGCACCAAAAAATCTTTTCGGTTTTTGAAGAGCGTTAGCATCAACTCCTCCCGATAAAACTTTCCCTGAAGCGGGTTGTACCGTATTATAGGCTCTTGCTAAACGAGTAATAGAATCTAATAATATTACAACATCATGCCCACATTCAACAAGTCTTTTTGCTTTTTCTAAAACTATGTTTGCAACTTTAACATGTTTTTCAGCGGGTTCGTCAAATGTCGATGCTACAACTT
>CAYTAU010000205.1:0-3637 GCA_964435855.1 uncultured Bacteroidales bacterium | reverse complement strand
AGGTCGATAAATATTACATTGGCTATGCATTTGATTATCCATTTAGTAATATTCACAATTACTCAAGTGGTTCGCATGAAATAATGATTGGATTCAATATTGGAGAAGGTGCTAATACAGGATCAAGCTTATTGTAAAAATTCAAATAAATTTATAAATATTGAAACCCTTGCGTTGCGAGGGTTTTTTTTATTCATATTTTAAAACCTTGCCTGATGATAATAATTTGACAGAAATTTTTTCAGGATCTCCTTTATAATAAATATTACCGCTACCCATCAAATCCCCTGATAATTTTTTAGTGCAATTTACAAAAAAGTCACCTGTAGAAATATGTAAGATTTCAACCTCATCAGCTATTAAATTTTCTGTTCGAATAAAGCCTGTTCCATGACAATATAAATAATTTTTATTTGCTTTACCTTTAATTGTATAATCTCCTGTTCCTGCGTGGATTGTTAAAGCAGAATAATTACAGTCAATAATTACATCTATATTTGCAATACTGGCACGAACATCAACATGAAATGAATCTGCTTTTATTGTATCAATTGAAAATAAGTTGCTCTCAACATTAAGACTAACCATTTTAATTTTTGGAGAATGTACATAAATATTAATGTCTTTATATTTCCTTGACCAACTACACTTATTTTTATTATCTAACTTTAAACAAGCATTTTCTACTTTAGTTTCAATCAATCCATTTAAATTTTCACTACCATCAATTATAACCCTATAAACAGAATCTTGCTTAATATAAACATTAAAATAATCATTTACTTCAATGTTTTCAAATGCTGCCAGCAATCTTGTTTCTTCAATATCATTGCCACTGCCCTTAAAACAATCCCATCTGTTTTCTTTTTTACATGAGTAAATCAAAATAATCAAAAAAATAATACCAAATAGTTTTATCTTAATGTTCATAACAACAAAAGTAATATTTTTTAATGTTAATAATTTATTCAAAAACTCAATTATTTAATAATCTGAATATTTTAACTTTGTAAAAAATTATTTTTGAATGGCTAAAAAGAAAAAAAAAGCATTTATTATTAAAATAATTATTTCATTTATAGTAATATCTTTAATTATTACTGCCTTTACTTTTTATAATTATTATCAAAAAGTCTATAACCCCAATGTTAATTTAAATAAAAAGCAATCAGTTTATTTTTTTATTCCAACCGGCTCTGACTTAAACGATGTAATTAATTTATTATATTCTGAAAATTATATTATTGACAGAGCTTCATTTGAATGGGTTGCCGAAAAAAAAAATTATGGTTCACATATTAATCCGGGACGATATTTAATAAAAAATGGAATAAGTAATAATGAACTTATAAATCTGTTGAGATCGGGGAAACAAGATCCGGTTAAAGTTACTTTTAATACAATTCGTAATATTGAACAACTTGCAGGAAAAGTCACCAAAAATCTTGAATGTGATTCTGTTGAAGTAATAACTTTTCTTACTGATAAGGAATTTATATCAAAATATGGTTTTAATTCAACCACCATTATTACGATGTTTATACCAAACACTTATGAGTTTTACTGGAATACTTCTGCAGAACAATTTATAATAAGAATGTCTGATGAATATAAAAACTTTTGGACAAATGAACGAAAAAATAAAGCCAATAAACTAGGTTTATCTCAATCTGAAACCAGCACTTTGGCTTCAATTGTACAAGAGGAAACAATAAAAAATGACGAAAAACCAACCGTAGCAGGAGTCTATATTAATAGGTTGAAAAAAAATATGCCACTTCAAGCAGACCCAACAATTAAATTTGCATTAGGTGATTTTACTATAAGAAGAGTATTAAAAAAACATCTGAAAATTGATTCTCCATATAATACATACAAATACACAGGCTTACCTCCTGGCCCAATTTGCTTGCCTTCTATTTCATCAATTGATGCTGTTTTGAATTACGAAGATCATAATTATATATTCTTTTGTGCTAAAGAAGATTTTTCAGGATATCATAATTTTGCTAAAACATTATCTCAGCATAATATTAATGCGAGGAGATATCAGCAAGAATTAAATAAACGAAAAATAATGAAATAAAAACATTACTATGAATATTAAATTTGGAACAGACGGCTGGAGAGCTGTTATTGCTAAAGATTTTACAGTAGAAAATGTTGCAAAAGTAACAAGTGCTGTATCAAAATGGTTGTTAAATAAACACTCATCTCCCTCAGTACTTATTGGTTATGACTGTAGATTTGGAGGAGAATTATTTGCAAAAACAGTTGCAAAAGTACTTGCTGTTAATGAAATAAAAGTATTCATATCAAAATCTTTTGTTTCTACACCTATGTTATCACTTGGTGTTTTAAAAACAAAAACAAATTTTGGTATTGTTATTACTGCGAGTCATAACCCTCCAAGTGATAACGGATATAAATTAAAAGGACATTATGGAGGACCTTTACTCGAAAACGAAGTAAAGGAAATAGAAGCAATGATTCCTGAAAAAAATGAAATTTTAATAGATTCTGTTAACTGGGATGAATTAGTTAGCAGCAAAAAAGTGATATATGTTGATTTGGAAACTTTGTATATAAATCATGTGAAAAGAAATTTTGATATTGAGAAAATTAAAAACTCAAAATTTAACTTTGCTTTTGATGCAATGTATGGTTCCGGTCAGAATGTAATTAAAAAATTATTTTCAAATGTAAAAAACATACATTGTGAACTTAATCCTACTTTTAAAGGAATTGCACCAGAGCCACTACATAAAAATTTACAGGAATTTTCTAATCTAATAGCAAAATCAAATAAAATTGACTGCGGACTTGCTGTTGATGGCGATGCAGACCGAATTGCCATGTATGATTCTAATGGGAATTATATTGATTCACACCATATTATTTTAATTATTATTCATTATCTATCTGCATATAAAAAGTTAAAAGGTAAAGTTGTAACAGGGTTTTCATCAACAGTAAAAGTTGAAAAACTTGCATCATATTATGGTTTAGAAGTTGAAAGAGTAAAAATAGGATTTAAAGATATTTGCAAAATCATGCTCAAAGAAGATGTTCTTGTTGGTGGTGAAGAATCCGGAGGCATAGCTATAAGCTCCCATATGCCTGAAAGAGACGGCATTTGGATAGGGTTAATTATTTGGCAATTTATGGTTGAAACAGGAAAATCTTTAAGTAAAATTATTCAGGAAATTTATAAAATTACAGGTGAATTTGCTTATGAAAGGATAGATTTAAAAATAGACGAACATACTAAAAAAGTAATTATTGAAAAATGTAAAAATGGGGAGTTTAAATCCTTTGGAAAATTTAAAGTCAAAAAAACCGATAATCTTGATGGTTTTAAATACTATTTTAGTAAAAATGAGTGGCTAATGATTAGGCCATCTGGCACTGAACCAGTTTTAAGAATATATTCTGAAGCAAAAACAAAAGATATAGTCAGTGAAATTTTACAAAGCTGTAAAAATACTATATTTAAAACATAGAATAGTTAATAAAAGTCGTAATCAAACAACTCAACGTTCCTTTTCAATTTTTAAGAATAATTGATGTCCAAATATCAAAATTGTCATTTTATTTACACGAACGTAGAATATTCATTGATAAACACCCTAAAACT
>CAYTAU010000204.1:0-3642 GCA_964435855.1 uncultured Bacteroidales bacterium | reverse complement strand
TACCTGTATTGGCAATAATATATGCCGGTGTAAAAATGATATTCAAAATAAAAGTAAAAAATAAAATAATTGGCTTTACGGCATTTTTCACATGGATAATAGGAATAATTATGCTTGCTTATGTTACAATGCACGAAGTAAAAAATCATACAAGCAGTGCCAATATAAGTGAAACAATTCAAATAGACACTTTATCATCAGACACTTTATATCTTAAATTAGGTAAAGATTTTAATAAAAATGAAGATAGTTATAATCAAATATGTATTGATGACATTATTGCTGTTTCAAACAATAATAATGAAACATGTTTACATGGAATTCCTAATTTAAAAATCAAAACAAGTGATAAGGATAATATTGAAATTAAAATTACTAAATATGCCAGAGGCATTGAAAAAGATATTGCATTAAATCACGCAAAAGAAATTGAGTATAAATTTAATTTTAAAGATTCTGTAATATATTTTGATAAATATTTTGATATACCAATGGATAGAAAATGGTATGACCAAAATGTAAAAATAATATTATATATACCCGAAGGACAGGAAATAATTATTGATAAAAAACTACAGTATCTGCTTAATAAATACTACAGGTATTCAAGAATAGATAATGTTGTAAAAAAGAAACATATTATGAATTATAAGGTATTATATGCACATAAACAATTATTGCCAATACCTAAGATCAACATTTTGGGGAAAATTAAGCCAATTACTAATACAAAAACTTTGTAATTGCAAAAAGTAAATTATCCTTTTAAATTTTAAGACAAAAATCAAAAATTAATGTAATTAGGTATTAGTAGTTTGGAAACTACTTTTTATTTGCGACGTAGTTACAAACTACGCCGAGCTGGTACAAACTACGCCGAGCTGGTGCGAGTTCTTGACCAACACATAGAGTTGAAAAAGTCAATATGAAAAGTGAAAATAATAGTCTCATTTTTATTATGCATAACGTCCCTAATAGAACGCGTTTTAATGCTGTTTATTTAATGTTATGTATAATTTTATTAAAACAATTCAGGTTCTAAATATTTATCAATACGTATTAATTCGCCTTTATCATTGAAATGTTCAACTTTTAATATTTCTCCAATATCAGACATATATACTTTTTGTCTGATAGTTCCACTCTTATAATAATATAATCCCACCATTTCAAGATTTTCATTTATTAAACCTCCACCAAAGTTTTTTTCTCCACTTCTATAAAAGTTTATTTGTTGAACAAATACCCCTTTAGAATATTTAATTATTTCTCTTTTGTTGCCATTACTCCAATATTCAATCCAGAATCCTTCTTTATTACAATTTTCATAATAACCTGTAATTACTAAAGTACTATCCATAATACTATAGTAGTATAAGGTACCATTACATATGGTGTCAGGAATATTATATACATATGTATCTTCACCTAAAAGCATTTGAACATTACCATAAATTACTATTGAATCTTGAGAATATCCATTTATTGCAATTAATAATAAAAATATTTTTATAAGTTTTTTCATAATTACACATAACGGCTCTAATATGGGGCGTTTGGCATTTCAAAGCTCAAAAGTAACAAACTGCTATATATTTTATTAAATGTAAACATGCTTAAAATTAGCACTAGCTACCAAATGACCTATATTTATTGTTAACTACTTTTATTTATTTCAAGATATTTTTCAAAAGAACGAATTAAATTCAGTCTGTATAATTTATAAATGCTAGGAATAACCAAACTTATTAGAAGAGTAAAAAGAGCTGGAATTATCAAATTGTACCGTTCAATATCTTCAAGTGTCAGTATTCTCCATACAGCATTTATCGTAAACAAGAGCGTTATTATTATCAAAGTCCAATGCACAAATTTAAGTCCTAAATACTTTGCTGTCATTTTCAAATCCAATTCATTTAAACCCCTGTCTTCAACACTTACATATAATTTTGCGAGTTTACTTGAGCCTGATTTAATATAGGGTCCAATTGTTCTTAAAACCTCATATTCATTGTTATTCTTAAATATTATTGTAACATTTAATTCTAAATCGCTTAACCGATATTTCTCCAAATTCTTATCAGGAAAAAATCTCTGAAATTTATCTTTTGACAGTCTATATTTTTTGTGACTGTCCTTATATATTTGGTTTGGCTTCATTCCTAATTGTAGTTAACGTTTGCGGTATGGTGCGTATCCCGTAGGGCATGCACTATACCGCGTGTTGTACCCTGTTTGTCTTATATTGTTTTAACTTCAATGAACCGTCCGTTTTTAATTAAAAATGTATGTCCACTGATTTTTATTTGTTCACCTTCTTTTAAATCCATAAGGTTTTCAATATCCTCTTCTATTGTATGCACAGACCCTTTTGTCGCTCTTGCTAAGTCCAAATACTGTTTGTTAATACCGAACTGTGTCCCACATAATATAACCCTTATTGGTCTGTCAACTTTATCAATAAATTCATAGTCTCTCAAATTTGCCCAATTGTCAGCAATAAGAATTATGTCTTTACAGTCCTTACATTTATTTAAACCCTTGAGTATTGCTTCAATGTCATTTTCAGGAGCATCACCACCGCATCCATTTCCCATGCATTTGTAAGCTATTTTTTGTAACTCCTCAAAGTTATTGGCAATGGAGTAATAGATACCTCCTGTCTTACCAGCTTTCTTTTTATTATCTGGTGTCATATCACCATCGTTAAAAAAGATAAAATGCTGTACTTTATTTTTATCTATATTTAATCTGTGCCATACAAAAAGCTGTGCAGAATATGGCGACATACTCCCTGTCAAGTCGCAATGAATAAGCATCTTACCCCACTCTGTATTTCTGCTTAATACCGCAGAAACTGTTGTATCCTGAAAATAATTACTAAAACAGTATGTTCCTTTTGTAGAAGTATATGCTGAGTCAGTCGCAAATATAACATCACTTTCATAATAAACAACTTCATCTCCTTCACCAAAAAACTCTGTTGAAATTGAGGTTACAATAGAAGTTGTATCACTAGTTGGAGCTATAAAAGTTAAAGCTGTATCAATCATACCTTTTAAGTAATCAACTTCCATTTTCATACTCTCCATTGTTGGTGCAGGTCTGTAATTGATAACAAATCCGTGAAATAAATTGGTCGCCTGTTCTTCCGTCTCTCCTCCTGTCTGAACAATAGTATTCCATTCTACTTCGTCATTATTAAACAGGTCAGGAACAAATTTGTAAAGATTGTACAATCTTTCTCGGTTGAGTTCCTCTTGTATGAATTCATCTACTTTCTTGTAGTCCGAATAAATGTATGTAATGTATTTAATGTGAGTATTTTCGAGTTTGTTAATTATTGCAGAGTCTCGGAGTTGGTTTGAACCAAAATCGAATGGCAATGCAATGTGATGAAAAGAATTGCTTTCAGAAAAGTCATACTGTGTCAACACTGTTGCGTTTCGTAAAATTCTGTCAAACTTCGGGAGAAGTTCATTTGGGACAATGTCTTGTCTGCAACTATTCATTGCAACTATTAAAACAACAAGTGATAATATTTTCTGTATTAGTTTCATTTTCGCTCCTTTTTTAAATAGGGTACAACGTGCGCAAGTATGGGGAGTTTTGGAGCGAAGCGGAAAAATTACCTATACTTGC
>CAYTAU010000203.1:0-3682 GCA_964435855.1 uncultured Bacteroidales bacterium | reverse complement strand
AACACCATTTTTCTGCAAACCTTTTAGTAATCTATAGGCAGCTATAGCAGCACCATCAGATATATCATTTGTATTTAGTAATAATAGTTTCATATCTTTATCTAATTTTATTAATTATCCTTACCATTTTATTTTTTATCCGCTCAAAAATGTTTATATTTCCCCGATAACTTTCCCTTTGAGGATGTAATTCCTGATTCCCTTACACTTCGTTAGTAGAAGCTTATAATATTTTAATCTTTAATCTTTTGGGAACCCCTAACATATTAATTGCCACAATTAGACTGGTCTTAGAAGTTTGCAAAGGATACGTTTTTCATTTTAAAATTTCCTGTAGACTCCTATAACAGTATGCCCATTAGGCAAAAATTCCTTCTTGATATTTTTCTCAATAAATTTAGCAAATAATAAGGAGATTTTGTTTATAATTTTCCTTCTGATGCTTAAATCTACTAATTTTGGTTTTAAAAAAATATTACTAATAAGAGTATGTAAAAAATATCTTCTATGTATTGGTTGTATTTTTTCATGGTAAATTTCTAATAACTCAAGATCGAATATTTTTGTTAAGTAATCAAGAGTATCGTCACTCCAGCGTGAAATATGATGGGGAGGCATATTTAATGCGCCATTTGTTACATGCTTTAAAAAAGAATTTTCGCTTGGTACAGCAATAATTAAAAAGTGCCCTTTTTTTAATGTTTGTATAGAAGAATTTAAGAAAGAAAAGGGGTCGGGAACATGCTCCAAAACTTGAAAGCTACAAACTACATCATAATAATCTTGATGGTTTTGTGCATGTAATTCAATACTTTCGTTTTTAATCCTTACCCCATTTTTATTTGCCATTTTCTTAGCTTTTTCACTAGAGTCTAACCCAACGTAACAATTTGTAGGCACAATTCGCGCGAATTCCCCTTTACCGCAACCAACTTCTAATACTTTATCATTATTTTTAATAAATTTTTTTGCATATTGGAATTCTTCTTTTTCATCCATGTAATACCAATCAATTTCTTGAAAAGAATTATAAAATTTTTCATCACCTACGATAAGAGGAGTAAAATATTTTAAACCACATTTCCTGCACTGGTTGTACAAAAGATTAGTATCTTTATTAAATAGATATGAAAAATCTATCCTGGTCATTTTAAAATATAATTTTATTAGTGATTTTATATCAATTTTTCCTATATTGTCTATATCTTTACTACTGCATAAAATACAATCCATTAAAAATATTTCTCCTGAATGTATGTTGGGTATTCTTAATTTTTTTCGTAATAATGTATACTTTTTTCATTTAATTATTTCATCTATTTACTCTTCTTACTGCATGAAAATTACCAAAATATAACTTTTTTATCCTGCTTAACCCCCTTTTTAATAATTCTATAATCAAGATATAGCACATATTTCTTTAACAATATGTTAATATCTTTCAAATTTTGTCATTATAAACTAATTGAAAAACATTCATCTTTAAATTTTTATTTTAACAATGCTTTTAACAATTATATCATCACCTGCTTTAAATTGTACAAACATTTTAGAATTAACCTTTAACTTATTTAACGCTTGATTTAATCAAATTACAAAAAAATCATAATGATTTTTCACATTCGACATAAATTGATTCGGGTTTTCTTGGGAAGTTTCCGTAAATGGATTTATCAAGATTATATCTTTCCCAATATTCTATTCTTGACTCATCATATATGTTTGCAGAAAAATTAATAAATTCATATTTTTCTAATAATAATTTTTTCATCATTCTCCTTATAAAATTTTGTTGTTTTTCTATTTTGGAGCTTGAATCATGACAGTAGTCAAAGAATTCATCACCGGTCCATAATTTTACGTACTTCATATCAAAATCACCTGTTTTCAATATATCCAGCATTAGACCACCAGACTTTTCTCTAACCATTTGGTCAATTAACATAAGTTTAATCCAATTATAATTTTTAATATTATTTTCTGTTTTTTTAGAGATACATTTATTTAAACGCTTTAAGTATTCAATACATATTTTTTCTGTATCAGGTACAACTATTCTACAGATGCCTCCTTTTTTTAATATCCTATATATTTCCAATATTAATTTTTCTCCTTTATCTTTTGTTAAATGTTCTAATGTGTGAGAACTATATACAGCGTTAAAAACATTATTAGGATAGGGCAATGGTTTACGTATATCACAAAAATCTACATTTTTTTTTGAAAAAATATCAATATTTGTCCATTCATCGGATAAGTTACTACCACAACCTATATTTAGATATGCTTTACCTTCAGGAGTATATTTTATTTTCATACTTTTAATTCCAATCTATATAATAAATTAAGATTTGTATTATAGAAAGATCCCGCTGAATTATTACATTACATGAATAATCCTGACTGGTGATACCGGTAATGAGATCTTTTCATCAAATAATCCTTCACTAATTTTTTATAACCAATAAATATCTATTGTATTTTTAAGACTTTTCCATATAAATCTATATACTTCTTAGTTATTTTTATTATATCAAATTTATTTATAGCTTTTATTCTTGCATTATCACTGAGCTTTCTCCATCTAATATTATCTTCTAATACCCATTTAATGCCATATGCTAAATCTCCCGTATTGAAAGGTATTGCAAGATAACCATTCTTTTGATGATCTACAATGTCCAAAAGACCAGTGCAACCAAAAGCAACTACAGAGGTTCCACAAGCCAGTGACTCAGATGCAGTTTGTCCAAAAGCTTCCTGTATTGATGGAACGATCATAACATCGGCAGCAGAATAAATTATTGCCAAAGATATTTCATCATTTAGCCTGCCTAAATAATGGGTTTTAAAACCTATATTTTCTTCATCTTTTGGCTTAGAAGAACCAAATATAATTAGTTCAATATCTTTATTTTCTTTAGATGAAAATTTTTTTAAAGCTTCTTTTAATAAATGGTAGCCTTTTCTTTTATCACCTAATGCACTTAAAGCTCCAAATAATATTAATTTTTTATCTTTTGGTAAGCATAAAATATTTCTTGCAATATTTTTATCTATTGGTTTAAAACGATTCATATCAATTCCACCTGGAATAACTTCTACTCGTGTTTTATTAAAAAGCGAGCTTTTCTTAGCACATTCACCCAACCACGAGCTGGACGTAACTATGGTTAAATCAAGATTTCCCCAAGCTTTTTTCTTCCGCTTCCAAATTTTATAGGAAAGATCATTTTGTTTATTTGAATTAAGAAGTGGACATCGACCACAATTACTAATATATTTTCCACATTCTTCATCATAGTGGCAACCACCCGAAAATGCCCACATATCGTGTAATGTCCAAACAATTGGCTTTTTTATTTTAGCCAATGATTCAATTTTTATAAATCCCCCGGCTATCCAATGTAGATGTACAATATCAGGATTAATATTCTTTACTTTTTTAGAAATATTATCTGATATAATAGCAGGTGAAAAAATAACTTTCTTTCGTTTTTTATAAAATCTAATCGGGATACTGTCAAGTGCAGGCCTAAGCATTCCGAAAAGTTTCTGCCATTTTGTTTCAGGCCCTATTACAGTATAATCATCATTTTCCTTAAATTGTATTAGCATTTGTGCTTGAACACCATTTTTCTGCAAACCTTTTAGTAATCTATAGGCAGCTATAGCAGCACCA
>CAYTAU010000202.1:2459-3690 GCA_964435855.1 uncultured Bacteroidales bacterium | reverse complement strand
AAGGTAATTGTTCATAAAGATAAAACAACACCAATACTTGCTTTTAACTTATTATATAATGTTGGAGCAAAAGATGAGTATCCAAATAAAACTGGTTTTGCTCATTTGTTTGAGCATTTAATGTTTGGTGGTTCGGCAAATATTCCATCTTACGATGAGCCTTTGCAAAAAGTTGGAGGTAGCAACAATGCTTTTACCAGCAACGATATTACCAATTATTATATAACTCTGCCAAAAGAAAATATTGAAACAGCTTTTTGGTTAGAATCGGACCGTATGTTAAGTCTTGCATTTACTCAAAGAAGTCTGGATGTTCAGCGACATGTTGTTATAGAGGAATTTAAACAAAGATATCTTAATCAGCCTTACGGCGATATTATGTTATTATTAAGACCTATTGCCTATAAAAAACATCCATACAAATGGGCAACAATAGGTAAAGAAATATCGCATATCGAAAATGCTAATATGAATGATGTAAAAAGTTTTTTTTATTCGCATTATGCACCTAATAATGCAATATTAACAATTGCCGGAGATGTTGAAACATCAGTAGTTAAAAAACTTGCAGAAAAATGGTTTTTGCCAATTGAAAAAAGAGATGTTGAAATTCGTAATTTAGAACAAGAACCAAAACAAACAGAGGCAAGAAGTTTAAGTGTGAAAAAAGATGTTCCTTTTGATGTAATTGTTAAAGCATATCATATGTGTTCCAGAACAGATAAGGATTATTATGCAACAGATCTTTTATCTGATATTTTATCTAATGGAAAATCATCACGCTTTAATCAAATATTAGTAAAACAAAAAAGATTATTTAGTTCTGTAGATGCACATATAATGGGAAGCATAGATAATGGCTTGTTTTTAATTGAAGGAACATTAATGAAGGGTATAAAAATGGAAGATGCCGAAAAAGCAATAAATGAAGAATTAAATAAATTACTGAAAGAAAAAATAGATGAATATGAATTAAATAAAGTAAAAAATAAAGTTATTTCCCGATTAATATTTTCTCAGGTCTCGCCACTAAATAAAGCAATGAGTTTATCTTTTTATGAATTAATTGGTAATGCAGAAAATATTAATAATGAAGCAGGAAATTACCAAAAGGTTACAATTAATCAAATTCAAAAAGTAGCAAACAATGTTCTTTCACCTACAAATTGTTCAAGTATTTATTATTATTCAGGAAACTAATTACAACTATGTTAAACAGGAAACAACAACC
>CAYTAU010000202.1:0-2359 GCA_964435855.1 uncultured Bacteroidales bacterium | reverse complement strand
GTTTTATTTGGAGATAAACATCCTTATGGTGTAACATTATCAATAAATGATTTTAAAAATGTAGATCAAAAGCAACTTTCTGAACATCATTTACGTCATTATAATGCAAATTCGTGTAAAATTATTGTTTCCGGTAATGTTGACAATAAAACAGTAAATTTAATAAAAGCTTCATTTGGCAAAAATGATTGGATTAATGATAACAATATTTTAACTGATAATAAATATACTATAAAGTCATCCAACAAGAAGCAACATATTATTGAAAAAGAAAAAGCTGTGCAAACAGCTATAAGAATTGGCAAAGTAACAATAAATAAGCTGCATGATGATTTTATAGGTTTGCAAATTTTAAATACAGTACTTGGCGGATATTTTGGTTCACGTTTGATGACAAATATTCGTGAAGATAAGGGATATACTTATGGTATTGGCTCAGGTTTAGTATCTTTGCAAAATGCAGGGTATTTTACAATAGTTACAGAAATAAATTCTGATTTTACTAAAGATACTATAAAACAGATTTATTTTGAACTAGATAAATTGCGTAATGAACTAATTGAAGATAAAGAGTTAAATACAGTAAGAAATTATATTTTGGGAGAATTACTAAAAGCATTTGATGGACCTTTTGCTTTGGCAGATAGTTTTAGAAGCATTTTAGATTATGGATTAGATTATAATTATTTTGATAAATATGTAAAAACAGTAAAAAATATTAGTTCTGAAGAATTAAATAAACTGGCAAATAAATATTTTAAACCCGAAGAATTAATAAATATAATAGCAGGTAAATATTGAATAATGTAACAATTAAGCTGTTTTTAGAGTAAATATAAATAACAAGTTTAAATTTTTTGAGAAATCTTTTATACATATTATTGTTTTTAATAACAATTTCAACTATTGTTAAAGCTCAGGATATCACACCACCCGATACTCCGGAGTTGCAATACGTAACAATTGACCCATTTACAGATGAAGTTACAATTGTCTGGAATTTAAGTGATTCTCTTGACACAAAGGGTTATCTGATTTTTCGCAAAGATGAAAATTGGGAATTTATTGATTCTGTTAAAAACCCATATACTAGTGTTTATGTGGATATTAATGCAACTCCAAATTTGCATTCGGAATTGTACAGAATTGCTGCTTATGATTCAACAGGAAATCCAAGTCCCATGACAGCTATTACGCCAATTGATGAATCTCATAATACAATCTATATTTTTCCATATACAAGTGAACAAAATTGTGTTGAAAGCATAAAAATTGCATTTAACCCATATCAGTATTGGTCTGAAGGAATTGGTGGGTACAAAATATATAGAACAATTCAAGATTCAAATAGTTATGTAATTGTAGATACATTATCAGCAAGTTCTGTAGCGTATTATGATACAGATATTATTAGTGAAGTTTCTTATTGTTATTACATTGAAGCATATAGTAATCTTGGAAAAATATCCAGATCAAACAAAACATGCAGAGCTATTGTGTTAACGGATACAATTAAATATATTAATGCCGATTATGCAACAGTTGCAGATTATAATCTTATTGATATTTCATTTACTGTTGATACATCAGGTGAAAATGTAAGTTATTTTAAATTATTTTCTTCATCAGACCCAAATGGCACATACTCATTATTAGAAACTTTTAATTATTCTTTATATACAAAAATATCATATTCAGAATATTTGAATATAAATAATGAAGTGAAATATTATAAACTTATTGCTTATAACAAATGTGATCAGGAAGTTTGTGAGTCAAATCTTGCACATAATATATTACTTGAAGTAAACCATGGAGGCGATTTAATTCATAATTTATCATGGAATGGATACAGTACCTGGCTTGGAGAGGTTGAAAAAATTGAAGTTTACAGAATTGATGTAGATAAAACAACTGAATTAATTGCAAATCTACTTTCAAGTTCTACATATACTAATGATATTTCAAATTATCTTGGGCAAAAAGCAAGTGGTAATTTTTGCTATTATATTGTAACAAAAGAAGATGACACAAACCCTTATGGTATTAAAGGTGAAAGCAGGTCGAATATTGCTTGTATTGAAGAAGAACCAATAGTTTGGATGCCAAATATTTTCACACCTGATAATGATGGATCAAATGATGTTTTTCAACCATTTGTATCTTTTGCTTCACCACTCGATTATGTTTTTCAAATTTATGACAGGTGGGGGAATGTTATTTTTGAAACCAATAATCCTACTGATGGATGGGACGGGAAATCAGGAAATAAATATTCAAAAGAAGGAACATATGTTTATTACATTAAATTTACAACAGCATTAAATAATATTTTTGAGCAAAGAGGCTTATTGACATT
>CAYTAU010000201.1:0-3707 GCA_964435855.1 uncultured Bacteroidales bacterium | reverse complement strand
CAAGAGTGAACAGGCCAGCCGCGAAGGTGGCAAGCAACAAGCTTACAGCGAAAATCCCTCTTCTCGTCATATTGGGTTATGGGTGGGAAAGAGGTGACTCTTCCCCACCCGCTAATGAGCTCATCAATCGTTTATCGTGACATTGAAGGTTACCGTGCCCGATGCACCGGAAGCAAGGGCGTCAGCGTCATCGACGTCACCATCATTATCTAGATCTAGGCCCCAACGAAGGTTTGTGATCCCCGCCGCGGTCGGAGAACTAATCGACCAGGCAGTCCACGTTGTTCCTCCATCGGTTGAATAGGAATACAGAAGCTGACCCGCAGGTATCGTCCCTCCGGCAGTACTAGTGACGTAGGTCGTATACGCTGGGACCGCATCGTATATCACCACATTCGTGATCGCAGCGTTCCCCAGGTTCTTGTAGCTTGTCGTGTAGATCAGTGTCGTTCCCGGTGTCTGATCCCCAGTCGGCGAGACTAACTTCTCGAGCTTTAGCAGTCCCTGTACGACGCGGGTTACATCCTGCGCGCTATCCGTGGCGTTATGGTTCTCGCCGGTAGCGGTGATCGTCGCCACATCGAGCTGGTCGACCGCGGCATCGGACGGGATGAACGCGGTGACGTTTATTTCCACGCACTCCCCCGCAGCCACCGAAACCGTTTGAATGGGGTTGCCACTCGTGTCGGTGAATGTGTACGTCCATCCCCAATCCGAGGTGTAGGTGAGGTCGAACGTGTCGGCCTGATTCCCAGTGTTGCACAAGGTGTGCTCGTAAACAACTGTACCACCAGGTGATCCGGTTCCAGATCGATCCGGATTAAGCGATACCCCGGCGACCGGGTTGACCGCTACCGTATCTTCTATCGTGTCCGACTGGCTCGGATCGTTGTTCGAGGTGGCCTTGAAGGTGATATTCGTATCTCCCGGTGCCTGATCAGATGGAACGCACACCTGGGCGATCGCACCCCCAACCTCGCCAACGACCGTTCCAACGACAGGAGAGATCGCGGGGTTGATCGTGATCGTCCCTGCGGATGCATTGACCGCAGTGATCGTGTAGTTGGTGCCGGAGATCCGCACCGTGTCCCCGTTCGCAAAGTAGTTCGTGTTGCTGACTGGTAGCGTTCCAGGAGTGGTCACATCAGAGGTGAGCACCGCCCCGCCAAGAGGGCCGACCGCGGTGATCGGATTTGTGTCGTCGGCTCCGCCGACGAGATCAGAATCCGCGTAGAAGGTCACTGCCCAATTTATGGGTAACGTTGAACTAACGGACAAATCGAACGTATCCGGTGCTCCACCGGTGTTGATCACGAGGAGTGAAAAGTCAGTACAAGTACCCGGATCGGTAGCTTTCGTCACTGTACTTTCGTTGTACGGGTTATTGGAGATGTCGACCCCAGCGGCGACGACATCCGTCACCCGGTTGATCGTCTCGTTGTACTCCTCTGGATCTCCGGCTGATGTGGCACGGATCACGGTGTCGTGCACGATCCCCGTTCCATCGGAGTCGGCCGCTTCATCGTAGGGTATGAACACCTTCACCACAAAGTTGGCCGTGCCGCCAGCGGGCAACTGCCCGACATCGGGGATCCCGTCGCCGTTCGTGTCAGCAAGGGGGGTGATCCCGTCCGATTTGTACAGTAGGACTTGCCAGTCTGTGGGGTACGATTCGGCAGTGATGTTGAGCGTATCCGCCACGTTCCCCGCGTTCTCCGCGGTGTTAGTGAAACTGACCCACGTTCCGGCGGCCTGTGTCCCAGCATTGGTGGAATCGTCGTTGTAATCCGGAGATGATCCCGCTTGCGGTGTCCCGTCCGGCCCGACGAACACAGCGTAACTCCCGTTCACCGTCACATCAGCCTGGTTAGTGTTGGTAGTCTTTTCTGTACCAGTGGAATCGGCCCAGTTCACAGTGGCTGTGTTGGGGATGATCCCCGCTGGGGCATCTGCGTTTACCGTTACCTGGAAGGTGAACGAGTACCCCTGACCAGGATCGAGAACATCTTCTTGGGTGCCGTTAGCGTCGCTACTGTCCGGAATAAAGAAACCGACGCGGCTGATCGTCCCAGAAACCTCTCCTTCGGAATCCTTCCACGTGCTATCATCTGAGTCGTAGTAGACAGGATAACCCGAAGCGGGGGCTCCGCTTGCAGAAGCTGCGAAGTAGGCAGTATAAGTCGGAATATCGTCAGCAATCAGGATCCCCTCATGGGCCTCTCCCGTACCATCGTCATTGAAGTCCAGCTCTTCGGTGGAAGTGGCCGTGAAGATCTGCCCCTTAGCTGCCTTGTTCCCGGTGTTGGATCCGCTGATCGTGTAGGTGATCGTGTCGTTAGGATCGACACTGGACGGCGCAGCCGATTTGGTGGCAGTTACGTTAGCGTCCTCGGTGACCGTGGTCTGGTTCCAATTATTACTGTCTTCAGGATGTGTCGCACATACCTGCGACTGCCCAACTAGGTTGACCTTCGTCACCTGTGCATTCGTTGCGGTCGCTGGAATATGATAGGAGACGATCAGCTTGATCTGTCCATCAGCAGCAACCGTCGGAGTGTCACTCCCGTATCCAGCGAATCCGCTCAGCAGTTGCGGCTCCCCTGGATCCACCAAACCGTTTCCGTTTGCGTCAAGGTAGACCGCACCAGAATCGGGATCGAAATTGTCATTGGCAGAAAGCCCAATATTTGCAGAATTGACGAGCTGCAGCTTATACGTATCTGGCCCGTTGCCGGTATTTGTCAATGTGTAGGAGAAGTAGACCGTGCTTCCCGGCGCTGCCTCCTGCGATTGACCTGGCGTTTCCTCGGTACCGTTAGACAAGATCGTTAGCCCGCACACCTGCGATACCTCAGTAATTACTTCATTAGACGCCGCGGTCTGCGATACACCGTTCTGATCGGTGTAACTGGCCGTGGCCTGGTTTACGATCTGTGTTCCCGCCGGTGTTCCTGCGGCAAACGCCAATGTGCCAAACAGAGAGGCACTCAACACCACCGCCAGCGCTATTCTTCCCCATCGCATCTTCGTTTGCCTCCTTTACGGTACAACCACGCGATAACTAATCTCTGCCTTCTCGCCAGGATCAAGCACGTCGATCGTCCAGCGAATGTGGGTGAACATGTCCGGGGTGGCCTGCTTCGTCTCCCCATTAATCACATAACTCACCGGCGGCTGGGAATACGTCTTCCCGCCATCGATACTCAACTCCGGGAGTTTACTCACCAACATGATAATGCTCTGTGGATCCGCATCTTTCGGGGTAAACACACAGAACACCGGTGCATCACCCTTTCCAGCCAAGAAGTCGAGTATCACTTGATACCAGGCAGGAAGCAGCGTAGTCGGTGATGGAACTGGACCGATCAATGCAAGACCCTGTACCGCTGTGTCAGTAGTATTTGTCGCTTCGATCACGTACTGGACGACATCACCCGGTTGCACCGTATCGCTTGAGACCATCGCCTCTGACCCAGTCTTCTCATCCACTTGGACAAGGTATGACGACATATATACTTCCACCTGAGCGAGGCCGACCAACGAGACAGCAATAACACCCAACACAAGAAATAGCAGCCCAAGCAATTTCTTGAGCATATTCACACCTCCTTGTACGCTTCTCCCCCTTATTTCTTAAAGATAATAGCACTTCTGCAGCAGCAAGTCTATACCTAATTTCTGATGATTACTGCTTTAAGTTGCGATGT
>CAYTAU010000200.1:0-3709 GCA_964435855.1 uncultured Bacteroidales bacterium | reverse complement strand
CGAGGATAAAGAAAATAATAAGCAAGAGCTAATAGGAGATTTGACCCTTTAATTTCTCAAGGCGTTGCTTATCGTTTTAAGTGGTTATGCTGCAAGCGCCACCAAACAGCGGTGCGTTTGCCAACTTTGTATTGTTTGATAAGATGCAAATAATGTAACGCCTTACCCCCAAATTAATGACGAAATAATGTAACGCATAAATGCGTTATTAATTCAGCTGGATAGGCGGGGTACTATTAAATTTTTAAAAATTTTAAAAAAGCAATTGTTTTCCCATAAGTCTTATTTTTAGAATGTATTTACTATAAATTAAAATAGTTATAGGGCGTTACATTATTTCGTAATAAAATGCTCAAAAAGCGTTACACTTATTGCATCCTAACAATTGTTTGCAAGCGTCTATTTACGCTTTCGCAAATCCGGCAGCTTTACAAAAAGCAGGTCGTCGTATCCGGCTGGGGTTTACAACAAAATACTCAACACGACCGCCAACAGCGGCGAATTTTTTGAAACGCTGTCTTCCGCATAAATGTTGTAGTTTCCGGAAGGCTTTTTCCCGCATTGTTGGCGGCCGGTTAGTTTGTCGTTATACATAAAAGAAAAAATTGAACAGTAATGGAGATATTATGGAAATAGGACTAATACATTTAACAGATCTTCACTTGAAAAGTGAAACAGATATTACAGATAAAATAGAATCGTTATGCTCAGTTATAAAAAATGAATTGTCAGTTGCTGATAAAAAATATCTGGTTATTAGTGGAGATATTGTCAATCATGGTAAAGCAAAACAATATGCTAAAGCAAAAGAAATATTTCAAAAAATCTTAAAAGATTGCAATATCGACAAGCTAATAATAGTTCCTGGAAATCATGATTGTAATTTTGACTATGATGATCAGATTAGAAGAAACAGCATAAATAATATTGATTACAATACTCTTGGTGGTGATGGCTCGGTAATAAAACAGGCAATTAAAGTACAAAAAGATTTCTGGGAATTTTATTCTGAATTTAATGATTTGCCAGATAATAATCTTGCATATAAAATTGTTGATAGTGTTAACGGACTAAATATTTCCTTTATATGCTTTAATACTTCATGGATGTCTAACATAGAAGAGAAAGTTGGAAGTTTATTCTTTCCTACAAAAATAATTGGAAATGTGGGGGGTAGTACTGATATTTCAATTTCAGTATTTCATCATCCTGTAGGCTGGTTTTCTCCAAATAAAACAACCAATAATAGAAATGAATTTCAAGATTATCTAGATAGTATTTCAAACATTAAGCTAATTGGACATGAACATGAGAATAAATCAATATCCAGAACAGATTTGGATACAGATATTAATGTCTTGGAGTTTTCAGGTGAAATCTTCAATACAAACAGCGATTCTCATTCGGGATTCCAAATAATCAAAATTAAACCTGAAAAGAATAAATTAGTATTAAAAAAATATCTTTGGGAAGATGATTTATACACCAATAATTATGAAAAAGAAATTCCATTACAAAAAACATCAAAGCGAAAGCTTAAAATAAGAGAGCTTTTTTGGAACGGACTTGATGATATTAAAATTCCTTTACAAATTGAAGGAATACCAATTTCATTATCGCAAGTATATGTATATCCAGACCTTGAAGAAAGAAAAGAAGATTTCAAAGAGTTGGATAGTTACATTGATTCCAAACAACTATTAGAGAATACAAAATTTAGCAAAGTAATTTTAGATGGACATAGTCAAATAGGAAAGACATCTTTATTATCAATACTTTTCAAGGAGTTCTATAGTTTGGGACATTATCCATTTTTATTAAACGGTGAAGATATAAACAATACGAGTATAGATAAACTAATACGAAAAAATTTCCATGAGATATATAATGATGATTCTCAGTTTGATAGATATTTACAGATAGAAAATAATAAAAAAGTAATATTGATAGATGATTTTCATAGAAATAAACTAAATGGCAAAAGATTAAAACAACTTATCGAAGAGATTTCTAATAAATATGCTAAAATTATTATTGTTACAGATTCGTCTGTTGAGTTATCAGCAGAAGTTCAATCTGTGTTCAATGACTATGACAAACTGACGATAAAACCCCTTGGATATAAAAAAACTGATGATTTAATAACCAATTATTTTGAATGCAAAAGTGATTTTCCTGCATTAGGAGAGCAGGAAAAATTATCAAAAATAAAAAGTATCTTTAATCAGGTCAGGGGGTTATTAGGAGATAAAATACTACCTCCATATCCTGTATTTATTTTATCCTTATTAAGGACTTTAGATGAAGCTATATATAGTTTAAATGAAACATCATATGGTTATTGCTATGAGTCGTTACTCTATTTTGCATTTAAATCAAAAGCCATGTTAAAAGAAAACCAGTTAACTTATTACTTATCCTTTATAGAACAATTAGCATTTGACTTATTTAAAAGAAATAGCACATCCTTTGATAATACTTATTTGCGGAGTTTTTATGATGAATATGAGAGAACACATATAATAGATGATTTTTATACATTAGAAAAAAATCTTCTGGATTCTTACATCCTAAAAAAATACGATAACACATATCAATTTGGCTATAAATACATCTATTATTTTTTAGCTGCAAAACATATTGCAGGTCTCATTAATAGAGAAGAAGGCAAAAAGATAATTAAAGATTTGTTTGATAAATTATACCTTGAAGAAAACGCTAATATTCTTGTTTTTATTACACATCATACAAAAGACAATAATTTTATTGAAGAGTCTGTGTTAAAAGCAATGGAGCCTTTTGAAAGTATTGAACCAATAACGCTAAAAAAAGATTGTAACTATTACTCTTTAATATCGGGATTAGCAGAAGATATTACAAAAGAAGTTTTGGAAACTGATATATCACCTAATAAAAGACGAAAAGAAAATTTAGAAAAAATTGATAATAATTCTAATAAAACAAATAATTATGATTTTACTGAAAATGATGTTGTTAAACCATATATTACAGCCTTCAAAGCTATAGATATTGTTTCTCAAATAATAAAGAATCGTGTTGGCTATTTAACAAAAGATAATCTGGTAACTTACATTAACGAGTTATATCTTACAGGATTCAGGATGATTGGGGCGATCGGCGAAACTTATAATAATGCTAAAGACGAGATTGTAAACGATCTTGTTAATTCAATCATTGATGATATAGAAAAAAAGGCTAAAAATAGAGAATACTTGATGGCAGAATCTATTGATCGCTCAGTAATTGAAAAAAAAGTTAATAGATTTTTTGAAATAATTAATCTGCAAATATGCTTCAGTATATTTTCTAAATTGGTTGAGTCAGCTGGGATTAACGACAATAAAGTCAAAGAAATATATTCTATAGTAGCTAAAAATATTAATAGCCCTGCAGCCCAATTAGTAACATTTAGTATTAGATCCTACTACTATGGGGTGTCTGTCAAAGAAATTGAAGAACATGCTAAAAAGTTTAAAAAGAATCCAGTCGCACTTAAAATATTAAAGGCAAGAGTTATATCATATGTTTATAACAACCATTTAGATTTCAAAAAGAAACAACAGATTTCTGAAATTCTAAAATTACAGCTTAGACCAATTCAAAAGAGATTAAAATAATGATATGCAAGTCTGGGGTCACAAGTCTGGGGTCAGGCTTGACATTTTGATATTCTGCAAGTCTGTGAGGG
>CAYTAU010000199.1:0-3808 GCA_964435855.1 uncultured Bacteroidales bacterium | reverse complement strand
AAACTATTTATAAACAAATTTATTTTCTCAGGCAACTAAATTGAATTAAAATGTGTCTATGGTATTAATTATACTATTGTATATTCTTATAATTTTATTATATTTGTATTTACAAGCAATGCTTTTTTTATTCATTTTAAATTATTACATTATGAAACTTAGGTATTTAACAGTGTTTGTTTTGTTAATGAGTATATCTTTTTACTCATTTTCCCAATTAGAAGAAACTATTGATTCCAGACTTCTATCAAAATATAGTCAGGAATATTTGAATAAATTAAAAATGGATAATCCTGACGAATTTGATTATTTAAATTTTTCAGTAAAAAATTCATATTTAATAATGGATTTCACAACAAATAAAGTGTTTGATTTTCAGATGCTTCGTAAAACAGATCCAATTACAAAGCAAGAAATTGAAGTAAACACTCTTGATGAAATTGATGAAAATTTCAATCCATTTTTATATAATTGTGAAATTGGACAAAAAAATCAAATGTGTTACAAAGTTGGCAACACAGGTAAAATGATAGTTATGCGTTCAAAGGCATCTCTTGACATGAAATATAGAAGTTATAAAACACAAAAAGAACAAATTAATAAATAATTAATAAAATATTATCATGAAAAAATTATTAGTTTTATCAATAGCATTATTATTTAGTTTTGCAAGCATATTTGCACAATCATTTAATATTACAAATCAGGGTACAGAGACTACTTGTGCCGGAGTATTAAACTTAGGAAGTTATACTGTAGGACAGACATATACATTTACTTTATGTTCTGACGATGTTTCTAACGGAAATACACACATGTCTGTGGCACTAACTACATATAATCTTAATAATTCAAGTTCTTCTTTTTGTGTTTATGATGGACCGGATGCTACTTATCCATTAATTGGTTGTAATGCAAGTTTTCAAGTACCATGGGCTATTACAGCATCTCCTGCAAATCAAACAGGATGCCTAACTTTTGTTTATACACCAGCAGAAACTGGAGATTTATTTATTGGCGACATTCATTGTAATTTCCAGTGTCAAAATGTACAAGCTTTAATAACCAGTACTATCCCCGCAGCTACACTTGATAGTGGTATTTATTATGTTGACGTTTGTCAGGGAACTCAAATAACCTTCAATGGTACTGGAGTATACCAAAACACAACTTACACACAATCAAATTCAACCACAAACTTTGAATGGTCATTCAGTGATGGGACAGTTCAATCAGGAACTAATTTAATGTCTGTAAACTGGACCCCACCTGCCGGTGATGGTTATACAGTTACATTACGCCTTACCGATGACATGAGTTGTCCAAGTACAAATTCTATGGTATATAGAGTTCGGGTTTCAAGAACACCAACTTTTGCTGGAACTTATATTACTCCTACTACAATTTGTGCAGGCGATGATATTACTTTGTTCGGATATCAAACTCCTTTTAGCCCTCAATGGAGTAGTCAACCACCCAGCACATTATGCGATACTACTTATTTACCTGATGGTAATGGAGCTTCTTATACTACATCTATTACAGTTGCAGGTTTTGATCCCGGACAACAACTTACAAACATATTAGATCTTCTGGGAATTTGTGTAAACATGGAACATTCATATCTCGGAGATTTAGAAATTTATATTGAGTGTCCATCAGGACAAGTAGTTCAATTAGAAGATCAAGGCGGTGGCGGCACTTATCTTGGAGTTCCTTTAGATTGGGACCCTTCTCCTCCCGGAGTAGGATGGGATTATTGTTGGACAAACAATCCAACTTATAATACAATGGCTATTGAAGGAGGTAGTTATTCTACTTTGCCATCAGGGTCTTATGCTTCATATCAACCCTTATCAGGATTAGTTGGATGTGAATTAAACGGGGACTGGACAATTACAGTTTTTGATAACTGGTCAATTGATGACGGTTATATCTTTTGTTGGTGGGTAGATTTTGACCCGAATTTATATCCTGACCTTTGGGATTATCAAAATAATTATGTAACATACACATGGAATGCAACTGGTGGAGGAGGTAATATTTCTTACGACGATGGTGTTGGAAACGGAATTGGAACCTATACTACAGCAGGGGCATCTCAACCATTTGTTTATTCTGTTATTGATGATTATGGTTGTTATTATGATACAACTTTATATATTACTGCAAATCCTATCCCCGACCTGGCTTTCCCAAATGATATTTGTGCAGATGCAGCACCGGTAACACTTGTGGGAACTCCTGCTGGCGGAACATATTCAGGAACAGGTGTAAGTGGAAATACATTCGACCCTTCAGTTGCAGGAGCCGGACAATTTACAATTACTTATACTAATGCGGGTTGTTCAGCTGATTCTGTTATGACCGTAATTCCTAATCCTACTGCAACTTTCACAACATCACCTATTTGTGAGGGTGATACTTCATTAATTACTTATATTGGAAATGCTCCTGCAAGTGCTACATATACTTGGAATTTTCCAAGTGGCTCTATAATTAGTGGTAGTGGTCAAGGAGCTTATGAAGTAGTTTGGATGGTTGCAGGAACTTATGACTGCACATTAACAGTAACGTTAAATGGTTGTTCTGGAACTTATAATACAACTGTTACTGTAATGCCTGCCGGTTCACCAAACTGTTGTACTATTCCATTACCTAATGCCGGTTCTGATGACCAAGTTTGTGGGAATACATATACGATGCAAGCCGTACCAAGCTATGGGTTAGGAACTTGGTCTGACACAGGTCCTGGAACTGCAAGTTATAGTGATGTTCATTATCCAAATGCATCCGTTTCTGTTAATATTTATGGTACTTATACTTTTAATTGGAGCGAATACAATGGGACTAACTGTGAGGCAGACACTAACGTAGTAATTACATTTATTGAACAACCAATTGCAAATGCAGGTCCCGATGGACAGGTTTGTGGTTTATCATACAACTTAACAGGAAACTTTTCTGCATCTACTACAGGTTCATGGACAAGTAATCCTCTGGGTGCAGTTTTTGCTCCGACTACTGATCCTTCTACTACAGTTACATCACTGGTATATGGTTTAAATACTTTTACATGGACAGAAGATAATAATGGATGTACAGATACAGATGAAGTTGAAGTTGAATTTCTTCAAATTCCTGCTGCCAATGCAGGTATTGACCAAACAGTTTGCGGATTATTTGTAGATCTTGATGCAACAATAAATATTTTCGGAAATACAGGTTACTGGTCAGGTCCGGCAAATTTTAATGATATTTATGACCCTGATGCTATGGCAAATGTTACAAGTATTTCAGGAACACAAGAAACTATTACATTATACTGGCATGAAACAAATGGCTTATGTGATGGAACAGATTCTGTAGAAATTACATTTGTTAAATCTCCTGAAAATTTTAATGCAGGTTATGGCGGTAATACATGCGATTCTTCTTTTACTTTACATGCAAATACAATTGGAACACCATACTCCAGTGCTTTATGGACAAGTAATGTAGCTGGTGTTTATATTGATACACCTACTGATACTGCAACCTTAGTTGACATTACAAGTTTAATGCCCGGTATATACGATACTTCTGATTGTATGATAGGTATAAAATTTATTTTAACACTAACAAATGGTGTAGGATGTGATGGTTCAGATGACGTATTAGTCGAATTTATTCAACAGCCGGTAGCTAACGGAGGTGCAGCTAATGATTCAATTTGCGGGTTAGAATATGATTTTAATGCAATTCCCAGCCTTAACTGTTCTTATGGAGAATGGACCGTAATTGATAAGCCAACAGGTGCAGGTGCTGA
>CAYTAU010000198.1:0-3825 GCA_964435855.1 uncultured Bacteroidales bacterium | reverse complement strand
GAAATTAATGATGATGTTTCAGAGAAAAGCACAGAAACAACAGATAATGAAACTACGAATGATGAAAACGAGACAACAAGCAAAAATCTAGGATTTACAAATTCGTGGAAAATAGAAGATATGAGCCCTAAAAATGTTGTTTTTAAAATACAAGTTGGAGCAAGTAGAAAACCAATGGGATATAATGAATTACATAACAGATATAATGGGAATATGACCGTTAAAGAAATACAGCATAATGGATGGTATAAATATTTAATTGGGGATTTTGCTAAATATCAGGATGCAAAAGAATTACAAGCAAGTTGTGAAGTTAAAGATGCTTGGGTAATAACCAGAAAAAATGATATTAGAATAAATATTCGTGAAATATTAGATTTTTATGCTACTTATTTCCCATTGTATTATAAGTTGTTTTCAATTAGTTAAGCCTTTCTTTTAAAATATTTCTATTCTTAGTTTTTCCAATATTTTTTATTTAGAATTATTTCTTAGTATAATTTATATGGAATAGTTAAATTTTTTTATATTTTTACATTTTAAACCTTTAACTATATAATACTTTAATTATGAGGAATTTATTTTTATTTGCAACGTTTTTAATATTAAGCTATTCTATAACATACTCGCAAGAAGAAGATTCTACACACTCACAAGAAGAAGATTCTACGCTTGTAGTTGCAGAAGATCAAGAAGCAGAATTGGCATATAATAATGGAATTGATAATTTTAACAGTAAAAATTATGAAGCTGCTCTGAGTAATTTTGATGAAGCAATTCAGCTAAAACCTGATTTTGCTAAAGCATTTTTTAACAGAGGAAGTGTTAAAATGGAATTACAACAATATGATGGAGCAATATCTGATTTTGATAAAGCAACTGAGCTTGATGAAACAATTATAAATGCATATTATAACAGAGGAAGAGCTAAACATTTGAATAAAGACAATCAGGGAGCATTGGCAGATTACGCTATTGCCATAGAAAAAGGATTAAAAGAACCAAAAGTATATTATTATAGTGGATTGATTAAATTTCAAGCTGAAGATTATAAAGGGGCAATAGAAGACTACACACAAGCAATTATGCTTGATTCCAAATACGCTTATGCATACAATGACAGAGGTAGTGCAAAAAGACAAATAGAAGACTATGACGGTGCAATTGCAGATTATAATCAAGCTATAAGATTGGATCCTAAAATGGAATTTACATATAACAACCTTGGAAGTGTTAAAAGAAAAAAAGAAGACTATGATGGAGCAATTTCATCTTATAATCAAGCAATACAAATTAAATCAGACTATTATTCTGCATACAATAACAGAGGCAGTGTAAAATGCGATAAAAAAGATTACAAAGGAGCAATAGAAGATTTTAAAAAAGCAATTTCAATTAAAGATGATTACGTGTTTGCACACAATAATCTTGGCACAGCAAAAATGAAACTTAAAGATTATAAGGGAGCTATAACCAATTTTGATAAATCTATTCAGATTGACCCAAAATATGGTTATGCATATTTGAATAGAGGAATTGCAAAAGAAGAAATGAGAAATTTTGATGGTGCATGTAAAGACTGGCAAGAAGCAGAAAAATTAGGAGTTAAAATAGCAACAACGTATTTACAAGAATGTAATCATTAATAAATTTAAAATTTTAAAAAGCATGAAAATTCAAAATATAATATTATCAGTATTTTTTCTTTGTTCAATTAGCTTGAGCTATGGACAAGAAATTAAATTAGAAAAAGATGATTTTCCTTCAAAAGATGACTATAAGATTGCTAAAGATCATCTAAAAGAAGGTGAAGCATTCTATATGCTTGGACGTGGAGGATTTGTCAGAGCACTAGAACATTATCTTGAAATTAATAAACTAAATTCAAGTATAGCTTTACTTAATTATAAAATTGGTATGTGTTATTTATATACCATTCAAAAAGAAAAATGTATTGATTATTTTAAAAAAGCATTTGAAGTTAATCGCTATGTTGCTGATGATATTTTATATTTAATAGCTAGAGGTTATCACTTGTCTTATGAATTTGATAAGGCTGTTGAATATTATAAAAAATATAAAAATATTCTATCTCCACAAAAATTATCTAAAGAAAAAAAGAAAGTAGAGAAACGTATAATGGAGTGTGAAGTAGGTAAAAAAATTGTAAAAACTCCTATAAGGGTGTTTATAGATAATCTTGGACCTACAATAAACTCAAAGTATAGAGAATACAGCCCACTTATTTCGGCAGATGAATCTATGATGATATTTACTTCCAGAAGAGCAGATACGGAAGGTGGAGGAAGAGATGAATCTGACAACCTTTTTTATGAGGATATTTATATTGCTTATAATGTGGGAAATAAATGGGAGAAAGCTGAAAATATAGGCAAACCATTAAACACATCAAATAATGATGCAACTGTTGGTTTATCATCTGATGGTCAGCAATTATTCACATATAATGGCAAAGATAATGGAGGAGATATTTCTGTGTCAGAGTTAAAAGGAACAGAGTGGTCAAAACCGGATAATAATCCACTAAAAAAGAATATTAATACAGATTATCATGAATCTGCTGCCTCATTTTCATTTGATGGTAAAACTATGTATTTTGTAACGAATAAACCGGGAAACAATTATGATGTTAGTAGTTCTGATGGATTCACTGCAAGAACTCATGATATTTTTATGAGTTACTGGAGCGAAGAAAAAGAAAGATGGGGTCCTGCAAAAAATTTAGGAAGTTCTATTAATTCGGAGTATGAAGAAAGAGCTGTATTTATGCACCCTGATGGAAGAACCATGTATTTTAGTTCTAATGGCGAAAAATCTATGGGTGGATTAGATATTTTCAGTACAGAATTGCAAGATGACGGAACATGGTCTATACCAAAAAATATAGGTTATCCTATCAACACACCAGATGATGATGTATTCCTTGTTATGAGTGCAAGTGGAAAACATGGTTACTATGCTTCTGTTAAGGAAGATGGATATGGAGATTATGATATTTATATGATTACATTCAGAGGACCTGAAAAACCAATTGTTCAAAGTAATGAAGATAATCTATTAGCAAATATTGCTCCTGTTAGTGAAACAATTATGGAAGAATCTGTTGAAATTAAAACAACAAGGCTTACAATTCTTAAGGGAACAGTTAAAGACGCAATTTCTTTAAATCCTATTGAAGCAACAATTGAAATAGTAGATAATGAAAAAAATGAGGTTGTTTCTATAGCGAAATCTAATAGTTCTACAGGTAAATATCTTGTTTCTTTACCTTCAGGAAAGAATTATGGTATTGCTGTTAAAGCCGAAACATATTTATTTCATTCAGAAAACTTTAATATACCGGCTGCAACAAATTATCAGGAAATAACAAAAGATATTTTATTAAATAAAATGGATATTGGCTCAAAGATTATTCTTAAAAATATTTTCTTCGACTATGCCAAAGCCACTTTAAGACCGGAATCTTTTCCTGAATTAGAAAGATTAGTGAAATTATTAACTGATTTTCCAACATCCAGAATTGAAATTTCAGGACATACTGACAATAGAGGTTCAAGAACTACAAACCAACGCCTCTCAGAAAACAGAGCCAAGGCAGTTGTAGAACACCTCATTAGTAAAGGCATTGATGCAAAAAGATTGGAATTTAAAGGTTATGCTTTTGACCAACCAGTAGCCACAAACGATACTGATGAAGGTCGTCAACAAAACAGACGGGTTGAATTTAAAGTATTAAGTAAATAAACAAGTTATAATTAAATTGAGTATTATTTTATATGGCGTTAAAAAAATTAAAAATATTTA
>CAYTAU010000197.1:1853-3832 GCA_964435855.1 uncultured Bacteroidales bacterium | reverse complement strand
AAACCCCGCCCTACTTTGAACAGTTCAATCAGAATCAAGGGATGGCTATTTACCAGACACAGATCCCGGCAGGTCCAGAGGCCATTCTGCAGTATGAATTCTTTCATGATTATGGCCACATCTTCGTTGATGGGAAACTGATTCGTACAGTCGACCGCCGGACCGACTTTGAATCTAACAACAAACAAATCAAGGTCCCTGCACGAAGTAAATCTATAGAGTTGGTTTTCTGGGTAGAGGCGATGGGACACATCAATTTTCATATTTTTATGGAAAAAGACCGCAAAGGTCTCTATGGCAAAGTCCTTTTTGGCACTGAGCCCTTGAAAGATTGGACGGTAACACCTATGCCGCTAGACGTAAAATCGGTAGCCGATGTAAAAACGGCCAAAAATGACGGCATGCCTGGCGGCGTTTTTCGGGCCGATTTGACACTGAATAAAGTGGAGGACACCTTTATTGATATGTCAAAATATACTAAAGGCACCGTATATGTGAACGGTTTCAATCTAGGCCGTTACTGGAATGTTGGACCTCAGTTTCGCCTTTTCTGCCCTGCCACCATATTGAAAAAGGGAACCAATACCATCACGATTGTTGAACTGGTACAAAGCGAAGCTCGTCCGATCCGCGGCTGTAAAGAACGCAACTATAATAAGATAAATGCCGAAACTAGGAACAGCAATAATATTTGGTAACGAGTGCTTCTAAAAAGAATGTTATTAACAATAAATAAAAAAGTTAAGGCGAACAAAATAAGGATTAGTTCCGATCCGTAGCGAGGAACGAGCGTAGTGGTCGGGACTAATCCTTGGTTCAAGAAGAGCGGTAGATTTAAGAGACGGTTGCCTCTAGGGGGATTGGTTCGATGGCCTGGTGCCGGAATACAAGCCACGCTGAATTAGATGAAGTGTTTTTAGGTAGAATATACTGGAGCAACAGATATCGGCACTATTTTCTAGCAGTTTTTGAATACAAAAAGCTCCTGTTTTCTGAATATAGGCAGACCCCACCTGCCACGCTTTCCGTCTGTTTTCAGAAAGCATGCAGGCGTTGTCAGATTTAAGGCAGGATTTCATCCGACCTTTTTACTTGAGGAGGCTATGGCATAACTGCCGATCCCGGTGGAATGAACCTCATCCACTTCATTACAGCCTGACAGCTGGGACAGCTTAATGGCTTCGGCGGCTTTGGTGGCTTCAATTTTACAGGACATGATCTGAGCAGTTCATACAGCACACATATCATCTCTCTGATTTTCTGAATGGAGATTGAAAAGTTTGGCGACATGAATCCATAGTGCCGCACTTTCATAAAACCTTTTGGCAGAACATGCTGAAGGAAACGTCGCATGAACTCAAAAACATCAAGAGTCATAAAACGCCATTTCGATGAACCGACCTTCTGGTATTTAATACGAACGACATTTCCGTCGTAAGATGCAATCCGTGCAGCCGAAACGGCCACACGAAAAACATAGGCACCAAGATATTTCATAGTACGACGACCATCGCCAACAGCCTTGCAATGTACAACCCAGTCCCGTGACCAGACCCCGGCAGGGATCTGATCAAGAAGACCGGCCTTCGCCAGTTCTTTCTGTAGTTTGCCGCGATACATTTTTGACAGCGCACGCACATGCACAAGAAAATTGCCGTTCGCATTTATCCATTGCGAGCGATCTTTAGAGAGACCGCCGCCGGGAACAACAAAGTGCATGTGCGGATGATATTGCAGTTGCCGTCCCCATGTATGTAGCACACCGAAGAACCCGGCAATATTGCATCCCACAAAGCGTTTGTCAGCTTCAAGGGTACGTAGAGACTCCGCCGCACTTTCAAACATGGCTTTATATACCACCGCCTGATTACTGCGGGCTACTGCCCGCAGCTCTTCAGGAATAGTGAATGTCGCCATGAAATAAGTGCAGGGTAAAAGACGAAGCTGCTGTTTATATATCCATTGAGAGGCTTTATCAT
>CAYTAU010000197.1:0-1753 GCA_964435855.1 uncultured Bacteroidales bacterium | reverse complement strand
GTGCAGGGTAAAAGACGAAGCTGCTGTTTATATATCCATTGAGAGGCTTTATCATTTTGACATACAGGACAATGACGATTGCCGCATGAGCTGTTGGCTACATGCGTCTTCCCGCAGTCTGTGCAGGCAAAAATATGATGTCCGCACTCGCCGCTGCGACAGTCGCAAATGGCATCAATTACTTTTTTATGCACCTCTGGCATCCTGTCACCAAAACGCTCTAGATAAGCGTTGCTGTGGTCTCTGAATATTTGCTGGATATGATTCATGAAAGCACCCCACGCATAAGCTGGTTTAGTTTTTCACGGGAACGAGCTCACCAAGCTCCGTCACATGAAGATAGATCATGGTTGTCACCAGACTGCGATGACCCAGACAGCGCTGGACATGAACAATAGGAACTCCGGCTTCGAGCATGTGAGTGGCATAGGAATGCCGGAACACATGCGGATAAACCCGCTTGATGATTTTAAGTTTCACAACAGTACGACGCAGGGCTCCCTGAACAGTAGTCTCCGAAACCGGTTGAGTTGCAGTAGAAGCCTGCTTTCCATCACGCCCCGGTGCAGGAAACAACCAATGTATATTACGGTGAGTCTTCCACCAATCCCGCAGGACTAGCAAAGTACTTTCTGGCAATGGCACAAGACGGTCATCTCCCTTTGAGTTTTTTACACTCACGCACATACGCTGGCTGTCAATATCCTCAGGTTTTAGATGACGGGCTTCGCCCAACCGTAAACCAAGTGTATATATGGCCGTGTAGAATGCACGATTCATTTGAGTAGGCAATGCGACAAGGATTTTACGAACCTCATCAACAGAAAGAACCGTCGGAGGTGTTACCTGTTGCTTGATCTTCAAAAGCTTCAACGTTTCCCAGTCGCGCCTTAATGTATTTTTATAGAAAAACTTAATACCGCTATAGCTAATACGCATAGTAGCAGGCATCCAGTCCAACTCATCTTTACAATGCAACCAGTACTCCCGCACCTGCTGCTCTTCAATCTCCTCAAGGTCACATCCCCAGAAGTTCCTTAATTGACGCACCGCCCGTACATACGACTGACGACTCCTTTTTGCATAACCTGCAAGCTTGAGGTCTTCGTTTAATTTTGTTAACAATATCTTGCTCATGGCATCTTCCTTTATTTTCGCAGTTAATGCGAAATCCTTGTCGGGTGGAAGTTGCCGACCTTAACCAGCCAGCAGTATGCCATGAGTACTTCTTTAAATCAAACTGCCGCGTAGCGGCTTACTTGAACCAGAGCATTCACCCTATCGCTTGCTCCGTGCGCTCAGGTTGGTGCGTAACGTTCGACATAAGGAATACAACAATGCAAAGACACAATATCCTGAAATTAGTTCTAGTAAGTGTGGTGCTCAGCGGAATGCCTAACCTCGTGTTCGCAAGAGAAAGCACACAAGATCAAAAACCGCCCAACATCCTATTCATCATGACGGATGACCAGGGAGCCTGGACGCCATCATTTACAGGGCACAAAGGCGCAATCACGCCCCATTTGGATCTGCTGAGAAAGGAAGGGATGGCGTTTGGAAACATGCTTACGACAACGCCCGTCTGCAGTCCATCCCGTGGAGTACTTATGACCAGCCGATACTCCAGCGAACTCGGAATTCCAGACTGGATCAGCGGCTCCAACGGTCTTGAGCCGGAGTTTGTTACTTGGCCGACATTGCTCCAAAAGGCTGGATATTATACCGGTCTGATTGGTAAATGGCACCTTGGGCA
>CAYTAU010000196.1:0-3852 GCA_964435855.1 uncultured Bacteroidales bacterium | reverse complement strand
TCCTGATACACTTACTGAGAGACGAGGCATTGCATTTTTATTTGGTAGCGGGAAAATTTTTCTTTATGGTGCGGGTTCATCTGAAAAATGTCATTTTATTCAAAACATAGGGAATGAATGGGATAATATTGTTAATTATAATATTGAAGCCTTAACATGGAAAGCAGTATCATCAAAACCTCTCTCCTATAGTAAAAAACCAAAGCAGGATAGCAAATTAATTAAGTTTCGCGAAACACATGTAAGAGTACCATATATTGAATCAGATGGTTTGGTGCTTGGTTATCCTGAAGTATATATTATTATATACTTTGTTGACAATAAGTGTTATGAGTATAATTTGGGATTTTGAAAAACCTAAGATAAATTACCAGTTGAACGTGGTAGCCTACGTCGAACTAAACAGGATTAATTTTTAATAATTACTATTATTTGAAAAAAATACTAAACTTTGGCATAAAACTATTTTTAACAGGAAGCTTATTTCTTGGTTTAAATGGAATTATTAATGGGCAAAAAGTTCCGGAAAACTATTCTAAAACAGATACAATTGTTTCAAATTATGAAACAAAAATAATGTTTTATGATTCTCTTGATGCTCTAATATATGAAAAAAGTAAAATAGTAGATGGTGGAAAAAGGGAAACTTTCTATGAATACACACTTAAAAATCATAAAAAAAAGAAAGTTTTTGATAAAAGTTATGACTCTAATGGAATTATAACATACATAACCTATTTATATTTGCATTATGATAAAAAGGAAGAAAATGAAATATTAACAAAACAATATTCTTATTCAAAAAAATTTAAACCAGAAATAATTGTCATAAAGAAAAAAAAATACAGAGGAAATAAATTAAAAAAATTAAAAAAAGAAATTACTTATTTTTCAACAAATGAAAAAAGAAAAATAGAAATAAAATATAATTATCTTGATGAAACAAATATAGAGGAAAAGGCTAAAGTAAGAAAATTTGATTTGAATGGAAAAAGAAAAGATAAAAAAAAGTTCGAAGTAATTAATCAAAAAGAAAACAATTAAAAACTAATAAAATAGAAACTATGAAAAACACACTAATTATTTTGTTATCTGCAATAACAGTTTTTACTTATGGGCAGAATATAATTTTCTCGGGTAAAATAACAAACCCAAAAGGCGATAAAATTAAGATTTATAAAAAATATAACAGGGATACTGTTTTTTCGGTAGAAATCGACACAAATGGAGTTTTTAAAACAAATATTAATGATGGTGAGGAAGCTTATTATAATTATTTTCATGGAGGTGAAATTCAGACCATATATTTAAGTCCCGGAGATAGTATTTATATGACAATTGACACAAAATATTTTGATGAAACAGCAAAATATTCAGGCAGAGGAGCCGAAGTAAATAATTATATTATCGAAGCTTATTTGCTTGACGAAATGCTAAAAAGCAATGTACACCAGCATAAAGAATTGTTAAATATATCACCCGAAAAACTTGCAGAAAGATTTAACAGATTTGAAAAAATAAACAATAATCTACTTGAAGATTTAATACGAGAAAATGAAAACTTACCCGAAAATTTTATAAAAGAAGAAAGAATAAAAATAAAATATTCAAATTTGAATAAGATCAGAGGCTTAAAATATGCTTATGAACGATATAATAAAGATACTGTTTATGAATTTAGCGATGATTTTTTAAATAAGAATGTATATTCCCACATAGAATTCGATACATCGTTTTTTAGTTATAACCGTTATAAATTGGCTATAAATAATTATTTAACTTACCTTGCAAAAAAAGAATATAAAAAAGACAGTATTAGATATGAAACCGAATTGTATGGATATACCGCAGCATTGGTTAATATTATTGAAAACAATAAATTATTTGATAAAGATTATAAAGATTACTGCCATCATTACAGGGCATACGTATTTTTAGAGGGTAACTATACATTTTCTGAGGAGCCTGAATATTATGCAGATTTTAAAAAATATTGTTCAAATGAAATTTTAAAAAATAAAATTGCAAATAAACTCAAAGAGAATGAAGAAATGATAAAAAAACTTTCTGCCGAAGATTCAACATTAATTAAAGACAGGAAATTTACACGTTTTGCTTCAAGATATATTTATTTAAAAACAAATAAAAAAAATAATCTTGATAGGGAAACTCCTATTTTGCTCAGAACCGAAAAAACCTTTGAGATAATAAACGAAATTGTAAGTTCTGAAATTATCAGGAATTATTTATTAAGTAGTAATATTGACAATTATATGAACAGAGCAGGTGCTGATTATGATAAAAAGCTTGTTAAGCAATTTAACAAACAATGTACTTCAAAAGATTATAAAGAAGAAATTGCAGAGAAAATTGAAAATTTAAAAGGCTTGGTAGAAGGCAAGCCTGCTCCATCTTTTACAGGCAATGATATTACGGGGAAAGAATATTCCTTAAGCGATTTTACTGGTAAATATGTTTATATTGATGTATGGGCAACATGGTGTAGCCCATGTCTTGGACAATTGCCACATCTTGAAAAACTTGAAGAAGAGTTTAAAAATAAAGATATTGTTTTTGTAAGTGTTTCGGTTGATAGAGATAAAGCTGCATGGGAAACAATGATTAAAGATAAAAACATGAAGGGTATTCAGTTGCATGCACCTGAAGCATGGGAAAGCGAAATATGTAAAAAGTATTGTATTAATTCAATTCCACGCTTTATTTTAATAGATAAAGAAGGCAAATTAATTAATTCAAATGTACCCAGACCATCACAAAATATTAGAGAAATTTTGAAGGAATTAATGCCTTAAGGCAATTTGGAAACAATAGATATGAGCCAGACACAGGAGTAAATACTTTGCAACTGGTAAGTGATGAAGGAATAATTAACAGGAAAATTGTTGTTGAGTAATATAATGTAAGGGAAGTTAAGAGCAATTAGAGGCAATTAAGGGCACTTAGTGAAGTTAGTGTCACTTAAGGGAAAGCAGTTTTTCCGCTTGTTATAATATTGTGCCATTGAAATTTTAATAATAATTAAAAAAAGTGGCATGAAAAATATTATAGGTATCCTGAATTACAATGAGAATTTTGTAGAAAAAGTAATAAAAGAGATATTCCCAATTTATGAACTTTGGAATATAAGAGCTTTGGATGATTTGCCAAACGTATTGACTGGCGGAAGAACAAAAGATATTGCAAGATTTTCCGATTTCATAAAAGAACATGCAGATAAAGACGAATCATTTGAATTAGTTATTTATGTTGGCTATGGTTGGAAGAATCATCCTACAATAATGCTTAATGCAACAGTAAAAGCTTTAAAAGTAAACTTTGATAAATTATAAAGGAATTATGATAAATACACAAGACTTCACGTATTACAATGATAATTTTATTGAAAGAATAAAATCAGATATATTCTCTATTTACGATCTATGGAGTATAAGACCTTTAGAAAGTCCAAAAAAAGAATTGATTTCCGGCAATTGTAAAGAATTTGAGAAATTTTCAGCGTTTATTGAGCAACATGTCAATAAAGATTATGTTTGTAATCTGATTATATTTGCAGGAAATGGAGAAAAGAATTATCCAACAATCATGTATAATAGAACGAAAAAATACTTAAACGTAAAATTTCCGAAATATTCTAAAAACTACAATGGAACACCTTTACATATGCCAAAGATTAAGAAAAATTAATTTACAAATAATCAAACCTCTCTTTTAATGCTTCAACATTTTTAGCTTTCAGATGAAGCTTCATCCTAACAGGTGGATTTATTTCTCTTTTTAACTTATATATTAGATTATATCGACATTTAGGTCTACATGCAAACGAATTATGCT
>CAYTAU010000195.1:0-3862 GCA_964435855.1 uncultured Bacteroidales bacterium | reverse complement strand
TGTTACTAATAGATAAAAACAGAACTATTATTGCAAAACCCATAACTATTCCCGAATTAAAACAGGCAATAAAAAATATACAATAAATTTTTGATATCTTATCAAGGTTTAATTTAAGGGGGCTGAAAATTAAAAAAAATATTATCTTTATTGTATTATTTGGGAGTTTTTGCGTGAACTCTCGTTACCAACCATGTTTAAAAGAGAGAATAATGCTTTTAATAAATAATAATCTCAACAATGAGTAAAACAGCAATTATTATTGGAGCTGGTCCTGCAGGATTAACTGCTGCTTACGAACTTATAACAAAAACTGATATAAAACCAATAGTCATTGAGAGAACTAATGATATTGGTGGGATTTCGAAAACAGTCGTTCACAATGGGAATCGAATGGATATTGGAGGGCATCGGTTCTTTTCGAAATCCAACAAGGTAATGAAGTGGTGGCAAGATATCTTACCTATACAAGGTTCTGATTCTAAAGATGATATTCTTAAAGATATTAATTATAAGAAAAAGCAAACTCATGTAAAACTTACACCTGATGGCCCTGATCCTGAAAAGGAAGATGAGGTAATGCTTATCAGAAAAAGGCTGTCTCGTATTTTCTTTCTAAGGAAATTTTTTAATTATCCAATCACCCTTAATAGTAAGACAATATCTAATCTTGGGTTTGTCAGAATTATTATAATTGGTTGGACTTATTTTTGGGTTAAGATATTCCCTGTTAAAAATGTAAACTCATTAGAAGATTTTTTCATTAGTCGATTTGGCAAAGAACTGTATAAAACATTTTTCAAGGATTATACAGAAAAAGTTTGGGGGGTTTCATGTACTGAAATTGCAGCAGATTGGGGCAAACAAAGAATTAAAGAATTATCTGTTTCAAGAGTATTACTTCATGCGATAAAATCTATCTTCAAAAACAAAAAATCAATTGAGCAAAAAAATACCGATACCAGTTTGATAGAACAATTTATGTATCCAAAATTGGGACCTGGTCAAATGTGGGAAACCGTTGCCAGTATTGTTGAAGAAAAAGGAGGAATAATTATTAAAAACGCCGAGGTTATTGAGTTAAATATCGCAGAGAATCAAGTGACTGAAATAAGTTATAATAATCATGTAACTCAACAGAAATCGGTAGTAAAGGGCGATTATTTCTTTTCTACCATGCCTGTTATAGACTTAATAAATGCAATGGGAAGCAAAGTGCCTTCTATTGTAAAAACAGTAAGTGACGGCTTGCAATACCGCGATTTTATAACTGTAGGTTTACTTTTAAATAAGCTTAGAATTAAAAACGAAACAAAAATCATCACTCTACATGATTTAGTTCCTGACAACTGGATTTATATACAAGAACGTGATGTAAAAATTAGCAGGTTGCAGATATTTAATAATTGGTCACCCTATATGGTAGCTGACACTGAAAAGGTTTGGATTGGTCTGGAATATTTTTGCAATGAAGGCGATGAATTATGGGAGAAGAAGGACAATGAATTTATTCAATTTGCAATAGACGAATTACACAGCATTGATATTATTGATAAAAATGAAGTCCTCGATAGTACAATAATTCGAATGCCTAAAGCTTATCCTGCCTATTTTGGAACTTATTCAAAGTTTAATGTAATTACTGAATTTACTGATAAACTTGAGAATATGTTTTTAATTGGAAGAAACGGAATGCACAAATACAACAATCAAGATCATTCGGTACTTACTGCAATAACTGCGGTACAGAATATAATTTCAGGGGAAAAATCAAAGGTCAATATATGGAATATAAATACGGAGAAAGAATATCATGAAGAAAAATAGAGATATCCTCATTAACCTATCTTTGTTATTTGGGATTTATATCATAGGTATTGCAATCGCCTTATTTATATCTGAAAAAATAGCAGTATTACCATTTAATAACCCATATGGGGTTGTCGGGCTTTTAACCCAAATTAATTATAATCCAGCGAACGATATAATAAAATTTATTACTATAATAACATTACCCTCAATAATTTTAACAATATTATTTTTTTCTATCATTAGAAAAAAAAAGAAAGTTATCAATACGAAAAATCCCGCAAAGCTAAATATCAAAGGTTTATCTTTTAAATCAAAGAAAATGGGCAGTAATAAGCTGTTTCCCATATCCGTCATTTTTGTAGTGATTATGGCATTGAATATTCCAACATACCATTCAAAGGATGAACATGTCGATTCGTTTCATGAAGGAGAATCACTAGGAACAGCTATATCCTACATGGCAGATAAGACCCCTTATAAAGAAATAGTTTTTGTTCATGGTATTTTTCAAGATCCATTACGTTCAGTAATTGCATTTAAATTATTTGGCAAATCAATTGGATCGGCAAGAACGCTTGAATCAATTCTAAAAATATTATCTTTTATTTTATTATTTATTTTGCTCTTAAAGCTCTTCCGTCAAAATTATCTATATGCACATATAAGTTTTCTAATTTTAACATTTGCTTCCTTATCTGATTATTTTCATCTTCCGCCACTGCTAATAATACTACCAAGGGATATAACCACTTTTCTTTTTATTATTTTATTTTTATACTTAAACAAATTTATTACAAGTGACAGACCCTTTTCTATAGCAAAATTCATTTTGGTCGTATTTTTGTTTTCATTCGTTCCTTTAGCATCTTTTTCTTATTCTATAGACAGAGGGTTTTATCTTTTTGCTACTTTTCTGTTATTTTCTCCGGTTATGTTCTTATTTTTTATGAAAAAAGGCTTCGCTAAACATTACATAATATCTTCAGCTTTTGGTATAGTTTCTGCTTTAGTACTGTTAGGTTTTTTATTGAAGTGGGATTTCTACTTTTTCTTCAAATTTGTGTTCATGGAAATGCCAAAGTATAAAGAACTTATGGATGGAAAAAAATATCAATTTTACGACATAAATTTTTTATTACCTATCTCTATCATAGCATTAAATGCATATTTGATTATTTATAATCTGCTGAATGAATCATTTAAAAAAGGCAATATGTCGTCTTCGCTCTTAGAATATCTGAAGACCCATCTTATAGAAATATTTCTCCTTGTAATGTCAATCTTTTTTTTCAGAAGTGCCTTAGGGCGCTCAGACTGGGATCATATTATCTATTCGTTTACTCTAAGCTACATACTTGTAATATATATTTTCATTAAATATTACCTCCACATTTTTATTCAGAAAAGAAGGTTGCTAAATAATATATTAATCATTTTTACAATAGCATCTGTTACATTGTTAACTACTGCTGGTTTCTATAAAACTTATAACAACGAATTACTTGTAAAGAATTTCCCTTATAATAAAAACGACTCTGATTTTATTCCTGACAATTATAAAAATACAATTAACTTTATAAAAAATAATCTTGGAGAAAATGATAGCTTTTTCACTATGACTTCCGAAGCTATTTGGTACTATTATATAAATAAACCATCTCCTACTAGATTTCCTGTTGTGTGGTTTGCTTCGCCATATTTTTACCAAGACGAGATTATTAAAGATTTAGAAAAGAAAAATGTTAAAATTATTCTTTATAAGAATAATTTTTGGTCAAATCAAATTGGTGGAATTAATAATGAGGAGCGATTTCCAATTATTATTAACTATATAAAACAAAATTATGAATTTTTTAAAAAAATTGATGATAATGAAATATGGATTAAATCTGATGGTTTGCGTATAAAAACAAAAAAAGCTAACCTTAATGGTTAGCTTTCTGTACCCCTGTTGGTGCGAGCTTGTAGCTTAAATCCGCAGATCTAAAGAAATGGGTATATTTTTATAGAATTTTTTTGCCTTAAGTGTTATTTTCAATTATGGTTGATA
>CAYTAU010000194.1:0-3901 GCA_964435855.1 uncultured Bacteroidales bacterium | reverse complement strand
AGTATTATCAATGCGTTAATGAGAATTTCGAGATATTTTACAGATCTATTGAAATCGCATTTAAAGAAGCTATGATTTAGACAGGAGTTTGCCCTGATTCAGCCAAGCAGGTCAAACTTACCAACAGTGGCATTATTTACAAGCCCACACGTAAAAGAATAACCCAAAGCAAACCATATGTTGCGACGTTTTTTTCTTGACACACAAGCCTATTCCCTTCCTATAATTCATTCAAGAAAAATGGGACTCTTATCAATGAGCTTTTTATCAAAATGAACGCTTGCATCTCGTACCTCGATGTTTTACAGTCCACTTTTCACAATCGTTGAACGCTTTATGGTCTTTAAATGTGCAATGTGTAGACATAATCCTTGTGGATTCCTTTTTATACAGAGGTTATTATGTTAATTGTATGTAATGGAATGATTCGATCTGGCTCAACCCTTCAATATAATCTCGCAAGATCTATAGTAGAAAATATGGGAATAGGCGCAGGGCGTGGATATTACGACGGCAAGCTCTATGTTCTTAAGGAAGAGCAGCTAAACAATTGGATAGATATCAAGGGGCATTATGTAATAAAAACTCATGCATTACATCCCAGAATAGAAGGAATAGCAAAAAATGAACAAAATAATACAGTAAAAATATGTTACATATTCAGGGATATTAGAGATGTAGCGGTTTCGGCAAAGACGAAATGGAAATATAAAGATAATGATAGCCTTTTAATAAGCTTAGATAAAGCTATTCAAATATATTATTCCTTAAAAGAAATTCCTAATGTTTTTTTTCAAAAATATGAAGATTTAGTTTGTAATATTTATGGAGGTATTAAAGCGTTAAGTAATTTTATTGAATTAAACCCGGGTAAGGAAGTTATTGATAAAGTTGTGAAAGAATGTTCTTTGGAAAATATGAGTAGAATAGCAAAAACCACTGAAATCAATTTTAGTAGGATATTGTTGGTTTTTTTAAAATCAAAAACACCTGCCAAACTCAAATCTTTATTGAAAAAATTTATAGACCCTAAAAAATTTGTTAAATTTAATAGCCAGACTTTGCTGCACCCGGATCATATTTCAGAAAATAGAGGTGCTATAGGTATCTGGAGAACAGCCTTGCATGAGCACGAAAAAGTGATTTTAACAGAGCGCTATAAAACATGGTTGATAGAGGCAAAATACTCTTTAAAATAATAGTATCCTAATAAAAAATATAATTATAATGGACAAAGCTAATCTTTATATATCACTTGACAAGAATGTATCTCTTTCAAAAAAAACAAAAATTCAGAAACTAATAGGGTCACCAATTAGAATGCTTTATTCACAATTTTTAATAAGCTTTAACAAAAAAACCGAGATAAAGGCAAAAACTTTTTGGTATGAAGATATGTTTGTAGTTATTCCTGAAAATGTTTCAACGAGTTTATACCGCTATGGTTTCTTTGAAGAAGGATCAACAAAGATGTTTCTAAAATGTTTACAGCCTGGAATGACGTTTTTGGATATAGGTGCCCACTTCGGATATTTTACCCTGCTTGGGTCGTATCTTGTGGGTGAAAAGGGACAAGTTCATTCTTTTGAACCCACGCCAATCACGTTTAAGATACTAGAAAGAAATGTTTTAGAAAAGAATAATATTTTTATTAATAATAAAGCAGTATTCTCAATAAAAACAAATATCAATATAAATGATTATGGCATTAAATATTCTGCTTTTAATTCACTATACAGGGCTAGATTACCTAAAAAAATTTTAAACAAGGTAACATCAAAAAAATATAAAATCGAAACCTTGACTATTGATGAGTATATAAAAAACAAAAATATAAGACCTGACTTTATAAAAATCGATGCGGAAGGTGCAGAATACGAAACCCTTCTCGGCATGGAGAAAACTATTGCAGAATTTCATCCAATAATCTCAATTGAAGTTGGTGATTTTAATGTTGAAGGTGTTCCCATAAGTAAAGACCTCGTAAGCTATCTTAAACATAAAAATTACCAACCTTATGAATTCAAGGATGGCAAATTTTCGCGACATTTGCTGAAAGACAACCAATATAAGTATGACAATATTCTTTTTATGCAAAACTAATAAAAATGCAGAAACGGCAGATATTTATAAATGCACTAATGTCAGTATTTCAAATTATTGTCATTAGCATTGTTTCATTTTTTCTTTATCGTTTTCTGTTAAAAACCATCGGTGTAGAAAAATTAGGCATTTGGTCACTGATTTTAGCAACGACTTCGGTCACTCAAATTGCAAATATGGGGTTTTCGGGGAGCGTAGTAAAATTCGTGGCAAAATATGTTGCGCGAGGGGAACCTGATAATGTTTCAAAAGTGATTCAGACTGCCGCATTGTCAATTGCTGTTTCAATAGGGATTACTCTTCTTGCTTTATATACTCCCATAAAATGGATATTAGGGCTTGTAATATCTCCAGAGTCTCTCTCTTTTGCCCTTAAAATCTTGCCTTTTTCATTTTTCGCTTTATGGATTTTGATGATCGCAAGTATATTTAATGCAGGTCTTGACGGATGCCAGCGCATTTATCTTAGAAATATACTTTTGATGATAGGCGCTTTGTTTTACTTTTTTCTGGCATTAATCCTCACTCCAAGATACGGACTTATTGGCTTAGCTTATGCTCAGGTGGCTCAAAATGCTTTCATTTTTTTATGTAGCTGGATTTTAATTAAGCGATTTATAGCTCCACTGCCTGTTATTCCATGCCAGTGGGATAAAAATACTTTTAAGGAAATTATACGCTATGGGATAAATTTTAATATAATATCTGTAACAATTATGCTTTGTGATCCAGTCACAAAGGTATTACTCAGCAAATTCAGCGGCCTTACTATGGTTGGATACTATGAAATGGCAAATAAAATGGTTCTACAATTTAGATCACTCCTTGTATCTGTTAATCAGGTGCTTGTTCCTGCAATTGCAAATCTACAGGAAAGACTGCCAGAGAAAATAAAATCAATTTATATGGTTTCCTATCAATTATGTTTTTATCTTTCTGTGCCTTTATTTTCATTATTAATAGTAAGCACTCCGGCGATATCTGAGTTATGGATTGGACATCTCGAACAATATTTCGTGATTTTTGCAACATTATTATTGATTGCACGTTTTTTTAACACATTGGAAGGACCAGCATACTTTGCAAATTTAGGTTCTGGCGAGATCGAATGGAATGTGGTAAGTCATTTAACAAAAGCAGGTCTAAACTTGGGATTAGGAGTTTTATTAGGATTATTATTTGGAGGCACAGGTGTAGTGGTTGGATGGGCAATTTCTTTGATAATAGGAAGTTGTATGATTTGTTTCTCTTATCATATAAAAAATAAAATTTCTTTAATTGAATTGTTACCAAAAGAAAGCAGGTTAATTTTAATCATGTGTCTACTTGTAGTAACCGCGAGTCTTTTAATTCAAAATAGATTAAATCAAATTTATACTCTATTGTTGTTCAATTATATTGTAATTATCCTATTTTCAACAATCATTTTCATCTTTCTATGGTTTCATCCAATGCGGAGGCGTTTAATAGAATGGATTACTAATGATTTATTTGTTTAATAACAGAAAGTGAAGGCATAACAACGGAAATGACAAATATTTTTTTAAATGGAAATTTTAAAAACAATAACTAAACATAGAAGATTAGTTTCTGCAATTACGCCTTCATTAAATCAAGGATATTTCTGAAAAAAATATTCTATCAATAAAAAATCAAAATTATAAAAATATAGAACATATTATAATAGGCGGTGGTTCACAAGATAATGCATTTAAACCAGTCTTTATAATAAAATATGAATTGTAAACATCAAAGGCTAATCATTTATGCCGCTTAATTCTAAATACCATCGATATGT
>CAYTAU010000193.1:0-3915 GCA_964435855.1 uncultured Bacteroidales bacterium | reverse complement strand
ATTAACTCTTCTATCTATTATTCTAAAATGAATAATATTTACTTTAACGATAAATAGCTACTCCAAAGCCAAGTTCAATTATATCTTTTATTGGAATAGTTGAATTCCCGAATTTGCTTGATAAATATAAACCTCGTGTTCCAATTCTGGCATAAAATGCTATTCCTGATGCAGGTGTTTTATTTGCAAATAATTTCGTTTTTATTTCTCCACCTAAAAATATTCCTGCATTTCTTCCTGGCGACCACCAATAATAATCTTCGGGATAATTATCTGGTAAACTTACCCAATATTCATTTCCAAAAGTATGATGTACAAACCATCCAATATTTAATGGCAATATTTCAATATTTTTATATTTTTTAATACTAAATAGTTTAGCTGTTAATTGCAAACTCACACTATGTAGATCATCTACTGTATATGACTTTGGAACATACCCATAAAAAAAAGAAACGTCTAATTTGTGATCAAAAAAAGTATAACCAAGCCCTGAAGACAAAAATCCTATACCACCTGCAAATTGCAATTTCACATAATCGGGCAAGAATTTTTTATAAGCAGCAGAATCAACTTTAGAGGTATCTTGACTATAACACGACTCCACACTAATTAGCAGGATAAAAACTAAAATCAGAAATACTTTAAAATTCGTATGTTTCAAGTTCAAACTTTCCATCAGTAATACTTATAAGATTAAATTTCTCATTAGAAACACTATATACATTAACATATTTTATACTGTCTGGATACGGAGTATAAACAACATGATGATGTAAATGCCCGTGAACAGTAAACAGAACATTATTATATTTAGCAATGCTTGAATGAAAATCTGCTTCTAATGTTGAGTCAAAATCTGTATCCATAGGTGGTATATGAAATATTACCACAGCATTTGTAAAATTGCTAGAGGGTTTTAATTGTGCATCTAACCAATTTACATTCGGAACCTCTCCATTAAAACTGAATTCACGACTATTAGTATTAATAAATACAAATTTTATATTGCCATAAATAAAGCTAAAATCATATTCACCAAACATCTCACTATATGCTAGACTACCATTTCCTACCAAATCATGATTTCCTAAAACAACAAAATAGGGACAATTCAAATTTAAAAGAAATGAATTTCCCCATAGGTATTGTTGTGGTAATCCAAAATCAGCAATATCACCAACATGTATTACAAAATCAATGGGAGTAGTATTATTTAAAGAATTTACCTCGTTAACAAAACTGTCAAACTCATCAAATTCACGATGTGTATCGCCAGTAAAAGCTATTCTGATAGTAGAGCCTGCATCTTTTTGCAATAAACTTTTAATATTAGTCTGATTAACATCTTTATCTTCTCCCTCAAAATCTACAACATAAGACGAGTAGTCGAACATGTCTTCACATGAAAGAAAGAAAAAGGTGCTAATCAGCAATAATATTTTAAGTTTATTTATCATTTTCATTTATCCAATCGTTTAATGGTTTCAGAAATTGTTAATTCTGAATTCATAATTAATTACAATCCTCTCATCATCATTCTTTCGGTGAACTTTGTAGCAGGAACAGAAGTATTAATATTAACATTACTTAATATCATACTTGTTTTGTGATTTTTCTGAACGTTTTTCATTTCTGAATTAGTTATAATCCAAAATCCTGAAATCTTCTCATACTTTTTTATGCTTAATACTTTTAAGAGTTCACCATCTTCATCGTAAAACTCCTTTTTAACTCCAATAAAATTTGCTTTGTTAATCCATGCAATTGTCTTTGAATACATATAATCTTCGTCTTTAGACCTACTTTCAACCACATAACATTCTTTGCCATTTACAGTTTCGGTTTTTAAAAGTTTGTGTTTATCTGCCTCTAATTTACGGTCACCAAGATCGTCATATGTAAAATCTGACCCCATAAAATAATCGCTTTTGCTATCACTTGAAATACGTTTAGTCTTTTTAAGTGCTGGCAAATAAATCCATTGGTCATCAGACTTATCAGCATCATAACTCCAACTCATAAAAGATGTATTTTTAACGTCAGCAGGTGATTGAAAAAACATTATGCTTTTTTCAACATCACCAAAATCTTTTGTGAATTGTTTAATTTTTCTAATCCTTTGCTTACCCTGTTTGTTTGTAAGTGTCATTGTAAGCATAGACGTTTGGTCATCGCCAGTTGCACGATTATAAGTTTTCTCTATTATTTGTGTACCTGTCAATTGTGCCTCAGCACTAAAACTTACTGCAATTAATATTGCAATTACGATTGTTGTTAATTTTAAATTTCTCATGATTTCAATTTTTTAATGATTATTTAATTACTTTCTTTTTTTTTGAAATAGATATTGCCAACAAATAAGATTATCAACATAATAGTAAGTGTACCAACAAAGCTTGTAAACATATTGAGTGATACTAATGCTCCCAAATCTCTATTTGGTGGAAATACAGAAAACAGTAATACCATAAAACCTGCAATTACAACAATGGCATTAAATAATATCGCTCTACCAGAATGAGCCATTGTTTTTTGTGCTGTAAGTAATTTATCGCCAGTTTTTTTGGCATTGGTGCGATACTGTTCCAAAAAGTGTACTGCATAATCAATACCTATACCAATGGCAATGCTAGACAATAAAGCTGTTGTTGTGCTTAGTGGAATATTTAAAAATCCCATTATTCCAAAGCTGATTAATGCTGTAATAATTATTGGTACAGCACCTATTAATCCTATTTTTATATTCTTAAACATTAAAGACAATAAAATCACTATTATAATAAGAGATAGAATTAAGCTCATTATTTGTCCTTCAAGGATAAGATCTGTAAAAACAAGTCCTTTATAGCCGCTACCCGCATATTTTAGTGAAATACCATACTTTCTGAAATCATCTTTAAAAGTTTCAATAACTACAATTGTCGAATTTATTGCTTTTGAATTATCGCTTTTTAGCTGAAATGTTACATTTAACTTTTCATAATCATAATCAACTACTTTGTTAAGGTTTTCGGGATCACCTGACATTTCATAAAGCAATAAATATTGAGCAACCATTTCTGTACTTTCTGGAATTACATTAAATTCCTCTTTATCGGCATTCATTACTTTGTTCATTCGTTTTACATAATCAGTAAGTGAAAAAGAATTACCTACGATTATCTTCCCTTCTGAATTTTTCACCTCATTCTCGACTTTGCTTTGCATTTTATCGACAAGCTTTAGAACTTCAGGATCTTTAAATGCACCTTCTTTATCACCAGCATCGAGAATTAAGCTCAATGTTGTTGTGCCTCCAAAATGCTCATTTATAAACTCATCTGTCAATACTATTTCGCTGTCATCTTCGAATTTATCAAGGAAACTAGAATTGATCCACACTTTTTGCAATCCTATTATTGAGCCTATTATTATTAATGCTGTAACAACAATAGAAATACTTTTGCGTTTAATTAAAGCTGTAGCAAAGCGAAAAGCAAATCCCCCATTTTCTGATGTTTTAGTTTTAAGCTTTTTTACTTTTGGCAAACCAAACAACATTATTCCTCCAGGAATCAATACTAAAGAAAATATCATTGCCATAAGCACTCCAAAAGCTGTGAAAATTCCAAAATATTTAATAGGATAAACCTGTGAAGTAAGTAAGGAAACAAAACCAACAGCAGTTGTTATAGAAGTCATTACTACAGGTTTCCACATATTTTTTATCATATCAATAGATGCTTCCTTTTTAGTAGCATTTGGATTTTTCCGCAAGAATAGTTGCAAATGACTATAAAGATGAATTCCATCTGCAACCCCTATCGCAATAAGCATTACTGGAATCATTGTTGAAACAGCATAAATTGGTATATTAAATAATGCCATTGCACCAAAAGCCCATAATGTACTAAAGAACACAACCCCCATTGT
>CAYTAU010000192.1:0-3960 GCA_964435855.1 uncultured Bacteroidales bacterium | reverse complement strand
TGTTTTCTGCAGATAAATCGGTTTTGTACCAGTTTAATAAGATTTGGGATAATTCTTTTTGTGGTTTAGCTAATAATCGTGTTGCTTTTTGTTTTGGTGATATATTAAAATATAAATTCCATGCATTCAATGCTTCTTTTCCATCTTTAGAAAGCAATGCTAAGCCCAATTGAATTTTGGCAGATTTAAGAATACCGGGGTCGAACTTATTTGTAATTTCAATTTTGTTCAATGCATCTTGTATCAATAGAGTGTCAATTGGTTGATTGTTTTTTATTTTATAAATTGCTTCATTTAAAATTAAATTTGAATAAGCAATATTGATAAAATTAACGTTGTTTTCAGATGTAATATTTAGTAATGCTTCTTTATAAACTTCTTTTGCTTTATTAAATTTATTTGCTTGTGATTCATACTTAATCAGGTCGCTGTATAAATAAACTTCATATGATTTAAATTTAAGTGTGCTTTTAATTATTTCTCTTGCCTTTTCTATATCATTATTAAAATGCCATGAAATATATGCAAGTTTTCTACCTGCTAAAGCTTTATCTTCAACACTTGCTTTATTGTTTTTATAAATTTTCTGGTAAGAATTTAATGCTCCATTTAAATTCAGACTATAAAACAGATTGTCGGCATCATTAGTAGATACTTGACCTACAGCATGCTTTATATTTATATATAGCAAGGATATTGTAATCAAAAAAAATATTTTCAATGTTTTCAAAAATTTCATATTCTGTCTTTCAAGCTTGCAGGTAACAATTCAATAAGTGTACAATTACACTTATTTCTATTATAGCTATACCTTTGTTTAACATTTAACAATAATAACAAAATAAAGGAAAACTCTCTTTTAAAATTTTAATTTTAAGCCAAATCAACATTTTTTCCGTTAATACTTATTCCCTTTATCGTCAATGATACATGTTTCTCTGATAATTATTTCATTATGTTTATTTAAAATAACTTCAATGTGTGTTTTTAAATTCAAACCTTCAGAAGCTAAATCAACATCTTTTGTATGTGCAAAATTTAAACGAATAAATCCAGAATTTCTCCATTTCTGTTTATAACAAAATATACCTTCTCCTACCTTATCAAAGGGATATAATTCTCTAATGCTATTTTTTATTTCTTCCAAAATATCAGTTTCAATCTGAGTATATACTATTGCGTAAGTATACATATCTTTGTCTGATGGATTATCCCATTCATTTAAGTTTTGGTTTTCTAAGAAATAAAAGGATATTCCTACAATAGCTATTATTAATGTTATTATTACTACTAATATTTTCTTTTTCATTTGTTTATTACATTTTAATTTATAGCCCATAACGCCTCGAATAGAAAGCGTTTTAATGCTTTTCATTTTTTGTTAACTGAAATTTTTCTCTTTTGGGTTTCTGTTATTTTAATATTAACATTATTCGACCAGCCAGTGTTAGCTTCATATATTTTACTAATTAATTGCTCGAGATCCTGTGGCAAATCATCTATTTTAAATCCAACTTTGTAAAACTTTTTTATCTTTTCAAGATTATAATCATATTTTATCGATACTTCATAAGTACCAGGTTCAATTGCATTATATTTATAGAGTAAATCCATTGCTATGTAAAGGTTAAAATCAACTTTATTTCCCGGTTTTAATTTTAACGTGTCAATGCCATAACCAACTGAGTTTAATATTCCTATGCATAGAGGTGCGATGATTGAATCGATTTTAATCCAGTAAGGGTTTAATCTCCAGTATGGACGAGTGATGATTATTTCTTTATCACTAATATTTTGTAATACACATTTAATAGAGAAGTTTACATCCTTCTTTTTCGATATTTCAAATTCATAATTCTCATCAGAAATTGAAATAATTAAAGGAGAAATTAAACTATCTTGCGTTTGTGCATAACTCGAACACAAAGAGAGCAACGATATTAATAAGAAAATAATTTTCTTCATTTTTGTCTGATTTACTAAATCTGAATTTCTGTTAACGACTAAGGTAAAATTAGTGTGGGTATTTCACCCAAATTTATTCAATCTTCCTTTTAGCCAAATATTTTTATTTTTTTAATTTAATACCTTTTTACCAAAATCAAAAGATTTGGCGGAACTAATTTCCTGTAATAAGCTATCAATCTTACTTTTCAGCCCACATTTATTTTAACTTTTGTTAGGTGTTGTACTTATTTATTATTAATATTATGATACCAGTAATAATAGCTAAAACAAATATTACAATCAAGATAAATATAATAGTAAAAACATAATCAGGAATACCACGAGTTAAGCTTTTTCTTTCATCCTTCAATTGTTCTGCTTTTTTATAATCATTCATTGCCAAATCTTTTCTACCTAATGTTTCACGACAAATAGCACGTTTCTCATAAGCTTTGATAGTTTTTGGGTAATGGAGAATTAGTTTATTGCAATAGAGGATAACCTCTTCACACTGCCCAATTTTTTCATATACTAATATAATATTTGAATATGCGCTTTTCATTTCAGGATTTAGCAAAATTGCTTTTTTTAAATCGGATATTGCTGTCATATTCAAATTTGATTTATATTTTGTATAGCCTCTATTATTATATGCATTAGCATAATAAGGATCAAGAGATATTGCTGTATCGAAATATGAAATTGCCATCTGATATTTCTTCAAATCATGGTAAATTAACCCAATGTTATTATATGGATTAGCATAGGTGCTATCTATATATGTTGCCCTTTTATAATTCGAAAGAGCATTTTTATATTCCTTTAAAGCAAGAAATGCAGCTCCTCTATTATTATATGTATCGGCATTATTTGGTCTAACAGAAATTGCTGAATCATAATAGGAGATTGCTAACTTGAAATTACCCATGTCATAATAAAATAATCCAATGTTATAATGCGGTTCAGCATAGGAACTATCTAACTGTATTGCCATTTTTAAATTAGCAAGTGCTTTTTTATAATCTTTTAAATAAAGATACGCACATCCTATATCATTATAAGTTGTAGCATCGTTTGGGTTAATGTCTAATTCCTTATTAAATTCTATAATTGCCTGATCATAGGTTTTTAAAGACATGTGTTCATATGCTTCGTTACGATGTTCACTATAATCTTGCGAAAATGATATTTGTGCAAAAAGTATTAGAAACCAAAACAAATATTTAAAAGAGGTTCTCCCCATTTTTATTGTATTACACCTAACGGTTTGTGTAAAATGCGCTTTAATGCATTTTACATTGTGTTGGGCAACGTTATTATTTATTTTTATGTCCTGCATAAATACTTCCATTAATATTAGCTGATGTGTCTATTGCGTATTCTGTAAAATTATAAGATGGTTTATATATCCAGCCATACAAAGTATCATTAGTACTGATATATCTTATTCCAATGTAATTTGGGTCATGACCATAATTCATCCAAGGACCAGATCCCCATACTAGAAATGAATATTCCCACTCCAAAGAATTGTCTACTATTGAATCTTTTTCTAACAGGTATTCAGCATATGGATAGCAATCTCTTCCCCAACTTATTGAGATACTTTCATTAGTTGATTTTAAATAAGTTGTATTTAAATACAATGTATCACCAGGTATTCCATATTGTATTATTGTATCATAAAGAATGATATCCTTTTGGGAGTCATTATCAATATCTATCCAGTTAGTATCAGGAATTAAATCAACATATTTCAAAGGAATAACATTATTTTCAAGGATGTCATCAATCCGATGATTTTCAAGGATGTCATCAATCTGATTATTTTTCTTACAACTGTTGATCACAAAAATTAACAATAATATTGTACCAAAAATATATTTCATAGATATATACTTTTGACAATTCTTATTTCGATTTTGCTTGTTTATATTCATGAGAGACATTTTTTTTATATTATGGTGCCCAACGTTTGGCTAAACTGCGTTTATATGCTGTTTAGGTTTTGTT
>CAYTAU010000191.1:0-3967 GCA_964435855.1 uncultured Bacteroidales bacterium | reverse complement strand
GGTTTTACAGAAACAGGTTCATTCATTTATTTACCATATATTGATTATTTTAAAAATTTATTTTCTTCTGATGCTTATGTATATAATGATATTGAACCTAATAAAAAAAAGAGAATAACTGATAGATTAATAACAATAAATGATTATGTTGATAATATTACAAGATATTACAATAAGGGATTAACAGTTGAATTGGAATCTATTATGAAAGGTAGAATTGTTAAAATAAGTGATAATAAATATATTAAGATTGTTACATTAAATAAAAAAATATCAGGATATCATGAAAAAAAAGGTGATTATAAAAATGATTTCAATCTAATATTTAAAATAGGATTTATTAAACAAAAAAATTCACTAAAAGATTTTAAAATAAAAAAAATAATTAGTGCTAAACCTGTTACCATTGTCTCTACAAAAATCACTCCTGATTTAACTACTACCACTAAAACTAATACATATCAAATAAATCCTGAATTACTTGTTGAACTATATTATATTCCTACGATATCTATTATACATAGTGAAAATTTGGAAGAGAGTAGTGAAAAAGGACATAATGTGGGAATTCAAATAAATTATTTTATTAATGATAATTTATTTATTGGCTCAGGTTTAGAAATTAGTAATTATAAAACAATATTTACCAAAGATGAATATAAAGATACATTAAATACAAAGGATAAAGATGATGATGATGTTGAAATGAGAATTTCCGGATATGCCAATGAAACAGCAGAATTAATTTATTTAGATATCCCGGTATTTATAAAATATCAAGGCAAGATATATAATAATATTGGATATAATATAAATTTAGGAACTAAATTATCCTTTTTCCTGTCAGGAAATTATAAGGCAAATGGAACTTTTACTTATAAAGGATATTATTCCCAGTATGGTGGTGTTACTTTAGAAAATATTCCGGAATATGGTTTCTATTCAGATAAAATAACTTTATCTACCGGTAAAATTGATAATAAACAAATTAAAAATTTGAATATCTCTGGCTTTGTGTCATTTTATATTTTTACTCCATTAAATAACTATATAGATTTAAGTTTTGGCCCTTATTTTATTATTGGACTCACTGATATATCTAATTATAATTCTTCTGAAAAATATCATATTTCAAAAAATACAGATGATTATAATAGTTTATCAGGATTAAGTAAAAATATTAAAACCCAAGCATTTGGATTTAAAATTGGTATATCATATAAATTAAAATAAAAAAAAATTATGAAATATAAATATTTGTATAAAATAGTTATAATAATATGGATTTTTACAAATGCATTAAATGTATATGCTCAAAAAAATCCAAAAAAAGAAATATGTAGAAAAAGTAAAAAATGTTTTAGAATAGCTGAAAGAAATTTCAAAAAAGAAAAATATGATGATGCTCTTTTATTTTATAAAAACGTAGATGACGAAAATCCAACCAGCATTTATACTCAAAAACAGATTGCTGATATTTATTACAAATGGTTACCTTCTAATAAAAAAGATTATAAAAAAGCAATTCATTATTATGAAAAAGCAATAAATAATATAGAAGATAAATTAAAAAATTATGCAGGGAAAAAAGCAAAGAAAAAACAATATCATGATTACAAAGAATTAAAGAAAAAATGTGAAAACAGAAGACGAAGTTGCTATACAGGAATAAAAGAAATCGCTCCTGCCAGAGAGGAATATAAAAAAGATTTGAAAAAACAAAAATATGATAAATCTGATATAAATAAAAATAAATCTAATTATGAAGAAAAACCAAATAATAAAATAAATTTTGAATTTGAATATATTAATAAAGAATTTATATCTTTTAAAGAAAATCAAATTGTGCAACAGAAAAACCAGATTGAAAAAGAAGTATCTGACAAATATAATGAAAATAAATCTATTCTAGATAAATATGATTATACTAAGATACAGAAAATAAATAATGAGTGGTTACAACAGACAAGAATAAATAAAAAAGAATGGCGTAAAGAGTTTAAAGTTTTAGAAAATAAATATATAACAAAAATTGATGAATTTAATACTTTTTCTATTGAGTTAAAAGAGAAAAAGAATGAACTATCTAACATTAATAAAGAAATCGATGACTTTGGAGAAAAAAGAGATGAAAATAATAAACTTATAGAAGAGATAAAAAATTTAAAATTATTTGATGATTTAAGTTTAGAGATGCAAACAATTCCCAAAAGTATTTTTTTAATTGGCAGAATTGAACTACTATCTTCCAGTGAAACATCAGAATCAAAAGAATGTTTATTAGATTCAATGGAAAATATGGCTATACAAAAAACTCAGGAATATTATGTAAATAATTTAAAAAAACTAAAAAATGACAATTATTACAGCAAAAAAACCCAAGTTATTTCTGGTAATGCCCAGGAGGCAGCTAGATATTATAAGGATTTAAATAAACATCTAAAAAAAAAGGATAACATTGATTATAGTTATCAACTTATACGCTATGATGTGCTTCCTGTATTTGAAAAAAATAAAGAAAATAAATTTGATGAAACTAATAAACAAAAAAAAACATATAATTTTATAAATATATATGAAGTTGATGAAAGTCAGCCAGGAGCATTAAAAGAATGCAAAAAAAATGGCAATATTTCATTTATGGATGAACATGAATTTAAATCGGTAGAAATAAAATATATTAAAGATATTCAACAAATTTCAAACAAATTAAATGAAGATTACAAAAAGGACATGGAAAATGCAAAAAATAATTTTAAGGAAAAAATTAGCAGATATAATGCTAAAAAAAATTCTATTGAAAAAGAAAATAGATTCTTTTCAGAAAGTTTATCAGATTGTCAAAAAAAGAAAAACAAAATAGACAATGAATTTAATGCTAAAAAAAATATAAAAAATAAAAAAGAACAAGAATTGATTGAAGCTGAAAAAAAATATAAACTCTATTATAATACAAAAACAACTTATGCTAATAGACTTATTTCAATTCCAGGTGAACAAGTTGGAAATATGGAAAATGAACTTATTAAGATATCTTATAACACATATGAAACCCCAAATGAGATAAGAACTACTACAATAAAAAATACTGTTTATAAAATAACTGATAAAAAAGGAGAAAGAAAAGAAAAAAAATCATATAGTATATCATATGAACCAAAAATAAAGGGCTTCCAAATAATATCTTTGGGCTATTGTGAAGATGAAGACCAAAAAAGATATCTTGTACTAAATATGGGATATAAGATTGAATGGGATAAAACAAAAACAGAAAAAACATCAAAAGAAAAAGAAAGAAAACAAGCACAAGAAGCTATTGACTATGCACAAGAAGCTCAACAGTCGGCAAAAATAAGCCGTAGTTCTACTTTACTAAATATAGATTCAAATATTGTTGATAATAAAAATAAGTTAACATGGAAAATTTATCCTGATGAAATGTTTGCATATAGCAATTATAAAACTGATAAAGAGAAGTCAGATATGTTTAGATTACCTTCCTTAAGTGAATTAGAAAATTTATTTAAAGGGATACAATCAACAATGAAATCATCAGGCATAGATTTAATTAAAGAAAATGGATGGGATGAATATTTAAAATATCCTATATTAACTAGTGAAATAATTACTGAGAATAATCATAAATTAGTTAAATGTCTAAAAATTACAGATAATTCTAATTATCAGTATAAGATAGAATCTTGTAGCTTTTCTGGTATTGCAAGTGCCATACTGGTAAAGAAAAAAAATTAATAAGGGCTTGAAAAAAAATAAAATATTGGATTGCTTTTTATAACCAAAATATAACTAAATTAATAAAACATCCATGACCAAAGACAATTAAGGTCTAAGGTTTAATGTTTTTAAACATTAGTGTCTGACTAAAAATAGAATCGGTCAGGCGCCCGACTGATTAGAACTTATAATAGTAGATTCCTCTCCGCCTCAGGCGAATCAGAATGACAAT
>CAYTAU010000190.1:0-3990 GCA_964435855.1 uncultured Bacteroidales bacterium | reverse complement strand
ATATAGGATATGCCTTTGACTATACATTTAGTCCTTTAAAAAACTACAGCAACGGATCTCATGAATTTATGATTGGTGTTAATATTGGTGGAAATAAAACCGGTTCAAGCCTTTTATAGTAAATATTTTTTAAAATATTAGTAAAAACTAAATGTGGTATAGATAGGTAAATTTTATCTATTTATTGAAAAATTTAGTGGTAACAATTTTATCACCACATATTACAACCATATTATAAATTGCAGAGCTACATTCTGGTAAAGAGAAAATAATATTATTACTATGATTAATTATATTTTCTGTATAGATTTTTCTGCCCAACTGGTCAGTAACATAAAAATTCAGGTCATTATAACAACCATTAACTACAATAGTATATAAATTCTCTCCTTTATCTATTAACTGAACATTAAACTCTTCATCATTTATTCCACAATTTATGGTTATAGGCAAACTAACAGTTTCTTTACCATCAATATCAGTTTGTCTTAGTCGATAATATGAAATTTCACCTAAAGGGTTATAGTCATATTCAAAATAATTTATTAGATTATTACTGAATCCTGCTCCTTGAATATATGCTATTGGGTCATATATTTCACCATTACTGCTTCTTTCTAATGTAAAATAATCATTATTTATTTCAGAACTTGTAGTCCATTGCAATTCAATATAATTATCCATGCACTTTGCTTCAAAATTAACCAGTTCAATTGGAAGTGGGTTAGAGGCAGATAATGAACCAAAAGTAACCGGACTATAATTTGGGAAAGTTACACTACTTGTTATTTGACCAATACCAGTAGTTGGCGAAACGCCTCCTGCTGCGTTTCCACCCATATTTTCCCACTTATTTGTAGAAACATTCCAATGAGCTACTTTTGTATCTGACAAACTGTGAATACAACTTCGCAAAGCATTTTTCCAATAAAGCGTAAGTGCCGGTGTAGAGTTTCCATTTGATCTTACAACTTCCCAGTACTCTATACTAGTAACATGATGTAAGTTTGTCATATACGCTTGATTCCAAAAATAATGCCCGGGATCTGTAAAGAAATATTCCATTGTGAATGCATCCGTAGTTAATGAAGGTGCTGAAATTGCAATTGGAGCCCAGATATTTCCACTTGTATTTTTACCCACAGGAAATTCAAAGGCATCATTCCCAACTTTAATCATTGGTCCGTTTACAAAACTTGCATCAGAAGTATTGGTTGACGTAGAATTGTCATTCATTGTTAAAATGTTTGTTACAGAAGTATGCATCAAACCCAAAGTAAGATTTAAATTATTTGACACATATGTGTTTTTTTGCAAAGTAACATCATTTGATGGTTTATTTAAAGTAAGATTGTAATATGTAGTTGATGAACTTCCATTAATTATTTGATTTGCTAAACCGTCAAATGTTACTGTTCCTGTTCCATAAATAAATGAACTATTATTTGTCCAGTTTCCAGCAATTTCAATAGGCATACTTACAGAATTAAAAGTTGAATTAGTACTTATGGTATTATCTCCATTTATATCACAAGTTTCGCCACTTGCCCAAAGTGACCCAGTTATAGCATTAGTACCATTCCCAATTACAAGATTATAAAAATTAAAATTAGTTGCTTCCCTAATTTGAATAACTTTACTGTTTATGCCAGTTAGTTTAAATGTACCTCCTGTTGGTGTAAAGTTGCTTCCTGAAATAAAACAAACATTCCCATATGTAGCATGATTTCCACCGTATACTTCAATTGTTCCACCAGAAATGCTTTCTGACCAATTAGCAGCGCAATAGAATGGGCTGTAGGATCCACCATTGTATGAATTAGAACCAACACGAAATAATCCTGAGGCCATTCTTAGTTCTCCATAATCATATCCATAATAAACCCCATAGTTAGAAATTGAATTCCCATTTACATCAAATATTCCATTATCATGAATAAAATGATATATAGTAATATCACTTAGTGCTGTAACTTTTATACCAGTCGTTTTAGTATTGAAAAAATAATTATAGATTCTATTATTCGCACCGGTCATACTTATGGTTGTGTTAGTAGTACCTTCCATATAGAATCTTACATCAGAGGAAACAAATGTATTATCATTTGAAATAGCAACATTTCCTGAAGTATGAATCTGACATGCTAAAGTTAAAGAAACAGTTCCTCCTGTAATGGTTAAACTAGTTCCTGAATGATAAATTCTATCAAGTGAGCTATTCATTGTTAATATTCCATCTGTTTTTGAAATATTTCCATTTACATAAGTGTAAACATTAGTAGGTGTCCAATTTCCTCCAGAAATTGTAAAGTTGTTAATAATCTGCACATGATTTGTTGATATTGTACGTGTGCCTGCTGTGCAATTCAAATTATAAAAGTCTTTTGTTGTAGTTGTACCCCCAGAATTAAGTATACCTGTCCCATCAAAATATACTATATTTGAGCCAGAATCAAATTGACCGGAATTCGTCCAGCTTCCGGCACATGTTATTTCGCAGGAACCATCATTAACATTAAAGATACCATTGGCTCCAATATTAATCTGGCCATTTACATCTAATTCAGTACCACCGCTTGCATTGGTGTTAAGCTCAAAGGATCCATCAGTTATTGTCAAATCATGTTGAACATTTATTCTTATACCCGCACCATTTCCTGTACCATTTTCAAGAGCATTATATGCTGTTGAAGTTGAGTTTAAATTTAGATTATAGAAAGTTGTAATAGTACTTCCTTTAATTTGACTATTTGTAATTCCGTCCATATGTACGGTATTGTTATCATGGATGAATGTTCCACTATTAATCCAGCTACCTGCAATATACATTGTATACGCATTGCAATCAAATGATTTTCCAGAGGCAATAGTGAAATTGCCATTTACATCTAAATTTTGAAGACTTCCAGTTTCTATATAATATGCTCCGTTAATATTGACATGGTTAAAATAAGTTCCGGCTCTCATTAGTCTGATATAGGTGTTGCTTGTCCCATTAAAATTTATGGTTCCACTACCACTACCATAATAATTACCTCCTCCTGAATCATATTCTCTGTAATAACCATTTGTAGTTAAAGTTCCACCTGATTGGTAGATTGCTCCTTCATAATTCGGTATATTATCTGCGTATACACTTCCTCCGGTTATATTAACATTATTTGAAGGATATCCATTATAATTATATAAATAGTAACCTGCATCCAAGTAGCCTGAAGAAACATTTAATATACCATTTAGGTTTCGAATATAATAAGAGCTACTAGTTGCAGCAGTTCCTATATTTAATGTGCCACCATTAACAGTAGTATTCCCGCTCGGACCCGAATTATCGTAACGATAGGATACATTGCATGTACCGCTTGTATATGTTGCATAGCCACCAGAGTTTTTATAAAAATAACCAACGACGTTTAATGTTCCTCCGTTTACTGTGATGTAACCACCTGAATTCAAGTACATGTATTTACAATAGGCAGTATTTGTTGTTATAATTGGATAGTATGTGCATCCTGATGGTATAGTTGCATTAATAGTTGCATCTGGTATTCTACCATTACCCCAGTTTCTGCAATCAAACCAATTTGTACTATATCCACCTACCCAGGTTCCAGTTGAAGTTCCACTATTATATATTGATATCGTTATGCTTACACATGTTGTTGTGCCACAAGGTCCTTCAGCTCTAACATAATATGTCGTTGTTGATGTTGGCGAAACTACTATTGAAGTTCCAGTACCAACAGATGTTCCTCCGCAACTTCCAGAATACCATTCCCATGATGCGCCAGTTCCAAGGGATCCACCCACTACTGTTAAAGTAACAGGATCACCATTACATATTGATGTCTGACTTGGGTTAATTGAAGATGGAGCAGAAGATCCAGAAGTAGCATCAAGAAATTCGGCAATAAAATCTGTTCGTCCGGTCGCTGCCTCTTTAGCAGAATGAAAATATGCTCCACCTCCGGGATCAACTGTAGTAATTGT
>CAYTAU010000189.1:0-4029 GCA_964435855.1 uncultured Bacteroidales bacterium | reverse complement strand
CTCGATTATGGGATTTGGACGGAAATCTCTTACAAGTTTTTAAAGGTCATGAAAGTGTGATTTCTTCAGTAAGTTATTCCCCAGATGGAGAAAGCATATTAACAAGCTCTTATGATAAAACAGCTAGATTATGGGATTTGGACGGAAATCTCTTGCAAGTCTTTAAAGGACATGAAAGATGGATTTCTTCAGTAAGTTTTTCCCCTGACGGACAAAGCATATTAACTGGTTCTTTGGATAAAACTGCCCGTTTATGGCAAATAAAAACTCCATATTCAGAATTCAAAGAAAAAGGAGAGTACTTAGAACTATCTGTTAAAGATAAATTGAAATACGAAATTATTAATTATGAAGATGTAATAAAATACACAAAGCCAAAAGATATGTTTGACGCAGCGGACTATTATCTAGATCAAAATAACGAGCAAACTGATATAAAATTGAGAAGAGAATATTTGAATAAGGCCGAGAAACTTTTTGAAAAATTATTTAATGTAAGTGACAAAACAGAATATTTGTTAAAATACCAATTTCTTTTATTGCTACAGTATATTGAAAAGCCAAATGAAAAGTATATACAAAAAACAAATGCTATTCATAAACGAATTTTAAAAGTTAATAATTTAGAGGAATTGCAAAAAATTGTCAGCAGATACAAATTCTTTATTTCAAATGATGCAATGTTTGGAGATATTGAAGAGTTTAATTATTTTGATAAGGAAATGGAAATATTAAAGAAACTTATTAGTCATTCGGTAATAACTGATGAAACAAAAAACGGCATTTCAAGCAGTTTATCTAATGGTTCATATCAATATATAGAAGATGGAAAATTTGAACAAGCAAAACAACTGGCTTTATTAGCCAAACAAGCAAACCTAAACAACACAATTCTATACAAAAATTTAGCTCTTGCCTATCTATTAACAGACGAATGGGAAAAAGCAAAAGAAGTATATGTAACCTGGCAGGATAGTACATATCTTATGCAAAACCAAGAATTTTTAATGAAAGATACATTTTTAGATGATATAAAAGATTTGGAAAGTAAAGGAATTACTCATCCCAACTTTGCAAAAGTACGTGAACTATTAAAAGAAGAAAAAACAGAAAATATAGAATAGATGAAAACAAATTCACATTATACTATCCTATGTGGCTTATTCAAATACAATGCTGCTTCTATAAGTGAGCATGAGCTTTGGAAAAGCTACACTCATTGGCAAAATCGTATTAATGGAGGGGATTATAAGGCTACATTTAATTATTTTAACACTTCATATTATGATGGTTATTTAAACAATATTTTTCCGGAAATACGTCATGATAAATCAGGTAGAGATAATCTTGATTTGAAGTTTTTAAATCATATTAGCCTTAAATCTTTGCTTGATAATCAACAGTCAGTTGATTTAATTATTAATAAAGATAAATCAATTTCTTGCCATTTTGAATTTGCAGACCTATATCTATTCCCAAATGGAATTGGAATCTTTTCAATTAAAATCTCAGTTGATGATACATACAATGAATTAAATGATGTGTCAGACTTTATTAACAGGGCGAGGCAATTGAATTCAATTATCAAAATCAATGATACTGAGCTTTCGATTAAAGATTATATAAATGAGAAGCTTTTAAAACCATTAAATCTAAGTGAAGATTGGAATATTTATAACCCACAATTAAAAACCTATAATATAATTGACCTTAAAGAGCAAGCCTCAGAAGAAGAAATGGACTATTTGTTATATGATATGGGAAATGTTGCTCCGATTGGTTCGGGTAAAGGAGAGGGCACCTTTGCACCATCAGAAAGCTATTTTAATACCCAGATGGATAATAATAAACTTTCGGTTTTTAAAAATTGGTCGGCTATTACATTATTTGATACTTTTACCAGAATAAGCAATAATTTCCCCGATACATTTAAAAGCTGGGAATTAGATTATTTCCAAATCTATATTCATTGCCTTCATATTAAATTCTACATGTATTTAACAAATTCTAAAATCTCTGATGTTACCACAGTTACATCAGAAACAGAACAGATAAGAAATAAATTCATTGAATTTGTAAATGATTATTATCAAACCCATATTTCTTACAAATTTTTACCAGATTTAATTCAGGATAAACTTTTATATGCACTTGAGATTCATTCTGAAATTGAAATGATGGAGACTAAGATTAAACGCATAAATGAACATGCTCAGGAAAAACGAGAAAGGAAAATGAATTTTGTCTTAATAGTAATTACTTTTCTGAGCATTTTCTCTCTAATTCATGACCTGTCAAATTGGATAGTTAACATAGGAGGAGATAAGAAATTAGTTTTTCCTTGGCTGAGTATTGGAATTGGTGTTACAATAATTGTCTCAATTTTCATTTTGTTTAAATTCAGAAAGAAGTAATAGTTTGATTAATAAAGTTGACATAAAAAAAATTGTATTTACTCAGGAATCTCAATTTCATACATTAAAGCACTTTTCAAGGATAAATACTTCGTATAGAAAGCAGTTGTATGATAATTATTCTAACAAGCAAATAGATGCCCAACTAAACTCAGCAGGTTCTAAATTTCATTTCGATTTAGCAAAAAATCCTCTGGACTTAATAGAAATATTAACAAAAGAAGATGTGAAATATTTTGAAAATGCATTAATAGTTGAATTCGATAAAAGCAATTACCCTGATGGAATAGGGGAAGATAATCTTATTAAAATTGATAAATTATCAGAAGAACAAAAGAAAAAATTAATTAGGGATAAAGGCATTTACTACTTGCCAGATATTAAAATTAAAGAACTTGCTTTTCAAATAAACTTTATTTTAAAACTAATGCAAGACAGTTATATTGTAAGCACAATATTCCCGGGAAAGTTTGCTCCACCTTTTCCAAATAAAGCATTAATGGATGATATTACTTATAAATCAACTATTGAATTTTGGAATATGCATTGTATTTTGAGTTGAATTACAGCTAAGCATTATAAATTTGAGTTGACGAGGGTAAGATTATTTCATGATCTTGAATAAGGGGGTGTATTCTTCGGTAAAAACAACAATCCATGGTCTGTATTTAACGGTATATCCCTTAGTAGATAATTCATTATGCGATAAAAGTCGTTGCTCTATATTGGAAGTGTATCCAATATAAACTTTATCGTATTTATTAGAAAATAGCACGTAAACTGTAAACATATCATCATAAATTGAAAAAAACTTACTCAAAATAGTAAGTTTTTCTAGTAGCGAGGGCATGATTCGAACATACGACCTTTGGGTTATGAGCCCAACGAGCTACCACTGCTCCACCTCGCAATATGTTTGCAAATGTAAGTATTCTTTATAATACTTTACAAATAAAATACAAATATTTATTTCTACTCATACTATGTTAAATTAAAAACAAGCTTCTCAACACTTTAAAAACGAACACATAACCACTTGTGCTCAAGGGTGTTCGCGGCGAGTGTTGATAATTTGCAATATTTTTAATGTAAAATTTGATTAATTGAATTAAAATCACGTAATTTGCAATCCGAAAATTTAGAAAATAATAATAAATTTATTATGTCGAGAGTTTGTGAAATAACAGGGAAAAAAGTAATGGTTGGGAACAATGTATCTCACTCAAAACGAAGAACAAGAAGAAAGTTTTATCCAAACCTGTTTACTAAAAAGTTTTTTATTGAAGAAGAAGAACGTTGGATAACATTAAAAGTATCAGCTGCGGGAATGAGAACTATCAACAAAAAAGGTTTAAGCAAAGCATTAAAAGATGCTAAAGATAAAGGGTTTTTAAGTACTAAAAATAAATAAAAATGGCAAAAGGAAAAGGCAATCGTGTTCAGGTAATTCTGGAATGTACTGAACATAAGGACAGTGGACAGCCGGGAACATCACGATATATTACAACAAAAAATAAAAAAAATACACCCGACAGATTGGAAATAAAAAAATATAATCCGATTTTGAAAAAGGTTACAATTCATAAAGAAATTAAATAAATTATAAGTTATGGCA
>CAYTAU010000188.1:0-4030 GCA_964435855.1 uncultured Bacteroidales bacterium | reverse complement strand
TCTAACTCTTATAATTAGTTAGTACAACATGCGGATTTTAGGTTTGAGCGAAGCCTTCGCTCGTTACTATTTTCCCTGTGGTAGATTTCATCTCAATATCATAAGCATCACACAAATAAACATTTTGTTCTTTGGCTATGGCTGAAAAACTAATCTTATGCAACAATCCACTTGGAGAAACATAAATACTTGGTTTAGTGTCGGTGTGTCTTGAAAACACGCCGACACTTTTGTTTAGAAAACTATCAATTGGTGCCCAAATCAAATTATAAAGCTCGGCATTTACTTCTGTGTTTTTGCCATAAATACCATTTATATAAGAGTAATTATTACCTCCAAACTTACCAATTATGTTTTCTAATTGTTTTTCTTCGAAAAGTGGGAGCATTTCAGGGTATTTGCTTTCTTTTGTTACTATTAAAGCAGTGTATTGTGTTTGATTTGTAAAATCTGTTAAGCTACTATCGGGAATTAATAAGGGAAAATGTAAAAACTCTATGGCTGCTTCGTTTTCTTTTAAACCTGTCTGCACTTGTTCCCAGCTAATGTTTTGCACTTTTTTAAAATCAGAAAATTCGTTTGAGTTTTTAACAAGGTAGCCTTCCAGTTCGTTTGCCTGTGTTTCTATTTCTTTTGTGTTTTCTCCTTTGCTGTATTTTTTTGCAATTTGTTTTTTAAGCAAAATCCATTCTTTGTATTTTTTTATAAGCAAAGTATCTTTTGAGCTTTGCACAGCATTACGCATTGCAGTATTTGATTTCAGTAACAAGCCCTTGTTTTTTACAGTATTATTATAAACTACCCCTGTAATATCAGGCTGTGTGTTTTTATACTCTAAAGCAAAAGAATTATACTGCCAATAATCTTGGTTTATAGTTGCAAAAAAGTTTTCTTTTTCTTTTTCTGAAATAAAAGAGAAATTCATTAAAATATTTTTATTATCAAGTTCTATTAAAGCATTAAAATTTTCTGCAGCTTTTTTATTTTGTTTTAAACCCCAGTAGGTTTTTGATAAATGACTATTAGCGTACATTATCTGTCGTTTTGCATTAATTTCTTGAGCAATTTTTAGTGATTTATTAGCATACTGCAAAGCACTATCGATGTGAGCAATGGATACTAAGGAGTCTGCAAGTGAAATATGAAGGCTCGCTATATTGCCATAGGTGCTTGCTATTCCTTTTTTATCTCCCAGTTTTTCTTTAATTTTTAATGCTCTCAAATAAAACTCAATTGCCTTGTCATAAAGCCCCTGTTCATCGTGAACAAGTCCGATACAGATGTAATTATTTGACATCCAGTATTTATTACCGGTTTCTTCATTTAACCGTAAAGCCTTTAAATAAAACTCAATTGCCTTGTTAAACAAACTATCGCGTTTCACGGGGTGAACCTTGTCATAAAGCCCCTGTCTTTTGTGAATATTTCCGATATTGTTGTAACAGCTTGCCATTCCATTTTTATTTTTTAGTTCTTCATCTATTTTTAATGATTTTTTATAAAATTCAATTGCCTTGTCATAACTACCCTGTTCATAGTGAACAATTCCGATATTGTTGTAACAGTTTGACATTCCATTTTTATCTTTTATTTCTTCTTTAATTTTTAATGCTCTCAAATAAAATTCAATTGCCTTGTCATAAAGTCCCTGATCTGAGTGAACAAGTCCGATATTGTTGTAACAGGATGACATTCCTGTTTTATTTTTTAGTTCTTCGTCTATTTTTAATGATTTTTTATAAAACTCAATTGCCTTGTCATAATTACCCTGATTCCTGTGAACAATTCCGATATTGTTGTAACAATCTGACATTCCTGTTTTATCTTTTAGTTCTTCTTTAATTTTTAATTCTTTATTCCAATTTTCAAGGGCTAATGAAAAATCACTATGATAATAATGGATTATTCCAATATTATTATATGCCCACAACATTCCTTTTTTATATGATAGTTTTTTTGCTAATTCTAATGTTTGCTTTGCATAAATTAAAGAGGTATCTAAATTTATTCTTTGGTATTTTTTGGTAAGAACATTTAAGGTTTTTACTTTGTTGGTGTCTTCTTTTGCTGTTGCAATTACTTGTTTTAGGCTGTCTATTGGGTTTTGTTGTGCTATGACCTCACCACTTCCAATAATTATCGGAACTCCTGCAAGGAGAAGGAGTATGATTATTGTTAGAATTGTTAGTTTTTGTAAATTCATAATGTTTTGTTTTTATTCTATTTATTTGTTTTCTTCAAATGGGTGGCAACATATATGCAAACTTATACATTGTTTAACTACAAATATATCAATTAATTTCATATTTCAAAAGTAGGCTTTGTTTAATGAGTATCCGTATTAATTCTACATTTTACATTCATAATTTTAAATTCAATATTTCTCTTGAATACCAAATATTTGAAAAATGTAGAATGTAGAATATTCAATAATGAATGTAGAATGAAAAACAAATACATCATTTAAAGGCTTATTATAATAAACTATTCATAACGCAACGCATCAATAGGGTCAAGTTTAGAAGCTTTTATTGCCGGAGTAATTCCGGAAATTATCCCTACAACAAAGCAAATTATAAAGCCACCAATGATCCACATCCAGGGAATAATAAATACTCCACCTGTAAGTAGAGATATCAGATTTCCTATTATAATTCCTAAAATAATTCCAAGCATTCCGCCAAGTTGACCAATAAATATTGCTTCGAATAAAAATTGTTGTTTAATAATTTTTGATGTAGCACCAATTGCTTTGCGTGTCCCGATTTCGCGTGTACGTTCCGAAACAGAAACAAACATAATATTCATTAAACCAATAGCAGCACCAATTAGAGTTATAACGCCAATTAGCGTTGCTGCAATAGTAACATATTTTATGTTTTCGAAAAGCATATTTGCAAGATTATCGCTTTTTACTATTTCAAAGTTATTTTCTTCTTCCAAGTCAATTTTTCTAATTCTTCTAAAAACTCCTTCAGCTTCGCCAATTGCAACATCAAGCATTTCACTGCTGTTTGGCATAACACTAATAGTAAAGGACATATTGGGTCTTGAAAAATACATTCTAACATTTGTCATTGGTAGAAAACACATTTTATCAGCGTTTCCACCCATGCTTGAACCTTTTTCTTTAAGAACACCAATAACTTTATATTTCCCGTTTCCTATTGATACAATTTTATCAATAGGGTCTTCATTGATTTTAAAAAGATTATTACGAAGTTCGTTTCCAATTATTACATAATTCCTGTTCATGTGTATTTCCTGTTCATTGAAATTTCTTCCAAAACCAATTTCGTAACCTGAAGTACTTAAGTAGTTTTCATCAATACCATAAACAGGTATATTTGGATTAGTTTTTTCAGATTGATATTTTATAGTTGACATACCCGAAGCATGAACAGAAATTGATACTATTGCAGGAAAATAGCTGTAATCTTCTTTAAATTGTTTAGCATTGCGATATGTAATATCCTTATAGTCAATAGATCTTCCGCCACCACGGTGAAGCATTATCCCGTAGTTTTGTATTGTAAAAGTATTTGCTCCCATACTGGAGAACTGTGAAGTAAGAGAACCTTTTATTGAGTCAATTGCAGTAAGTATTCCAACCAAAGCCATAATTCCAAAAGAAATAATCAATACTGTTAACACAGTTCTTAATGTGTTGGATCTTATCGACTTTATTGCAATTTTTAAGTTCTCTCTAAATAAAACACCTAAAATCATTTAAACCAATTTGTTTGAAACAAAGATAATTTATTTGATTGGAAATATTTGTAATTTAATCAATAATAAGTTTTTCATGAAAAATTTCATTATTGTCTATAATCCTTAGTATATAGACTCCTTTGGAGAATCCTGAAACATCAATTTTTTTGTTTTTATCAAATATGTTTTTATTAAAGAGAGATTTCCCATTTATATCAAATATTTCAACTTGTAATTCATCTTCATTACTAATGTTGATATAAATAAAATCATTACTGGGGTTAGGATAAATATTTATTTCGTTTTTAATTGAAATATT
>CAYTAU010000187.1:0-4077 GCA_964435855.1 uncultured Bacteroidales bacterium | reverse complement strand
TTGATCTAAGCAAGTACTTTATTAATGACCTTTCGTTGGCGATAAAGTTTTAATTCTAAGCTAATGCTAAATCAAAAATTTAAGAAATATAATATAATCTTAGCTTCCAAATCACCACGCCGCAAGAATTTACTTAGCGAACTTAATATTGATTTTAAGACTAATTTCAAGAATAATATTGAAGAAAAATACCCCGACAATATAAATAATGAAGAAATTGCTGTTTTTCTGGCTGAACTCAAAGCCAATGCTTTTATTACCGATTTAAGCAATAAAGATATTGTAATAACTGCCGACACTATTGTTTTGTTAAATGATAATGTAATGAACAAACCAAAAGACAAAAACGATGCAATTGAAATGCTTACCAATATATCGGGCAAAAAACACAGGGTTATTACAGGCGTTTGTATAATATCTAAAGAGAAAAAGGTTTCTTTTTCTGCTAAAACAGATGTGTATTTTAGAAAACTAAGCAATAATGAAATTGTTTATTATGTAGAAAAATACAAGCCCTATGATAAAGCAGGAGCTTATGGTATTCAGGAATGGATAGGGTATATTGGAGTTGAAAAAATTGAAGGCTCTTATTTTAATGTAATGGGACTACCTGTTCAAAAGCTTTATGATGAATTGATGTTATTTTAGTAAAAAGCTCCTCCTAAACTTCTTTACTTTTTCATTTATTATTTAAAATTTCACATTTTAAATTTACTTTATATAGCCGTTAGATGGCTGTGGTTTATTCAAAATATCAGTCATAATAATAAATATCGAATGTTAAATGAAAAATGAAAAAGTTATCCCCTGTTCAAAAACTGTATGATGAATTAATGTTGTTTTAACAAAAAGCCACACCAGACATCTATGCCTGTTATATTTTTACTAAAAATATTGATAAAACTTGTATAAGTTCAAATCTATTTTATATCTTTACAAAATGAACCCCAATAACATTATACCACAAAACCCAAGAAGTTCGCAAACCCTTTACAGCGTAAGGGGGGGCTTATAAGCTAAATTTTTCCTTTATAGGCATACTGCCAAAACCCAAAAAACATCCCAAAAACTTATTATTCGGTACCGATAGGCTCCTTACCGTGCCCCTTGGCTCATCTATGGTGCCCGATGGCTCATCTATGGTGCCCGATGGCTTATCTATGGTGCCCGTTGGCTCTTCTATGGTGCCCGATGGCTCTTCTATGGTGCCCGTTGGCTCTTCTATGGTGCCAGTTGGTTCTTCTATGGTGCCCGTTAGGGTAGTGAACGGTGCCGAAAAGTCATATTTGGTGCCCGAAAAGTTATTTTTGGTGCCCGAAAAGTCATTATTTGGGCAACAACAAATCAATAAGTATGTCAATATTAATTAAATAGAAATATAAATCATTAAAAATTTAAATTATGAAAAACAAACAAGCAAACAATTCCAGTAATCAAACTCCCTCTCCTTTGGAGAGAGCCTGTCCCGAGAGGAACGAAACGGGAGCTGGGGTGAGGCTACTTTTTTTTATTGCAAATTTGTTTTTTGATTTTATTAAATAAATTAAAGGGGCTTTTAATTATTTTTTATTACTTTTGGAAAATGAACAGTTTAACTTAATTAAAAATATACAAATCACTTCAAATCTAATAATAAAACCAATTTTTCAAACAATGAAAGAATGTACCGATTTCATTCTTTTTGGGTTAAAATCAATAGACACTGTTACATCATCACCTGAAGGATTATATGATGAGAATTCTATTTTTGAAACGATGATTGGAGCTCCAATAGACTTTGATACTCAAAAACAAAATTATAAGGATTGGTTAATAAGAAAAGGATTTGAAGAATTAATTGAAGGTACTAAAAGATCATTATAAGAAGCGTATTTTTTCATTGAAGGTGTTGAATATGTAAAAAAGCAACTCGATGAAATAGTTCTTAGCGATTTACAAGAAAAAATGAATTCTATTCGAAAAAAGAATTTTAAAAAAGATTTACCAAAACTACTAGAAAAAATAAATAAATATTCAACTTCTCCTCTTTGCTGGGAAAATCAAATACTCACAATTAATAAAGCAAGAAATTGTATTGTTCATAGAAAGGGAATTGTAACAAAACATGACATTAATGATAAAGAGGATGATAATTTAATAATTAAATGGGCAAAATTTGAAATATTTTATGAATATAAAAATAAAGAAATTGCAAAGAGACCAATTCAAGTAAAATTAAAAAATGAAATTAAAGAAAAGAGTTTTAAGCTTGGTGAAAAATTAAAATTTGATTTTAAAGAATTTAATGAAATAGTAATGACTTGTTTTTATTTTGTATTAGATTTAGAAGAAAAAATACAAGAAATAGAAGAACAATATTTAACAAGAGAGTAACAATAATTGAAATATTAAAACATAAAAAATAAACAAAATGAAAGAACTAAGATTAACAGTAGCAATTAGCTTATTGGCTATATTAATTGCCAATGCTCAAATTCCCTCAATAGTTTGGGAAAATAATTATGGTGGTAATTATGTAGATGAAACGCAAGATATAATAATAAATAACAATAATAACATTGTATTTACTGGATATATATCTAATAGTGGTGGAGATAAATTTTTTCTTTCAGAATTAGAACATAATGGAAATGTTATTTGGCAAAAGGAATTAGGTGCAAATTCATTAAATCAAGCACAATCTATTAAACAAACGAGTGATGGTGGTTACATTATAGTTGGTTTCACAAGTGTTACGAGTACAAATCTTGATGTATGGGTAGTAAAAACTGATTCTATTGGGAATATTGAATGGGAAAATGAGTATGGAGGGTCTAACGAAGATAGGGCATATTCTGTTTTACAAACAAATGATAATGGTTATATTTTAGTAGGAGATTCACATTCTGATGATGGAGATGTAAATGTTCACTATGGAAATACCGTTTATCCAGACATATGGATTATTAAAACAGATTCAATAGGTAATATCATGTGGGAAAAATCTTATGGCGGTACAAATGAAGAAGAAGCGTATTGTATTATTAATTCATCAACAAATTCTTTTGTAGTTTGTGGTTATACTTCATCAAATGATATAGATGTGTCAGGAAATCATAGTGCTAATGCCGATTTTTGGTTGTTTGAAATTGATAGTATAGGTAATCTTTTAAATCAAAAATGTTTTGGTGGTACTAATAGTGATTTTGCATTTGATATTAAATTAGTTGGGGATAATAGTTATGTCGCAGCAGGTTCATCAATGAGTAATGATGGGGATGTTTCAAATAATTATGGAAATCAAGATTTTTGGGTATTAAAAATTGTAGATGGCAATATTGAGTGGGAAAATAATTTTGGAAGTAGTCAATATGATAAAGCATGGTCATTAGATACTGATTTGGATAAAGGAGTTATAGTAGTTGGTGAAGTAGGTGCAGCAGATAATGATGTTGCAGGTTTTTACGGTGGATATAGAGATTATTGGGTTATTAAAATTGATGATTTTGGAAATTTAGTTTGGGAAAAGAATTATGGTGGTTCTAATGAAGATAGGGCTTTTTCAGTTGTTCGATATCCAAATTATGGATATGTTGTTGGAGGAAGTGCTAGATCTGATGATTATGATGTTTCAAATAATCTTGGACAATTTGATGCTTGGATTTTACTATTAAATAATCCTGTTAATATAGATAATATAAGTTCTTCTAACGACATGTTTTTATACCCCAACCCCACAAAAGGAAAAATTACAGTACAAGCAGAAGGAATAGAGAGTATTGAAGTTTTTGATATTACAGGAAAACACCTGACAGGTTTTCAAAACCTGTCAGGTTTAAAAGAACTTGACCTAAGCAAAAACACAAAAGGCATCTACATTATAAAAGTAACAACCCAAAAAGGTGTTGTGGTAGAGAAAGTTGTTTTGGAATAGAATTTAAAACCTCGGAAAATACCTGACAGGTTTTGAAAACCTGTCAGGTCTGAAAGAGTTTGACCTAAGCACCCAGCCAAAAGGTATATATATTATTAAAGTAACAACCAAAAAAGGAGTTGTGGTTGAGAAAATTGCTTTGGAAAAGCAAAAAATAAATTCAT
>CAYTAU010000186.1:0-4145 GCA_964435855.1 uncultured Bacteroidales bacterium | reverse complement strand
TTTTAAATATCAGAGACGATTCTTTTACTGATAATGACAGGGAATTTGAAAAACAATTAAGACCTCTTAATTTTGATGATTTTAAGGGGCAATCAAAAATTATTCAAAATCTTCAGGTTTTTGTTGCTGCTACAAAGCAGAGGGAAGAAGCTCTTGACCATGTTCTCTTGCATGGACCTCCCGGTCTGGGTAAAACCACACTGGCAAATATTATTGCTAATGAATTAGATGTAAATTTAAAAATTACATCGGGACCGGTTTTAGACAAACCCGGTGATCTTGCAGGTTTATTAACAAACCTTGAAGAACATGATGTTCTTTTTATTGATGAAATACACAGGCTTAGTCATGTAGTTGAGGAATACTTGTATTCGGCAATGGAAGATTTTCGTATTGATATAATGATTGATAAGGGTCCAAGTGCAAGGTCAGTACAGCTAACATTAAATCCATTTACTCTTATAGGGGCAACTACACGCTCAGGTTTATTAACAAGTCCATTAAGAGCTAGATTTGGAATAACATCACATTTGGAATATTACGACTCAAAAATATTGACAACAATTGTTATACGCTCGGCAGATATATTAGACGTTCCAATTAATAAGGATGCTGCAATTGAGATTGCATCACGCAGTAGAGGTACTCCGCGTATTGCAAATGCTTTGCTTCGTAGGGTCCGCGATTTTGCACAAATTAAAGGAGACGGGAATATTGATCTGAAAATTGCAAAATACTCTTTAGAAGCATTAAATATTGATAAATACGGACTGGATGATATGGATAATAAAATTTTGAATACTATTATTGATAAATTTAAAGGCGGACCTGTTGGACTTAATACTATTGCAATTGCTGTTGGAGATGATGCCGGTACCATAGAAGAGGTTTATGAACCATTTTTGATTAAAGAAGGTTATATAAAAAGAACTCCAAGAGGTAGAGAAGCAACAGAAATAGCATATAAACATCTTGGTAAAACAAAACAAGACTCAACAGGGAGTTTATTCTAATTTTCTATAATGAAAGAAATCGTTATTCATGGAAAAATAAGTGATTCAAGAATATTAATTGGAGAATCTTTAGAAAATGTTGGTAATTACATTGCTGAAAAGAATGTTATTATTATTACCGATAAAAATGTAAGTTATTTTTATTCTTCAATATTTCCCAAAGCAAAAATAATTGTTTTAGATGTAGGTGAAAATTCTAAATCATTAGAAACAGTTGAAATTATATATAATAAATTTTTAGAATTTGAGGTAGACAGATCATGGTTTGTTCTGGGTATTGGAGGAGGAGTAATATGTGATATTGCAGGTTTTGTTGCTTCAACATATATGAGGGGACTTAAATTTGGATTTGTTTCTACAACATTACTTGCCCAAGTTGATGCAAGTATTGGGGGAAAAAATGCTGTAAATTTTAATAATTTAAAAAATCTTATTGGAACTATTAATCAACCCGATTTTGTTGTTTGTGATATTGACCTGTTAAAAACTTTACCTAAAAGAGAATTAAAATGTGGATTTGCAGAAATCATTAAACATGCTTTAGTTTCTGATATGGGAATGTTGAAATTTATTGAAGACAATGTGATTAATGCATTATTGGTAGACAGTAAACTTATTGAAGAATTATTATACCGGTCGTTACAAATAAAATCTGAAATTGTAATGATGGATGAAAGAGACAGAGGGGAAAGAAGAAAACTAAATTTTGGCCATACATTTGGACATGCAATTGAATCTATTGGCAAATTAAATCATGGCGAAGCAATAAGTATTGGAATGCACATAGCAGCAAAAATATCTTATAAAAAGAAATATTTGAAAAAACATGAACTTGACAGAATAGTTAATGTATTAGAAAATTACGATTTACCGGTTCAGAATATTCATGACAATGAAAATATTATTGAAAAAATAAGATCAGACAAAAAAAGAAATGGAGATAATATTGATTTTATATTACTGAAAAAAATAGGTTGTGCAAGTATTCAGAAAATGAGTTTTGAAGAAATAGAAAAAATGACAAGCCCCTCCTAATCCCGAAATAAATTCGGGACAGGCTCTCCCCAAAGGGGAGGAACTAGAGGCAAAACATTACTCCGAGTACTCGGATAAGTTTTATGGATTATAACCCTATACTATGAATATAAGAACATCAATATTTAGTTAATTAATTTTTCAGCTTTATGCAAGCAACAATATCTCCTTCAAAAATATCTGGTTTGTTAAAAATCCCGGCTTCAAAAAGTTATATGCAGCGAACTGTTTTGGCTGCTATGTTGTCTGATGAAATATCGGAAATTGAAAATCCATGCTATTCTGATGACTCTAAAAATATATTAAAACTTGTTGAAAATCTTGGTGCAGAAATCAGTAAGGAGAATAACAAGATATTTATAAAAGGTGGAATAAACTCGGTAAATAATATCATAAATGTTGGAGAATCGGGTTTGGCTTTACGCATGATTATTCCTATTCTTAGTGTTTTTAATAAAAAATTTATTGTATCAGCACATGGCTCTTTACTGAAAAGACCAATTGATTTTGTTGAAATTCCATTAAAGCAACTTGGTGCAAAAATTGAAATTAATAATAATCCTATTATTGTTCAGGGACCAATTAAAGGTGGCAAAATTGAAATTGATGCTTCAGTTAGTTCCCAGTTTTTAAGCGGACTTTTATTTGCATTACCTTTGTTAAAAGAAGATTCCGAAATTTTTGTTAAAAAGCTAAAAAGCAAACCTTATATAGATCTTACAATTGAAATATTAGAGAAATTCGGGATTGTTATAGAAAATGAGGAGTATAAACATTTCAAAATTAAAGGAAATCAAAAATATATATCACAAAAAATAAAGATTGAAAGCGATTGGAGCAGTGCGGCTTTTATGATGGTTGCTGCTGCAATTTCGGGCAAAATAGAACTTAGTGGTTTAAATATTAATTCCAGTCAGTCTGATAAACAAATTATCTCCGTTTTAAAACAAGCCGGTGCTGATATAAAAATTGATAACAAATCAATAAAAATAAAAAAAAGCCCGCTTAAAACATTTAGTTTTGATGCCACACATTGCCCCGACCTTTTTCCTCCTCTAGTTGTACTGGCACTTAATTGTAATGGCAAATCTGTAATAAAAGGAGTAGAAAGATTATTGCATAAAGAAAGTAACAGGGCTAATGCTTTGATAAATGAATTTACAAGGCTTGGTGCAAAAATTGAAATTCGGGAAAATGAAATGATAATATATAATTCCAACTTAAATGATGGAAAAGTACATTCTAATAATGACCACAGAATTGCTATGTCGTTGGCAATTGCAGCGCTAAATGCAGGCGGTGATGTAATTATTGAAAACAGCGAATGTGTTTCAAAATCGTATCCGCAGTTTTTTGAAGATTTGGATGGGCTATGCTCTATCCAAAAAATCGTGAGTAATTGAAATAATTTAAGGAAGTTATTCTCTTTTTTATTATTATATTTGTTCAATGTTTAGAAACAATCAACGCTTATAACATATTAAAGATATAATACCAATATGTTTATATGCGTGTTAAATAAAATTGAAATATGAAAAAAAGGATAATACTTATTTATGTACTCTTTCTTGGATTTCATTTTTATTCATTTTCCCAAGACTCTCTTGCCTGTACCAAATTTAAAATTGGGAAATTTGACACCTATATAGATGGGGAATTTTCTTCAAAAGTAACTCGAAATGAAAAGTATCAAAAGGAGTACATGCCAAAAACTGGAATTAAAATAAAATTGAAAATAATTTGGATAAATGATTGCTCTTATAAATTGATTTTTGTAAACGGGAATAAAAAATACTATCAAATGTTTGGCAAAAAAAATGTTAACCCTGATTTGATAGTAACTATAATTAAAGTTGATGGAAATGAATATTATCATGAGTCAAGATTTGTAGGAGATGAAAATTTTGTGTATAAAGCTAAGATAGTAAAATCTAAATAAGGCTTTGTCTTGCAATAAATAAGCTGCATTAAAACATGGTTTATTTTGGTTGTCAGATTTAAAATTAATAAATCAAACACACATAAAAAAAGGGGCAAAAGCCCCAGGAGTGGTCGGAAGATTTTTTCTTCCGACCTTTTTGTTTTTATAAACATTGA
>CAYTAU010000185.1:0-4152 GCA_964435855.1 uncultured Bacteroidales bacterium | reverse complement strand
ACAACAGTCTGAGTAACAACGACATTAGGGCGATACGGGAAGATTATTTAGGTCGTTTATGGATTGGTACTTTTGGTGGTGGACTTAATATGTTTGACCCTAAAACAGATGAATTTAGAATATTTATGCCAAAAGTTAACGATCCCAATTCAATTAGCCACCCCCTTATATTATCTATTATTGAAGATAATTCTCATATTTTATGGGCTGGAACATACGGTGGGGCAATTAACAAAATAGATCTTAAAAGTAAAAAGTTCAATTTATTTACACAACATAATTTTGGATTGAACTATAATGATATGGCTGCAATATATGAAGAGGATGATATTTTATGGATTGGAACTTGGGGAGGAGGATTAAATTTATATAATAAAAAAATACAAAGAATTGAATTAATAACTTCAAAGTCGAAAGGAAAAAGAAAATTAATAAATGATTTTATCCATGTTATTAAAAAAGATAGTCGTGGATATATTTGGATTGGTACAAGAAATGGAATAAATATTTATAATAAAAAAACAGATGAATTTACAATACTTAAAGATTTTTTTAAAGAGAATAATATTTTAAGTGGAGATGAGATTTTTAGGAATATTCGCATAAACGAAATTATTGAAGATAAATTTAATAATATGTGGATAGGAACAAGTGGTGGATTATATAGTATAAATTTTGAAACAAAATCTGTTAATGCTTTTACTCATAAAAGAGGAAATGAAGAAAGTTTGTCAAATAATGATGTTTATGCGATACTTGAAGATAAAGAAGGATTTATTTGGTTAGGCACAGTTGCTAATGGCTTAAACCGATATAATCCTGTAACAGGAGTTTTTAAGAGATATCAAAGTGATATTAATAACCCTAATTCAATTAGTAACAACAGAGTTTTTGATATTATTGAAGATTCTGAAGGTTTAATATGGATTGCAACAGGTAGTGGATTAAATAAATTTAATAAAAAAGATACTTCTTTTACAATATATACTAAAAATGATGGTTTGCCAAGTGATTTAATATATAATATAATTGAAGATAATAATAAAAACTTGTGGATGAGTACAGGGTATGGTTTTGCAATGTTCGATAGAAAAACAAATTCATTTAAATCTTATGATAAAACAGATGGTTTAGGAAGTTTGGCACTGAATTTTGGTTCAATATATAAAAGCAAAAGCGGTGAAATATTTATTGGCGGAACAGGTGGTTTAAATTCTTTTTATCCTGATTCATTATTTGAAAACCCAAACAAACCTAAAATTGTATTTTTAAAATATACTAAAAACAATTATGATGGTATTTTTACAGAACCTTTGGAGAATGTTAAAGAAATTGAATTATTTCATAATGACCATACTATTACTATATACTTTGCTGCTTTAGAATTTACAAATCCTGAAGAAAACAAATATAAATACAAAATGGAAGGCTTAAGTGATGATTGGACAAATTTAGAAAATCAAAATTTCCAAACTTTTTCAAACTTACCTGCAGGGGATTATGTTTTAACTGTTATTGGGTCTAACAATGACCAAATTTGGAATGAAGAAGGAGTGTCTTTGAGAATAAAGGTTTATCCACCATATTGGCAAACAACTTGGGCATATCTTACTTATTTAGTATTGTTGGTTTTATTTGTTTACAATATTATTAGAAGACGTGCAAAAAAGGATAAAAAGGATAAAATGGTTCTTGAAACCAAAGTTAAAGAAAGAACTTATGAGCTAAATCAACAAAAAGAAGAGTTGCAAATTACTATAGAAGAATTAAATAAAACACAACATCAGCTTGTAGAATCAGAAAAAATGGCATCGCTTGGAAACCTTGTTGCCGGTGTAGCACATGAGATAAATACACCTGTTGGCATTGGTATAACAGCATCCTCTGCATTAATTGAAAAAACAAAAAAAATAGTAGAAAAGTATAAGAAAGATGTAATGAAAAAGAGTGATTTTGAAGATTATATGCAAATTATATATAATACTTCAAAATTAATTTTAAATAATCTGGAACGTACTGGAGAATTAGTACAGAGTTTTAAACAGGTTTCAGTTGATCAGACTATTGAAGAAAGACGTGAATTTAATTTTGGTTCATATTTACATGATGTTGTACGTAGCGTAATGCCAAAACTTAAAAATACAGGTATTGAACTTGAAATTATATGTCCCGAAGATATTGTAATAACAAGTTATCCGGGAGCCTTTGCTCAAATATTAACAAATTTAATTGTAAATTCTAAAGTACATGCATATAATGATGGAGATAAAGGAAAAATAGAAATTAAAGCATACAAAAAAGACAAGGAATTAATACTTGAATATACCGATGATGGCAAAGGTATGACGACAGAAGTAAAAGAAAAGATATTTGACCCGTTTTTCACAACAAATAAACAAGAAGGAACAGGGCTTGGTATGCATATTATTTATAATTTGGTTACACAGAAATTAAACGGAACTATAAATTGTGAAAGTGAAGAGGGAAAAGGAGTGAAATTTATAATTATAATTTCAAAAATCTGATAAAAAGATTTAAGATATTATATAGTAGATTTAAGAAATAAAAATTATAAAGTTAGAGGGTTTTAGCCCTTAAAACATTAATATAAAATAAAATTTAATATGAATAATAACGATTTGAATTTCGACAATCTGTTTTCTGATACTAAATCGGACAATAATGAACTTTTGTTTAATGATGAAAAGGAGAAGAGTAAAACTGATGAAGTTAAAACGTTAAATAAATCTAAAGAATGGAAAATTTTAATTGTTGACGATGATGAAGATATTCATAATGTTACAAAACTTGCATTAGATGATTTTACATATAAAAATCAAAAAATTGAGTTTATTGATACATATTCGGCAAAAGAAACAGAACAGATTCTAAAAGACAACACCGATATTGCCATAATTCTTCTTGATGTTGTAATGGAATCAACACATGCAGGACTCGATCTTATAAAATATATAAGAGAGCATCTTGGCAATAAACTACCAAGAATAATATTACGTACAGGTCAGGCAGGGCAAGCGCCTGAAAGAGACGTTATTCAATCGTATGAAATTAATGATTATAAAACAAAAACAGAACTGACAGCAACAAAGCTTTTTACAGTTGTCTTGTCGAGTTTAAGAGCTTATGAATCCTTAATTGAACTTAAAGAATACAGTAAAAACCTTGAGAAAAAAGTTAAAGAAAGAACCAAAGCAATAACTGACAGTATTCATTACGCAAGCAGAATACAAGATGCTATTTTTCCAAAAAAAGAAAATTTTGAAAAAAATTTCAGTGATTATTTTGTAATAAATAAACCCTATGATATTGTTAGTGGTGATTTTTACTGGATACTAAAACGTGAAAATAAATTATTTTTTACTGTTGCTGATTGTACAGGACATGGAGTTCCCGGAGCTTTTATGAGCATGCTTGGTATTTCATTTTTAAACGAAATTGTTACAAATAACAAATACATTCCTGCAAATGAAATTTTAAATGAATTAAGAAAAAATATCATTAATGCTTTACATCAATCAGGTAAATCAGGCGAAAGCAGAGATGGAATGGATATTTCGCTTTGCATTCTCGAGGAGGAATATAGCAAACTGCAATTTGCCGGAGCAAATAACCCTTTGTATTTGATACGAAATAATGAATTACAGGAAATTAAAGCGGATAAAATGCCAATTGGTTATTACGAAAAACAAAACTCGTTTAAAAATAATGAAATACAAGTGGAAAAAGAAGATATTCTGTATTTATTTACCGATGGCTATGCAGACCAGTTTGGGGGTCCGACTCCTAGCGGAAAGAAATTCAAATACAAAGCTTTTAAACAATTACTTCTTGATAATTCAAATAAACCAATGCTTGAACAAAAAAATGTATTAGAAGATTCTTTTGAAGCTTGGAAGGGGAAATTAAATCAAATAGATGATATTTGTATTGTTGGATTGAAAATACAATAAAGATTTCCTGAGTAATCTAAATTCTTAATATATTTTATAATTTTGCATTCCTAAATTAAATCAAAATAAAATGATATTATTTGAAGAAGCTTATAGAATTGTTATTGATTCGGCATATACAATGGCTGTTGAAAAGGTTTCAATTAATGATTCTTTGGGCAGAGTGTTGGCAGAAGATGTG
>CAYTAU010000184.1:0-4167 GCA_964435855.1 uncultured Bacteroidales bacterium | reverse complement strand
TTACACTGACCGTGACAATATTTTTTTGTTCAGCTAATTTTAAATATTTACTGATCTGTACAGTCGATACATTATATTCCTTCGCTATTTCTTTTTGCTTTTTCTTGTTAATATAATAATCTACTGCTACATCAAATAATTTTTCATCTGAAACCATAGTTTCCCCCTAATTGTAATATTATATAGTTACAACTCTTCTATTAAATCACTAATTTACTATTTTTTACATAACCATGTCATTACCATCCGAAATCTTTAAGAAAATAAGTAAACTTATTGTCGTAAATAAAGTTAATACTGTAGCCATTGCAGCCGCTGGCCCTTCTATTCCTCTTGTTACAAAAATATATATCGATAAGGTTAAGGTAATCGTATGAGATGTATATAAAATGACGGATGTAGAGAGTTCAGTAATAATTGTTATCCAACTTAATATAGCCCCAGATACAATACCATTTTTCATCATCGGTACTGTAATTTTAAAAAATGATTTTAATTTTGAGGCTCCTAAACTTATACTCGCCTCTTCAACCGACATTGGTATTTGTTGTAAAATTGCAACAGAGCTTCTTATTGTATAAGGAATTCTTCTAATAACCAAAGATAAAATCATTATTGCTGCTGTGCCTGTTAAGACTAGAGGTGGCTTGTTAAAAGTAATAACAAGTGCAATACCAACTACAGATCCTGGAATAATATATGGTATCATTGACACGGTATCTATTGCACCATTAAATATATTATTTCTTCTTACTACCAAATAGGCAATAAGAATAGCAAGAAAAACTACAATTACAACTGAAATCCCACCTATTATTAATGTATTCGGTATAGCTGAACTCATCTTGCTAAAAGCAATCCTATAACTATCTAAAGAATAGCCTTTTTCAAAAACAGATCCAGATGAGGAAGTTTTTCTAAAAGACATATAAAATAAATATATTTGAGGTAACATTGAAATAAATACTAAAAAGTAGCAATAAAAATGAACCCAGAAACTTTTAGCACCTGTTATTTTTTTAGCTTCAATTGTATGCAAAGAGTTTATAGAAAATCTATAATGTCTTGCAATAAACTTTTGTAAATAAAAAACTATAGCTGTGATTAAAATAGCTACTACACTTATAGCTGCAGCAAAATTATGATTTACTGAAGTTTCTCCAACATACTGATTATATATTTCAACAGGAAAAGTTCTATAACCTTCTCCAATTAATAAAGGAGTACCAAAATCTGCCATAGCTCGCATAAATACTAATAGGCCAGCGGCTAATATAGAGGGCATACACAAAGGTAATACAACTTTAAAGAATCTTTTATAACCAACACATCCTAAATTTTCCGAAGCTTCTAATAATGAATTATCTATTGATTTTAGGGCTCCTGAAACATATAAAAAGACTAGAGGAAATAACCTGGTTACTAAAACTAAAACAATACCATTGAATCCATAAATAGTAGGAACTGTAATTGGTAAAATTGATTCTATAATTTTAGTTAATAATCCTTGTCTTCCCAATAATAATATCCATGCATAGGCTCCAATAAACGGTGCAGCCATAGAACATAAAATTATTAATATTTCTAAATAACGTTTTGCTTTTAATTGATATAAATTATAAAAGTATGCTAATGGAATTCCTATCAATAATGAAAATGTCATTGAAACAATAGACAACTTAAAACTATTCATAAGAGTTGAAAAATAATACTTTTGGCTAAAAAATTTTGCAAAATATGCAAAGGTAAAACTTCCATCTTCTTCTAAAATAGATGATTTTAATAGATTAAATAGAGGATGCAATAAAAATATTATATAACTGATAAGAATTATAAAGGTAATTAAATTCCATACTTCTAAAGGTGTTCTATTTTTTTTAAACAGTTTCATTTACACCTTCCTTAACAAACTTTTTTCCCCATCAGAAGAGAAAAAATTTATCTTTTCAGTATTTATTTGCAATTTAATTTTTGTTCCTTTTGGATAAATACTATTAATTGTTGATTCTTGAATAATCTCAACTTTTTCACCAGATACTAATGTAAGAAAATAATGGGTCATTAAGCCTAGGAAGATACTACTGTCTACAAAAGCTTCCATTGATTCTTTTTCTTCAACGATAATAAAATCTTCAGGTCTAATAGAAATTAATATTTCAGAATTATTATTTAAACCTAAAAATTTAGTATCTACTTTATAATCTTCAGATAATTTAATAAATTCGTGATTTTTATCAATTGTTAAATTTCTGTAAATTAAATTTGTTTTCCCAATAAAAGTAGCTACAAATCTATTTACTGGTCGTTGATATAATTCTTTAGGATCACCAATTTGTTGTATCACTCCATTCTTCATTACTGCGATTCTATCACTAACCGCCATAGCTTCTTCTTGATCATGTGTTACATAAATAGTTGTAATATTTAATTTATTTTGAATCTCTTTTATTACAGATCTCATTTCTACTCGTAATTTAGCATCAAGATTAGATAATGGTTCATCCATTAATAATACATCGGGTTCTATAACTAAAGCTCTAGCTAAAGCAACTCTTTGTTGTTGTCCACCTGATAAACGTTCTGGTAATCGATCTGCATATTCTTCGATATGCATTAATTGTAAAAATTTATCAGTTCTTTCTTTAATTTCATTTGGAGGTAATTTTCTTGTTTTTAAACCAAATTCAACATTTTTTCTTACAGTTAAATGGGGAAAAATTGCATAGTTTTGAAAAACCATTCCTATATTTCTTTTTGAAGGATTTAACAAGTTTATTAATTTATCTCCAAAATAAAACTCACCACCTTCGATAGAATTAAAGCCTGCAATCATTCTCAATAAAGTAGTTTTACCACATCCAGAGGGGCCAAGAAGGGTAAAAAATTCACCCTTCTCGACTTTAACTGATAGGTCTGGGATAACTACTGTATCGCCATATTTTTTCATAGCATTTTTAATAACTATTTCTACACTCATTTTTTAAGTATCCTTTTCCTATAGTCTCTTATTTAATTATGTTTAGCCCAGGTTTGAGTCCATTTTTCAATTATTTTTGCTTGATTTTTAGCTAAATAATCATTATCTCTGGCTGATAAAGTAATTTCACTGGATGGTGTTAAAACTTTATTTGTGGTTGGAACATTAGTATTTGCTTGGCGAGCTGTTGAAGTTCCCCATAAAGCTTGTGCTGTATCACTAGCAATCCAATCCATAAACAATTTTGCATTATCCATATTTGTAGCACCTTTAACGATAGCTGAAGCAAAGGTTATTGCATTAGAGCCTTCAGTAGGATAAACGATTTCAATAACATCACCATGGCCATCTTCAATGTATGTTACACAAGGAGATTCATAGGTTAGACCTACTACATATTCACCATTAAATACGCCTTTATAAACACCAGATGAACCACCACTCATTACACCATTTAAATTAGCTACTAGAGCATCTACATAATCCCAAGCTTCTTGGCTTTCATAACCACCCATAGAACTTAGTATTGTTGATAGTTGATTCCAAGCTGAAGAAGATGCTGCTGGGTTAGCAGAGATAATTTTACCTTTTAATATTGGATTTAATAAATCTTCATAACTAGTAATTGTAACACCTAATTTTTTTGCTTCAGCTCTATTAATTATTAAATTAACGATTTGAATTGTTCCGTTTGTAAGAACACCAGTATTATTTCTCATTCCTTCTGGAAAAGCATCATTATTTTTTGCTACATATGGTTCAAAATATTCACCCATATTTACAAAATCTGAATACAAAAGTCCACCAAACATTACATCTGCTTGAGAATTTGCTGATTCAGCTTTTATTCTTGTTTTTAATTCACCAGCGCCACCATTGATAGCTTCAATTTTAATATCTGGATATTTTTCTTCAAAACCACCTACAATTAAATTATACTCTTCATCAAAGTTTGTTGTATAAATAACTAACTTACCTTTTCCTGCTTCAGTATCAGCATTTGAATCTTTACTCCCTTGAGCAAAAACACCTGATAAAACAACTAAACACATTAGCAATAAAATAAAACCTTTTTTCATAAAAACCTTCCTTTAGTTAATTTTTTAACTTTTTTTAGTTAATTAAATTATATTTCAAAGTTAATTATATGTCAATAAAAAAATATTATTTAACTTAGAACGTAATAATTG
>CAYTAU010000183.1:3078-4177 GCA_964435855.1 uncultured Bacteroidales bacterium | reverse complement strand
AATCTTGAAGTTCATCTCCTGGGGAATCATTTCTTTGAGAATGGGGCTGCTCTGGCTCTGGTCGGCAGTTGTTTTAAAGGCCCGGAAGCGGATAGATGGTATCTGGTGGGCAGGAAGATCGTTACCGCGGAGATCAATGAGCAGGTTCTCTCTGACGGGATGCATTTTGAACGCTCTCCGATGTATCATCTTCGATATATTTATCTTCTCCTTTTACTGATGAAGATGGGGAGAGACGATATAAGACCAACGGCCCGGGCCGCGGCGGGAGAGATGATCTCCGCCTTGAGATGTCTCCGGCACCCGGATGGGGAGATTGCGTTGTTTAATGACAGCGCTCTCGGCATCTATAACCGGCCTGCGGATCTGATTGCTCTCTGGGAGAACGAGACTGGGAGCTTGATCGGCGAGGAGGATACTGCTCCGGCCGGCAACTGGGCCTTGCCTGAGGCCGGTTATTACGGTTTCCGGGATGATGAGGGAAACTATCTGATCTGTGACGCTGGGCCGATCGGCCCCGATTACCTCCCCGGCCATGCTCATGGTGATATATTTTCTTTTGAACTTTCTCTAAAAGGGCACCGGGTTATTGTCGATAGCGGGGTATATGAGTACGCGGAGGGCCTAATGCGCGATTACTGCCGCTCAACCGGAGCGCATAATACAGTGGAGATCGCCGGTCAGGATCAGTGCGAATTCTGGGGCGCGTTTCGGGTGGCCCGGCGCGGTCATCCCCACGATATTGTCTGGCAGCCGTCCGGAGAGGGATTTGTCTTAAGCGGGTGGCATGACGGATATCGGAGATTATCCGGCGCTCCGACCCATTACCGACAGTTTATCCGGAGTAAGGATGTTTTTCTGAAAATTCAGGATCGGGTGGAAAGCCACAGCCCGGTCAAGATAGTCTCCCGCGTGCATCTTCATCCTGATTGTTTGATTAAGAGCCACAAAGGCAATCAAATTGATATTTCTTATCCCGGGGGACAATTTAGGATAACTTTTTTCGGAGAGGGCGACCTGAAGTTTGAAAGTTCCATTTATTGCCCCGAATTCGGCAGACGTCTTGACAATAAAGCGATAAGTTTTATATCATCAGGAT
>CAYTAU010000183.1:0-2978 GCA_964435855.1 uncultured Bacteroidales bacterium | reverse complement strand
CTCTTCTTTTCTCATTATTTCCCTCCCGAAGTAAATGCCCCGGCCTCCCGGACCCACGCCAATTGCAAACGTTGGGCGGAAGCCGGGCATCGGGTTACCGTTATTACTTGTGCTCCGAACTGTCCGGACGGTGTGGTTTATAAAGGATATCGTAACCGATTATTTCAAAGGGAAGTCATGGATGGGATTGAGGTAATCCGGGTCTGGACCTTTCTAGCCCCTAATAAGGGGACCTTTTTTCGAATTGTAAATTATCTTTCTTACATGTTGAGCGGGATAGTAGTAGGTATTTTTCAGAAGAAGCCCGATATTATGATAGCTACCTCCCCCCAGTTTTTTTGCGGATGGGCGGGGATAATCGCCGGCAGACTGAAAAATGTTCCTCTTCTGCTGGAGATCAGGGATATCTGGCCCGAGTCGATAATTGCCGTCGGCGCCATAAAGAATGTTACCGTTATTCGTTTTATCGAATGGTGGGAAAAAAAGATGTACCGCCTGGCTCGTCATATTATTGCCGTGGGGGAGGGGTATAAACAGCAGCTTCTGGGGAAAGGAGTTTCCTCTCAACGGATCTCAGTGGTGATGAATGGTGTAGATAAGTCCATCTTCTCCCCCCGTCCTACCGACACTAAGTTAAAAAGCCAATTAGGGATCACGGACAAATTTGTCTGTAGTTATGTTGGTACCATTGGACTGGCCGCCGGTTTGGAGGTCGTGCTGCGGGCAGCCTTGATTCTCGAGGAGATGAAGCGCGATAATATTGTATTTCTCCTGGTTGGATCCGGTGCCATGCGGGATGATTTGGAAGCGGAACAGAAGCGACTTGGTCTCTCCAACGTGATCTTTACCGGTAGGTTGGAAAAATCGGAGATGCCCGCTATCCTTTCGATCAGCGACGCGGTATTGGTTCATCTTACAAAGACAGACCTCTTTCTTACCGTTATGCCATCTAAAATATTCGAGGCGGCCGGCATGGCTCGCCCGATTATCTGCGGGGTGGCCGGTTATGCCGCCGAGTTGGTGAAAAAGGCTGGTGGGGGTATCTGCATAGAGCCGGAAAACCCCGGGGAACTTGTTGACGCGATAGATTTCCTGGCAGGTTATCCGGATAAGGGCAAGAAGATGGGGGAGAGTGGATATAAATTCATTACCGAGCATTATGATCGTGATATTTTAGCTGAAAACTATCTGGGTATTATCAAACGATACGCACTAAATTAGCTCCTCTCGAGCTAATTTAGTTATTAATCCGGCATATAATCATTATACTGAGTTATTGACGAAAGGCATATGAACAACTGGATCTAACTCCGGAGGAGTACGCTGTTTCCTTCGGCAAATTCCGAGGCAGCCCCGATAGTCATCGGGATGCAAGCATAAATTATGAATTTACCCGAATATCTACAAAATCCCCTGGTATTGATTGGGATTTTTGGGGGGAGCGGTTTGATAACAGCCATTCTCACCCCGTTGGTCATTCGATTCGCGAGAAAAATTGGAGCGATTGATCGAGGGGGATACCGGAGAAGTTCTTCGGGATCAGTTCCTCTACTGGGCGGGCTGGGGATAGCAGCCCCGGTGACTGTTATATATTTTATCTTTGGTCTGGCGGGGACATTAATTGTTGCCCACTGGAAATTTATCTTCATGATTAACCAAGACTGGCTTAATCCATTGATGGATTATGCTGCCGGTCGGTCAGAGTATTGCACCAGTTTCATAGTTATGACGGTTGGCGGCTTGGCCGTCTTATTTCTGGGATTGATCGATGATCTTAAAGGGATGCGAGCCCGGATTAAGCTGCTAGGGCAGCTTATTATCGCGGTTTATATCTGCGCTTCCGGTTATTATCTCCAATCTATGTATATTCCTCTGGTTGGAGCGGTTGAATTTGCTCCCGGGGTTGGGATTATGATCAGCATTATCTGGATCGTCGGCTTGATCAATGCTTTTAACCTGATCGACGGCCTGGACGGGTTGGCCACAGGTATAGCCCTGATCGCTTCGATTGCCCTGGCGTTACTGGGAGTTATCAATGGGAATGTCTTTATTGTCATTAGCTGTTCAGTTTTGGCGGGAAGTCTGGCCGGATTTTTAGTCTTTAATTTCCCTCCGGCCAGTATATTTCTGGGCGATACCGGGAGCATGTTTATAGGATATTCCCTGGCAACCATTACTCTGATGGGTACTTACAAAGCGGAGACGGCGATTATTGTTCTGGCGCCCATGCTGGCCTTAAGTTTTCCGATCTTTGAAACACTCATCTCCATGGTTCGCCGTTTCATCCGCGGGGTCCCTATCTTTTCCGGGGATTATCATCACACTCATCATCGATTACTCGAGAAAGGTTTTTCCAAACGCCAGGCAGTTCTGATTCTTTATTTAGTGACCATCCTTCTGGCTGGGTCGGCTTACCTGAGTCAGATTTTTCCCAGGGGGTCAGTGTGGTCATGGCTTCCGGGATTTGTTTTTGCCGGGACATTGATCGGGATCGCCTGGTGGGCTGGATACTTGCGCCGGTCCACTCTCGGGCGAATTTTTCATCGGCACCGTCGCAACACCGTATTGGCCGCGTTCTCCCATTATGCCATCCAGAGTCTAACTTCCCGGTCGGCTGTAATCTGTCCCCCAGAGATACTAAATTTCTGCCGACGTGAATTGAGGCTCTGTTTTCTCCAGGCCTGGTTTGAGGAAGGAGGGGTTATAATTGGTTCCAGCGGCCAGCCGGTTATTGAGGCACCAACCCGGGAGAATATTGACTCTATCGAGAGAATCCGGGTTAAGACAGTGGGCGGATTGACTGTCATATTGCGCTATCAATTTTTACATGAGCCGGTAGAAAGTGAATTTGAGGATGTGACCGCGTGTCTGGCGGGGATATTCGAACAGGCCGGGGTTAATCTCCTTTTGAATAAGGCGATCTCTCTGCAGGGAGAGATAGAGGACCAGACCATTCTGGAAGAGATTGAGAGAGAACT
>CAYTAU010000182.1:0-4203 GCA_964435855.1 uncultured Bacteroidales bacterium | reverse complement strand
TTTCAAAATGCCCAAAATTTCATATTGCAATCGTTATGGTCAATTTAAGAATTGACGATAGCGGGAGAAAAATAAGACCTGAACAATCCCAAAAATAAAGTAGGGCAAAATTAAATGAATTAATAATGAAAAAATTTACAATTATTTTAGGAATTATTTTATTTGGCTTACAATCATTTGGTCAATGGGCATATCATTCAAAAACAGATGAGTTTAAAAATTCGACTGGTGAATATTATGCAGAAAGTAAGAATGAGATAAAACAAAATGGGAGATTAGTATTTACCATAGTAACACGTTATGATTATCCAGAAGATACAATTCAAACACAAGAACCTTATACTTTTTATATGTTCACGAAGTATTCGCAAGATTATTTTGTAAATAGCAATAATTGCTACTTATCAGTTTCGGACGGAAAAGAGAAGAAACATAGAATTAATCTTAAAAAAGATGGTGCTACGGCACACGTTACATTAGAGGATACTGAAAAATTTACAGATTTACTTAAAATTAACTCGAAAATCAAATGTATTCTGGTAGATAATGGACAAAGGCAATATATGTGGACAATTAATTGTATGGGTTTCACAAAATCTTATAATAAAGTAAAAACAACATCTAAGAAATAATAAGAAAGAAAATTAAATATGGAAAAATTAAATGATTTTAAGAAGAAAGTAGTAGATGAATTTACTACTCACCTTACAGACAAAGTATTTCTAATGATACAAAATGATAAAGAGTTAATGAAGGAATATTTATCTGTAATTGAAGAAGGTAGTTCTTTGGCATATATTAATAGTGAAATTGCAAAAGAAATAAAGAAACGATATGATTTAGATAACTTAGACAGGAAAAACGAAATGCCTGTAAGTAATTTAATTCAATCATATGAATTATTTAAAACAAAAAAAAGACCATAACAAACGCTAAAAATAAATAGCGGGTATGTTGGTTTGCGTAGCCTTGCAGCTCGTAGGTTGCCCGCCAAATCTTTCGATTTGACTGATTTAGTTGTGAAAGATTTGGCTACTTATAAGACCGAGAGTTTAATGCTTCGTAAACCGCTACTTTTCTTAGCGCAGTCGTTACCAACAAGGCGACGAGCAACAGAGACAACAACAATGACTGAAAAAATGGTTTGAGAATGAAAAACAGAATGACAATGAAAGAAAAAAGATTTAGTTTTTTTGCCGACCCGCAAGACAGAAAAGCAGAAAGCCGACTCACATTTGGCACATTGCCTTTTGCCCAACACACGAACCTATGCTTCGCAAAAGTCAAAGAGCCAAATCTTACTTTTTCACAAAATAAATTTGAAATATTACAAATAATAAAACTAAAATGTCAACTATAATTCAATTTATTCATTCTGGAAAAGAACATTCTGAAAAATCGGGAAAAAATTGGAATATAGGGAAACATTTACGTAAATATATGCTAATTAATGGAGAATATATTAGTGAATCAAATTCAACTCCTCAAAAAGAAAATATATTTTTTTGGGGTGAATGGGAAGCTCAATCTTACTTGATAAATGACATACAAACGGATACCAAAAGTTTTCCAAAATATATTTTTAAACCATACTATAAAACTACCAATGAAGGAGTAAATACAGATCCATTCATTTTTGGAAATCAATTTTATTATCGCTTATGTAGGCAGCTAACTTCACCATCATTAAGATCACTCGTATGTGGTGATATAATTCTATTTGGTTCTTGTCTCAATAAACAATTTGTTCTTGACACAGTGTTTGTAGTTAAAAATTATATAGATTACAATTCCAGTAACTTTTCCATTTTCACTAAAATTACAAATGATGTTTTTCTTGATGTTTCTTTTGAACGTGCAATTACTCCAAAAGCAGATGATAATTGCAATAAAAAAAAACATGCCTGTAATGAAAAAGGAGAAAACTACAAAGGGAAAACAGATTTTAAATTAAGAATGTATGAAGCTGTTATGTATCAAGATAAGGACAAATTTAATGGAATGTTCAGTTATGCACCTTGCATGCAACATACGGGTAATATTCAAGGATTTTCAAGACCTGTGATAAAACTCCCCGGTATTATTAGTCAAACATTATCGCAAAACTTTAAAAAAACAAATCAATCAGATATTAAACCAATATGGGATTCAATTACAGGACAAGTTCTTTGTATGGGTTTGTCATTAATGGTTAATAATGAATTACCCCCAAAAATATTAACTTAAAATCATTAATCATGAAAAAAAATACTGTACTTTTTGTTTTATTGCTATTCTTCAGCTATTCCTTATCAGGACAAGAATCCACTACGATGAAATGGGCAAAAGGAATGGGCGGAACAGGTAATGAAAGAGGTAATTCAATTACAGTGGATGCCTTAGGAAATGTTTTAACTACTGGATATTTTGAAGGAACCGTTGACTTTGATCCAGGTATAGGTTTTTATAATTTAACTTCAATAGGCTCTAATAATATTTTCATTTCAAAATTGGATTCTTCGGGAAATTTTGTTTGGGCAAAACAATTCGGAGGTACAAGTGGCAGTATGGGTAATTCCATTGCCATTGATGCTTCAGGAAATGTTTATACAACAGGTTTTTTTTGGGGAACTGCCGACTTTGATCCGGGTGCAGGTACATATAATTTAACTTCGGCAGGTGGTATGGATATTTTTATTTCAAAATTAGACCCTTCGGGAAATTTTGTTTGGGCAAAACAAATGGGCGGAACAAGTAACGATGAAAGCCAATCCATTGATATTGATCCATCAGGAAATGTTTATACAACAGGATATTTTCAAGAAACTGGCGATTTTAATCCGGGTGCAGGAACTTATAACTTAACTTCTGCAGGAAGTAAAGATATATTCATTTCCAAACTTAATTCATTAGGGAACTTTGTTTGGGCAAAACAAATGGGAGGAACAAGTATTGATTATGGTTCCTCTATTAAAGTAGGTGTTTCAGGAAATGTATATACGACCGGAGATTTTTCAGGAACGGCTGACTTTGACCCTGGTGTAGGGACAAGTAATTTAACTTCTGCAGGAAGTAAAGATATATTCATTTCTAAACTTAACTCATTAGGAAACTTTGTATGGGTAAAACAATTAGGAGAGGTAAGTATAGATCATGGACATTCTATTAAATTGGATGCTTCTGAAAATGTTTATACGTCTGGATATTTTTATGGCACTATGGACTTTGATCCAGGTGCAGGAACATATAATTTAACTTCCACAGGAGGAAGAAATGCTTATATATTAAAATTAAATTCTTTCGGGAACTTCATTTGGGCAAAACAATTAGGAGGCACAAGTAGCGAAATTGGTTATTTAATGACTATTGCCGTTGATACTAGTAGAAATGTATACTTCACTAGTTATTTTCAAAACACTATTGACTTCGATCCAGGTTCAGGGACATACAATTTAACTTCGGCAGGTTATTATGATATTTCTATTTTAAAATTAGATATTTCAGGAAGCTTTGTTTGGGCAAAGAAATTGGGCGGCACAAGCAACGATGATGGCTTTTCAATTGCTGTGGATTCATCAGGAAATGTATACACTACCGGTTTTTTTCAGGGAACAGCCAACTTTGATCCAGGCGCAGGAACATTTAATTTAACTTCGGCAGGAAGTGATGACATTTTTGTGCATAAAATGAGTCCATGTACATCTACTTCTTCAATAATTACTACAGCATCATGCGACAATTATAATTTCAACGGAACAGATATTACAAGTTCAGGCATCTATTACGACACCCTTGCTAATATTGCAGGCTGCGATAGTATTATTACTTTGAATCTCACCATAAAATATAGTTCAAGTAGTATCATGTACCAAAACGCTTGTGACTTTTATAACTTTAATGGAACAAATCTTACAAATACTGGTATTTATTATGATACATTAGTAAATTCAGTTGGCTGTGATAGTATCATTACTTTAAGTCTAACTATTAACAACTCAAGCACAATCCTTTCAGAAACCGCTTGCGATAATTATAACTTTAATGGAACTAATCTTACCATTTCGGGCGTTTATTATGATACACTCACAAATATTTCAGGTTGCGACAGTATTATTACTTTGAATATTATCATAAAAAACAGTACAACAAGTTCAATTACTGAAACCGCTTGCGACAGTTATACTGCACCAGACGGAACAGTTTACACGACATCGGGAATTAAAA
>CAYTAU010000181.1:0-4228 GCA_964435855.1 uncultured Bacteroidales bacterium | reverse complement strand
TAACATTAGTTATTAAACAGAAATCTTTTTTTTATCACGATCTTACTTAAATCACTTAATACACCAATTTCCCATTCAATACAACAAAATCCAATTATCTTTAGAATAATTAGGCTGTTATAAAAAACCTGCAAGATTCTAATATCTCCAAATATATTAAAAAATGCTGCTTTTAATACCATATTGGTATCTTTAATAGATATCTTTTAAATTTTATTAACAAGGAGGTATTATGCAAAATTTTAGTGATTATTTGGAGACAAAAAGAATAGTAACAAAGAAAAGAGTTCCTTATTATGTAGCCTGGGCGTCACAATTTTTTAATTATTTTGATAAGAAACCAAATGATGAAATTTCTTCTGAGGAAATTGATAAGTTTTTAAGTCAAAAAAAGACTGTTTTCAGAAATAATAAATGCCATTTTCCGGTTATGCTTTCTCCCTTCCATAAAATGGGTTCTGGCTAAATAATCCTTGACCACCATTTCTTCCAAACTCATATGCTCAGCTTGTGAAGTAATATTTTTCCAAGGCTTAACGGAGCAAAGCGCATAAAGGATTTATATTCAAGAACAATATCCGTATCTAAAAATCACACCTAAAGTTTAGGAATTTTTGCCCTTCCTGATTTCAAGACCACTTTTATTCCTTTGGATAATATTTTGTCAAAAATAATGGGTATCTTGGATAGCTTTTTAATACCTACTAATCGAGGGTTGACTTTTATTTTATTTTGGATGTACAAAAGTAATATTACTTTAAGAGTCAAATAATCTTTAATTAATTGAGGTTTATATGAAAAAGCTCACCCCTTTTATAATATCTTTGGCTATGGTTTTTATTATTAGCAGTTTAATTGGTATAGCTAATGCAAATCTTACTGACCTTGGAAACGGTTTAATTTACTGCGATACGCTTGATATTACTCTGTTGCAAGATGCCAACTATTCTGCGACCTCTGGTTATTGGGATTTATTAAATATTCCAATAGAATATAATATTTATGGCGAACAGGTTAATTATCCAGGCGATATGAATTGGGATCAATCTATGCAATGGGCGAACCAATTAGTATTTGCTGGTTATGATGATTGGAGACTTCCTGATGGTCTTTGTGCCGGTAATTATCCAGAAACTGGATACGCGCAATCACCATTTAATGAGCTGGGACATATTTTTTATAACGAGTTAGGTAATCCGACAGGTGGGCCATTGCAAAATACTGGCCCTTTTATTAACCTTATGCCTGAGCATTACTGGACGGGCTTATTAGGAATCCCGTTCAATAACGTTGCATTGTCATTCTATTTTAAAAATAGTATTATGAATTATACAGGAAGGGAAAGCGATATAAGAGCTTGGGCTGTACGTGATGGCTATGCTTTAAATGCTGTCCCTGAACCTTCTACAATTATTTTACTTTTATCCGGCGTTGTAGGTCTTGCGGGGTTAAGGAAGAGGTTTAAGAAGTAAAATCCTTGTTGCAAATTCTGGAATTTCACCAAAATTTATTGGAAATCTCGAAGCTAACATTACACCGGCTAAGTTGGCAAGAATGCGGTAAATTCTCAAGAAGTTCTTTTAGCCCTTAAGAGTTCATTTCCAGAATATTTTTAAACAAATCTATGTTTTCTAACCACGAAAATGAAGCCGACGCAAAAAGCCACACGGCTAATTAGCGACTATTTATAAGAGATTAGACACAATGACAGTATTTATAGGTTCATTAGCGATTTTGGCCTTATTTTTCTCTGGAGTATTCTGGAATCTGACATTTGTTTCAGATGGTATCTTAGGAATTACCGGCATCATTATTCTGTGGTACACACGGGAGACATCTCAAATCAGAAAAGCTGAACAAGAAATTGCTAAGGATAGCCGAGAATCTTTGCTTAAGTCGTATCGTCCTTCCATAGGATGTTCGGTATTTGCCAACAAAGTAATACCATATGACACTCGCATTAAGTTGGTGAATCTATCTGATATTCCTGTTGCCGTAAATCTTCATTGCAACCTAAAAGTTGACGGCGAGCTGATAAGAGATTTTTTACCAGCTTATGAAGGAAAGGATTATTGGAATCTACAGTTTAGGGAGCAAAAAGAAGGGCATTTTAGCGTCCTTGATCTTTACCTAAAGAAAGATTTGATCTCCGAAGAAGAAATGCAAAATATCAAGGAGGCAGGGAAGCCTGAGGAAATTAGGGAGCAACTTTATAAAAGTTTTGTATTTGAATCTAAAACCCTTGGCCCGGGTACTCCACCCGAAATATCAATGGATATAGAAATCTATTGTCGTAATGACAAAGATGAGGAAGCTTATTATCCTCCAGTTCATTACAGGTTTGATTCATCTAAGATGATTTGGATTCCAACTGTAACAAATCAAAAACCATATTGGGATTTTGGAGATAAACCGGACTGGATTAAATCCAATGCACGGTAGCTTATGAGGATTATTTTTTATGTTACCAGACCATGATATAAAAATATTAGAGTCGTTCTCAAGAATTAAGATGCTTAAAAAAGATTTTGTGAATTTATATAAGGAAAAAAAGAGGCGAATCTTAATAACAAGCCTAAAGCGCCCTTGTGTACTCTTTTTATTTAGAATACATCGTCGTGGGAAAATTGGCTTCCCGGAACCTGAATTGCTGGGATCCCGCTTGGAGAAAATTGACCATAGCAACCTTGACTACCATATCGATATGGACAAGAATAATTGGGTAGAGCGATCAATGCGACAAAAGGAAAGAGAAAAAGCTCAGGAACAGGCTGTAAAGGATAAATTAGAAGGATATAACTTCCATGTCTATAAAGATGATCTTTATTGCGTTGATTCTGAATCATACACTGAGGAAGAACAACGATTGTTAATTAAGGAATATTATTTTAAAAAAGAGAAAAAGTTTAAATCCTTGCAAAAAGAAATACATTTATTCGAAAAATTGGACGTGGCGCAAGGTCAAAGCTCAAGAGAACCAATTCCTGAAGATGTGAGGTTCGCTGTATGGAGAAGGGATGAGGGTAAATGCGTTAAATGTGGCAGCAAAGAAAACTTGGAATTTGATCATATTATCCCAGTATCAAAGGGTGGAAGCAACACAGAACGAAATATTCAGCTGTTATGCGAAAGGTGTAACAGAGAGAAGTATAATAAGATCTAACAGTAATAGACATGGACTATAACGACAAATATTTTTTAGATTCTAATACGATTGTTTTGCTTATTGATAAAGATATTTTAATTGAATTTCAGAAAACATACGTTGAAATTATAGATATTTTCAAAAGTGGAATAGAGAAACAGCGTAAATTAATTAAAGAACGGCTTGATAAAAAAGGTTTTCAAAATGATTATGGTAGCAGGTATGTTGAGGATGAGTTTGCACTATTAGATCAGTTAGATAACATTGATAATCAAATATTTCAATATCTTACTATAATGTCAATGTATTCAAAGTGTGAAATAATGTTGAAGAATTGGCTAAAAGCAATAAATCCAAATTTGAATAATATTAATCACTCCAACATTAATGGTATTAAAAAATTATATAAATGTAGAGGAATAGATCTCGATCGTATTGATAATTTTATATATTTTAAATCATTAAATAAAACAAATAACTGCATAAAGCACAACGATGGGGTAGTAGATATTAAACATATAGATTTTTATCAAATAGGAAAAAATTTCAGAAGAGGCGAAAAGATCAAATTAGATTTTAAAAACATCATTCAATTGGCTGATAAAATATCATCATTTATGTTAGACATCCTTATTAAGGTTAGCCCTTTTAAGATTTAATAGATAAAAAATTTGATATCCATTCGAATTCATATCTAACCAAGGATTTGAAAAGAAGTATTTAAATTTTTCTTATAAGAGCCTAATTTTCATAAACCCATAATCCATTTCATCAATAAAAAATAACCCCCTCAACCACATTACACCAGGAGGTTATTTTTATTTCATATCTTCCAACCCTCAGCTCTTCACCCCATTATCCCTTACCTCATTCCTCACCACTTTCCCATCAGACATCGTCCATGCCATCTCAGCATAATGCGCCATCTTCTCAATGTCATGGTCCTTCCTGTCTGATTCAACAACGATGGATTTATAGCGACCCCTAAAAAGCTGGCCATCATACCCATACTTTCTGTTGTAGCGCTGTATTAAAGGGTCAAATCTCCTATTAGCTCTTGCTTATTATTTTCTTTATCCTCGC
>CAYTAU010000180.1:0-4248 GCA_964435855.1 uncultured Bacteroidales bacterium | reverse complement strand
GCCTTCTTTGAAACATAAAAAAAGTGGTCGGAATTTCTTCCGACCACCCTTGGCATTGCTCCCTTTTTTTGTTTAACACCGTTTAACCTCAAATATTTTCACAAAATCAGTAGTACGCATAAAATACATATATATTGATTTTTATAAAAAAGTATCTTGAAAAAGATCTAAAACTCTATGAGCTTTGCAATTTGAAAAGCAAGACTTATTCATTAAAACGTGAAACAAATATAAAGGAAATAAAAAACGCCCTATAAGCCTGGCTTACAAGTCAACGCTACGCACCACCACTTAGCCAGAACCATTAAACCCCCAAACCCAAAAAACACCACCTCAATAACTATTACAAAACAACTTTCTCCCCTCTTAGAGCATGTAATTAAAAAGAGCTTACATAATAATTAGGAATACAAACCAAAATACATTATATTTGTTCAATGCTTAAATAACCAAGAAGATATTAAAACAGTAAATAATGAAAAAAGCACTTATTGGTTTATTCTTTATTCTTCTATCATCATATCTTTTAGCTCAGCCTAATCAATTAGAGTACGATTATGATGTATCGTATTACAAACTCGACCTTGAGGTAACAAATACATCAACCTATATCGAAGGTTGGGTAACAATTAAGGCTAATGTGGTTGGCAATCCTTTAGATACTTTTGTGGTAGAGCTTACAGATTCTTTAACTGTAGATTCTGTATATATTGACAATATCAACCATAGTTTTTCGCATATAAACAATGAGATTATTATTCCTCTAAGCTCCACCATAAGTCTTGGCACAGGGTTTTCTACCAGAATATATTATTATGGGAATGCACCAACAATACCTGCTTTTAATAATCATTTAGGAGGACTTGTAAATAGTCTTGATATTACTTATGATAAGGAAGTAACCTGGTCGTTTTCAGAAGCTTTCTATGCTAAATATTGGTGGCCTTGTAAGCAGGTTATTGGCGACAAGGCCGATTCAGTAGATTTCTTTATAACAACAGATACCTTATTAACTCCAGCATCAATAGGGAAACTAAACAATATAGTCACTCTTTCTGGAGGGAAACACAGATACGAATGGAGTACTAGACATCCTTTCCCGTACTATATGATATTTTTTGCAGTATCCGAATATCAGGAATTTTCATTTTATGCTTATCCCGAAAATAAAGACTCAATACTTATTCAATGTTTCTTTTATGATTCTGCCTGTTGGAACTATTACAGCGATTGGATGACAGATGCTAAAAACGGAATAGAATACTTATCAGACATATATGGCCAATATCTTTTTGCAGATGAAAAGTATGGTTATTGTGCAGTACCATTCAATGATCATGAAAACCTTACAATAACATCTATGAGGCCAGACTTTGAGACTTTTCGCATATATCATTGTTTAGGACATCAATGGTTTGCAGGTAATGTTACATGCGAAAATTATAGAGATATCTGGGTACATGAAGGTTTTGCATCATATACAGAATATCTCTGTATGAGAGAATTTAGTGGAGAATTAGCTGCATATTTAAGTTTACAATGGAGTCACAATAATGTAATGTCAAGCCCCGGAGGCAGTGTATATGTGCCAGTAGCTGAAGAATGGAATCAAGACCGATTATATGACCATCGCCTAACATACTGGAAAGGAGAATTACTCCTGCATATGATAAGATTTCAGCTTGATAATGATTCTATGTTTTATGATGTATTGAGAAGCTTTAATACCTTGTACTCTGGTGGAAATGCTACAGGGTTAGATTTTAAGGCAGTTTTAGAAAATGTATCTTCTATAGACTTTACAGATTTCTTCGATCAATGGTATTTTGGCGAAGGCTTTCCTACTTACGACATAGTATACTATGTGCAAAACGATTCTCTTACAATTATATCCACCCAGACTACATCTACACCAATTACACCTCTTTTTACAATCCCCATGGAATATAGAATTATGGGATATAACATTGAAACAACATTAAGATTATATCAAACCCAGAATGTACAAACATTTACAATATATTTTCCCGATTCTATTTGGGATTTTACTCTAGACCCTATGAATTGGGTAATAAATAAAGAAGGCAGCATTGTTGAAAGTATTGCAGAAGTAAATCAAGATGCACTTAATCTATTTATCTTCCCCAACCCAACAACAGGCCGTATAACAATAAAAGCAGAGAATATAAACAAGATAGAACTAAGCGATATACAAGGCAAACAAGTATACACAGGCAAAAACACTACAATAGACCTAAGCCAACAGCCACAAGGCATTTATATTATAAAGGTAACAACCAACAAACAAACAATAACCAAGAAGATAATAAAACAGTAATGACCTCCTAAATCCTCCTAAGAGGAGGACCTTCTCCCCTGTTAGGGGAGATTAAGAGGGGTCAATATCAAAAAAATGGACAAAAGCAATTACAAATCAGGATTTGATATGCATTTAAATGCTACTGAAAACATTCAAGATAAAGCAAGAGAATTGCGCAAAAATACGACAAGAGCAGAGCAATTGCTTTGGGATGAGTTAAAAAAGAAACAGGTTTTAGGATATAAGTTTCGCCAACAACATCCAATTGATATTTTTATTGCAGACTTTTATTGTCATAAAGCAAAGCTTGTTATTGAAGTAGACGGAGACATACACAAAAAAACAGAAAACAAAGAATATGACTGCAATAGAACAGCCGAACTTGAAAATATGGATATAAGAGTAATTAGATTTACAAACAGCGAAATTGAAAATAATATAAATGAAGTAATTAGTAAGATAAAACAATGCTTACAGTAATGACCTCCTAAATCCTCCTAAAAGGAGGACCTTCTCCCCTGTTAGGGGAGATTAAGAGGGGTCAACCACAATCACTATTAAAAAACAACTTTCTCCCCTCTTAGAGCATGTAATTAAAAAGAGCTTACATAACAATTTGGAATACAAACCAAAATACATTATATTTGCTAAATGATTAAAAAAAAGCGTAATTGTACACTTATTGAATTATTGGTTACAATTAAACAAAAAGAAACGCATGGTAGAAAAAGAAAAATATTTGGGATTAAGATGGTATCTTCCATCATATTTTAAGGACAGTTTAGCTAAATGTCGGTTTGAGCAAGGGACTATAATATATAAAGACAAACCTATTGGTAAAAATTGGGGTGAACAAATAAAACATATTGACTACCTGATACAAATTCAATATCCTCCAAGCACTATGACATCGGGGAGTGGCGATGAAAGTGTGATAAAGTCAAATTGGGATTCTGAAGTTATTTTAGAACGGTTTTATCCAAAGACAAAAGAGAAAGAAACAATTAAAACTACTCAAGGACGATTGTTTACTTTTTTATGGAAAGACAATCTTGAAATATTACATGACACGAAACCTTTGCTTTCTCCATTATTTAAAATTCCTAACAATTCAATAATCAAACATTTTATATCTGGTAAAATTCCTGATGGTAATGTTGGTTTTGCTTTTGTTTATAATCCCATAAATGACATACTTATTTCGAAATTGAGTTCAATAAAGAAAAAAGCGTCTTCTATTTACTCTTTCGAAGAACTAACATTTTCAATTGAAGAATCATGTGAGAAAATTGAAATGGAAAATACTATCGGAATTTATCCTTTGCTAAATGTAAAACTATTGTTATTCAGAGATGCAGAATTTGAAGACATACATGAGTTGATAAAAAATGTAGTCTATAAAGGTAAGATGGGGCAATTTTCAATAAAATCACATGGTTTATTAATACAAAAATAGATGGAAAAGATTGTAAAAGTAAAAAGTAGTAGCTCTACGGAAATATATGATGTGATTCTTAAGAACGAGAATGGAATAATCAGTTTAAATTGTACTTGTCAAGCAGGGATATATAAGATGATTTGCAAACATAGAACTGATTTGTTAAACGGTAATATTTCGAGTTTGGTTGATGAATCTGATATTCCTGTCGTTGAAGAATTTTTGAATAGTATAAAGGATGGGAAAATTGATAGTCTATTTGCGGAATTGACTGAAATAGAAAAAGAAATAAAAAAACTAAACAATAAGAAAAAGAAGATAAAAAAAGACATTAGTATTAGATTTTGTGATGGATTTTAAAAATGCAAGTAACTCACACACCACATATCATTAAAAATATACCCTCTGCAAGTAACTTACACATCCCAAAAAACAAAAAAACTGCCCTTAACGAGTAACTCGCAACATATGTTTTCTTAAGAAAGTGTAC
>CAYTAU010000179.1:0-4340 GCA_964435855.1 uncultured Bacteroidales bacterium | reverse complement strand
TATTATCATCTAATTTTACTATATGATTATAATAGGAGAGATTATTAAAAAAGTACGGAATTATAAACTAATTGGGCTAACCCGAATTTACACAACAAAGATAATAAAAAACCCTCTAATTTACAAGAGGGTTTTTAATTTATTTATTTTTGAATTAATAATCTTTTTATAAATGATATTTCATTGGTTTTAATGTTTATCAAATAAACACCATTTTTTAAATTTGAAATATTTAATTCTTTCCTTTTAAATGGAAAATCTACATTTTTATTATAAATCAACTTTCCTGTAATATCAGAAATTTCAATTATGACATTTTGTTTTATTTCATCAAATTCTAACGTAAAATTACCATTATTTGGATTAGGATATATTTTAAATATATCTTCTGAATTTTTGGTTATACTTTTTATTTGAACAGGATAAGGGTCATAACCCGATATATATTCAGCACCCGTATCGTCCCAATCAAGCCAAAATTTTAATTGTTCATCGTAATTTGAATATGTATCCCATGAATAAAATAACATTTGATAATAATCACTACCCGTTGGATTACCACAACTTGCATCACCGCCTGTTAAATCTCCAACAATTTCACCATAACTATTAAATAAAGGAGACCCTGAAGAACCTTGTTCCGTTGTTCCTACATCCCATGCTCCAATTTCCCAATGTGTATCACTAAGCCAACTTCCATGACTTTCAATGGTTGGGGCATCGTAATCTATTGATATTTTTTTCACATCACCCGAAGGATGATGTATCCCTGCCGTCCACGATGGCATGTACGCTCTATCCCATCCAGCATAATATGGATGATACGAAGCTGGTGGAATTGAACTCATTTCAACTAAACAAAAATCTAAATTATTATGCGTAGCAAGAAAACTACATCCTGCTATTGTTTGAGCAGTTGAACCATCAACTCCGTTACAGGTGGGACTTTCGTAATTGAAATAGAATACCCATGTGCTATATGCACCTCCTGGAATACAATGATTAGCTGTTAAGAACGTTGAAAATGCTGTTGGTGATGTGGTGTTGATTAAAGCACCTGAACATAAATATGCTCCACCCATAAGAAATCTGCATACAGAACGTTTTTCAACTTGCCAATTATCACCTTCAGGGCAATTTATATCAATATTACATGAACCGCTTGCACCAAAACTTCCATCTTTTTGATAACCAAATGTTCCTTTATAATCATGTGCTACTTGTCCGATATTAAGTTTGCCAAAAAATTCCACATTAAAAGGTTCATAATATTCAATAATAATAACATCTCCTTTAACAAGCATAGTGGGTAAAATTTTAGTGTCTTTATTATTCTTGTATGTAAATGCACCTATAATATCATTTTTAAGTTCATTATACAAAAATAATTTTGCTCTTTCGGGCAATAAATATTCATTAAAAATAATATTTAATGAATAAGCTCCTGACGATTTAAAACCTATACGCCAAATTTTATCTCCATTCGGCAATGTTTCACATTTCCCTGAATTTTTAACATCATAATTTACAGAAAATGTCTTTGCAAATCTAAATGGTAATGGATTAATCGAATCTTCTTTTAATAATTCATTAACATCAAATTCTGGCATTTCAATAATTGGAAAATCAGCTTTTAAATTATATTGAAAACTGATAGGTTTTCCACCTTCACTTATTTGAGAAAATAAATTTAGGGTAGTTACCAATAAAATAAAAGTTAATAAGATAAATTTTGTTCTCATAATACTATGTATTTGTTTTCTGTCAGCTCCAAACAGAGTTAGTTGAATAAAAAAAGCGTGGAACTATAACTTATCTGTTTTAGAGGTTCTGGTAAACCAAACACCCAAATAAGAATAGCCCACGCAAAGCATGAGCATTAAACTTATTATTCTTGGGTGTTTTAAAATTTACCAGATTTCTAAAACAAGAATAAAAGCTAACGCTTTTCTTTATTTTCTAATTACAAATATATTAAATGTTTTTTAAATATGCCTAATTAATTGTAAAATATTATCTTTGGAGTTTTTGTAGTAAACTTGTAAAATTCCAAAATAATAACTACTAACATAATGTAGACATTAATAAAAATCAAAATAGTATGGGTGCAATTAAAGAATTTAAAGAATTAAATATAGGAATAAAAACAACAATATTGACAATTTTAAGTCAAATACCTTTCTTTTTTATTTCCGTATATCTTTTTAAGCATGAGCTTATTGATAAAATTGGGTCAAAATTATTGTCAGATATTGATTTGTATTTTTTAGTATCAATATGTTTTGGTTTTTCTTTAATTTGGTTTTTTGTAAATGTTATATTAACAATGCTAATTGCAGATTATAGAGACAAGCATGATAAAGTTAAAACTAAAACAGAAACAGTCTATGTATTGACAATGATATATTCTATTGGATATTTAAGTATCGCAATAATAGTAAACTATTATTATCTAAAAAGCAGTTTTCATTGTTTTTTGGCTTATGCGTTTTCCTTTATTGTAGTTAAAATTATTTGGACTTATGTGATTGGTTTAATAAGAACGTATATTTCTAAAAAAATGATATGATTAGTATTATTACTAAAAGAAATAAAGTTATAAAAATAAATTCAAATAATTGTTGGAGAAATAAGTCATCGTTTAAAAATATATACCTTAATAATTTTTTCATAATATTTTTTAATTTTTAGTTGTCATACTTAATTTTACTAATGTTTCAAACATATCGTCATTTTTACGATTGTTGAATTTAAAAACAGTTTCGGCAACATAAAGTGGCAATTTTCTTGGGGTAACGTGATGATGTTGCCCCATGATTTGCCTCTTGATAAATGCCCAAAAAGATTCTATTGTATTTGTGTTAATGCCTCTGTATGAGTACATTTCGCTGTGTTCAATCTGAATATGTTCAATTATTTTATTGAATTGACTATATCCTTTAAATTCATCGGTAATTACCAATGATTCATCAACATTTTCTACATGCTTTTCAACAAGTTTTTTGAGGTTTGTATAACCTAAACTTTGCATTACTTCTGCAACTACTTCGCCATCTCGCTGTACTAATCCAACAACAGAGGTTTTCTTTTCACTTCCTCTGCCTCTTTTTGTATCCTTATCGCAAGCTACGTATCGTTTTTTCCTTGTTTCAAAATCAAAACCCTCTTTGTTATAATCCTCAATTATTTCATCAAGGTCTTCTCTCTTTTTTGGTTGTAAGCAGTCGGGATTAGACATTGGGCGTGGTTTTCCACCTACAAAAGTTTCATCTTGCTCCATAATGCCCTCTAACTCAACCCCTTTATTTTCTAATGTCATCATTTCTCTTATTTTATGATAACATTTAAAAGCTGTTGGATAACTTATGTCTAAATTCCTCTGAAGCTGTAATGCAGATAATCCCTTTTTTGCATCGCAAATAATACTAAACATTAAAAGCCATTTTTTTAAAGGAAGTCTTGTATCGTGTATGTAGGTTTTTGTAGTTACCGAAAATGATTTTTTACAAAAAATGCACTTAAACCGAAAATCCTTATTTCGTTTGCCTTTGTGTTCTTTTCCACAATGCGGACAAATTCTTTTCTTTTTCCACCGATACGATTCAAAATACTTTATTGTATCAATTTCACTTGGAAATTTTTCTGTTATTTGAATTATGTTCATTATGATTTCCCTTTTCTAATAAATAGTAAAATATAAATTATTGTCAATATTAAACCTATGCGTTGCCAAATAGTAAACTCATCTTTCTTAGTTTGCTTTTCTATAAAATCAGTTGGCAATGGACTATTGTCAATATAAAGTTGTAATCTTATATTTTCACTCTTTGTAAGTTCTTTTTTATTGCTGATTTTCTTTAATAATTTTAAAAAATCATCTTTTTGTTCGTCAGAAAAAATACTTTTTGCAATTGGGTCAAATGTTAATAAGGTATATAATTGTCGAGATATCATGCGTATTGCAAATACACCAATTAACAGACCTACTATGATAATTAATATTTCCATTTTAGAACTTATTTTGTATTTTTTTACAATTAAATCAATTATTTTTTCAATGAATAATGCAAATAGTATCAATATTGATTGTAACATTAGCATATATGCAAACAGTTTTCTAAAACGTTTACTTTTCATAATTTTGAAGATTAATTATTAATTTTACCTTTCAAAGTTATGAAAAATTAGCCCAATAAGTTTGAGATTAGAAAAATTGGTTAGATAGGATGGTTAGGGTTAAAAAATAGAGGGAAAATGGGGTTAGCCCAATTAGTTTATAATTCCGAAAAAGTATTGCGACAAAACAGGTTTTCTATTACGGAATTTGCCAAAAAAATTAA
>CAYTAU010000178.1:0-4348 GCA_964435855.1 uncultured Bacteroidales bacterium | reverse complement strand
TAATTATTAATTGTTTTCTATTTTCTGCTTTTTGAACTTCAATAGTTTTATTATCAAGCTCTTTTTGATTTTCCATCTTTTCTATCTGTAATTGCTTTTTCTCTGTCTCGTATTTGGCGCCCATTTCGGCAAGTGCTTTGGTTTTTTCTTCGCTAAACATGCTATCTTGTGTGGCAATAAATATCTCTGCATATTTTATGGCTTCTTTATATCTGCCAAGTTTTGTATATGCTTTTTGTAAAATAACTGCTACATCGTTTTGCATTGGAACAGCATCAATTTCCAGTGCCAAATTATAAGCCTTATTCCCATACTCCACCGCTTTATTCATGTAATTGTTTCTCTGTCTTTCCGACAAGGCTGTTGAATCTGCAAGCGTAATATGCAGGCTTGCTATATTGCCATAGACCAAAGCTATACCATATTTATCGCCTGTTTCTTCGTAAATTTTTAATGATTTTAGATAATACTCTATTGCCTTGTCGTAAAGACCCTGTTTTTTGTGAACATTTCCGATATTGCCGTAACTGTTTGACATTCCTTTTTTATCGCCCAGTTCTTCGTTAATTTTTAATGATTTCAGATAATACTCTATTGCCTTGTCGTAAAGTCCCTGAGAATAGTGAACATTTCCGATATTGCCGTAACTGTTTGACATTCCATTTTTATCGCCCAGTTCTTCGTTAATTTTTAATGATTTCAGATAATACTCTATTGCCTTGTCATAGCTGCCCTGATAATCGTGAACAACTCCAATATTGTTATAATTACTGGACACTAATTTTTTGTTGCCCATTTCTTTATTAATTTTTAATGATTCTAGAAAATACTCTATTGCCTTGTCGTAAAGTCCCTGATTTTTGTGAACAAGGCCGATATTGTTGTAAGACTTAGACATTCCTTTTTTATCGCCGAGTTCTTCGTAAATTTTTAATGATTTAAGATAATACTCTATTGCCTTATCGTAGCTGCCCTGAGATTGGTGAACAATGCCGATATAACGTAAAGATTTTGCTGTTAATTTATTATTCTTTGTTTTCTGCGAAAGTTCAAGTGCTTTGTTGTAAAAATACAGGGCTGTATCAGGTATTTGGTGCTCAAAGATGTCTCCGATATTCAAATAAGTCTTAATACGTGTAGTATCGTGTTTTGCCTGCTTAAAGGCTGTAAATAAACTGTCGAGGTTTACTCTGTCTTGTGCTTTGACCTCACCCCAACCCTCTCCTGCAAGGAGAGGGAGTATGAATATTATGGCAATAAATATTGTTCTCATAGTTTATATTTTAACACCCATTACCACTACGTCGTCAATCTGCTCCAGTTTTCTTCTCCAATTTTCAAATGTTTCAATCAAGTAATTATCTCGAATTCGCCTATAAAAATACTTACAATAAGTTTTAAAACAAAAAAGGAAGTATACTTATGCCGAAAAATTCATAATTTTTCTGACGATTAAGGAATCAATATATAATAAATTGCATAAAAATGACATATCGTGCCACCAAGAATAAATAGATGAAAAATACTATGTCCGAATGGGATGTTTTTTTTAATATAAAAATAAGTACCTATGAAATAGCTCAAGCAACCTACAAGTAGAAACAATAGAGAATTGTTTGACATACTTTTTATAATTGGCACAATTGCAATAATTATTAACCAACCCATAGCAATATTAATCCAAAAATAACCCATCCAAAGCCTCCTCTTATTGAAACAAGTGTTACCGGGGTATATGTGGCAGCAATTAGAATGTATATTGATGAATGGTCAAAGCGATTTAGATAAACCTTTTTGCGTATATTTTTTGCACTATGAAATATGGTTGATGCCAGATAAAGTAAAATCATTCCTCCTCCAAAAACACTATAGCTAATTATATGCCAAGCATCTCCCAAATACGAAGATTGGGTAATAAGAATTGCTGCAAAAGTAATAGCAGCCATTAATCCTATAAGATGAGTAATACAATTAGCAAACTCTTGGTATTTGATTCGTTTTTTAAAAATCATCACCAACAGTAGAGGCTCCTTTTTCTGAATCTACGTCATGAATAAGTGTATTTTTATTCTTCATCTTAGAATATACTTCACCTATTGTAACAGGTTTAGTAAAAAGATATTCAATTCCAAGTCGCTGTGCTAATAGGTTTGCATCTAATTCACTAAGTGGTTTAAATTCTTTTCGTGCAATAAGTCGTCCTGGACGAAGTAAGGCACTATCTAATTTTTTTAAGTCAACATTAAAAGTACAAATAATTTGAAGGTTTAATATATCGTTTAAAATACCGTCACTAATATTAAGCAAGTTTGTTACTCCCTGAATACGTACACCTTCTTGTCGCTTTGCAAGTAATGGTTCTGCATCTTCAATAAGCAAGACAGAGAAAAATCCATCTTCGCTCCAACGTTTAATTTTATCAGTTAGAAAAGTCATAAATCCTGGTTCTACTAAATGGTCAACCATATTAGGTGGCATATAAATAACAATCTTGTTATTGCTCGAAACCATTTTTCGGAGTAAATGACGAATGTAATAAGTTTTACCGGTGCCAGGCTGACCATGAAAAAGAACCAATCCTTTAGTATCAGTATTAAATCTACTCATTAGTTCTTTATGAAACTTTTCAAATCCGTAGCCATAATTAACATTTAGGTCTTTTATTTCAAAATCATCATCAACAGCATGCTCAACCATGTCAAATGAATTTCCTCTTACTTCTATCATCTGTATAGTTGGCTTATCGGGCACTTTTCTGAGCGTACACATTTCAATAAATTCTTGAAGTTCTTCTTCAAAATATTCATCACGTTTTCCACTCATTACACTTGGACGTAAAAGCTCAAAATTGCTTGTAGAAGCATTATAATTAAATCTATCAGAATCTACATTATCTCTTACTTCTTCTGGTACTTCATATTTATCTGCATTTTCTTGTTGAATATGCAAAGCATGTAATATATAATTATAACCAGGAAAAGTTAATGTATATCTAACTAATCGTTCTCTGCCATTCCAGACAGTACAATATGAATGAGCTTCATAAGCATTCATATTTTTTTTAAGTATATTTAATAATGCGATTGCTTCAATACTTGATCCTGAATAAGTTATTTTTGAAGGCATTTCCTTAAAGCGTAGAATATAATAACGCAAAAAAGGGAAACTCTCTGGAGGTGAATTCCCTTCAACCAACCATTTTGCTTCTTCGTCTTCAAAATCATCTGGACGTGTGTATTTATCTACATCTTCAATTTCTTCTTCTTTTAATAAAGTAATAGGATGTATAAATTCTTTTTGTTTTTTATCTTTAAAATAATTTACTTCTCGTATGTATATATTTGTAGGGATTTTATTTAAGAATGTCGTTTTTTTAATCCAGTTGCCTTCTTTATCAAATTCTGTTTCTTCTGTTTCTCCGGCAGCTTTTTTAAATGGGTCATATTTTTCAAAAACTTTATCTCTGATAAAATTTCCTTCACTATCATACTTATAAGTACTTTTCTTTTTTTCAGTACCATCCATATTAAAATCAACTTGTTCTATGCACTTTCCTTGTTTGTTATATTTATTAGTATGCCACGAATCATACTTTTCACCACCTTTTTCAAAATTTTTGCTTTTTTGTTCTATTATATTTCCATGCTCATCACATTTATAGTCAACACTAGATTTAATACTTTCATCTCCATTATAATAAATAAGACTACTATAATTACCATTTTTGTCATAAGTATAAACGTGTCTTTCTTTAATTGTATCATCCGAATTATAAGAAATATCTTCAAGTGATTTCCCATCTTTATTATATGTTTTGCTTGTTCTGTAATTCACACTCCCATCATGGTTGTATGAAATTGTCTCTATATGATTATCATCTTTATCGTGTTTATAAATTGTTTTAGAACCCCAATCAGGATGTTTTAAATTTTCATCAATTGATTCAATTAATTGTCTTTTGTCATTACGTATTTTTATTTCTCTTTTATCATCACTATATGATATTTCATGAATTATATTACCATCTTTATTAAATGTAATTATAAAATTGTTGTCATTATAAGAACTAGTATTAAGTTTTCCTTGAAATAATACTCCTGCCTTTTGATGTGCTTTATAACAAATTTGCATTACTTGTTTTACATCACCAATAAAATCTTCTTTTTCTCTATCAGAGATTTTCTCATTAGTTTTAAGATACCTTAGTCTTCTCATTATATATTTATTTTACTTATTTATCTAATATATATTTTTCTTATAACGGACAAAAGAACTATATATTATTTATAAGACAATTGTTTGATGCTTTATTATCCAATAAACCACAAGATGCAATCTTGCGGTAGCG
>CAYTAU010000177.1:0-4621 GCA_964435855.1 uncultured Bacteroidales bacterium | reverse complement strand
GGTCCCTATCTGTTGTGGGCGTTAGAGACTTGAGAGAAGCTGATACTAGTACGAGAGGACCGTATTGGACAAACCTCTAGTGTACCTGTTGTGGCACCAGCTGCATTGCAGGGTAGCTACGTTTGGAAGAGATAAGCACTGAAAGCATCTAAGTGCGAAGCTCCACTCAAGATGAGGTCTCTTTTAAGGGTCGTAGAAGACTACTACGTTGATAGGCTGTAGGTATAAAGGCAGTGATGTCAAAGCCGAGCAGTACTAATTACCCGTAAGCTTTTTTTCTGAGTCAGTTTAACTTAATTGTAAAGTTTTTCAATACGTCATAATTTTATTTATAATCTTAAGGCAATTATAGCAGTGGGGAACCACCTCTTCCCATCCCGAACAGAGAAGTTAAGCCCATTAGCGCCGATGGTACTGCAGTTATGTGGAAGAGTAGGTCATTGCCGATTTTTTTTAAAGCTCCAATTTTATTGGGGCTTTTTTTATATATTTAATCCTTTTTACTACATTTACTCCCATAAATATTATAATACAATTTTTGAAGAAAAACTTTAAATATTTGAAATTAGTTATACTGGCATTAGCTCTGAATATAAATGTTTTTTCAGCTAATGATAGCATTCCAATTATTTATTCTTGGAAACTTTCAAGTGATTTCAATAAAATTAACTTTATAAAAACAGATACACTTCTTGCTAATTTTCAAATGTATGATATAACAAAAAGGAATAACAGTATTTCCAATTCTTTTTTGGGCAATTCCGGTCAAGCATCAATTTCTAATATATTTATACTTCAAAATAATAATCCTTTTATATTTTTTAATTCTTATAATAATTATCTTTTCAATAATAACAATATATTATTTTATAACACCAGAAAACACTTTACAAATATTACATACATCACCAATAGCTCTAAAACTATTGGTGATAATAGAATGAATATTTTACATACGCAAAACGTTAACCCATATTTTAATGTAGGCTTCAACTACAAACTTTTGTCTTCTGTAGGACAATATAAAAATCAAAGCACTAAAAATAATTCTTTTGTCTTTTTTTCATCGTATAATAAATTCAGGCATTCGATACATGCAAGTTATAGTTATAACAGATTTAAAATACACGATAGTGGAGGTATTTCAAATGATGCATATATTGAGGATGAAGAAATGTATTCAACAAGTGTTGGATTTAACACTAATTTAAATAATGCCAAATCTACTTTTTTAAATAAAAATTTACTGTTTGTTAATGAATATAAATTAGGCAAGAAATTTACACGACAATTAAATGATTCTACAATAATTAAAGATATTAACCATAAAGCCAGCATTATTTATTCTTTATCAATTGAAAATTATCGCAAGTTATATTATGATGATTCAACCGGGTTTTATAATAATTACTATATTTCTAATTCTAACACCTATGATTCAACCCAATATAACATTGTTAGTAATGCTGTTCAGTTTAAGATTATACCTGACTCTAATGGTTTTATTCCGGTAGGGATAGTTGGGATACTTGGAGCAGATATAAGGGAGTATTATTGTTATGATAATGATTCTCTTTCTTTTATCGATAATTCAATACAAATTAACTTGAATGGGAAGTTTAATAAAAGTACAGAATGGAAATTTTCAAACAAATATTTTTTTAATGGACAACGTAAAAATGATATTTTTTCAAATATTAATTTGTTGAAAAAAATTAAAAATAATGATTCCACTAAAATTGAATTGAATATTGATTTTTCAAAAACTAAACCATTTTTAACAGAAACATTTTTCTTCTCAAATAATTATAAATGGGATACTACATTCTTATCTAAGGACAGAACTAATATTAATTTAAAATATGTTAATAAAAAGTTTAATTTGAACTTTTTCATTAATTATTCCATATTAGATAATTTTATATATTTTAATGAGGAAGTTATTCCTACTCAAAATACTTCTACCTTTAATATTATAACAGTTGGGATTATTAAGGATTTTAAATTAAAGAAATTATTTTCAAAAAACATACTGTATTATCAAAAACCTGATAATAACTACGTTATTAGATTGCCTGAAATTTGTTATTATAATTCATCTTATATTGAATTTTTCTTGATTAAAAATATTTTAAAAACACAAATTGGACTTGATATATACTATAATACAAGTTTTTATGGATACTCATATTCTCCTGCAACAAGTATGTTTTATTTGCAAAATGAGAAAGAAATTGGGAATTACCCGTATGTAGATGTTTTTATGAATTTCAAATTAAAAAGAGCAAGGTTTTTTATTAAATATGAACATGCAAATCACAATATATTAGAAAGAAGATATTTTTTAGCATATCACTATCCATCACAAGAAAGAATGCTTAAAGTTGGTATTTCATGGAATTTTTATGATTAGACTAGTATTTGCACTAATTTAATCTTATTGTAACTAATCAGTGTCAAATATAAACTATAATTCATTCAATATGTGTAACTAATATAGTTTCACGCAAAGTACGCCAAGCAAATCGCAAAGAACGCAAAAAATACAAAATCAAGAACTTAGCGTGCTTCGCGTAATTTCTTTGTGGTCTTTGCGTGAAATAAAAACAACATAAAAAACTTAAAGTCAATATGAAACACACACTGATTAGTTACATCTTATTTTATCGGCAACAAAATCTTCAAAATATACGTATTAATAAATAGATGTTATAATCTTTCACAAAATTCTATTCATTTAAATTTATTTTGAGAATAACACAAATGAAAAAACCCTCGGGAAAATATAAATTACTTTATTTATTACTTGTTTCTTTATTCTATCTTATTGCTTGTGATACATCAAATAATACTACAAATAACAATGACAATAAAAGCAATAAACTTGAAGATATCAAAAAACAAGGGAAAATAATTGCCGTAACAAATTATAATTCTACCGATTACTTTATTTACAGAGGGCAGCCAATGGGATTTCAAAAAGAATTACTCGATATTTTGGCTATATATTTAGATGTTAAGGTAGAAATTAAAGTGATTAATAATTTAGAATATTCTTTTAATTCACTAATAAATGACGAATGTGATATTATTGCAATTGGTCTTACCACAACTAAAGAACGAAGTAAAATAATAAATTTTACCGAACCAATAGGACAAACTAAACAAGTACTGGTTCAAAAAAAACCTGAAAATTGGTTAAGTCTTAGCAAAAAAGAATATAATAATTTGCTGATAAGAAATCAAATCGACCTTGGCGGAAAAACCATATATGTTCAAAAGAGATCTGCATTTGCAAGTAGAATTAAAAATTTATCAGAAGAAATTGGAGAAAATATTAATATTATTGAAATTGACAGCCTTGAAGTAGAAGAAATAATTTCACTGGTATCAAGTGGGGATATTCAATATACCGTTTGTGATGAAAATGTTGCTTTAGTAAATAAAACATATTACAACAATATTGATGTGAGTACAGCTATAAGTTTTCCTCAAAATTTAGCATGGGCAGTAAAAAAAGATTCTGACAGTTTGCTTTTAACTGTTAATAAATGCTTGCTTGAATTTAAAAAAACTAAAGAATATATAAATCTGTATAATAAATACTTTAAAAATCCAAGATCTGCAATAATGTTCCAAAGCGATTATTATGCTGTTCAAGGAGGGGACAAGATATCACAATATGACGACATTGTTAAAATATACAGTGCTGAAATAAATTGGGACTGGAAACTATTATCATCATTAATTTTTCAGGAATCCAGATTTAATCATAATGTTAAATCATGGGCAGGAGCTTTTGGGTTAATGCAACTAATGCCGGCAACTGCAAATAATTTTGGAGTTGACAGTTTGTCTTCGCCGGCAGCAAATATTTCTGCAGGAGTTAGATATATCAAGTGGCTAGAAAAATTTATTGCCACAGACATTAAAGATAAAGATGAAAAAGTAAAATTTATTCTTGCTGCATATAATGCTGGACCCGGACATGTAATTGATGCCCAAAAATTAGCCGAAAAATATGGTAAAGATCCAAAAATCTGGGATAATAATGTTGATTTTTACATTTTACATAAATCAAATCCAAAATATTATAACGATTCCGTTGTTAAACATGGTTATTGTCGCGGCAAAGAACCATATTTATTTGTAAGAGAGGTGATTGGTAGATATGAGCATTACAACAATATTCTTACAAATTAACTTATTCAAAAAAGATAATTATTACACCGATTCTACACCGAAAACATTGTAATAGGCTATGAAAATAGTTTAATTTAATTTGACTATATTTAACCCCAAAAAATCAAGACAATTTATCCAATTGATATTGTTTGCAAAAATAGTGTTAATACACTATATTTGACATTTTCAAAAAATCAAAAAAATATCATATTATTTTTGCGTTAATTAAAATTTGTATATCTTTGCAGACCATTTTTTTAAATGGAGTTTTGTAGCGCGTTCTTTATCAGGCCTGTGTAGCTCAGTTGGTCAGAGCAGCTGATTTGTAATCAGCAGGTCGGGGGTTCGAATCCCTCCACCGGCTCATTATTTGTTTTTAGAGGGGAGATACCAAAGTGGCCAACTGGGGCAGACTGTAACTCTGCTGGCGTACGCC
>CAYTAU010000176.1:0-4634 GCA_964435855.1 uncultured Bacteroidales bacterium | reverse complement strand
ATTATCTATTAGGATAATATCTTTTTTAGCCGTTTTAATTATATCGGAAACAAAAACATAAGCATCAAAAATTTGTCCATCATAATATATTCCTTCACTTGGATGCAGGTTTGTGTTTAAAATTAAGTCGAATTTCTTATCGTGGTCAATTAGTTTTTGTTCAATATTGTTTACTCTTTGGTTTATTGCATAACCCTTTAATAAAAAATCTTTAATAATTTGGTTTGCCCAAATTCTAAATTGTGTGCCTAGTTTAGATTTAACACGGTAACCCACAGAAATTATCACATCTAAGTTGTAAAAATCTACTCGATAAATTTTTCCGTCTAAAGCAGTTGTTGCATTTTTTGCAACAACTGCTTTTTTATCTAATTCACCCTCTTTAAACACATTTCTAATATGTCTAGATATTACGGATTTATCTCGTTCAAATAATTCTGATATTTGTTTGAGATTTAGCCAAACTGTTTCTTTTTCTATTTTTACTTCTAACTTTGTAGAAAGTTCGTCTGATTGATATATTACTATTTCGTTATTAATCATTTTTGTTTAAATTAATCCCAATGCCACTCGTTTGTAACGATGGGTTTATGGTATAGAGTTTGTAACTCTTCTCGTTGGTATAATTGCTATGTTTTTTTGTTTTTGCATTTATTTATTCTTACTTCTTTTTAATTGTATGTTTAAATTTTAATACTGCAAAATTAAGTTCTATAGTTGTTTTTCTTTTTTAGGATTTTCAGATAATGTTTTTATAGTTTGTTTTAATTCTTTAACTTTTGCAAAAGTTTCGATAATTGCAATTGTAGTTTGTGTAGCTGTTTTGCTTTTAAGAATTGTTGCTAACATGTATAAACCTTTTTTCAGTAAAAGCATTAGGAGGATGCTTGCTGTGTTGTCCCCTTCCTTTGCTCTTTAAGGTCGAAATTTTCGACTTTAAAGAATCCCATTCGTTTTTTGATAACTCAAATATATAGCCAATCGGAAATTTGTCGGGATTATTTTTTACGGCTTCATTTATTCGTTTTGTTTCAACCTTATATAATTGTGCAACATCAATATCTAAAAGAACTTTTTGTTCTCTGATTTTGATAATTTTAGATTCAATGTTTTCTAGTTTTATACTTAAGTCCATAATTTGTAATTATTATACAATGCTACTAGGTATATTAACAACTCGTTCTTCAAACCAAAGTGCATTTTCCAAATCATCTGTCTGACAATTTTTAAACATATCAAGTTTATTCATTAATTGCCATACCGGTCTAGTCATTATTCCGTTTTCATTTGTTTCTTTTAAGAATAAATCTCGTTCTTTTTTATCTTGTAAAATTACAACATTTAACCAATAATTAGATAGAGAATTAACAGGTTCTTTGAAAAATTCAATTTGTGTATCTTTAAAAAACTCTGAATATTGTACAGCTAATTTTCTTTTACTTTTTATAAAATCCGGTAATTGTTCCATTTGGGCACAACCAAGAGCTGCATTTATGTTTGGTAAACGATAATTATAAGCTATCATATCGTGTACGTACTCCCATTTGTGAGGTGCTTTTGCCTGTGTGGTTAGATGTTTTGCTTTTTTAGCAAGTTCTTCATTATTTGTTATTATCATTCCGCCTCCACCGGTAGTAATTGTTTTATTGCCATTGAAACTTAATATTCCTATTAAACCAAATGTTCCGGTATGCTTTTTTTTGTAATAACTTCCCAGGCTTTCGGCTGCGTCTTCAATTAAGATAATATTGTATTTATCACAAATCTCTTTTATTTCGTCAATTTTGCATGGGTAACCAAAAGTATGCATGGGAATACATGCTCTTATAGGTTTGTGAGTTATTAGATTATAACTATATACTCCTGTTTCATCTTCAACTGTATATGTGGTTTCTGATAAGAATTTTTCTAATTTTTTTGGGGATAAGCCCATTGTTTCTTTATCAACATCAATAAATACAGGTTTTGCTCCTGCATAAGTAATTGCATTTGCTGTAGAAATAAATGTTAAGGGCTGGGTAATTACTTCATCATCTGGTTCTACTCCTGCCAGTAATAAAGCAATATGTAAGGCTGCTGTTCCATTTACACAGGCTACTGCATATTTTGCACCTGTATATTCTGCTGTCATTTCTTCAAACCTGTCCACAAATTTACCTACAGAAGAAACAAAAGTAGAGTCTATGCATTCATTAAGATATTTTTTTTCATTACCTCTAAATCGTGGTTCATGTAAAGGAATGAAATCTTTTGTATTGTATGTTTTTTGTATGAATTCTATTATTTTTTTATACTCCATTTTTTCCACAAATGTCTCAAATTTACACAAATTTATATTATTTAATGATTCGTTTATATTCTAATCTATCAGTACCAAAGTTTATAAGTAATGCAATTTTTTTATTTGTTGCTTTTAAATAATTTAAAACTTGTGAAATATGATTATTACTTAATTCTGATAAAGCTTTTAATTCAACGATGACCTCTTCAAAGCAAATAAAATCTGCAATATATTGTTTATTTAATATTCTATTTCGGAACCTTATTTCTAATAATTTTTCTTTTTCGAAAGGAATATGTTTTTCATATAAAGCAATTGCTAATGCCTCTTGATACACAGCTTCTAAAAATCCATTTCCTAATTCAGAGTGAACTTCCATTGCACAACCAATAATGTTGTAACATTCTTTCTTGTAAGGATATTCTTCTTTATCTGTTTTGAGTAAATCCAAAATTAATTCAAATTATTATTTGTTTTTTTTTACAAATGTCTCAAATTAACACAAATGTATTTCTTGTTTATGTTAGTGATAATTTGAAAAATTTGCAAACAAAATATTATTACATTTTAGAATCTAAATACCTCCCCATCTCCACATATCCAAAATCCGGAATCATTTGAAAGAACAACTCTACTATTTCCTCTTTGTTCCAGTTTTTCTTTTCCTTTAATCTATTAATTGTATTTGAAAATAGTTCTAATTTTTTTTCATCAAAATTTAAATCATTCTTAATTACTCCTAAACTATTAAATCTATCCATATCTAAAATTTCCTTGTTAGTATAGAATTCTTCAAAATCTTTTTCTCCCGTAGTATCGCTTTTGGTAAACAAACATGGCCATTTATTTTCTTTGGGTAAAGTTTTGGCTAATTCTCTAGCTTCATCTTCTGTTTTACACAAAACAGGTTCATAACCAATTTCTTTAAGATATTTTATTGCAATTTCTGCAAAAGAAATTAAATGCAATTCTTCACTTAATTTTGGAAAAAAGATATCTCTGTTTTCGCCAAAAATACATGACATTAAACACAACTCTCCTGATTCTTGTGGTATTAAAAAATATCTTTTTATATCATTTGGAGCAACAATAGGTTGATTTTTCTGAATGCGTTGATTAAAACCGTGTAACAAGGAGCCGTCAGAAAAAGCTACGTTAGCAAAACGAGCAGTAGAAATTTCAATTTTCTGACTATATTTCATTAAGTACATTTCCATAATACGTTTTGAGGCTCCCATCATATTTACAGGATTTGCAGCTTTGTCTGTTGAAACACAGAAATATTTTTTTGTTCCTTTAGCAATTGACTGTTTAATAGTTTTTTCTGTATTGAAAATATTCACATCTATCATTCGCATTAATGTAAATGGATCTTTTTCACTTCGCACATGCTTTAATGCCGAGAGATTTAAAACATAATCGTATTTTCCATCAGCTTCAATAAATGCATCATATTCTACCGAACCAACATCTAAAGCAAAAGTTTGAAAATCACCATCAATATATCCGAATGAACTTCTAATATCACGCACTAACTCAACCATATTGTTTTCACTTATGTCTACAACATGCAGTTTTATAGGATTGCGTTTAAAAATTTCTTTCACAACAGCCTGACCAATGGAACCGGCTCCTCCAAGTACGAGAAAAGATGAGGATAAAATTTCCTTTTCAAGTTCCTGCTTGTGATTTGAAATATCCTGTGTAAACAGTAATTTATCGCGACCTATAAGATTAAGTATGGAGTTTTTGGTTGTCAAGTTCATCAAGTTTGTAATTTATTTAATATTTCTGATGCATTGATTTTTATTTTTGAAAATGCAAACCATTTTTTACCCAGATCTTTTAATGAGGCTCCTATATGATACACAATCTCATTATCTATAATAATAAAACGATCGTGAGATTTTGTGAAAGTTTGTACATCAATTTTGCTGTATTGTTTGTTAAATTTTTCAATATCCTGCTTCAATTGTTTTGAAATTTTTGAAGTATAAATACATGCCTTCACACCAGTTTTTCTTTTTGATAGTAAAAGCAGGACACTTTCATCGATATAATTATCTATTAGGATAATATCTTTTTTAGCCGTTTTAATTATATCGGAAACAAAATGATATGCGTCAAAAATTTGTCCATCATAAAAAATTCCCTCGTTAGGTGGAAGATTATTATTGCCGATTGCATCAAAAATTAATTCGAACTTTGAATCGGATTCATTTTTAAAAAGCAGATGATTATCTTCAATCTTTTCGAGTTTTTGAAATATTACTGCATTTTGAAGCATGAATTTTCGCATTTGTACAAATGCTCTCATTATAGTAATATTTACGTTTATGGCTGTTTCGCTGTT
>CAYTAU010000175.1:0-4705 GCA_964435855.1 uncultured Bacteroidales bacterium | reverse complement strand
GTTTAAAGCAGTATCAGGACTAATTAAAAGTACTTAAATACTAGTAAAAAGTACTTAGATACTAGTAAAAGGTACTTAGATACTAGTAAAAGTCGGAAATAAGTAGTAAAAAGTAGTATCAGGACTACTTAAAAGTACTTAAATACTAGTAAAAGTCGGAAATAAGCAGTAAAAAGTAGTATCAAGACTACTTAAAAGTACTTAGATACTACATAAAAGTTGGGAATAAGTAGTGAAAAGTAGTTCTGAACGAGTTCTTTTTTGGATGGAATATGTTGATGATTATATGAAACAGTTTGGTAATCGCATGAAACAATTTGATGTTTGCATGAAACTAATTGTTGATTAGATGAAACAGTATTGCTATATCACGGCAGTGTGCAAGTATATCACGACAGTGTATAAAAAGAGTTAGAAGACCGAAGTAAAATAACTTTAGGCATTTTAGGCATTTTTAATTTTAGGCACTTCTTTTTAGTTAATAAGCCAAATATTCTTCAAACAGAACTTGCAGATAGCTTTTGCCATCTTTAATTATGCTATCTTTATTGGCGGCAGTAGTAAAGCGATTAATATAATATCTTTCGTCCTGATGACCATAGGCAAATTGATTACTGTCAACAACCCAGCCTACACCATCTTTAAAAGCGTAATATGCAAATTCTTTTATATTTGGGTTAAATAAGTTTCTGCTCCATGTATATTGCTTTTTTGAAATATCTAATTGTGAAAGCAGGGTAGAGGGGATATCGGTTTGCGAGCATATTTTATTGTAAACAGATCCTTTAAATTCATCTTTTAAAACATTTCCATAAAATAACATTGGTATCTTTTTGTATTCAGGAGAAACAAAACTTGTGTTACGAGGTGTGCTATGACTATGGTCTGCAATTATAATAAATAATGTGTTGTTGTACCAATCTTGTTGTTTTGCTTTAGTAAAAAAATCGCCAATGCAGCTATCGGTGTAGTATGCCGAGTTTATGTAATCCTTTTCATCGCCGCCCCAGTGTAGGATTTCCGGCATTGGCTGGTCGTATGGAGAATGTGAACTTAAGGTAAATGCAGCAGCCAAAAAAGGTTCTTTAAATGTGGTTAAATCATTTAAAAATTGGTCAAAGAGGTATTCATCATGATAACCAAGTCGTCCTTTTGGTAATTTGCTGTTAAAATCTTTTTCTTCAAAAAGAAAATCAAAGTCGTGGTCGTATAAATATCCTTTAATATTTCCATAATTTAGTTGACCGCCAAAATGAAAAGATGTATGATATCCATTTTCCTGAAATTGTTTTGATATGCATGGCAGTTTCTTTGCCTTATTTGGTTGTTCTATTATTGATGTTGTGGGTTGAGCAGGAAAACCGCTTAATATGGCAGGAATTCCTTGGTCAGATCTGGCACCTGTTCCATAAATGTTTGAAAATACCAATCCATCGGCAACAAGTTTGTTGAAACGAGGAGTAATACCCAGGTCGCCACCACATGCAGGCACAATATCAGCAGACCAACTTTCAAGTATTAAAAATATAATGTTGGGCTTATTAGTAGTTAAAATTTTTATTGTAGTGTCTTTTTCAACATAATAAAGTTGATCAACAATTGTTTTTGCTTCGTTATAATTGTAATATTTATAAGGATTTTCATTCATGTACTTTTTATTTTTAGAAATACTATGAATAAGATTCCAACCTGAATTAACGGCAGATTTATTTAAAAAATGATTTTTAGAGAAGTAAACATCACTTTGTTTAACAGTAATTTCTTGTATTCCGCCTCTAATACCAAGAACCATAAAAGCCGGAATAATTATTAAAAATGCAACAGAGAATATATAGTTTCTTTTAGCTTCAATTTTTTTAAGATGTACAAATTTGCGATAAAGAAAGATGCCAACAAAGGTTTGGAATATTATTAAAAGAATACCTGTAATCATAACCGATATTTTTGCAGTACGCACAATTTCGTCAGGATGTTGAAGATATGTAAGTGCTTTATAGTTTAGTTTTGTTCCCCATTCTTCATAAATCCCAATTTCGCTTGAAGTTATTACGGCAAAAACAAATATAATTAAATAGGTGTAGTAGAGATTTATTGTATTTAATATTTTAAAATTTAACAGTGATTGAATAAATAATAAAAAGAAAGGAAAAGCCATTAGATAACATGCAGTAGAAATATCAAGATAAATTGCATACCAAAATGTTAAAAGAATTTCGCCAATACCTGTGTTGTTTAATTCATTTAAGTTTGCAATAATAAAAACAGCTCTTCCAATAACAAACACAAGCATCCAAAAGATGTATTGTTTTAAAAAGTAAAGAGATATTTTTTTGGTCATCAATAATTGTTTTGAAAAGCAAAATTAAAACTAAAATTTAAAATTCCATGCTATTGATGGCAATATAGGAAATAAAGATACCTGAAATGCTTTTGTTTGTAATGTGCCATCGTACAAATTTCCTTCTGTATCGAAATAAATAAAGTATGGATTATAGCGATTATAAAGATTATACACTGATAATGTCCATGATGAATGAAATTTCTTATTCTTTTTTCTTTCGTAAGTAACCGAAACATCAGCTCTGTGGTATGCAGCCATGCGATATCCGTTATGTGTGCCATATTCTGAAATTACTCTACCGTCTATCATGTATCTGCCTATTGTCATTGTAGCTCTGTTGCCTGTTGCGTATATAAATATAAACGAAGCAAACCAGTGGTCATTAATTTCGTGAGTAGCTATTACAGACAAATCGTGAGTTCTGTCGTACTTAGCAGGATATCTTATTCCGTTATTAATTTCATCGAATAATCTTGTTGTTTTTGATATTGTATAACCTATCCAGCCGGTAGTTCTTCCAATTCGCTTTTTAATAAATAATTCTACTCCGTATGATTCTCCAAGTCCAAAAGTAAAATTAGCATCAGAATTATTTCCTGCATCATCGCCGGGGGTCATACCTTCTTTGTATGATATCTGATTTTGAAGGTTTTTATAATATAATTCTATTGATGTTTCAAATTTATTATCGAACAGATTTTTGAAAAATCCAATTGCATATTGAGTGCCAAACTGAGGTTTAACCAAAGTGGAGCTCGGAACCCAAACATCGGTAGGTAAAGAAACCGATGAGATAGCCGCAAGATGAATATACTGATAGTTTTGAGTATATGCTGCTTTTATTGATGTTGTTGAATTAAAAGAATACCGCATAGATAAACGTGGCTCTAAATGTTGATATTCTACAATATTTTCTCCTGCTGCATATACAATTGTATCCTTATGTAAGCCAAAATCGTCAAGAACATATCTTGTAAAAGGACCTACTTGAATAAAATGAGAGCCACGTATGCCAAAACTAATTTTAAATCGGTCGGTAAGGTCAAAATCATCATTAATATATATTGCACTTTCGTGAGCATATTGTTTTATTATATCGCCTGTGTCAAATTCTGTTTCGCCAATTCTTGCTGTTGCGCTGCTTGGTGTGAAAGTATGATATATATGATTTATACCAAATTTAATATTATGTCTGATTTGTGGTAAATAAGTAAAGTCAATTTTTGTATTAAGGTCTTTTATACCCGAAAACATTATCATTTCAAAATCGTCTTGCTCTGCCTGAAACTCAAAATTATAATCACTATAAACAAAAGTTGTATTTACAAATAGTTTATCGTTAAATAAATGATTCCACCTTAGCGATGCTGTAGAATTTCCCCAAGGTATATTTACCGCAAATCCGGCTTTCTTTTTCACAAAACTAAAAACATCTTTACCATAATACCCGCTTAAAAATATTCTGTCTTTATCAGAAAATCGATAATTAAATTTTGCATTAATATCGTAAAAATAATACCCACTGCCTTTTGCTTTTGCAGTTTTTTTAATAAAAGGTTCAGAAAGAATATCTATATATGTTCTTCTGCCCGAAATAATAAATGAAGAAGTATCTTTTTTAATTGGACCCTGAAACGTTAATCTTGAAGCTATAAGTCCAATTCCGCCATCAATATGATAAGTTTTCATATTGCCTTCTTTCATCGAAATATCAAGCACCGATGATAATCTGCCACCATATTGTGCAGGCATACCGCCTTTTATCAGATTAATATCTTTTACTGCATCGGAGTTAAAAACCGAGAAAAACCCGAATAAATGCGATGCATTGTAAACTACAGCTTCGTCTAAAAGAATAAGATTTTGGTCGGGACCACCACCTCTAACGTAAAAACCCGCATTGCCTTCTCCACCCGATTGTACACCCGGCAGTAGTTGTATAGTTTTTAGAATATCTACTTCGCCAAAAATTGCAGGCAACTTTTTAATACTTGCAACAGGCAATTTTATAGCTCCCATTTGTGTGCTTTCAATATTATCTTCGGGACGTTCACCTGTTACAACTACTTCTCCTGTGGTGATAATATTTTCACCTATTGAAACATTTAATTTATAATTCTTATCTAATTTTATCTTTTTTGTGTAATCCTTATATCCAATAAACGAAACTGCAAAGCTGTAGTTGCCGGCAGGAATTGTAATAGAATAAAATCCGTAAGTATTTGTAATTGTTCCTTTCGAAAGTTCTTTAATATAAACATTTGCTCCAATAAGGTCTTCGCCCGAATTAAGGTCTCTAACATATCCGCTAATTGTATGTTTTTGTGCAGAAGCTATATGCAATAGCATAATAAACAGGAGGGA
>CAYTAU010000174.1:0-4747 GCA_964435855.1 uncultured Bacteroidales bacterium | reverse complement strand
ATCCCTACTACGACACACTAACAGTTAAGTCTGCAATTTTTGATAACGCTATGACTAGGCTTAATGTGGCTATTAGGAAAACGGAGTAAAGGAAGAAATGACTAAAATGAGCTAAAATATAAAATGCCTAAAATTAAAGGAGAGTTATTCTCCTTTTTTTTTGTTACTTTTGTTAAAATAACGCTATGACACGACTTAATGTGGCTATTAGGAAAACGGAGTAAAACAAAAATAGTTCAATGAAAAAGAGGGGAAATTTTTGCTTTCCCTTTTTTTTCATTAATTTTGGTAAAAGAAAAAACAGTTGAAAAAAGAAGCTTTGATGCAAATTTAAAAATATTATATTATGAAATTTTGTGAAATTTTGGATAAAGATTGTGCAATGGCAATAATTGCAATTTTAAACATTATCGTAATTATTGGGTTAGCAATATTTGCACATTTTTTTAAAATAAAACTGTTAAAGCAGGCAATAAGAAATGAAAAGAGAAAATCAATAAGGGAGATTAGAATGGAAATTATTAATTCCTTGAATAATAAAACGGAACAGTTTATAGGAATGAGAAATTTTGAAAAATTATCTGTACGTGATAAAAGAAATAATATCTTAAAAGTTGATATTGTGATTGCTGGATTTATTACAATAAACAAAGATTTTTTTGATAATGAAATAATTAGATTTAAATCACAATTTATTAGTAATTTGCATAATGATATAGAAAAGGGTTCAGAATTGTATATGAATAAAATAGATGATATTTTTGCAGGAGTACAAATAGATATTGAGACCTATATTAATAAATTGTATAAATTTACAAATAAGAACATCAAATAATAAAATTAGATAAATGACATAAAAAAATATGGAAATCCCAATGGCGCGGATTTGTAATCCGTGTCCCCTGTTAAGCACCGCTGCCGCCAGATTGTATCTGGTGGTTAATGGAAAAAGCAGAGACCACAAGTTGCAAACTTGCGGGATTTGGAGACTTGTACTGAAATATTAACTTTGCAAATTAAAAATAAAATGAAATGAAAAATTTTGACTCAAGGGCATACAACATATCCGACTTCGTTGAATGGAACAATAGCGGATTATTACAACTTTCACCAGATTTTCAGAGACGGTCAGTATGGTCAGACAAAGCAAAGTCGTATTTGATAGACACTGTTTTGCGAGGAAAACCAATGCCTAAAATCATTATTACTCAAGAACTCAAAGGAGCTAAAAATATAAGGGTTGTTGTTGACGGACAACAAAGATTAAGGGCGATTCTTGAATATTTCAATGGTGATTTTAAGATTTCAAAAGCTCACAACGAAAAACTCTCAAAATTTACATTTCAGACTCTCCCAGATGACCTTGACAAAGAGTTTTTGAAATATGAACTTGGAGTAGATTTATTATTTGACACGCCATATCAAGAGTTGCTTGACATTTTTGCAAGAATAAATTCTTATACAGTAAAACTTGTTCCACAAGAAATTTACAATGGAAAGTATTTAGGTTTCTTCAAAAACAAAGTTTACAAATTAGGTTATAAATATGTTAACTACTATGTTGAGGGTGGTATTCTTACAAAAGCAAAAATCACAAGAATGGCAGAAGCTGAATTGACAGCAGACCTTTTTGTTTCATTATTAGATACAGTACGAACTAACAAAGGAATAGAATCTTATTACAAAGAATATGAAGACAAACAAGATAATCTTGAAGATACTTCAAAAAAATATGATAAAGTAATGAGCTACATAGGTTCAATCTATCCATCCCGCGAACTGAATAACACTAATTATTCAAGGACAACTCTATTCTATACCTTATTTACTTCAATCGCTCATTTACTGTATACATTAGATGGGCTTGATAACAAGATTAAAAAGACAATTACTGAAAAATCCATTGGTAAAATGAGAGTGGCTCTTGATAATGTTAGTGCATTGTATGATGAGATTACTGGAAAAATTGACGATACAGTCTACCCAAAGGACTTTAAAGAATTTATCAACTACACAAGACGAGGATCAACTGATACAAACGCAAGAATTTTGCGTTCAAACTTTCTATGCAAGAAAATAATAGAAGCACTTTAAGTTTTAATTTATGGCAGTTAAGAATAGGATTAAAATAAGTGCGTCCTTCAATAGCTTTATTAAAGAAATAGAGCGACTAAAGAAATTTGATTTTGCCAACCATATAAAATTTGCAAAAAAGGAATTAACAAAATCACAAATTGAGCTCTTAGTTGAATCAATTTTTTTCGCTTCTTATAGAGGCTACGAGGGATTTTTAAGAGAAATATTTCTTCTTTATTGTTTGGAAAAGCAATCAAAGAGAAAACCAAAAGTAAAATCTTATTTAAAACCAAAGGATTTTGTACACGCGGAGCAACTTGTTAAATCATCAATGCCTTTTCTCGATTGGACAAAACCTGACAATATAATAGCACGTTCTGAAATCTATCTGCAAAATGATGGACATCCTATTAAATTACCATACATAGTGAACAAACAGCAATTGATGGATTTCAAAAAAATAAGAAATCATATTGCTCACAATTCAATTGAATCTGAAAACGGCTATGAATCTGTTGTCAGAAGCTATTTTGGCGTAACTCCTCTTAAAATTCCGACACCTGGACAATACCTGATGTTGACTTCAAAGAAAAAAGCAACGAATTATAACCTGCTTGACTTCTTTGAATTAATGAAAAAAATATCGTTAGATTTAACTTGAGAGTTCTGAAATTATGGGTGATCCCAATGGCGCGGATTTGTAACTCCCTGCTGGTGCGCGATTGTATCGCGTTCCCTGCTAAGCGGAGTTTGCAACTCCGCTTCAAATAAAATACTTTAGCATTATGGCAAAACAAATAAAAAACCTTAGCGAAGAACAAACAGACAGAGCTGCAAGTCTTATAAAATCTCTTAGTCATCCTATGCGGATTTTAATAATTAAGTATTTGGAAGATGAAAAAGAATTATCGATAACACAACTTTATAAGTTGTTAAATATTGAACAATCTACTACTTCATATCATCTTAAAATATTAAAAAAGCAAGGTATTATAGGAGCCAAACGAAAAGCTACAAGTATACTACATTATTTAAAAAAAGACAGATTAGAATATATTATTGAGTGTGTTTCACGGCTTGCCGTTTCTTATTATTAGAAAAGGAATAAAAGATAGCTTTTTTCTTGACTTCTTGATGTTTTATACATATATTTGTAAAAATCCATAAATACTTTTATTATGAAAAAACTTATACTTATACTGTTTTTATACCCTCTATTATCTTTTGGGCAATTTACTAATTATTCAACAATAAATGGACTTATTGGTAATAATGTTCAGTGCTTTTGTGAGAATGCCTCGGGTAATTTGTGGATTGGTACAACAGGTGGATTATCGTATTATGATGGTGTTAATTTTACCAATTTTACAATAAGTGACGGATTGATATCGAATGCCGTAAAAGCTATTGAGATAAGTAACACTAATAAAGTATGGATAGGTACAGGTAGTGGAATATCCGTTTTCGATGGTTTTTCGTTTACAAACTATACTACTGCCGAAGGCTTGATAAGTAATAATGTGTATGATATTCAAAAGGATACTGCAGGTAATATCTGGATTGCTACTTTATCGGGTATTTCTGTTTTTAATGGTTTTACTTTTGTAAATTATACTGTTGCTGAAGGATTGCCAACCAACAGTATTAGGCAAATTTCAATGGACGACAATGGAGCAATCTGGATAGGGACAGGTGCGGGTCTTTGCCGTTTCGATAATCCGGGTTTTACGACCTATACTATTGCTGATGGAATGCCGACGAATATAATTTCTATACTAACAGCTAAAGATAAGGTTTATATGGGAGCAGGAGGAGGAAGGATTTGTGTTTTTGATGGCATTACATTTACAACTTATGATGATAGCAACGGGTTACCCATAAGTTTGATAAAAGATATTGCCGTTGATGCAGACACAAATATTTGGATAACTAATTCTTCAAATCTTATTAAGTTTGATTTACTTAATGTAGATATCTATAATTCTTCAAATACAAATTTATCAGGTGGATTATCAGATGTTCATACAATTAATAATGATGTATTAGTTGCAACAGGATCTAATGGTTATTTTATATCCGGTAATAACATGTTAATAGATGAATATGATACTCTCCAGATTAATAATATCCATGCTTTAGTAAATGCTAATGGGATTTTATTTCAATCTGGAAATAATTGGAACAATATCTTTGAAGTTCCTGCCGGTTCAGGAAAAATGTCAAATTTTGCATCAACAATTTGGATTGGAGGAATGGATGAGGATAATCTTTTTCATATGGCTGCCGGAAGATTTAATCATGATACAGATTGGGAAACTGGTCCCATAAGCAACAATTACAATACTATTGAATATGATTCCATATACAACAGGGTTTGGAAAATAAATAAATCAACTATCGATTATCATATCCAGCATTGGAATGATACAGGATATATTGTTCCTCCTTCCATTTTAAAATGGCCTGATATTGCAGAATATCTTGATTCAAATTTAAATAGTATTTATGACCCCGATAGTGGAGATTATCCTTTAATTATGGGAGACCAGGCAATACTTTGTATTTATAATGATGATATAAACGAAGCAACTGTTGGACGAAATAAAATGAAGGCAGAAGTTCATTCTTTGGTTTATGGCTATAATGAACCTACAGATTCGGCTTTATATAA
>CAYTAU010000173.1:0-4856 GCA_964435855.1 uncultured Bacteroidales bacterium | reverse complement strand
AAAACTTTTTTATAATGAACAGAAGGTCTAAATAATATTCCCGATACATTAACTCTTTTTGGAATTGGCAATCTTAAGGCAAGGGGGAGCTGCATATGATCAATAAAGATAAAATGAATGTGGTCCGTTCTAAATATCTTACAGTATTTTATGGCCATAAACCATCGATACAATGCCCTTATCCACAATATTTTATGCATGCAACCTGCAGTTTCTTTTTCTGATAAAACTATAAATGCAAGTTTTTTCCTATTGATAGCATTTTCGATCTCTTTGGTCATTTTCAATCTCTCGAAAATACTTGAACTGACCACAAAAGATAATCTAATGTCATTTTTATGCCTAATGAAAAATGAGATTATAAGCCTTATATAATCAGATTGATGTCCTGAAATTTCTGGCTCTATTATGAGAATATGCTTAAGGCGTTTCATGTAAAACAAAGGGAGAAATAAACGCAGTATCATTCAATAAACTAATGATAAATTCTATATGAATATATATTGTTAGTGGCAAGGAAAACCCGTATTCTTTATGATATCATCAATTTTTAATTAGGTCGCATATTTTCTTATACAATCTGGGTAAATTTATAAAGTCTAAATTTTAATACTTATAAAAGGTCGTTGAAAAGTGTTTTGTAGAATAATAGATTAGTCTGTTAACATACTAAAGATCAGGCATTTTTTCAAACTCCTATTTTGCAATGTCAAAAAAAGCTTTTGGTTCATTCAGAATTTGAACTTAACCGCTTTAAATCATTCGAAATACCCAAACTAACACATATATTTTAGGGTAATTTATAGTATAACCATTTAATATTATTAGATAATATGTCTATCTTTGCAACACCCTTTTATAGCGTAATTGGTATTCTTTTTTCATGGAATTAGCAGAATTGTGCAATTTGTCTGTGAATAATATAAAAACTGTTTATCACCTCAGCCCAATGACACGACTGAAATATCAAAAATCATTTGAGCGTAGCCATTTTTCGTTGGCCATTTATGCTGTTATAATCATCGGGAGACCCCTATGTTGCTAATAAATTAACATATAATCGTTTTTTCTCCAGGCCTTGGCATGCTTTCCAATGGCCATTACTTCTTTAAAGATTTTCTATTATATTGAGCATGCATCCATTACTCTTAGCTAATTAGATGCCCAATAAATTTCCTTAGCCAGTTATAAATTAGTGTTAGTATTCTTAAAGGAACAGGGGTAATGCTCTCATAACGAATATGTTTCCAGTCATAATTAAACAATAATTCTGGGTATTGAAGCTCTTCTTCAGGGAGTCCTAATTCTTCAACAAGATTTTTTTTTACAAATATTAAATTGCCTGTATGGCAAACTGGAACATATCCCTTTTCCTTTCCAAGCTCAATTGTGGCTGTAAAACTGGACCCTTGAACTTTACTGTTTCTATGAGTTTGATAAATACCAACAGGTATGCTAGAGTTTATTTCTATGAGGAGAATTTTCGGATTATATTTTTGAAGACTTTTCCATACATGCCAATCATATGAGTCGATATCTATGCTTAGAAGATCAAAATCTTTCTCTAAATTAGTGGAGGACAAGAGGCTATCTAAGCAATGTTCTCCTTCAGCTTGAACGTAAGTTTGTATTAATGTTATTGTGTTTCTATATTTTTGAGTATTGCGGAGAAGATCGGAAAATTTCCTTTCATCTCCTTCAATATATACTCCTTTCCAACCTTGCTCTAATAGGTGGTAGGTATTGCTAAAATGTTTTCCATCCCAAGCACCAAACTCTACAAAAAAGCCAATTTTAATATTCAATAGAGAACATATTTCCCTTATAACGCCATCCTCTCCATTCTGGCTGTATATATTTTTTCGGTACTTGCTTAATGTGCTCATGTGATCACCGTCGTCTAACGATTTGCTTTTAATCAACAAAGATCATGCTTGATGAAAATTATAGAGTAAAAGTATTGAAAATATAGCATAAGCATAAGAAAGCAGATAATAAAGAAAAAGACTTAAAAAAGTTAAATCGCCCATAAAAGTCAAAACCATTTAACAGTTGGTAGTAGTTATTTTTAAGGAGATTCATAAATAGTTCAAAAAAAAGTTTAACAGTGTGAAATATATATAAAGCCAAGGAAAGATAAAGGATCTTCAAGATTGTCAGGCTTTTCCATTCACTTCTTCCAACAAATTAAAATATTTTTGCGAACATGCTGCAAATTCATATTCTTGCATATTTCTTTTAATATTGATTTCTTTTTCCAAATAATTATGTTTTATATGTTCAGCATAAATATTTATGCAACTAAGATCAAATTTATATACCCCGCTAAAATTAAGTTTATCAAGAAATTTAAAACCATCTATATCGCTACAGATTACAGGCAAACCAGAAGCTAATCCTTCAATTAAAGCAATGCTAAAACCTTCTTTTTCAGATGGCATTACAAATAAGTCTCCACCTGCTAATAATTTTTCTATATCAGATCTAGGTTCCATAAATGAGATATGGTTTTCCAAATTATTATTTTTAATTATATTCCTTAATTTTAAAAAATAATTTTCATCTTCAATAATACCAACAAAAAATATGTTAATAAATTTTATCATCTCTAAAGGCAATTTGGACAAAGCCAAAACAGTTAAAATATGATTTTTTACTTTTAACACTCTCCCTATCTGTAAAATAACATAATCATCATTGCTGACATTAAATAACTTTTGCCTAATTTTATTTCTGTATGCCTTTGTGTTGTCTATTTTATGTAAATTAGCACCATTGTAAATTGTTTCAACCCTTGGAATATGATATCTTTTTATGTATAAATCAGAACTAAGCTCTGATACTCCGACGACACAATCTGTAAAATATTGCAGTATAAACTCAGCTTTTTGCAATCTGCTATTTGTCTCATAATCACCAGTTGCATGTAAAACCACTATTTTTTTGATTTCTTTAAAAAACAGACCAACAATTCTCATATATGCGCTAACTATTGCTGAATGACCAAGAATAATATCAGGGTGATATGCTTTAAAAACCTTAAACAAATGAAAAATTCTTTGCAATTTCGATAATTTTATATCTGGTATAAAAAGTTCTATGCCACTTTGCTTCAATTCATTCATGACACCGGTGAAATTATTTTGAGTTGGATTTATTGCTGTAATAGCAATATTGTCTTTTTTGGCATGTTCTAATGATAAATTTTTAACTAATATTTCTGCACCGGAAAATCTTGGTGTATGAATTATGTGTAGAATTTTCATATCTTTTTGTTGATGAAGTGTTTAAACACAAAAAATAGATATAAAGCACTAACCGAGTATGAGAAAGCTAATAACCAGCAAAAATACTTCACATTAGTAACATGTAAAAAATATATTACAAACAACATTGCTAATAAAATTAGTTGATGGATAAATAAATGTTTTCTTCCATAAGACGAGACTAAGAAATAATTGTAAATGACAGATGATGCAATATTTAAAGCAAATCCGGTGCTTATAATATTTACTATTATATACGTATTATTAGACAGATCTTCTCCTACCCATAAATTCAATATTTCTTTTGAAAAAATTACAGTAAAGGATAAGAATAAAATTGAAATTATCGTGATGATTTTTGAATATTTAATGACAATCAATTTCATTAAGAGTTTCTTATTTTTATTATTTAACTCGGTCAGTTTGCCGAAAAAGGGCTCGCTTGCTGCAACAATTATTTGCCTCATTGCCCTTAGCAGTTTTAATGCAATATCAAAATATGAAACATAGTTTAAACCAAAATTCTTATTTATCAGTAAGTTTAAAACTGGATTTGAAAAAGCATCTATAATAGCAATGCCTTGAAATTGAAATCCGGCTTTCAAGAAAACTTTCATTAAGCTTCTATTAATTTTTATTTTGAAAATCTGTTTATTCCTAAAAAATATATATATAACCATAGCAATAATAAACAGAATATTGCTAATGCCGGCAAAAAAGAGGGATAAATTAAGATTTTTTTTAAATGTATATAGGACAATAATAATGGTTATTGGTAAATAAACATTCAAAAATGAATAAAATTTTAATTTTACAAAATCCACTTTTGCCTGCCAATAACTTGAGGCTATGGTCATTAATAATTTACTAATACCAATTAAACCTAAGCCATAAAATGCATATAAATTCAAAGGATATTCCTTGATTCCAAGAAAATTAAAAATATATTTATATTGAAAAGAAATGATAATTATTATTGTTAACGATAAAAATAGAAAAAACATAAAAGATGCAAAAAACATTGACCAAAATATTGACCTATCTTCCCTGCTATTAGTGTAATAAGATACCAATGCTGATCCTAAGCCTAAATTAATAAAATTTATTGTCCCAAATAAGCTTAAAAGAAGCACTAATAATCCATATAATTTTATTCCCAAGCAATAAATTTGCAAATTTATAAATAATAAACTCAATGAAAGCAAGGCAATCGTAATGAGAGAACTTTTTACGCCCTCCCTAAATAACAGTTTTTCTGTTCTCATTTATTATGAAATGCCAATCTAAAATCGCTTAAATTCCAATTATTAAGTTTTCATTAACAAACTTAATAAACTTGTAGCAGTGGTTAAGATGCAAATTTTTCCATATTATCTCTCTAATGAAAAAATTACTTTTTAAGCAAATAGCTCTCTGAATACCATTGATATGTCCTTCTAATACCTTCTTTCAATTCCACGCTGGCCTTCCATCCAAGGTAATTAATCATTGAAGTGTTCAGAAGCTTTCTTGGGGTCCCATCCGGCCTGTTAGTGTCCCACTGAATTTTGCCCTGAAAGCCCACTATTCCCTTCACTGTCTCTGCAAGTT
>CAYTAU010000172.1:0-4923 GCA_964435855.1 uncultured Bacteroidales bacterium | reverse complement strand
ATTATCAATCCGAAAGTAAGTGTAATTGGAATAGTTCGAGATTACACTTGTCTGCCGTAGGCATGAAATCCCGAACAACTATGACAACAGAACCGCTTTGAGCAATCAGGCGGTTGATATAAAAATAAAATTTGTTACTTGTATTGATTAAGGCATATCGCTTTAGGTGTCCAGTTAAGAAAAAAGTATTTAACTTTCTTCATATCATAGCTTTTATCTTTTTCAAGAAGTTCACTGTTTTGAGTATGAATGCGTTTATTTTTTCAATAGTCATTTTTCCTCAGCCTTATCCTTAGCCTATTCTAAAATTGATTATTGTAAAAAAATAAATTTTAAATAAATTTGTAAGAAATTAAATAATTGAATTATGGAATGTAAAAAAGATAAAAATTTGAATAATTGCAACTGTACTTATCCTTGTGGTAAAAAAGGAATTTGTTGCGACTGTATTATTTATCATAGAAATTTAGGAGAATTACCGGCTTGCTATTTCCCAAATGATATTGAAAAAGGCTATGACCGTTCTGTTGAAAATTTTGTTAAAGTTTTTCAAGAAAGAGGCACTTGGTGGAATTAATTATTCATTTTTGAATTTACTCTCTTTCACTTCATATTTCATCAATAAATCACGTTTTAAAACAACATAAGATTAACTTTAGCGTTAAGTTTAAAATTTTCTTAACTATTTTTGAGCCGAATTAATTTGTATAGTGCATATAAAATTTAAAATAATATTGCTTTTTTTATTCACTGGGTTATATGCATATTCCCAGGATTTTACTTTTATTCAGGGTAAAATTACAGATGAAAATAATCTTCCAATTGCAAATGTAAATGTTTTTACTTCTGATACTGCTTATGGTTCAACGTCGAATAATGCAGGAAATTTTAAATTTAAGATCCCTTCTAATAAAGAAGTTAAAATAATCTTTTCTCATTTAGAGTATTTTCAAATAATTAAAAAAGTTAAAGGAAAACCAAATGAAACAATAGAGTTAAATACTAAACTCGAAATTATGTTTTATAATTTAAATGAGGTATGGATAGAAGATCAAAAAGACAGAATTAATAATTTAATAAGGATAGATCCTAAAACGGTGGAAATAATACCAAGTGTTTCGGGAGGTATTGAAGCAGTTATAAAAACTATTGGTCTGGGCGTGGTTTCAAGGACAGAATTAAGTTCTCAATATTCTGTACGTGGAGGCAATTTCGACGAAAACCTTGTTTACGTTAACGATATTGAAGTTTATCGTCCGTTTTTAACCCGGTCAGGTCAACAGGAAGGTTTGAGTTTTATTAATGCCGATATGGTTTCTTCGGTATTATTTTCATCAGGTGGATTTAATGCAAAATACGGTGATAAAATGTCATCTGTTTTGGATATTAAATATAAAAAACCTCATAAAAGAGGAGGTACTATTGCTGCAAGTTTGTTGGGTGGCTCTGCACATTTTGAGGGTTGTTCTAAAGATTATCGTTTCACTCATATTTCAGGATTAAGGTATAAAACCAATCAATATGTACTGGGTAGTTTAGACACCAAAGGAGAGTATCGCCCTTCGTTTATTGATTTCCAAACATATTTAACTTATGATATTTCAGATATTTGGGAAATAAGTTTTTTGGGAAATTATGCAAAAAATAAATATCACTTTGTGCCGGAAAACAGAGAAACTACATTTGGAGGTATTCAGGAAGCATTAGGATTGATGATATATTTCGATGGACAAGAACTTACAGAATTCAACACATATTTTGGAGCTTTTGCAACAGAATATCATCCTAATAAAAAATTAAATTTAAAATTTATTACTTCAGGGTTTAGAACTATTGAGGCAGAAACATTTGATATTCAGGGACAATATTATTTAAATGAACTTGATAAACAAATGGGATCAGATAATCTTGGCGACAGTCTTATGAATATTGGAATAGGAACTTTTCTTGAACATGCAAGAAATTATTTGGATGCTACAGTAATTAATGCTTATCACAAAGGACATTATGATAATAAAAGAAACGATATTTTCTGGGGAATAAAGTTGCAACACGAAATAATTAATGATGCAATTAACGAGTGGACAATGAGAGATTCTGCAGGACATTCATTGCCTTTTCCCGATACTGCCGGATATTATCCCGGTGCAGTTAAGCTTTCCGAAACTATTATTTCAAATCACAATATCGAATCGAATCGTGTAACTTCATACATTCAAAATACATTATCTTTCGATATTGATAGTGCTATATTGAGTATTACCGGAGGTTTGCGAGCACATTACTGGGATTTTAACAAACAGCTTTTAATTAGCCCAAGAGTATCTTTTGCTTTAAAGCCAAACTGGGATACCGATATTTTGTTTAAATTCTCTACAGGATATTATTACCAGCCCCCTTTTTATAAAGAATTGCGCGATTTGGAAGGCAATATTCATAATGATGTTAAAGCACAACAATCAATTCATTTTGTTTTGGGAAGCGATTATAATTTCAAAATCTGGAAAAGACCATTTAAATTTATAACAGAAATATATTATAAAGACCTTAACAACTTAATTCCATATCAGATAGATAATGTTAGAATAAGATATTACGGTTCAAACAATGCAAACGGATATGCCGTTGGTATTGACATGAAACTTAATGGAGAGTTTGTTCCCGGAGTTGATTCCTGGGCAAGTTTATCGGTAATGCAAACTTGCGAAGATATTACTAACGATTTTTATTATGATTATTTTAATGCCGATGGCGAACAAATATATCCCGATTATGATACCGATTCCATTGCATCAATAGTTCGTGTTGAGCCTGGATTTATTCCGCGTCCATCAGACCAAATGGTAAATTTTGGTTTATTTTTTCAAGATTATTTACCAAGAAATCCTTCATATAAAATGCAGCTTAGTTTGTTATTTGGCTCGCGATTACCTTTTGGACCTCCTAACTCTGAAAGATACCAACATACTTTAAAAATGCCACCTTACCGAAGAGTTGATATTGGTTTTGGAAAAGTATTAAAAAGCGAAGGAAAAGAATTAAAACCAGGCAATCCGTTTAAGCATTTTAAAAATGTTTGGCTAACGCTTGAAGTGTTTAATTTACTAGGTATTAAAAATACTATTTCTTACCTCTGGATAAACGATATATATAACAGACAATGGGCTGTGCCTAATTATTTATCAAATCGTAAAATTAATTTAAAACTTATTGCCAAGTTTTAAAAATCGCTTTATGAATTTTTCTTGTAAAATATTTGACTTGTATTATTTTATTTATTAAATTTATCGTTGATAAATATTTTATTTTTTAACTCTCAAAAATACATTTAAAATGAAAAAGATTATATTAATAACTGTTTCAATATGTGTGTGTTTACATATATTTGGACAAGAAACAACCGAAGATTATAAAAAAGACATTGAAGGTCTTCAGTTAAAAATTTCTACATTACAAAATTCCAATGCATTATTAAAGGGAAAAATAAACGAATTTGATGCTTTTATTTCTTACCAAAATCATGTAATGGATAGCATCTTATCATCTTTACAATCATCTGATGAAAAAGTTAATAAGAATGTAACTTCTTTAAGTTCAACAAAGGAAGACATTCAATCATTAGACACAAAATCAACAGATATTTCAACAACAACAGATGAGATAAAACTTTATTTAATTTACTCACTTGCAGGGATATTAGTTTTAATTATTATTGTTTTTGTGTATCTCATAATTAAACATAAAAAAGATTTCAAAAAATTAAGCAAAGAGATAGCACATACTGGCGATAAAGTAGATACCAGTATTGAGAATATTAACGAAACACTTAATAACAAAACCAACAAATTAGAAAACTCAATTGAAACCCAAATAAATGCTATCAGCGAAAATATAAAAAAGACAAATCAGGATTTTGAAGAAAAAATAAAAGAAACAAATAATACAATAGAGAAAAAGACAAGTAATCTTGTTGAACAAATTAATGAAAAACATTCTCAAACAAATGATTTGATCAATAATAAAATAAATGAAACCAAAACAATATTTGAAAAGGAAATTGATAAAATATTGAATGAATCTAATACTAAAATTGATAAAATAAGCAAAGCTTTTGAAGTGCAAATGGGTAAAGCAAAATCATTAGCTGATAAAGAATATTCTAAACTACTAAAAGATAGCAGTAAATTACTGGAGCAAAAAGTTGCAGATAATGAAAAAGATTTTGCTAATAGAATAAATGATATTAATATAAAATTAGATAAGCATATTAGTAAACATTAGTGTTCGACTAAAAACGAATGTTAAATTTTTTCATTAAGTTTGCAAAATATAAAATCAATATATTATTATCATTTAAAATTATAATTATGAGAAAAATTAAAAGTTTATTATTACCGGCATTAATTATGGTAATATTAGCGTCTTGTGGTGGATTTAGCGGAAAATCTTATTATGTTAATTACACCGACAATGATGGAAATAAAGTATCCTTGGGTGATGAAAATGTTACTTACACCTTTACCAATGGAATTTATTTAAATAGTTTTAGCGGAACACCAACAAAAGTTGTACAATTTCAATTTGATGGTGAATACACACCTGAAGAAATGGTTGGAAAAACTATAGATGTAATGATTTGGGAAACAGAAAAATCTATCATTTGGAGTGCCGAAGATTTTGATGCCGAAAAAACATTCAAATGCACAGTTGAATCATTTGAGTTTTATAAAAAAGGTATGTTTGACGATAAAACATATAAGTTGGTTGGAAATTTTGACCAGGATGGTTTTAAAGAAGGAAAACTTTGCTTGCAAGTTAACATTTAATTAAAATTAATAATTAGGATTATTAAGTTAGGACTTCACTACAACCTAAAATCCGCATGTTGTACTAACTAATTATAAGAGTTAGAAAAATTGTCCA
>CAYTAU010000171.1:3039-5000 GCA_964435855.1 uncultured Bacteroidales bacterium | reverse complement strand
AAATTCAAAAACACTTTCTACCTGAAGCGAAGCAATATCAATTTTTGTTAATGCCGGGTTTACTTGTCCATAAGGGCTTCCTGCAAAACCGCCATCTGATAATACCCACAGTTTATTGTTTTTGTCAATTACCATGCTATTGGGCTGTTTTACAAGTTCAATAGAATCTGTTAATTCATCAAACTGAGAGTTAATAACCAATATTTTATTATCAAACGACCAACAGTTTACAAAAACATAATTGCCCCACGAAAGCATTTGCTCGGTTGGATGTTGATAAAATTGCGATTCGTTATTGTTTACATCGATATTTCCAATAATTGAACATGTAATTGGGTCAACTATGGTAATTGATTTTGCATACAAATCGGTAATATATGCTTTTTGATTGTTTATAAAATGGATGTATCGCGGAGAAGTTAATCCTGTAATTTTTCCTACATATTCAAAAGTATTAATATTTATAACGTAAACTTTTCCAGAATTATTAAGAACAATATATCCCAAAGAATCGTTAATTGTCATCGATTGTGCAACATCGCCAAGCGGCAAAGCATTGGTATAATAAAAAACATTGTTAAGTATTTCTTTAGTTTCAGTATTATAATAAGACAGAGATGCATTGCTATACATAAAATTTCCCTCATTAATAATAAATAATCCTTTTTGGTTTTGTTCTCTGCGTAGTTGATCAAAATCGCGTAAAGCATCATCGTCCATACACGATTGCAAAAAAATAAGAGCAATAAAGATTAATATATAATAGATATTTTTCATTTAATCATTTAAGCATTTACACATTAAAACCTCATACCAAATAAAATCAAATAATTTCTTTGAGGCATTGGTCTGAATAAAATAGAACGATATTCTTCGTTAAATAAATTATATATTTTGAATTGTATGCTTAGGTCAAACTTTTTGAATTCAAAATTTTTACCAACAAATAAATTGTTCATATAATACGGATAAAGCCAATCGCGTATCGAATAATTGTTAGTTGATGTTGTAAAACGTTCGCTATACGAATTATGAATATACGATACAGAGTATCCATTTCTCGATATATTTAAAAATACATTTCCTGAATGTACAGGAACATATACAAGTTGTTTACCATACGATTCTTCTCCCCATATTTCAGTATCACCATAATTTAACGAACTTGTATATGCATAATTTGCATTAGCTTTTACTGCATATTTGCCTACACTAAAATTTAATTTAATATTATATTCCAAGCCTTTTGAAACTACATTACTTATGTTTTTTGGTGTCCAGTAGCCTTTAACTGTTGGTATCCATATTATCCAATTGTTAATGTCAGAATAAAAACTTGTAATAGAATTTTCAATTAATATATTGTTGATTTTACTTGAAACAGATAATCCAATATCACCCGAAATACCATTTTCGGGTAATATATCGGGGTTTCCACCAGGTTGCCAGTATAAATCGTTGAGACTAGGAAAATGATAATTATTTCCAATATTTCCTTTAATAAAAAATTGATGTTTATCAGAAATTAAATAATCAAAACCAAAATAAGGAATTAAAGGAATTGATCCAGAACTGATAAAATTTTTCCTTATCATTACAAGACAAGCTAAACGTTTGCCAAATTTTTGATTTAACGATACAAATGATAAATGTTCAATTCTTGTTGTATCGTAACCTGTTTTACTAATAGTGTCAGTTGTGTTTACTTTATGAAAATTAGTACTGTAATTAAAATTTAAGTGTGTTTTTTCACTCAATTTATATTTGTAGTATAGCTTGTTATATGAGCTTATAGAATTACTTTCAGAATATATTGCATTTTCATAATCGTAGCCCGAAATAAAATTTTCCAGAGAGTATGTCATATCTTTTAAAATTAAACCTGATGTAAATCCTATTTTTGAGCTTTCTCCCGATTTTGAAATTTCACCTATCAATCTGTTGCTAATATCAATTTGCTT
>CAYTAU010000171.1:0-2939 GCA_964435855.1 uncultured Bacteroidales bacterium | reverse complement strand
TTTCTCCCGATTTTGAAATTTCACCTATCAATCTGTTGCTAATATCAATTTGCTTACTGATGTTGGAGTAATCATTACCTTCGTAGGTATTTAATCTTGGCAAACTCCTGTCTGATGTTTGATGCCAGTATTTTACTGAAGCTGTAATGTTATTTTTCAAACGCAAATAAAACTCCTGCAACAATCCATATTGTTGATATTCTGCATTTGTATTTTCCTGAACAGGATAAATATATTCTTCTGTAATAGGATCAATATCTGCAATATTCTTGTTTTCAAATTTGAAATTATTTTTCGAAAAAGAATAAAATGCCCTCGTTTTTGATTGAAACTTTTTGTTCCCAAAATTTATTTGCAAAAAATCGCTGTAAGTTCGATAACTGCCAAATCCCTGCATAAATTTACCGCTAAATTTATTATTCCAGTCAGGTTTATTATTGATACTTATACTTCCCCCCAAAGCACCACTTGTATTCTGAATTGAACCTGCTCCGTGCAATAATGAAACATCATCAATAAAATAAACCGGAATTAGCGAAAAATCAACCTGACCAAGCATAGGAGAACTAATACTTATATCGTTCCACAACACATCGGTATGAGAAGGACTGGTGCCACGAAACGAAACAGTTGCCAATGCTCCACGCCCTGATGTTTTAACAAATACAGGAGTGCTTTCCGAAAGTATATCAGATAATGATGCATTAATCGATTTCATCAATATCAATGTATCAATTCTGGTAATTTTAATACCTGTTTCATCAATAGGTCGTTTTGCAATAATTTTAACTTCGGGAATATCAATTGTATCCCTATTTATTTGCGAATAATTATAAAAAGGTATTATTAGAAAAAATAATATGATAACTGAGAGTTTCATTTATCTTTTTTTTCCATTTGAGTAAATTAATTAATGATTATTTTTTTATTAATAATCTTATTGTTGCTAAGAATATTCACAAAATAAATGCCCTTGGCTTGTTTGCTTAAATCAACTTCTATTAAACCTAACAGGTTTTGGAAACCTGTTAGGTTTCTTATCACTTGACCATTAGCATTCATTACTTTAATAGATTGAATATTCTTACCTTGAATAAAAAATATTCCATTTGTGGGATTAGGAAAAATTGAAATATCTTCTTTTATATCAGATAGTTCATTTATATCGTTATTTTTGACATGAATAACCCCAACTGCATCCAAATCAAACCCACAAGTATTAAAAGGTGTTGGCCATGAATCGTTTATTTTATTGTTTTGAGAGTCATAATTTACAAACTCATTTTGGATACATCCAATTACATCAATTATTTTTATATAAATAATACTGTCAATATCAACTACTGTACTATCAATTAGGTCTTCCAGATCGAAAGGAGTTCCATAATTTATCTCATATTTTCCTGCAAGATTATGAATTTGTTTTGGGTCTAACTGACCATAAGTACCAACTTGTGCAGTATCTTGTGTTAAGGAAACTGATGGAAAACGGACATAGTTTATTCCATCAGAACTAACTTCTACAAAAGCTAATTCAAGAAAATATTGATATGGAGGTATATTTGCTATGAAGCCATTTTCAAAAATTGCAAAATCAGGTCCTGTGCCATTTGTTATAGCATGCTGAAAACTTAGAATTGCTTCTCCCCCATCTCCAAGGCTAACTGTATTTCCAGCCACTCCTGGTTCTCCTGTTGCAAATATATCGCTCCCAGAAAATGCGTAATTTGATGTTGTTTCGTTTTCCGTGTACGTAATGGATGTATCGGCAATATTAATATAAGCACGTATTACTTCGCATCCCGTAGCCCAAGCTTGAAATATTGAACTATCTTTATGTATTGCTGTTGAGCCAGGTTCTCCTGCAGCAGGTGCAAATTGCGAATAAGCACTAGTGTAAATAAAAATAGTTAAAATAATTAAAATAGAGAAGCCCCTCCTAACCTCCCCAAAGGGGAGGAATAAAAAGTAAAACATTAGCCCAAGAAATCGGAGCAAGTTATGTATCCCAAATTTACCTAACATGAATATTCTTAATTATTAATTGTTAATTCTTCACTATCTTTTTAGTAATTACTTCATTATTATTGCTTATTGTTATAAAATAAATACCTCTGTTAAGTTCTGATAGATCAATTTTCTCAACATTAGTATTTGTTTGTTTTAAATAAACCGTTTTACCTGAAATATCATAGATCATAATTTTTGAATTTTCAATATTTTCAATTGTTAAAATATCTTTAACAGGATTTGGATAGATATTCATGTCGTTTTTAGAAACAGTTTTAATACTTGTTGTAAATTCAATATCATCAAGACAAAAATAAGCGGGAGTATTCATTCCGAATGCTCCATTATCGGTAGAACTTAATTCAAATACAATACTATCGGCAAAATATATAGGACTAAGATCTACAAGTGTCCAGTCTTTAATAATATAATCCTGGTTATTGTTGGTAAAACGATAATCTGCAAGGTAAAATCCTACAGAATCTATAAAAGTATTTCCTAAATACCCTATCATATTTAGCTTAAACCAATCGGGGTCATCACCGGAAACTCCTCCAAATTTTTTACTAAATGCATCACCGTCTTTCATGCTATAATACGCATAAGCATTATTTGTAATATATATTGCGTCAATATTTGAACCTATATGATCTGATCTAATATAAGTTATACCAGAGTAATCTAAAATATAACCTACTGCATAGTTTTCTGAATTGTTGTTGCCACTACCTGCCATTGCGCTATACATATTTCCGAAACCTGATGTAACAGTATCAATCATATTTGAGTAAGCAAAACCTGCCCATGAATAATAAGCAGTATCATAATAGTTAACAAAATATGAGACTCCTCCACTCATAAATCCTCCTGACAGATCAGAGCCATTCCAAAATGTATCAGTCTGAAGACTTAAATCTTCAAAATCTGTT
>CAYTAU010000170.1:0-5092 GCA_964435855.1 uncultured Bacteroidales bacterium | reverse complement strand
CGTTACCCTGCATTAGAAAAAAAGAAACAGAATGGTAAAATTGAAGCGAAATATAAAAAGTTGCCGACCCGCAAATAGCACATTCGGCAAACCCTACCCACAGGCTGACGCTTCGTTTGCCAAAAGAGCTATTTCTGCTGACCCTCACGTTTCTGCAAATTTGAAAGACGGAAAAAAGATGAAAAAACATCATTAAATTTAAAATATATAGTAATTTTGTAACTGAAAAATTAAAAAAGAAATATGACATAAAAGAAATAATAAAATATTAAAATAAAGAGCGTTAGCTTTTATTCTTGCTATTGAAAACTGAGAAATTTTAATGCAACAGGAATAATAAGTAAAAACGTTCACGCTACGGCGTGGACTTAACTTATTTGTTGCATGGGTATCTCAGTACCTCAATAGCGAATATGGCTAAGTTCCACGCTTTTTTTATGCAATTTTTTAACTGCTTTTGGGACTGAGGCAAATTAAAACTTATTTTAAAATGAAAAAAGCAAATTTATTAATGTTAATCGTTTCAGGAGTAATTTTATTTACTTCTTGTGGCAAAGATGGTATGAATGGAGATACCTATATTGCAATTTTTGATGGCGGAGAAGATTATGTGTCATATTGGGATAATAATTCCGCCGTATCTAGTGGAGGTAGCTTTGAAACTTATTATTATTCATCTCCAGGCACATATAATTATGAATATACTGTTGGGGATTATTGGGCGTATCAAGACGAATGGTCTTATAATACTTATTCTGGTACATATACCCTTTCAGTTAATAAAGGAGAAGAAGGAGCATTGTTTAAAAATGGTGATGATGGACGTGATAAATATTATGATTTTGAATGCGGTTATTATGGCAGTAATTTGTCTTACAATAACAAATGCATAAATATTACAGAACCAATTTCTCTATCTGATACAACTATATATTTTGATGGTTATTACATGATAGTTACTCGGAATATAATGCCTGCCAATTACAAATCACTTAACAAACCAAAGTTTCAAAAAATAAAAGGAGGACTATAATATGAAAAAAATATTAACTATACTACTAATAATAGTTTTAACTATCCCTGCTTTCTCTCAAGATATTATTACAAAAACAAATGGGGATGAGATAAAAGCAAAAGTTCAGGAAATATCAATATCAGAAATAAAATATAAAAAATTCGAAAATATTGAAGGACCAACTTATACTATATTAAAGACAGACGTTTTTATGATAAAATATGAAAATGGAACAAAAGATGTGTTTGGGGGTACAGTAGAAGAAGAGAAAGAAGAACAACCAAATTATAGTTCATTATATGAAACTTCAGAAAACACAATAACAAATAATGATACACATGAAGGCTCCTCAAATAATAATTCAATTATTGATTATGTTGGCTCATTGTCTGGAGGCTATGGAACAAATCATGCAGGTTTAGGTGTCAAATTATTATTAGGATGGTGGGATAATACTGGTGATAGAGGGATTTTTCTTTCGGCGGGAACATTTAACGATTATTTTTTCTGGTCAGGAGGATTTCAAGCCCCAATAGGTGAATCAAATTGGTATGGGATATGGTCATTTGGGAATGTTGGTACAAAAACTATTACAACTACAACATCTTATAGTGGAACTTCCAATTCTGACAGTAAATCAGAAAAAATTTCGGGAACAAGCTTAACATTTGGATATAGAATTAACCTTGGTAGTTCAAATCGCTTTTTTATTGATTTAGGCGGTGGTCTTTCATATGGTTGGGCAGCTAGTAATGTTGATAAAAATTATTGGTTTCCTGCAGTAGATGTAGCATTAGGTCTTAGGTTTTAAATTAAAACAAAAAATGAAGAATTAATAAATATTTTTTTAACTAAATAAAGGAGGATTTAAATATGAAATATCAAAATTTAGCACCCTTAAAAAATGTACTCTTAATAAGTATTATTGTTACATTAGTTTTGTTTTGTGTTAGCTGCTCAAAAGATGAAAGTGATAATTCACCAGTTAATGAAAACAGTACTCCCGATGATAATAATACTCCTGCTTGTGATGCATATTGTACAGTATCAGGTAAAATTACAAATCAGGCAACAGGTTCGGGTATACAAAATGTACTAGTTACTGTAGGTGATGAATCAGATTATACCGATTATTCTGGCAACTTTAGTTTTGATGTATGTCAAGGAAACTATACAATTACAATCAGTCACAATGACTATGATGATATACAACAATCTATAAATTGTAACACTTCTTCAAAAAATGTAAATTTTTCTACAGTGTTATCCAATCCAAGTATTCTTAGTGCACAAGTTAGCAAAACAGAAACCGATAGTTATACTCAAGTTTCTTGCTTTGTACATGAATATAGGTTTGAAGCATCAGTAACAGTTTCTGACCCAGCTGGATTAAGTAATATTTCTCAAGTTTACATTACTCATTATTACCAAGCTGACAATTCTTCTCAAGGTTCATATCAGTACGATCAAAAATTCACATTGAGTGATTCTAACAATGACGGCATATATACAGGCACCAGAAACGACGTACCTAGTCCTGCCTATTATTGTTTTCAATATTTGACTAACAATTATGATGCAGTCGTTGTAGATGCAGATGGAAATGAAGATACTCAGGGATTTTCATTTCAATAAAACAAGTCAATTTTTATGAATTTTTAATTAAAAAAACGGAAAAATGAAAAATATATTATTAGCTGGGATATTGATTATATTTTCAATAGTAGGTAATTCACAAGAAAAATTCACTCATTACAAAAAAAGTGAAAATAAAGGCTTAGTATCAAATTGTATTGATATTATAGCCGAAGATAATAAAGGAAATTTGTTTTTTGTAGCAGGTGACCCTTATGCATCAAGTGCATGGAACGACCCAAATCTTTTTGGTTATGAAGCAAATGCGTATAATATGGCTGGTTCTGCGGCTCAATTAATTGCAACAGGTATTCAAGCAGCATCAACAGTGTATGGTTTATCAATGTTTAATGGTAAGGAATGGAGATTATATAAAAGCAAAAAAGATGGATTAGCTGACAAAAAAATTCATTTAGTTTTTAAAGATAGTAAAGGGTGGTTATATTTTGGGACAACTAAAGGATTAAGTTTGTGGGATTGTGAAAAAATGTCATTAATAACCAAGAAAAATGGTTTGGCAGGTGATTGGATTAATGAAATATTTGAGGATAGTAAAGGTAACATTTGGGTTTTAACAGGAGAGGTTCATAATCAGTATGGTGGTGCAGGTGGTGTTAGTATGTTTGATGGTAAAAAATGGCAATCATGGAATAAAAAAAATGGATTAGGTACTTCAAAAGCAGCATTAATAAAAGAAGATAAATATGGAAATATTTGGGTGGCAACTGGAAATTCTGACAATCCATATGTTAAAGGAGGTGGTGTTAGTATGTATAATGGGGATATATGGAAAACTTTCACAAAAGAAAACGGATTATCCAAAAATAAAGTAAAATATATTTTTGTTGATAAAAAAGGGAATTTATGGATAAGCTATGTTGATGTATTATATGGTAATGTTTTAAGCTATTTTGATGGTACTTGGCATCATTTTAAATCGAAAGACGGTGCGTTTGCAGCAAGTTGGATTTATGAAGATGATAATGGAAATATTGTAATATATTCTGGGGGACGGTATGCAAAATATGATTGGAAATCTTGGGAGAAAATTGAAAATAATGACACAAAAATTACTGGATATTATGATAGTAAGGGGAATATTTGGCAAATATCAAGCAAAGGTGTTAAAAAATTTGATGGAAGTATATGGACTGAATATACAAGAAAAAATGGATTGATTGATGGAAGTATTCGTTCAATCTACGAGGATAGTAAGGGAAATATTTGGTTTGGTGGGCGAAAGAAAGGAATTTCTAAATTCACACCTTAAATTTTGAAAAAACCATGAAATCTATAATTTTTATTATTTTGTTTTTAGACGCTTCCCTATTATTTTCACAGGACACAATTATTAAAAAAAATGGGGATGAAATAAATTCAAAGGTTCAAGAAATATCAATATTGGAAATAAAATATAAAAAAATTGAGAATATTGAAGGACCAACTTATACTATTTTAAAGTCGGAAGTTTTTATGATAAAATATGAAAATGGGACAAAAGATGTATTCAAAACCAAACCAGATATTAAACTATTAAACAATAAATTAAGATTTGATGGTTATTATATTTCTGTTAATCCGATATTTTCAATAAAAAGTGCTTTTAAAGAAACTGAATATGGTTTTTGTTTAATTTTTCTATCTGAAATAGATACAGTTATTGATAATGTAATTTATAAAAAAGCATCCATAAAGATGTTATCTGGGAATCAATCTAATGTAAATATCGCAATCAATGAACTTCATAAAAGTCATATTAAACGAGTGTTAAAAACAAATTATTCTGTATCTGGTGCATATTATAGTATTAAAAATAAAATAATTTGTCTGAATTTTTATGATTATCCATGGTATAACATGGTACTAAATTCTGTTTTAATTAAGAATAATGGAAATATTGTTTTTTATATGAAAAATAGTTTAAGCACTTATGCAAAAAATCATCAAGGCAGTAATCTAAAGATTAATGGTGAAAAGATATTTAAATTTATTCCTTTTTAATAAAATCAAACAGGCAAAGGGGCTGTACAAATAGACGGAGTGACTAATTATTTAAGGGCTTGAACATATAGGCTAAGGGACTCCAACCCTTCACAGAAAAGCACATTGGCAGGTCGCTTAAGGCATACCCACAGTCAAAACCTACCAAAGAGCTTTCCTGCCCCAACCCACGGTCTAACGGACGAAAAGAATAATAACGCAGGGTAACAAACGCTAAACAAAAAAAGGGTTTTTGAGGTAAATTTGAAGATTAATTGCTACTTTTGAACACCGCCAAATATTTAATTTGGCATTTAAAATGAATAAATTAAACACAAAATATAAATATTTGGCTAATTGCGTAAATGAATGGTATTGCTTCTTAATCCCTTTCATTGTTTAGCGCAGACGTTAAGTGCAAACATTAAAAATAATTAATTAAGGGAGATAAAAATGATGAGC
>CAYTAU010000169.1:0-5162 GCA_964435855.1 uncultured Bacteroidales bacterium | reverse complement strand
ATAATAAGTTAAAAGCAAGTATTGGTGTTGTTTTATCTTTATGAACAATTACCTTCAGTCCGTTGCTTAACTGGAATCTGTCAAATTTTATCATACGTTTTATTTACTACAAACTTAACTTAAGTTTTCTTATAGAGATGTATATTGTTGATATTTTTTTGAGAGAGTTCAGAATATATGGGTGGGAATTTTCTGACTCAATGTTGATTTAAGAGGGTAATCAAATTTGCCACAGATTCACCCCGCTAATAAATACAATAATTACCCACAAATTAACATTAGTTTGTAGGTTTTTTATTCCTTAACTTTGTGTTTTGTTAAGCCCAACCATAACAAAGATTAAAAACTTGCGTCATTTATGTTGTTTAAATGTGCATATATAGCTTACAAATAAACATGAGAATAGCTTTGTTTACAATATTTGTTTTTTATTCGGTTTGTTCCGTTTCGCAAACTGTAATAAAAGCTACTATAAAAGATTCAAGAACAAAAGAAACCCTTGCTTATTGCAATGTTTCAATTAAGGATACTTATAAAGGCACCATTACAAATGCTGACGGTGTTTTCAGTATTTCTGTAGATATTTCAAAAGATGTTTTGATTTTTTCGTATTTGGGATATGAAACAAAAACTGTAAAAGCAGAAAAACTCATTAATAATCCTGTTGTATTATTAGTGAAAAAAGATTTTGTTATACAAGAAGCCATAGTTCATGCTGGTGATGACTACTTATATGATTTATTGATAAAATGCCGAGAAAAGCTTTTGAAAAATAAAAAAAAACAAGTATCAAAAGTATTTTATAGGATGGAAACTAATTCAAAAACGCTATCTGTTGAATATCCAACAGATAAAGGTGTTACTCAAAATATAAAAATAATTGATTTGAATGAAAAGCCAGTTGAATTGCTTGAATGTTTTTATAATGGATATTTAAATGGTACTACTATTGAATATTTGCTTTTTAAAAATGGACGAACAGCTTTAGCTGCCAATGAGAATTATTTTATGACATATAACACTTCAAAAGCCATTTGTGAAATTAATTTAACAAATAAAAATGATGATTTTCCAAATATCCCATTTCAGTTTGGCAAAATGAAAATGAAAAAGAAATTTCAACTTGAAATGAAAAGTTTTGACGACAAATCGTACAACATTAGTTTTTCTTCTCTCGATACCAGTAGTTTTTCAGGTGAAGTTTGGTTAGAAAAGGAGACTTTTAATCTTTTAAAAATTCACCTTTTAATAGAAAATACTTATATTCATCCATTTATTACAATACATCCTACACTAGATACTATTAGCAATGTTTCATTCAACATCACTAAAACATATAAAACTGTTAGCGATGAACTTGTTCCTGATCATGTTTATTTCAATTATCGTTTTACTTATAACAGTAATAGAGAAATGGGGTTGAAAAGGAATCATAAAAATATAATTAGAGCTATTGATTCCAAGGGAATTATGTACTTTTATGATTATGACAAACCATTTATTTTACCTTATTTTGATTACTGCTTAGATGTTGATGATTATCATAGAATGGCATTTATTCCTTATAATGAATCTTTTTGGAAAAGTAATAACATTATTATGCAAACTGAAAAGCAAAATGAGAGTTTCAATCTTCTGTCGCATAATGGACAGCTTATTAATTATAGAGAAGGTAATTATGGTAAGGATTTTTTAGCTTCTTTACCTAACGGTACAGGATTATATGGTTTTTATTTTGAAGCTTTTTACTCATTCTGGTCACCCCACAAAGGATTATATCCAATTAAAAAAATGGATCAATTTAAGACATATTCTAAAGAAATAATTTCAAAAAGTATTCAAAGCGATTTGTATAATCTAAAAGCACAATTATTGCTTGATATTACAGAATCGGGAGACTCTTTAATTTGTAATTCATATACTGTATTTGATAATCCAGTAGTATATTACCACTTACCCATAAAAGAATATACAAATGTATTTATTAATATATTTTTTGATATTTGTGAAATTGAAAGACGAAAAATGCAAACAAAACTAGATTCAAAAGTACACAGCAAAGAAGAAATTGATGCCATTTATAAAGAAAGTTTAAAGAATATGGAAACAACCACAAAACTCTATTTTTATGAAGTTAATTTGGGAGATAATGATAAAATGTTTCGAAAATGGAATCAATATGTATTTGATAACCTTGGTCTTGATAATATAAAAATGGTTGAAGAAACAATCAAAAACAAATAATTTTATACTTTTAATTATAATTACAACGTAAAGCTAAAGGCAGTTTCCTAAAAGGTTTTTTATTTCTTAACTTTGTGTTTTATTAAGTCCGTTATGCATTAGAAAATGTGAATAAAATAAAAAATATATTGCCCTATATTAAAAGGCTGTTTAAGTGGCTAACTATTTCTTTTGGAATTATATTTTTTATAATGATAATATTGAGTTTTACAACTGCTCCTTTTTGGATGTATTATTATTTGGGAGTATCACACAATGCATTAAAAACTAATCCCGATTATATTGTAGTAATGGGCGGCGGCGGAATGCCAAGCGAAACAGGACTTATGAGAACTTATTTTGCTTCAAAAGCAGCAAATAAATATCCTGATGCAAAACTAATTATTGCATTGCCGGGCGATATTGCTGATACTTTAGATGCAACATATCTTATGAAAAAAGAAATTGTGATGCGGGGAGTTGATAGCGATAGAATATTTTTTGAACCCAAAGGAACAAATACCCGTTCACAAGCACTTGAAATAAAGAAATTGCTTGATAATAATTCCAACATACTTTTAATTACTTCACCTGAACATATGTACAGGTCTGTTTTAGCATTTAAAAAAACCGGATTAATTAATACAGGCGGCGAACCTGCCTTTGAAAAAGCTATTGGATCACTCCTTTATTTTGATGATGATGAGCTTGGTGGCAGAAATATTGTTCCCGATATAGGAAGTAACACACAACTAAGATATCAATTTTGGAATCATTTTAAATATCAGATAACTGTTTATAGAGAATATTTTGCAATAGCATATTATAAATTAAAAGGATGGATATGATGCTTCTGTAAGTGTTTATTTTGTAGTATTGCAGAAATAAACGACAAACGATAAATTTCAAACTTTAATCGAAACAAAAAAAATGGGAAAAAAAGTAGAAGTATGTTTTTCGCCGGCATTATATAATTTATATGATACAAACAATAGTATTGTAGTGGTAGTTGACATATTAAGGGCAACTTCGGTTATATGTACAATGTTTATGAATGGAGTAAAAGAAGTTATTCCTGTAAAAAATATTGATGAAGCAAAAAGATTAAAGGACGAAGGATATATAGTTGTTGCAGAACGTGATGGTAAAAAATTAGATTTTGCCGATTTTGGCAATTCTCCATTCTTTTTCACAGAAAAAATAGTGAAAAATAAATTATTGGTTTATAGCACTACTAACGGAACAAATGCAATTACAATAGGACAAAATTCAAAACAAATAATAATTGGCTCATTTTTAAATTTCCAAGCAGTTGTCGATTATCTAATTAAACAAAATGAAAATGTTCTTTTACTTTGTGCCGGATGGAAAGATAAATTTAATATTGAAGATACAATTTATTGCGGTGCTATTGCCGAAAAGTTATTGAAAAATAATTCTTTTGATTCTATTTGTGATTCTGTGCAAATTTCTATTGAATTGTGGAAACTGGCAGAAAACGATATTCTTGGTTTTATTGAAAAAGCAGCTCAATATAATCGTTTAAAAAAGATGGGATACGATAATGTTATTCCTTATTGTCATACTTTCAACAAAACAAATATTATTCCTGTATTTAAAAATGGAAAGTTGTTAAAATTGTAGGATAACTTGCTCATTGTCGTTATTTTTATAACCCTCGTCTTCTATCAGATCGTGCTCAAGCGATGCATCTACTGCCAGTTTATCGCATCGGTTATTTTCAATATTATTGGAATGTCCTTTAACCCAAACAAAATTTACATTGTGTTTTCTATATATTTTTAAAAATCTTTTCCAAAGATCACTGTTCTTTTTCTTTTTAAAATTTTTCTGTTCCCATCCAAAAACCCATTTTTTTTCAACGGCATCGGATACATATTTTGAATCGGTATATATTGTTACATCGCTGTTTTCGTTTTTTAATTGCTCTAAGCCAACAATCACAGCCAACAACTCCATTCTGTTGTTTGTTGTTTCTTTATACCCTTGCGATAATTCTTTCCTGAATTTTCCCGACATTAGTACAACCCCGTATCCACCCGGACCTGGATTACCCCTGCATGCACCATCGGTATAAATTATAATTTTAGTTGCCATTTATTATTTGAATTCCTGTGTTCGACAAAAATAGTTTAATTGCTATTGCCAGTAAAATTATTCCAAAAACTTTTCTTAAAATATGAATTCCACCTTTTCCAAGTATTTTTTCAAATAATGCTGTTGAACGTATTACAAAATAAACAACTATCATATTCATTGCAAGGGCAATAATTACAACCCAAATTGTGTATTCTGAACGTAATGATAATAAAGTTGTAATTGAGCCTGCTCCTGCAATTAACGGAAAAGCAATGGGAACAATTGAAGAACCTCCCACTGTATCGGGTTTGAATAATTCTATACCCAATACCATTTCAAGAGCAAGAAAAAATATAACAAAAGAACCTGCAATAGCAAACGATGGTAGATCAACACCAAATAAAGCAAGTAAATGTTCTCCTGTAAAAAGGAATAACAACATTATACCAAATGCAACCAAAGTTGCTTGTAAAGTTTTAATTTTTCCTTGTTTGCTTTTTATCTCAATAATAATTGGAATTGAGCCTATAATATCAATTACAGCAAACAAGACCATAAAAACACTTAGTATATCAATAATTATTGTTTTCATTTCAGACAAATTAAAACAATTTATTTTAAAAAAAGCTCCTGTTTTAGAAGCTTTTTTTAAAAGAATTTATGTTTTTTTATCTAATAACTGTAACAGCGCCCATATACTCATGCTCTTGCCCGTTAACATCTGTTAGTATAACATTCCATGTATAAGTACCAACTTTAACATATTCGCCGGTATTATTAAATCTGCCATTCCATCCACCTTCAACTTCAGTTTTTTGATGAGTACCTTCAGGATAAGT
>CAYTAU010000168.1:0-5310 GCA_964435855.1 uncultured Bacteroidales bacterium | reverse complement strand
TAACCGTGTAGTTTCCTGCACATAATCCTAAAAAATCACCATTTGCTTGTGGTCCTGACCCAATATCATATTGTAACGCTCCTGTACCACCAGATGCGGTAACATGAACTTCGCCATCACAAATCCCATTACATGACATATTTTGTGAAGTCTCGGTATTAATAGTAATTGCAGGATTGTCAGATAATACATATGGACCACTTGTAATAGTACACAAAGAATTATCAGTAATAGTAACCCAATATGGAGATCCTGCTGAAGTCAATCCTGAAAATTGACCATTTGCTTGCGGTCCGGAACCAATGTCATAAGATAATGGAGGATCTCCCCCTGAAGCGTAAACATTAACATTACCAGTACTTCCTGCACATATAACAGCAGTAAAGTTAGATGAGTCAACAACAATTTGTGGTGGAGCTGAAATATTAAAATCAAATTCATAAACACATCCATTGTTATCTGTTACAGTATCTGTATAAGCTCCAGCACATTTGTTGGAAATATCTTCAGTTACTTCACCTGATGACCACGAATGTGATATCGGATATGCTACATTTTGAATAAATTGAATATCAATCGCTCCATCACAATATCCGGGACAGGTTTCATCAGTAATTGTATGGATTGTAACAGGATCACCTGGTGCATTCACATTTGCATTTGCCCATTGTGTATCACCATTATCTCCATCATTATCTTCAACTTGAATTGTATATGCAGCAACAGCACCACATAGATTTGTAATTTCATAAGGAAAATCTGCAGCTACTAATGGACCATATGTGTTAGGACCTCCACCAATTTCAGCTGGAATATATAAAGTAATAGTAATAGGTTCAGTATAAACACCTGCAATATCTACAACTATTTTACCATCACAGAATCCATAACAAGTAACATCTGTATCAGAAACCGAAATTGTGTACACTCCTTTTAATGAGTTGCTGTAATAACTTTCTAAATAAATTGATTTGTTTAATTTTAAATTTTTATTTTCATTTGGGTTTTTTACTAAAAGAATACCAGAGCCTAAAATTGTTGTTTTAATAGAGGGATTTATAGAATAACATGAAGCTAAATTTTCAATTTGGATATCTAAATTTTTATTTATTGAAGAATTCTCATCAAAATAGACATTATCTTCAATTGTAGGAATTGGAAAACCGGATTCTCCACCGCTAATTTCTGACCAATGATTTTTATCATTCCAATCTCCATTTCCTCCTACCCAATATCTATTTTGAGAAAAAGAACAATTTAGAATTATAAAAATCCCTATAAATAAGGTAATTATATATTTCATACAGTACTGTTTTATCGTTCAAGTTTATACGCTAATGAACAAAAAATGTTTCATCTGTTTATAATTTATTTATTTTGCCAGATGCAATTCGCCATATTTAAATATTGCTGTTGGTTATGATAAATTATCTTATGGCTCATTTCATAAATAGAACATTAAAACTTACAAATATATAAATTGCAATTAATGTTTTTAGAAATATTGCATAAAAACTTCACTTTAGATTAATTTAATATTGTTTAAAAAATTGAAAAAAGACAGAAAATGCCCCTTTATATATATAAGACTTGAATATTATTTAAATAGTTGCCTGAATTTTGATAATTTTTGCTTTTTTTTATTTAAAATGACAATTTTTCATGTCGAATGTATATAAAATCGTTGATTAACATTTGTTATAATTGCAGTAAAACGACATATCTGTTTGTTTAATTAACATAATTATTAATATATTTGAATGTTTTAAATAAAATACATTGATATTATGGCAAAACAAATTGAAAAACTTTCTGAAGAAAAAATAGACAGGGCTGCAAGCATTTTAAAATCTCTTGGTCACCCTATGAGGATTTCAATAATTCAGTACCTGGAAGATGAAAAAGAATTAACAGTAACACAACTTCATAATTTATTGAATATTGAACAATCTACTACTTCGCATCATCTTGGAATATTGAAAGAAAAGGGCATTTTGGGTGCCAGACGAAGAGGTAAAAACACATTTTATTATTTAAAAGAAGATAGATTGGGATATATTATTGAGTGTATTTCCCAGTGTGCAATTCCTTACTATTAGAATTTAATGCCAAAATTAATATATAATTGGGTATAATCGAGATGTGTATTATATCTTGTATTTATTGACGTATAAAATTTTTCGGCGGGGCGATATTGTATACCAATTATGTAATATTGTCCTTTTTCTATTCCTGCAGATTCATATATATAATCGAATCTTCCCAAAATATCAATTTTTTCATTTATAAAATATGCTGAGTATAAAGATGTTCCAAGATAGTTCAGGTTTCTTATATATCCCTGGTTAAATATTTCGTTATATTCTGCTCCAATTTTAAATTTATCTGTTTTATAACCAACAAATCCGCTAAATACCATTCTTGGCTCATAAGTATCATCAGGTGGCATTTGATAATCGGTGTATAGTTTAATTATTAAGTTTTTATTCGGGCGAAATTCAAAATTCCCGGAAAAAAGAAATTTGCTATCATCATCCTGATGACGAAAAATCCCTTCTCCATTCATTGCAGTAATGCTATACATCACTTTTTCATTTATATTAAATTTAATTCTTGCTCCAAAATCAGCAAGCATACCAAATCCATACATTTCCTGAAAAGTAACAGCAATATAACGATAAGCCCAAAATTTATCCTGCAGGGTAAGATATTGTTCATTTAGTAATTGTCCAACATTAAGTTCAAGTACATCATTGATTTTCCAATCTATTTGTGCCATTTTTAAAAATGCTGTGTATTTACTTCCTTCAAAATAATTTGAAATTCCCGATGTATCGGTATATGAAAAATTTGTTGTTCTTGTTACATCATAAATTATAATACCTTTTACATTTTCAGAGATTTTATGAGTGTATCCCAACAATGCTGTTGACATTTCAAATCCTGATTTAGGAGTATAGTTGTCATTAATTGTATAATAATAGCCTGCATATATGTTTCCAAATACAATTCCTGGAAATTCTTTTTTAGTAGTATCTTTTTTTGTTTTAAGATTTATTCCAAATAAAATATTGTGAATTAAAATAAAAATTAATGATAGTATTAAAATTTTTAGTAATTTCATGTGTTTAAATTTTAATCTTCAATTGTTAGATATATACATTCAAAACAATTGTTTTCTTGGGTATTTAAGATTTAAGCAATATGTGTTTCACGTTGCTAAATTAGTTTTTATTTGTAAACATTGGAATATTTTATGTCAATTATTCGTATCACAAAAGAATTTAATTTTGAAGCAGCACATGCTTTGTGGAACTACAAAGACCTATGCAAAAACATTCATGGACATTCGTACAGGCTTTTGGTAACAGTAACGGGAATACCAATTACGAATAAGAATAATTCAAAATATGGAATGTTAATGGATTTTAATGATTTAAAAGCAATTGTAAAGAAAAATATAATTGATGTTTTTGATCATTCATTAATAATTTTTAAAGAAGCCAATACTGAAGCATTGAAAACAACAGGACAAATGTTTAACAGACTTATTTTAACAGATTATCAGCCTACTTGTGAAAATATGGTTAATGATTTTGCTTTAAGAATTAAAAAACTATTACCGACAAATGTTAAACTACATAATTTAAAATTATTTGAAACAGTTACTTCTTATGCCGAGTGGTTTGCGGAAGATAATTTGTAGTTGACAATTCTGCCTACTGTCAATTGCCAACTGTTTACTTAAAGCTTTTTTTGCAATTCTCGAATTTTCACATACTTTAAAGAAGTTGCCTTTGCAGATATTGCACTTATTTTGAATCCATAATAACCATCTAAAATACCCATTCTAATAAAATAATCTTGTAAGAATTTCCATATTGGTTTAAAAAATATTTTAAATAAATTGGATCGTTTACCTTGTTCAAAATAAGCTTTTGCAGAAATATCAGTAAACTTATTTATTTGTTTAATATGATCGTTAATTGTATAAAAAGAATAATGCAGTAAGTCACCTTTAAGGAATTTTATAGAGCTGCCCGAGATCATTTCGTATTTGTCGTGTGGATTTACTCCTGCCCATTTACCTTTCTTTGAATCCCACAATCTTAATTTTTTATCGGGATACCAACCACAGTGTTTTATCCATTTGCCACAATAATTTGTTAATCTGTTAAATGAATATCCATCAGATTGCCAGTTTTCTTTAACTTTTAATATTGAATTTCTTAATTCTTCCGATATAGCTTCATCTGCATCCAAGGAAATAATATGCGGGTTTTTAGCGTATGTTATTACTCTGTTTTTTTGCTCAATATGTCCATCAAATTTGTGTTGATAGAAATTTACATTTAAATTTCTGCAAATTTCTTCTGTTTTGTCATTAGAAAAAGAATCTAAAACAACAATTTCATCTGCAATGCCATCTAATGACTCTATACAACGTTCAATATTTTTTTCTTCGTTGAAAGTTATAATAACAGCACTTAATTTTATTTTATTAGTTTCGGACATATAGATTTTATAAAAACAGGATAAAATTATAAAAAATTTATTACCATACGTAATTGTTTTATTTTTAATAACTATAATTTTGCCCCTTAATTGTTTAAATTATTATTATTTTTAAAACAACAATGTCGAAAGTAAAATTAGTATTTGCAACACATAATCAAAACAAGTTAATTGAGGTTCAGAAACTTCTTGGAAATAATTTTCAATTATTGAGTTTATATGATATTGACTGTAATACAGAAATACCTGAAACACATTTAACATTAGAAGAAAATGCATCAGAAAAAGCATGGTATGTATATAATAATTTTCAATTAAATTGTTTTGCCGATGACACAGGTTTGGAAATACGATCATTAAATAATGCTCCGGGAGTATTGTCCGCAAGATATGCGGGAGAAGAAAAAAACTCTGAAACCAATATGAATAGAGTTTTAGAGGAGTTGAAGAATAAGCCTGACAGAAAAGCACAATTCAGAACAATAATTTCGTTAATAATAAATGGTAAAGAATATAAATTTGAAGGGAAGGTGAAAGGAGAAATTATTAAAGAGAAACACGGAACAGATGGTTTTGGTTACGACCCAATTTTTAAACCCGATGGTTTTACTGAAACATTTGCAGAAATATCAATGGAAGAAAAAAATAAGGTAAGTCACAGAGGCATGGCAATACAAAAACTTGTTGAATTTTTGAAAAATCAGAAACCAGTAACCAGCAACAATATTAGGTAGTTATTTAATTTCATGATAATACTTAATATAAAATTTAACTCTTGATTGGCATATAAAACTG
>CAYTAU010000167.1:3434-5361 GCA_964435855.1 uncultured Bacteroidales bacterium | reverse complement strand
CAAGCCGGATTTGTGCGTATCATGCAAAAAGGACGGGCAGCTTGGCAAAGAAGAAATCCTGTGTAATCTGACACTGGCCGACCAACAAGGTGAAAAAGACTTTCATTGCGAGGCCTACGAGTCTAAAGAATAAAAAATAAGATATGGCGAAATACAAATGGACATTTAAGTCTCGCTTCAGATCGGGAGCCTACAGCTGGAAAGGCACTGCACTTGCCTCTAAGCGAATGAGAGAGGCTGTTAGTGAGATTAAAAAGGTGGCTAAGAAAGATTCAGCTAAGGCGAGTGAAGGGGCTATTGAATTATTTTCTCGTATTTATCCTGCGGTAATGCATATTGATGGTTCTTCCGGGGCTTTAGGCACTGCGGTCAATAAAACTATAGAAACCCTCATCCCTATTATTATCAAAGCTGACTGGGACATGAATACCAGAGGCAAATGGCTTGAGAAATTATATCAAGCCGTATGTGATGACGGATGGGATTTGCTTTCAGTTGCAACTGAACAATGGGGCAAAATCTGTGTTTATACGGGATTGGCCCATCTATGGGCAGACCGGTTTTATCCTGAGATCAAAGCAGCATGGACAAACAAAACACATGATTATGGAACAGGCACTGCCGACATCTGTATGTCCTGCTTGTTGGAAACCGAAAGATATGATGAACTCCACGAACTGATTTCTGCTCGCCACCATTCTTTTTGGCCATACGATAAATTCTGGGCAGAGGCACTTGTAAGGCAAGGTAAGGTTGATGAAGCAATCGAATATGCCGAATCGATTTCACCTTATGACATCCATATCAGTGAAACTTATGAGATAGCCTCTTTTTGTGAGCAGGTTCTGATTGACCATGACAGAAGTGACGAAGCTTATGAGAAATATGGGCTGACAGTGCCATTATATGATGTTTACAATAATATCTTCAGAGGTATCTGCAAAAAATATCCCAAGAAAGATAAGCGAGATATTCTGCTGGATTTAATCGAGAAAACTTGTAATAAGAGCAAGTGGTTTGCTGCTGCAAAAACAATTGGCGAACTTGACCTTGCCCTTGAATGTGCTCAGGCAGGTGATTGTGACCCCGGTACATTGCTTAGAGCAACGAGGGATTTTTCGGAAAAGAATCCAGAGTTCGCTCTTAACGTTGGTATTGAAGCGATGATGGTATATTTGACGGCAACTTTTCACGATCCTATACAGCCGGAAGATATAAAAGGTGTCTATGTAATTCTAATGACTGAAGCTGTCAAAAGTGATGGTGAGCAATGGGTTAGAACAGAGCTTACGAAGAGAATACTCAAGAATTCAAATAGGATTAAGGATAATTTGAAAGAAACGGTCATGGGAATTTTGGAAAGACAGAAACGATTTGATCCAATTGATTAAAATAAAATAACATCAACATTTTTTTTAGGAAACGGCAAAGAGTAAGGTGACAAAAAACAAGGACTACAACGAAGACAGTTCAGTTCATTTGACCGGAATTCTCTCTGAGTTTCGAACAGCCCTTCTTCGCGAAATTGAAGCAGCTACTAATAATGCATCAAGTTCTGCGGTTCCATTAATAAACGGTAGAAAGATCGCCCAAATAGGAAGCTCATACCAATATTTATTTGAAGTGGAAAATGCTCTTAACTTGCCAGGGGATACGCCAGGTGATCTTTATGTGCCCGGTCGAAGTCCAATAGAAGTAATCATCATTTCAATCGAGGGCATGGCAATCACTTTGAGTATTCCTGAGAATCTTGGGAAGTTTATTCCTAATGCCAGATTGCAGAGCAATCTAGCTTTTTTAATGCGCAAATTAATTGAACGGATCGAATTTAAAGCTAATATTGCGAATCCGGTAGGCAATTGCATACTTGGTGATCTTTCTGATAATAAACCTTACACTTCCGAAATAAGTGATAATGATTTAAATA
>CAYTAU010000167.1:0-3424 GCA_964435855.1 uncultured Bacteroidales bacterium | reverse complement strand
GCTGAGGGGTAAAGCTAATTGTTTTTCATTAACATTTAAATAAACAACAACATGAAGCTGTTGCATCAAGTCTTAATCGTAATGTTACTTTCATTGGTGGGCCTCCCGGAACTGGGAAAACCCGGACAATTGGCTGCATAGGCAAAGAGCTGTATCTGGCAGACAGAGCGACTTTACTTGTATCTCATACTAACACTGCTGTGGATGGTGCTATTAAAATAATCGGTGAATTCATCGACAAAGAACAATTGGTACAAGGCAAAGTCATTCGCGTTGGCGAGCCAAAAGATCCTACATTGGACACTGAGTTACTATTAAGTACGCATGTCAACAGACGTTCAGCCGAGCTTGCCGAAAGAAAACAAAACCTTGAAATCGAACTTGCCTATTTGATTACAAAGGCGAAAGAAAATTCCAAGATTCTTGATATCTGCGAATGGGTAATGGAAGCTCATGAAGATATTTTATCTATGGAAAAAGAACTAAATGTACTTTGCAGCATAAACAAAAATTTGGAAGGATTGAGGGAAGAGTTAAGGATATCCGAATCGCAAATTGACCATTGGGACGAAGCTGCTAAGGCGGCAGAAATAGCTCAAGGACATTTGATTAAGATTTCAAGGGGCGAGGAGTTACTCAAGAAGTTAGAGTTGAAAAAGGAGCTCATAGAAAAAAAGCTTAGTGATATTTCAGGACAATTGACAAAAGCAGATTCGTTATTAAAGGAAGTTGAAAATATAGGATGGGTTACTCGTAAGTGGCGAAGATTGCCATCTGCAGAAGAACAATCCTTTGTTGTTGAAGGATTGAAAAAAGAATTTGGGAAAATTGGTTTCGAATTGGATGATATCAATTCCCAACTCGAAAAAGCACATTCTATGATATCACAGCTTAAGAGTTTACATGAGAGTTTTGATATCAAATACCGCAATGAACCCAAACAGATACTTGCTCTTGCTAATGAGCATAAAAATAAGATTGAGAATTTACAACAACATATTAGAGCGAGTGTTGCAGATTACAGTGCTAAGTCTGCGGAATTGCAAAGCCTGTTTGAAGAACGACTTCTTGTGTTAATCGAGTTAGGGTTGGCGCAGAAAAAAACAGACAATTTAAATGAGATGCTTAACGCGATAAAAGAAGCATTTAGCCAAGCTACTTCAATGGTAAAAGATGCCGATGTTGAACAACTGCGAAGTGAAAAGAAGGAGTTAAATTCCCGGATTCAATCAATTGAATCTGAATTAAAAGAAATTGAGAATGCCCTAAAAAAAGTCGAAGAATTGGTTATTAAAGATGCATCAATAATTGCAACAACATTAACAAGAGCGTATTTGAAGGATTCGATACAAACTCGCCGCTTTGATACAGTAATCCTTGACGAGGCTTCGATGGCACCAATACCTGCTTTATGGATTGCAGCAAGTGTTGCTGAAAAGAATGCTGTTGTTGTCGGTGATCCGCAACAGTTGCCTCCAATAGTTCTTTCTTCACACGCTCTATCTCAAAAATGGTTAGGGCGAGATATTTTTGAAATTGCTGGTTTTACAAATAATTCTCAGCATTCTTGTCTTGTTAATTTAAAACGCCAATATCGTATGCATCCGGAGATTAGTTCTATTCCCAATGAATTGATTTACCAAGGTGGTCTTGAAGATGCTGATTGTACTACGAATTTGGATGGATTAGCGGGTTGGTATCGCTCTGATTGGGGGTATGATACTCCCGTTCTGTTAGTAGATACCTCTTCAGTAGGAGCTTGGGTAACCAGTGTAGCACGAGGAAAAGGTTCGAGTCGTCTCAATTTCTTATCAGCAACAATTTGTGTAGATGTAATTGAACAGATACTGGATGAAGATCGTGATAAGTTTCAAGACGGGAAACCTCCACGTATACTTGTAGCATCTCCATATCGTCCACACGCTCAATTACTTGAGCTACTAATACGCGAGCAAGGTTTTGAAGGCGAAGTTAGAGCAGGCACTGCACATTCTTTCCAGGGGTCAGAGGCGGATGTTGTGGTTTTTGACTTTGTCAACGACGAACCTCATTGGAAAGTTGCTATGTTTATGCCCTCAATGGACGACGCCATTAAAAAGCTTTTAAATGTAGCTCTTACACGAGCCAAACATCGTTTAATTATAGTTGGTGATTTTGAGTATATAAATAAGTGCGCGAAAAAGGCATTTGTTGGAGCCAAACTATTGCCGTTTTTATTGGATAGATTCCCCGTGGTAAATTCTTTAGATATTGTTAAGACAGGTTTGGCAGCAAGAGCAGCAAAGGCTCAGGCAACTGTTTTAGGTGGAGATATTGAAGCTACTGCAAATAGGATCGTGGTTACTCAAGAATCTTTTTTTCGCTATCTTCGTTCTGATTTTGCCAATGCTCGTTTAAGAATTGTGGTATATTCGCCTTTTATAACAGAGAATAGACTTGCCCAACTTGAACCCCAACTTCGCGCTGCTATAGAAAGAGGGGTGAGCATTTATATTGTTACTAAACCGCATTGTGACCGTACTAAAAAGGAAACTGCACAATACCGAATGTTAGAAAATACACTAACAAATTGGGGGGCTGTTATAGTCCACAAACAGCGTATGCATGAAAAATTGATCTTCATTGATGATTGTATTTTGTGGGAAGGTTCTCTAAATCCCTTGAGTTTTAAAGATACCGAAGAGCATATGGAACGTCGTGCCAGCAAGAAAGTGTTTTCTGATTATGCTCGTACATTACATCTTAGCGACCTTATAGGAGAATATAATAACGGAGGACCAACTTGTCCAATTTGCGGAAACGAAGTTGTAGCATGTGAAGGTAAAGATGAGCCATTTTACTGGCGTTGTATAGAGAAAGATTGCTATACTCGTAGTATCGATCAACCTGCCTTGCATGGGGGGATCATAAATTGTAGTAGATGCGGTGGAAAAGTTGAATATGGTGAATGGGGTGGAAAGCCGGCATGGCGATGTTTAGAAAACCGTAGGCACCATCAGAAAATGGCTCGAACCCATCTCCGTTTACCTAAAATGCGGGCCATAATTCCCAAGCGTTATTTAAAAATACTTGATAAAAATTTTAATATAGCTCCCGTCAACTCCGTTGGAAGAAACGAAAGTAAAAATGATCAACGATATTTATTTGATTAAGTTTGATGAACTGCGGAAGATTTTTGTTGAAAAATAGTCTGCTCTCCCTAAATAAAAATGCTACCAGTTACATTATAGTGGTTGCAATATTATCCATATTGTCAAACTCTTTATTTTTGAATATCAAAAAATCAGCCAAGTATGGGGGATCGTTTCTTGTAAGTGTTTTCGGGGAAATTAGCCGTTTTGTAAGTAAAAATCTGATTATGTAAGTGTTTTTCTGCGAAAAACCGGACATATATTCAAAATTTCACATTTCCTGAACTGGCTAA
>CAYTAU010000166.1:0-5374 GCA_964435855.1 uncultured Bacteroidales bacterium | reverse complement strand
CGAGGATCGTGTCCTCGGTCGCATCGAAGACGTCTTTCAGCCAGGCGGGCGGCACGCCGTATCCCAACAGGTCTTCCTCCTCTACATCGGCAAACAGAACGGGCTTCGGCTCGGCAACCGCCTCTGCTTCAACGTAGTGTGGAATAATGACGTTCTTGACCGTCTCGCGGATCTCCACGAATTGTGCGGCGCCTGTTTTTGGATGAGTTTCGAGCCGTCGTTGTCGAGCCCAATTATAAGCGTCGTCGTGGTGATCGACGTAGCACAACATGAGGCTCTTTCCCGTTCTGTGCACAATTAACCGGAGATCAGAGCTAACCCGTATTGACCAGAAGTTGGGATCCTTGGTGTGCTCTATGCGGTGAAACTGCATCCCAGGATTTGCCGGATCCATCTGCAAGTCAAACGCCGTAGTCTTGACCGCTTTCTGCTCTTGAGCAGTCAGCTTGGAGAGGTTATTGGTGAAAGAACTGGCAATAAGAAAAGTCATGGCCTCTTCATATCCATCAGTGCTGCATCTACTTAAAACACTCATCGTAGAGCCTGTTCCCAAGAGCTCTCCAATGACTGGAACGGTACGTGTATTTTGCTGGCGCAAAATCCACGGTACAGTTCTGGAAGGCTCTGAAATATGACGCTGCATCCCCCGTCTTGCCCTCTCGAATCACGTGTCTGAGGCAAAACACCAATCCATTGATGGTAGTCGTCGTTAGTGCTCGGCTAAGTCTTCGATTCGTATCCCATAAGTCCGTCGGTAGGTTGCGTTTCAACCCGTTGATGAAGCCTGATAGATGGTTGCTGCAGAAACGTACATATTCGTCGAGAAGATCCGTGCGCTCTTGTTTCTTCAGTTTCTCTTTCTCAGCATGCGTCCATATTTGATAGAGACTGTCTGCGCCGTCAACTGCCACGAGGTATTTCAGGCCATAGCTGACAATCGAAGTAGTCTTGATCTTTCGTCGATCGAAGAAGTGCTCCTGCAGATACCCGCACAAGGGGCCGGACGCGGAGAGGTCACTCACGACACGCTTGGCAATTGCGACGTCTGAGAACGGCTCAATGATGGTTTGGATGGCCTGTTTCAGGTCACCTTTTGCCCTTGTCTGTTTGTCATTGATTTCGAGAAAGAGCTTCGCCTCGAACTGAGTTTTAGCAAGTGGATCGAATCCAGGTGGATAAACGATTCCTGTGACCAGCAGGTGCTGCTTTTTGCGGAGCAATTTGATGTCTTTATCAAGTTCGTCTCTTCCCTCGTGGTATGCAAAGACACGATGTTGACCGTCGACGAGTCCAATCGAACCGAAGTTTCGCAGGAGTTCGACCTTGATTGTCTTGTTGGCCGTCAGCCCATCGTGCTCTATCTGGTCCCCTTTCCCGTCAAGAAAGCGTGTATTGTTGGGCAGAGTTACGATTATGTTGTTGACGAAAACACGGCCTTCCGACGCTAGATACTCTCTCATCTTCCGAATCTTCGCTTTCATGAGGAGGCGTTGGTATAGGCATTCATTATCCTGCCAGCCATCGCGGCGTAGGACATAGGCTTGTTCAAGGAGCGTCTCTGGCTCTACCAAGAATGTTACAATCTTATGTCCTGGGGGAAATCCACTCGGGGATTCAGGTAGAATTAGCGCAGTGTACTCGCGTTTATCCTGGCCCGGTTGTTGTATGCCAATCTCCGACCTCTTCAACCCAAAAAACTTGAAGACCTCGAATCGAACCGATCCGCCGATCGTCTTTGATAGACTTAGGAAGTACTGGAGACTAGCGTACCGCAAGAACCTGAGATCTGGGTACCGTGACTCGTACTTCCGATCAAACGGGTGGAGCGAACAGTAGACGAAGACCCACCGGTACTCTGCGTCATCAAAGCCACTGTTGGCTCTTATCGCCCTAAACTTCGGAAACTTCGATAAGAGCACCTGTAAGGTTTCATCTGAATGGTTTGCAACGTGGGAGAAGAAACTGGAGGACTTAGTTATGTGCTCTTTAATGTTGTTCTTCGTTGTGGTGTCTTCCACAAACACAAGAATGTTCTCGTACACAAAGAAGCTGTCGATATCTCCTTGACGACCAGCAATGGTTAGTTGTGTGCCTCTAGTCGGCACCTGTTTGAATGTTGCGTTCGTGAAGACCGTATTGATGTCGGTTCGAAACTTCCGATCCCGTCGCTTTGTGGCCTTCGCTTCTTTCGAGAGTTTCTTTGCGGGGCTCTTACGCTTGGTTGGTCGTCGTTTCTTTGGCGTTGGTCGCGTTACTGTTGCCATTACAGGTCTTCCCCACTGATTCGTCTTGACATAAGGGCACAATACTCCTCTTCACAATCCGCCGCGACAAATCGCATCCCTGCAGCTAGCGCAGCCACAAGAGTGGATCCAGACCCTGCAAAAGGATCTACAATCAACCCTCCTTTGCATCCGCTGATCGTCACCACGCGTTGCGGGATCACTAGCGGCAATTCATTGGCAATACGCGTCTTTGATTTCCGATGTCGAACGGGGCTTACGTCATCCCATACGTCGCTTAGGTTAATGCCATCAGCGACGTACTTCGCATAGCCACCGTAGTCTCGTAGTTCTCTCTTGCACCTTGCGCATATTGGCTTGGGAACCTTCGGACGATGAAACAAGTTGGGTTTGCCCTTTGTGTAATATAGGAGCGCGTAATGTGCCGGATACAGATGGTCGCCTCTGACAAAGCCATTTTTCATGGATATTGCTATCCAGTGCCGGAAGTCTAGATGTTCTTCAAGATATGGGCTCAGTCGGATAGCCCATTTGGGTATGTGATAGAGATACAATGCGCCACCGTCCTTAAGCACCTCTGCACTGCGAGCTATGATCTTCTCCATATACTTAAGGTACTCGGATTCCTTCTTGCGGTCGTGGTGGCTCCCGTTCTTCCCATAGCGTTTGCCAAGGTTGAATGGCGGATCAAGAAATACAATGTCAGCACAGCCGTCACGCAACGATTCCAAGCAATGCAAAGCATCGTCGCGGACTATTTCACCTGCAATGTGGCGATAGATTACTCCTTTGTATGTCTCCTTCCACCAGCCGCGGCGTGACTGCTTCACGAGGATGACTTGTGCTGTATCGGTACCTGTTTTCACCATTTCACACCCTAAATACCTTCATCACTTCGTCGCCGAGGTGGTTGATTACCTTAACCGCTATGCGGCCCGATTCCGGTTTGTCAAACGGTCGAGAGGTGTCGCTGTGAAGCGTTTCCCACGCGTCTTGGTTGATCTCGGCCTTGAGCGTCGTCTTGAGGGCTTTGTACGGATCGTTCGCTCCGAGGAAGTAAGCGTGTCGGACGAAGAAACTCTCTTCGTTGTAGTTGGTATCGATGAACCAGCACGCAATTCCTTCGGCACTGTCGCTGCGCACTTCCCCGGTACTGGGATCGAACACGTCAACGCCGTTCACCTTCACGCGAATCTGCCCGGGTTCGCCGTTCTCACCGGCGTCAAGGATCTCGATGTCGGGCTCGCCGAAGATGACGAACAAATTGCCCTTGGACGTCTTCTTGAGATCCTCGGCCATGTGCAGGTCGGCGTTCATACGCGACTTGAGCACGGGAATGCGGCCGAGGCTGCTGAATTCGGAGGAATGAGCGTCGTAGTTGAACGCGCAGGCAATGAGCACATCGAAGTCTGCATCGCCCGCCTCACGCGCCGCGGCGACGAGATCAGGGCGGCTCACGGTGCCAAACTCGGGTCCGATGAAGATAGCGGCACGCTTACTAATCCCTTTCTCTTCGCTTCCCTCGATGTAGCGGCCTTCGGCGCAGATGTAACGCCCGGGCCAAGGGGCAAGCGAGGTGAAGATGATCTTGTCTTCCTTGTGCGCCTGTTGCACACCAGCAGTCTTCAGATTGTCGAGTATCATTTCGACAAAACCTGTTTCATCGCTGGCTTCGATGCTTGATGCAGCCAGCGGATCGATTAGCTCATCGTTCTCGTCTACCCCAAGGACGCGATGTGGCGACAGGCTCTCGACCGTGAACGGACCGGCAACTCGAACTGTCTTCTTGTCCTCGTACGGTTTATCGTAGAGGTACTCGTAGTCAGCTTTCGCGGCAATGGAGGCATCGATCTCTTTCTGGCGAGCGATCCGTTGCTCCCACCAGGCAGAGTGAGCCTCCCTCGCTTCGGCAGGCCAATTATCCTCTGCATCGCGTGGGATCTGCCACTCCTCCCAGCTCTCTCCAAGCAAAGAGTCCAGTTGTTTGCGTAACGGTTCGAGCTTGGTTTGGTAATTCTCCCAAATCACGTCGATCTCGGCGTTGCGGGTAATGGAACTGAGCATGATGTGCGGTACGCGCTCGTAGACGAAGCCTTGGCGAATGTCCTCGTTGACTGGAGCTTCAGAAGGGGCCAAACGTGTGGCTTCCGCTTCCTGCTGCTGCCCTTCACGGCTATCGGCTAACAGGTAGTACGGATACCGGGCGCCCATGATTCGAGCGCGGGCTAGTGCCAGAGCGACGCGCGACGTATCGATCGTGATCCAGCGTCGGCCCCACTGCTCGGCGATGTAGGCCGTCGTACCAGAGCCACAAGTTGGATCAAGAACCAAATCCCCAGGATCGGTAGTCATCAATAGACACCGAAGAACCACTTTGACGTTTGACTGCACAACGTAGATCTTGTCAGCCGAGAAACCAGCGATGCTCGTATCGTACCATTGGTTCGCCATAGGAAAAACACGGAAGTCATCGATGTATCGTACGTAGTACAGTTTGTGGGATTGAGTAGCCTCAAGTCGCCCGCTCTTCGCCAACGTGTCGAGCCCTCCGGCATCTGTCTTGAATGTGCCCTTTCCGGGTCTGTAAAGGGTGCCTTGAAACGTGTAATGCCGAAGATCAGCGCCTTGAGCGGGTCTCTGGCTCGTGAGGTTGTCGATTCGGTAGATCCTCGCGTCTTGAGGTAGGGATTCAGGATTCGCCTTCTCCGAGGGCGTCATTAATCTATTCCTTCCATTACCAAGCTCGACTCTGCCGTAGGCAGTCCCTCCCGTTCCGCCCACCGTCTTCTCACTATACAACTGCCGGTATTTCGTCGTATCCCGCTTCTTGCCATACCAAAGCAGGTAGTCACATACCCCCTCAAGCAGATGGGCCCCTGTGCTGGTCGTTGTCACAAACGGGATCATGCTTATGAAGTTATCTTCTCCGAATATCTCGTCTAGCAGGGCTCGCACCCGATGGACATTCTCATCGCCAATCTGGACGAAGATCGACCCGGATTCCGTCAGCAGATCTCGCGCGACGGTCAGTCGATCCCTCAGATACGTCAGGTACGAATGAATCCCATCGCGCCACGTATCGCGAAACGCCTTTACCTGCTCCGGCTCGCGGGTGATGTGACTCGCTTTCC
>CAYTAU010000165.1:0-5428 GCA_964435855.1 uncultured Bacteroidales bacterium | reverse complement strand
CCCTAAAACTCCATGCTAAAAAAGCAACTTTTTTTTACTTGATTCGTCTACTATATGTAGTATAGTAGACATTTTAAACTTAATTAAAATTTATAACCACATGAAAAAACTAAATCTATTATTTATATTTGTAATGATTATTGCATTTTCTTATGCTCAAGAGAATTTCAAGTTTACTCATGTATCAAAAGAAGGAGATGGTAAAGCTGTTAAATTTGGATTAGTTGGCTTTAAAGATGAAATTCATAAAGAGGAAGTTGTTAAAAAATTACGTGCAGATGAAAATATTACAAAGTTCGTAATAAAAAGCGATAATTCGTGTTATGCAATAGTAAATGAATACGTTGATGAAGATTACATATATTACATTGTATCTCCCTTAGGAATTGATTTTGCGAGAAAATATGCAGAAACAATAAATAAAAAAAGTATGAAATTACCTCTACATTATCCAGAAAGAGCAAAAGCTGATGGAAAAAAAATTGATGATGTAACTTTCCAGAAAGCATTAGAATTTTGGAAAAAAAGATATCCCAAAGAGTGGGAAGAATATAAAAAAAGTCAAAATTTAAATTAATATAATAAAACATTATAAAATTAAACCTTATGAAAACGATTTTATTATTAATTCTCACAAGCTTTTTTCTATTTACTATAAATGGAATATCTCAAAACAACTGTGCTTCTGCTTTAACATTAACTCCTGGAACTACACAGTGTGGAACAAATGATAATGTGGGTGATTTTGATGATGTTACAGGGGATAATCCATGTGATTCATGGTATTCTGACGGAGAATATTGGTTTGAATACACAGCAAATGCATCAGGAGATGCATTAACTTTAGATGTAAGCGCTTTGTCTGCTACTTATTCTGGAATTTATGTGCTTGACGATTGTCCCTCGGGTTCACCAAACTGCATTGAGTTTCACTCAAATAGTTCTTCTACTGTCAATTACTCAATAACAACTCCAGGTTTAACACCCGGTGTAACATATTATATTGTAATAGCCAATTGGTCTGCACCTTATTCTACTGATTTTTGTTTAGATGCGACAGAAATAGGTGTTGCCGCCCCTACTTGTTCTGATGGTATTCAAAATCAAGGCGAAGTTGGTATTGATTGTGGAGGACCTTGTCCTGCATGTACTTTCATTCCAATAAGTGCTGGTGATCAAACTTTATGCTCTGGTACATTTACAGATGCTGGTGGTACTGGTGGTCAATATTTAAACGACGAAAACTATACTGCAACATATTGCTCAGATAATGGAGATGATATAATTTTTACATTTAACTCTTTTGATACTGAGGGTGTGGATAATTTATTAATATATGATGGGCCAGATGCAACTTGGCCTTTATTATTAGACGTAAATGGTCATTTGGTAACTACACCATTTACTGTTGGTTCCACCAATGCTTCTCATTGTTTGACATTTGTCTGGGATTCTGATTTCTCAGTTGTATATGATGGATGGGAAGCAACTATAAGTTGTGGAATTATGCCAACTTGTACAGATGGAATCCAAAATCAAGGAGAAACAGGAATTGATTGTGGAGGCCCTTGCGCTCCATGTCCGGTTTCTACTTGCTCAGGAACTTTTTATGATACTGGTGGAGCTGGTGGTCAATATACTAATAGTGAAGATTATGAGGTATTATATTGTTCAGACAATGGAGATGACATAATTTTTACTTTTAATATGTTTGATAGTGAAGCTATAGATCACTTATATATTTACAATGGAACTGATGCAACAGCTCCTTTGCTTTTAGATGTAAGTGGGCATGCTGTAGCTACACCTTTTAATGTTGGTTCAACAAATGCATCTGATTGCCTATTCTTTGTTTGGCATTCTGATGGTTCAATAGTTTATGATGGCTGGGAAGCATTCATAAGCTGTGGTGTTATGCCATCATGTACAGATGGAATACAAAACGGAGGTGAACAAGGAATTGATTGCGGTGGACCTTGTACTCCATGTGTTATTCCTATTGATGCATGTGGCGGAACCTTTTATGATACAGGTGGTAACGGCGGTGATTATAGTAGCAGTGAGGGTTTTATTTGGACATATTGCCCAGATGTGGCGGGTATGATCATACAAATGGATTTTACAATGTGGGATGTTGAAGCTGCTAATAATGATGATCAATTACAAGTATTTGATGGAGACGATATTACCGCTCCTCTATTATATTTTGCAGATGGTTTAAATTCTGGTATCGGAATGGTTCAAGCTTCTCAAACTAATGCTTCTGGTTGTTTGACATTTATGTGGACATCAGATAGTGATGCTTTAGTCGGAGCTGGTTGGCAAGCTGCTGTTAGCTGTACTTATCCTTGTCAACTAATTCAAGCTATTTGGGATGGAAGCACACCAGTTGATAATGCAAATTATATTGATATTTGTCAGGGTGACAATATTACTTTTAATGCTCATGGCTCATATCCAGAAAATAATACTTCATATTTTCAGTCAGATGCCCAGTCAACTTTTACTTGGTATTTTGGCGATGGAACACAACAATCAGGTGTTAATTTAACAACTGTTAATCATACATATCCTAATGAAGGTGGTTATAATGTTGACTTAGTAATAACAGATCAAGAAAATTGTGAAAGTACAAATGCAATAGATATTAGAGTTAGAGTTTCTATGACACCTATTTTTGCAGGGACGAACACTGATGATAATACGTTGTGTTTAGGTCAATGTGCAAATTTAACAGGAGTTGTAAATCCTATTACTTTCAATATGCCTACAGGACAAGTACTAGCAGATACTACTTTCCTTCCTGATGGAAGTGGAGTAACTTATACTACTACATTAACATTTACAAACTTTACTCCCGGGCAAACTGTTACTCAAATTAGTGACATTATAGATATTTGTTATGAATTAGAGCATTCTTATTTAGGAGATTTAGATATTGTTATAGAATGTCCTAATGGTGCTCAAATAACTCTTGTTGATGGTGATATATTAACAAACGGTACAAGTTCTGGTGCTTATTTTGGACAACCATTGGGCGATGACCTTCATTCCAACTTTGATAATACTCCTTTGACAGACCCATCAATCAATCTTCCCGGGACTCCTTGGTGGTATTGCCATGATATGTCTTCAGCTGAAATTATTACCGAAACAGGAACTGCTTTTGACGTTAGTATTCCTGCAGGATCATATTTGCCAGAAGAAAGTTTTGCCGGCTTGATTGGATGTCCTTTAAATGGCGTATGGTCAATACATATTACAGATGATATTGGAGCTGATAATGGCTGGATTTATGCTTGGAGTATTAATTTTGACCCATCTATTTACCCACCTTTATGGAGCTTTACAAACACTTATCCAATTGAATCATGGTCTGGCAATGGAGTAGGTGCAGGAAACCCAACAACTGCTTGCCCAATAACATTAGGAAATCAAGACTATGTTTATAGTGTAACAGATGATTTTGGTTGTACTTACGATACAACAATATCAATATTAGTTACAGGCGTTACTGTAACAACAACTTCAGCCGATCCAACATGTGGCTTATGTAATGGAACAGCTTCTGTAACAAGCAATACAGGAGGCACAGCTCCTTACACTTATTTATGGTCAAATGGAGCTACTACTCAAAGTATCACAAATCTTTGTGCTGGGACTTATGATGTAACTGTTACTGATGACAATGGCTGTGAAGGTTATTGTTCTGAAACAATTTCATCACCTCCGGCAATGATATTAACTTTAACTCCAACAGATGCAACTTGTGGTGTAAATAATGGAGAAATTGATATTATTATTACAAACGGGAGTACTCCTTACGATATTAATTGGGCACCTGGTGGTTCAGCTAACAATCAGAGTAGTCCTTATAATATTTCAGGATTAGCACCGGGGAACTATGGTGTAACTATTACAGATGATGATGGATGTACAATTTCTGGCACAGTAAATATTGCTGACGTTGGAACAGTGACAGCAGGTTTCACATATAACGGAAATCAATGCCTAACAGGGAATTCTTTTGACTTTACAAATACAGGTTCAACTGGTGGAGCAGAAACTTATAATTGGACATTTACTGGAGGAACTCCTGGAACTTCTACACTAGAAAACCCTACAGGAATTACTTGGGCAGCACCTGGAACCTATGCTGTTACCCAAACAATTGATGCAGGATCATGTAATGATTTTATAACAATAAATATAACTGTTTATCCAGAACCAACAGGAACTTTTAATATAACAGAACCAAGTTGCAATGGTGTTTGCGATGGTCAAGCACAAACTATACCGGCCAATGGTAACGCTCCTTATTCATATCAATGGGATGCTGCAGCAGGAGGTGGAACAAACATAACCGCAACTGGCTTATGTGATGGTAGCTATACAGTTACAATTACTGATGCCAACCTTTGTACTGGGACAGCAATTGCAACATTAACTGAACCCTTACCTATCAATTTAACTGCAACTCGTACAAATGTACTTTGTAGTGGAGAATGTACAGGTACTGCTAGTGTTGTTGTAAATTCAGGAGGAACAGGTCCATTTACATACAACTGGGGAGCTGGTTCATTCCCGAACAATGCAGCAAATTCTGGGCTATGTGATGGAACATATACCGTTACTGTTTCAGATGCAAATGGATGTACTGCTACAGCCAGTGTTACAATTACAGAACCTGCAAATCCATTAGCCTTAATTATAAGCGGAAATGACCCGCTATGTAATGGAGATTGCAACGGAAATGCCACTGTTGTTGCAAGCGATGGAACTCCCGGTTATACATATTTATGGAATGATCCTGCTCCTGCTCAAACTACAGCCACAGCTACAGGATTATGTGATGGATCTTATACTGTAACTGTTACAGATAATAATGGATGCGTTGAAACTGCTAATATAACATTAACTGAACCTCCTTTGCTAACTGTCAATGTTACTGGCTCTAATATAACATGTAATGGCGCTTGTAATGGAACAGTCGCTTCAAATCCTGCAGGAGGTTCTCCTGTTTATACTTATGCATGGGACAATGGTGCGGGAACTGGATCTTCAGCAAACAGCTTATGTGCAAATACCTATACCGTAATTGTTACTGATGCAAATGGTTGTACAGCTACTGATTCATATACAGTAACCCAAGACCCAGCTGTTACTGCTAATATTGGAACAAGTACTAATGTTACTTGCTTCGGTGATTGTAATGGTACTGCTACGGTTACTCCTGGTGGTGGTGATGGTTCATATACATACTTATGGAACGACCCGGCTCCGGCTCAAACTACAGCTACGGCTTCTGCTTTATGTGCTGGTACATTTACTGTAACTGTTACTGATGGTGCTGGATGTACTGCTACTGACAACATAACTATTACTGAAAACCCTGCTGTTACAGCAAACATTGGTGCAAGCACTGATG
>CAYTAU010000164.1:0-5527 GCA_964435855.1 uncultured Bacteroidales bacterium | reverse complement strand
CCTCTTTCTCCGCTGAGACAGATAGTCAAACAAGCGCAAAACCCTGATATTCGGTGAATTTCAGGGTTTTTTGTTTTTACAATCTACGCAAAATAATGCATAAAAACACATACTAAAGTGGATAAATCGTGGATGTAAATTTCAAAAAACAACATCCATGATTTCGGTTCTTTTGCACTGATTTACATCGCTTTGCATTTTTATAATTACTTCTTTTTCAATAATTTTAACACTTTAAATTAGGAGGTTATTATGGCACAACGAGCAACAATGAATTTATTGTTTTTCATTAGAAAGACAAGAGTCTTAAAATCAGGGGAAGTATCTATACAACTTAGAATTACTGTCTCCGGAAAATCAACAGAAGCATCAATCGGTAGAAATATATTACCTGAACTTTGGTCAATTAATAAATGTAAAGCTAAAGGAACTTCAAAAGCTGCACATATTATTAATAATCACATTGACCATATAAAAGCAGAACTATATGGATATTATAGAACTTTTGCTGTTGAAGATAAAATAATCACAGCAGTAACTATAAAAAATGTCTGGCTAGGTATTGATGATAATCAAAAAATGATTATCAAGATTTTTCAAGAACATAATGATAATGTGAAATTATTAATTGGTAAAGACTTTGCTCAAGCGACACACCAACGTTACGAAACTACATTGATGCATGTTCAGACTTTTATTAAAAAACAATACAATGAAAGTGATATACCTGTAAAAGATATTGACTATAAATTTATAGCAGGTTTAGAATTATATTATAAAACTGAACGTAATTGTAGTCATAACACTACTGCAAAATATATTAAAAACTTCAAAAAAATTATTCGCATTGCTATTTCTAATGGATGGATTACTATAGATCCATTTGCTAACCATAAATTCAAACTTACAAAAGTTGACAGAGGATACTTAACTGAATCTGAAATTGAAATAATCAAAAACAAAGAAATAACTATTGATAGATTAGTATATGTAAGAGATATTTTTCTTTTTGCATGTTATACCGGATTAGCATATTCTGACTTGAAAAAACTATCAAAAAAAAATCTTATTGAAAAAGAAAATGGAAATTTTTGGATCTATACTAAAAGAACTAAAACTGATAATGAATGTCGTATTCCTCTTATTTCTGCAGCTCTCTTTATTTTAAATAAATATAGCACTCATCCTCATTGCATAGAAAAAAATGTTCTTCTTCCTGTTTATTCTAATCAAAAAACAAATGCTTATCTCAAAGAAATTGCTACAATTTGTGGAATAAATAAATACTTTTCAAGCCACTTAGCTCGTCATACTTTTGCTACTACAATTACTTTAAATAATAATGTTCCAATTGAAACTGTAAGTAAAATGCTTGGTCATAGTTCTATTAATATGACTAAAATATATGCCAGACTGCTTGATAAAAAAGTTGAAAATGATATGGCTCAATTGATGGATAAGTATTAATATACTATCTCCCTGCTTATTTCTATCTGTTTTTTGCATGATTCAAAAACGTTCCGGCTATGAAGCGTAAGGGTTTTGAAATGTTCCCTTATCAATTTGCACATAGCCAAAACTTTGATTTACCATTGTTTTATAATTAAGCCAAATCAAGATTTGGCGGTGTTTATTTCTTGTAATTTCGTTTCTATTTTGCATTGCTTTCCTTATGCTTTATTAGCCATTGTTAGCGGTTGTTTTATTATTAATCTGCATATATGCAATGATTTATCTTTAGCTATATCATGATGAAATAATAATATACCATCAATCTCGTGATGAATATAATCTTCCATTTTTATAAAGAATTTAGAGTTTGAAGCAGTCAAGTATATATTAAAATTGTCATCATAAGCATAATTAATTGCAAGCAATACCTTTCCATTTAATTGTCCTGAAATCATTCCTTCGAACTTATCATACTCTTTTACCTTAATTTTTTTCTCAAATTTTTCACCAAGGGCAGGCAAATCAAAAAATCCATTTATATCTGATTCGGAATTTGGAGTATATATTTCAAAATTTATATTTTGACCATTATTGTGTTTTGCCACAATATCAATATCTTTTGAAATAATATCCCCTTTCTTAATTTTTTGATAATCTGAATTAAAGCTAATGTTAAAATCAAACCCTTTTAAATATTTCGACAGTGTTAATTCTGATAGGAATGAAATAAAAGCGAAGTCATCAAGTGATTTAATATTGCGTTTAAATGTATCCGAATCTAATAATTGAGGAAATATTTTTAAAGATGTTTCAAAAAAGATTGCCAAATTTTTAGCAAAGTCATTAGTATTTTCTAAAATTAAACTTGTCAAAATGTTAAACTTCGAATTCAAGATATAATCATTTATTGGGTTGGTATATCCTGCCAATTTCTTAGTCCATTTATCAATATCCTTTTCATTTATCAAAGTTTTGATATTTGGATATTTTTCTAAATTATCCTTAAGCAAATTTATTTCACTCATGTCGTCTTTTTTAAGCAACCGCTAATGTGTAGCCAAACAACACTTTAGCGAAGTTTGGGTTTTGTTATGGGCCGGGCTTTCATTTCTCTTAATTCAGTTCTAAAGCCATTTTTATGAAATCCCCGATACTTTTCCCTAAAATTGCCATTCCTGCATCATGAGGATTTTCAAGTTTGTATCTCCCTTTTGTAGCTCCATTTAGAGCATAGTCATGACCTTCTATTGTCACTAAGCACCAATGTTTTTGCCTGCATTCTATGATTACTTCGTCAACATAAAAGGGCCAATCTCCTTCATACTCATCTTCTGTAATCTTTTTTGATTTGTAATCAGGATTGTACTTTCGTTTTAATTCATCACTTAATGTCCTTTTGTGAATGGATTTAGGCATTTCTTTATATTTTGTAGTATTTTTTCGGTAATCTGTTTTGCCAAAATCATCTTCATATAGAAGACCATAATCAAAAAATGAGCTTATTGTTATTTGTTTCCCAGTTTGTCCAAGAGTATTAAAAATTATTTGGCGTGAAAGGCTCGCTATAAATTTTTCAAAGACTATTATAATATGATTGGTTATTTCCTGATAAATTTCCTTATCCACATCATGATTCATTAGTTTTTTCAACATCTCTCCATCAATCGGCATAATTCTATTTTCAAATTTTTGCCAATTATCTTTGGGATTTATTCCAATTTTTGAATTATCCGTGATGAAATCAAAGTTATAGTATCGAGCAATTTTTCCAAATTCTGATAGAATAAAAAGTAACTCTTTTAAATCTTTATTTTGATTCAGAAATTCCCAATCTATCCCAAATTGGACATGAGGATAATCAATGCTGTAATAGTTCTCTTTTATATCAGTTAAAAGCTTTTCTAAATCATGGCCAAGCTTTTTTAGGTATTGAAAACTTGGTAAGGTTTTGTGTTTCTCAAAATGTCCAACACAAATATATGCTTTCATAAACCTCTCAAAACCTTGGGATAAAAGTTGAAATGGAAGAAAGTAAAAGTCGTTGTCAAGATTAATATTTTGAAGTTCCCCAAAACCTAATCTTACAAGTTTGTTTGCAGTTTCAAACTCTTCAAGTAATGATATATATTTTTGCATCTCTATTTTTTCCATGTTTCAGAAATTTTCTTCAGCTTTGCTCATAACGTGTGTTGGTTGCTTTTATTTTTTAACATTCCAAATTTCTCTTGTTTCTTTAATCTTTGCTATCGCTTTCTGTTGAGCTTTTTTCTTGGATAATTTATCCAGTTTTCTAAATCGAGTAGTTAGATTTTTTATATAAATATTATTCCATTTTTTATCAAAATCTAATTCTGGAATTTCTACAATAATATTCTTATTACCCTCTTCAATTAAAATCATGTCATTTTTCATACCCGATTGAATTACTAATCCTCTTGATTGAATTATCCCATCAATTGGTATTGCAAAATGGTCGAGTTTAAATGATAGTCCAAACTTAATTTTAATTGGTTGTTTAAATGATATTCTCAAGTATACTTCTTTATAATTACCTGTTATTTTCAAGGGCAAAGACCATTGAAAGAGTGCATCACCTGACTTAATTTGATTATGATATTCAAAAAGTTCAGGAATCGCCATATTATCCCTAAAATCTACAATTACAACAGGATACATGCGTCCTTCGTTGAAATAGGGAATAGATGCTCCTCCCTCTCTTACCACTTCATATATTGAAAAATCTGTCTTTTCTAACTTCATAAATTTTCTGTTTTTATCATATATGTTTTCTTTGAGATACAATTCCCGTCAATATCAGCTATATTTACATTGTAACTTTCAATTTTACCCTTAAATATTTCTCTTGGTTGTTCGTAGATGAACCATTTTATCAAAGAAGATTTATCATCAATAAGAATATCATTAGCAAATATCTCAATATCTTTTTCGACAACTATTTGAGGATTATGAAAAATCCTTAGAGCCGATATGTTATTGTCTGTAAAATTAAGCTCTAAATAACTACTAAAAGAGTTTTTAGAAGTTGATTTATTATTAATCCTAACTTCAAATAACAAGATATTCTTATCACCATTTATTATTTTCAAGCTATCAATAATTTCTATCTCAAAACTTGATAACTTCATTTCATATTCTCTTTTCGATATTTTAAGAGCATCTTTAGAAATTTTATTACTTTTTCGTGCATATAAAGCAGAAATAGCTGCTATAAATAATGCAATTAATGATATTGTTTCTGCTGTATTCATTTTCTATTTATTTTTCCCTAATTATACCCAATATCCGATTAACAACACCTTTTCTATAAGGTGCTCAATTACTGCCTTTTAATTTTATGTTAATAATTAATTCATATCAAAATTATATAAATATTATCAAATTTAAAAAAGTTTGTGCTTCAAAATCCATTTATTCTTAATCAATTACATTTTTTGTTAACCAAAAAGGTGTTGTTATCTATCCTCTATAGAAATAAACGCACCTCTAAATTTATTAACTATCTCCCTGCTTATTTCTTACTGCTTTTTGCACCAATTAAAATGCTTTTAAAATCGGTTTTTGCTAACTGAATGAGTATCGGTATGTATCTGCAAAGCTTAAAAACCAAAATAATGTCCACAACAGAAGATAAATAGATATTCCTAAGTGTTCAGAATTATAATGCTTCAAATATACATATTGCTAAGTTTTCGCTGTAAGGGTTTTCACCACTACCCTCAATATTTTGCCTGACAAGAAAATCGTTTTGCTGATAAGAGTAAAGTAAAATATTATTAATTATTTCTTTTTAGTTATACAAGAATATTCAATAATTCACTTTACACTTATCTTTCACACAAGCCAACGCAAAGCAATAATTTATCAAAAAATTTCTTTCCACTCCTTTGTCGATTACAAGAAAGATTTTTGAAAAAACATTGCTACGATTTTCTGCCTGACAAAATCTGTTCCCACCCTGTGAAAACCATTACAGCTTACATCACTACTATTAATAATCATTATTGAAATTCTGAACACTAAGGACTATCACTGTTGCTGGAAATTATTTTGATTT
>CAYTAU010000163.1:0-5620 GCA_964435855.1 uncultured Bacteroidales bacterium | reverse complement strand
CTATTTGTTCCCGAGTTGGTTTAAGTTTAACGAATAATTGCGGCAATAAGTTACTTGCTCTTTCAATTGGACCTGCAACAAGCTGTGGAAAAAAGGAAACAAATAGGGCAAAATCAATAAAGTTATTAGTAGGTTCTAATCTTCTTCTATAAATATCCATAACATAAGATAATGCTTGAAAAGTATAGAAGGAAATCCCAACTGGTAGAATGATGTTCAAATGAAGATAATCAAGGGAAACTCCAAATTTATTTGATAACATGGAGAAACTGCTTATAAAGAAATTGAAATACTTGAAAATCCCAAGAATTCCTAAATTTACTATGAGACTAATAATTAGTAAATTTCTACGCTTTTGTTTTTCCGATGTAACACTTAGTTTAATTCCAATAAAAAATACGGTTAAAGTGGTCACTGCAAGTAAAATACAAAATCTCCAATCCCAATAACCATAAAAGAAATAACTGGCAATTAGCAAGAATAGATTTTTAGTCCTTTTATTAGGTAATATGTAGAAGATTGGTAATATCACTAACAGGAATATAAAAAAAATAAACGAATTAAATAGCATCAGATTTTTCTTAACCTAGTTGTTTATAATGGACTATTGTGATCATTTGCTTCTTGCACCCTTCACTAAGATATTCCACCAAGCTTTAAAAAAATATTCAAATTGGGTGCTGATCGGTCTTTTTTTTCTTTTAAGCAAATATCGTCTTTCAGATTCCACAATTTCATCAAAATTTTTCGGCATATCAGCATAATAAGGTGGAACCAAACCTGGTTTGAATTGAACCCTTTGAAGCTGCATATCTTCCGGGTATAAACTAAAATATTGAAAACTGAGAGCCCTAACTCCAACTAAAGAAACATCACCTCGTATCCAATTGATGAATTGAGGTAGCTCATCTATCCACAATTTTCGAAGAACTTTACCCCAACTGGTAATCCTAAAATCCTCCATAAATTTACCACTTAATTCCAATTCGTTCTGTTCATGAACAAACGTCTGTAAATATTCTGAATAAGCATGCATTGTTCGAAATTTATAAATGAACATGATTTCTGAATCTTTACCAACTCTCTTCAATTTTATTAAGGGACCGTAAGATGGATCAGTATCTTTACTTGGACCACCAACTTTACGTGTGATAAAATAAAGTTTATCATCTATTTCCTTTGTTGCTATCACTTTGAATCCGCAATATTGTAATCTTCCAAGTGACTCAGCTTTAGATAATGCTCTATTCTGCCCCTTAGTTATAATGAAATAGAATGATTTGAATAGAGGAAGTTTAGGAATTATGCGATTGAATACTAAATCAAAATTATGAATAATAAATGCAATGATAAAAGGATATTTACTAAATAGATATTTTTGCCGAACATGAATAGAACGAACACAACCTATAAAATAACCACCATATTTTAAATTTTTGTTTGCTTGTATAAAATATCTGTTAAGTCTACGAAAGTCATTAATTCTATGTAGATTCATGAAGAACTCCTGAGATCCAGGATCCACAGTCTCTAAGTTATAAAAAGTATGTGTATTAATTACCATAGAATTTCGATAATCAATTGAATCAATTGGTATGTATGTCTTTATAAAGTCATTTAGATCATATCTAGTTACAAGATACTTATGTTCTAGTTTACTTTTTATACTAAACTCAATATTTTTAAATTTTTCTGGAATGGAGAAGTCACTTTCTTCATGGGAAATATGAGGATAAATATAGTGAGGTTTTAATGAAAAAGTAATCGAATCGTTCAATCCATATTTACTTTTCTTTCTAATAAAGTATAGACTTACGAAGATGATCTCAAACAAACTTGATAGTAAAATCGTTCCAAAAACAATAATTCTTGAGTATCCAAAGCGACCAAATACATACATAGCAACCAGTACAATTCCGGTTACAATAGAATCCACTCTTAAAATGGAGTAAAATAAATTTATCAGTTTATTAAATTTATCAATATTATATTTATCACCAACAAAAGAAGCAACTAACCAGGCAACTGAAAAACCCAAAAATGGTTTGATATATGCTGGTAAATATACTCTTACTGAAGCAGGTTTAAGGTAGATCATAAAAAGAAAAGCTATAGTAATAAAAAAGATATCTAGGATTAGGAATGTTAAATAGGATTTTTTATTTTTCATAGTTTATTTAAACCTGTTTTGATATTCAGGATTTTCTTTCATTATTTTCACACTTTCTGGATAATCTTCTATGAACCAAGTCATGAATTTAGCAACATCTATTTTCTCTGACAACATGTTTTCTCGACGATTATTCCATTCCTGTTTTATGTTTTTCATTTGCAATAATTCCTTTATTTTATCTAACATTTCTCCAGCATGATCAGTTTTAAATCCAAAACCTAATATAAATTTATTCTCCAATTCATTTAAATAACCGATTTTCCCGACAAAATCATTGAATCTTATAAATGGTGTACCTAAAACTCCAGCCTCTGCAGCCATTGTTTGACTATCACCAATATAAAGATGAGCAAAAGCCAAAACATGATGTATATCAATGGATTTGATATTAATTCTGTAAGGTTCTAATTCTTTTTCTAATTTTCTTTCGCTTGTTATAAATATTTTACCAAAGGGTTTTAGAATATTAATTAATGATGTAGCAATATTTATATCTATACCTTTTATCCCTGCATCATGATGAGCTTTTAGTTTAGCAAATCGAATAATAAAGTATGGGGTATTAGGTGAAAAGTATTTTCTAACTATTTCCTTATCTGGTTTAAAATGATTTGGATGTAAATATGCTAATTCATGGTAACCCAAATACTTAATTGTTTTCGAATTCCATTTAAAATTATTACAGACATCTGGTGATAGAATAATTGATGACATAGGATAAGTTATCTTTGCATACAATGGCACAACATCTGCATCATCTTCATTTACATTTATTGAAGGAATTCCGAGTAACTTAGATATATGCGAATTTTCAACACTTGTACCAACTAAGAGATCGGGCTTAAATTTACGACATATTTTTAATAATCTAAAATCTTTTTTTATAACACTCAATAACATTCCAAATTTATTATCTTTTCTCCCTTCAGCTAATATGTTCTGATAATCCAAATTTGTGCTATTAATTAATTCTTCAAGAACGTCTTTTTTCTTAATAAGAATTTTAACTTGATGATTATTATTTATTATATTTAATATTATATTTCTAAATAAATGAAAATGAGCAGGATGACCTAGATAAAATAATATTTTCATGTGCTCTCCATAAACTAACCAGTATTTGTCTAAAAATATCTAAGTAATAGACAAATTTTTAGATTTATAATTGTCAATTGTTGCAAGATTCAAAAGGTTTTGTTCATTATAAGATTTGCAAAGTGTGATGTGTTCTGTTAATTATGTCTTGAAAAATCATAAATTTACTCATATCTGTTCCATTTTAATACTTTGTTTAAGACTATGCTTAGGTTACCAACACAATATATTTGAGACAATGTATATCTGTAACTGTTTCTAAAACTTCATGCCCATCATTGATCAGAACCGTAACAATTTATTTCCAATAAACCCCTGGATGCCAGTAACAACAATTCTCATTTTTTGCCTTTTAAAATATATTTAATATCTTCGCAAGCTTTTGTATAATTATCCGGTCTACCAATATCCAACCAATATCCGTTATGCCGTAAAACATGAGCAGGACTATCAGCCGCTATCAAATCCATATGCTTCATTATAGGGTACATATTCTAACACTATTCATATTAACCCTATTTCAATATTTTACTTCTCTGTTTAAATTAATTTTTTATATATTTCGAACAATTTAATAATTTGTCTATTCTGATTAAATTGCTTTTCAATATGTGCAAGAGCATTTCTTCCCATATTTTCTCTTAATTCGTCATTTTCATATAATCTAATCATTTTATTAGCTATATTTTTTATATCTTTTTCTTCAACTATGAAGCCGGTCTTATCATGTATAATAACTTCGGGGATACCTGCATGATTAGTGCCAATACAAGGTTTACCACAAGCCTGAGCTTCCATTAAAACTACAGGAGTTCCTTCTTTACCTCCATTTGATGTAATAAAACTAGTTAATAATACCACGTCACATCTTTGCATTTCTTCAACAACTACTGCACGAGGGTTTTCTGCTTTGAAGTTATTAATAAATATAACTTTATCGTTCATATCCAATTCTTTTACAATTTCAATTAACTTGTTTTTGTATTTCCCTGTACCGATTATTCTCAATTCCATTGATTGTTTTGATATTAAGCTAAATGCTCTTATTACATCCTGTACACCCTTGGATTCATCCAAACGAGCCACAACAAGAAAAACAAATTTCAATTTGTTATGCTCTATAGGGAAAAATTGTTCTGACTTAATTCCAAGATGATAAATTATAATCTTTTTCTCTGGAAATCCAAGTTTTATTAAATCCAATTTCATATTTTCGCTTAATGCTAAAAAAAGATCTCCATATTCTATCAATTTTCTATAATAAGGTTTAAATTTCTCACCCAATCGACCAGAATCAAAACCATAAAAAGAAGTAATCAAAGGAATATTAAGTTTTCGTTTCAAATCGACAGCAGCAACACCATTTTGTCCAAAATGAGCATGAATTAATTTTGGTTTCGTATATTTTAAAACTTTTTTTGAAATTAATTTAGAAAGTAGAAATAAATTTTGTTCAACAAATATATTGTTTGGGAATTTAAAGTATTTTGGCCTGACAACATAGGTGTTATTATAATTTTCAATGATATTTGATGGTTTGGGATATAAAGCAAATTTCTCTTTATTTCTTAAGAATTTTGGTATAAATGGATTTGGAGAAACAACCAGAGTAGTAATTCCTTTCTTTTGTGTCCCTTCAACAATATCATAAACCCATGGAGATGAAGCTGGATTTTCTTTACTTGGATAATAATCTCTAATATGTACTATATCATATGCATTTATTTCTTTCAATTCAAATTTCCTTTAATATGCTCAATTAAATTTACCTTTGGTACGAAACCAAGTTTTTTTCTTATCTTTTCGTTTGAACCAATCATTTTCCACACCTCATTTTTTCTATATGGAATTTTACCAAAATTTATTTTTGAATTGCTATTGTAAATTTTTTTTATGCTCTTAGCTAATTCCTTAATTGTTAAACCTCGCCCACTGCACACATTAAAAACTTCTTTGTGCGCTTCTTTTTCTGTAGAAAGCAATAAAGCTTGAATTACATCATCGACATAAAGGAAATCCCTTTTTTGTTCTCCATACGTCATATCAAAATTCTCATTTCTTTTAATTTTATCGATTAATTGTGGTAAAAAAAAGTTTTTTGACATACCATTTCCAAAAAAATTAAAAAGTCTTAGAATTGTATAATTTTTGTTATGTAATTCCGAAAAAGTACGTATTGAAACTTCAGCAGAATATTTTGAAAGAGAATAAGGAGATGCTGGAATCAAATCACATTCTTCCTTAAAAGGACTTGTAACATTTTCTCCTCCATATACTTCACTAGTACTAGTAAATATCAAATTATCATATTCAATATTCTTTAATGAATTAAGCAAATTAATTGTTCCATTA
>CAYTAU010000162.1:0-5632 GCA_964435855.1 uncultured Bacteroidales bacterium | reverse complement strand
TTGATAATGAAATATGCCAACGTCTCCAAAATTCAGCAATGTCTCTTGAAAAATAAGGAAATGCAAAGTTCTGCTTTAAGTTAAAACCAAATAATCTTGAAGTGCCAATTGCAATGTCAGAATATCCTGAAAAGTCTCCATATATTTGGAAAGTGAAAAATAATGCTCCTAAAACTAACGTGCTTCCTGAATAGTCTGCCGAATTGTTAAATATTTCGTTCGCTATCTGCGCCGAATTATCAGCAATTACAATTTTCTTAAATAGTCCCCACAAAATTTGCCTTAATCCATCTACTGCTTTATCATATTCAAAAGTTCTTTTTTTGTAGAATTGAGGTAATAAATTTGTTGCTCTTTCAATTGGACCTGCAACTAATTGTGGAAAGAAACTTACAAATGCAGTAAATGCAATAAAATCTTTTGTTGGTTCAAGTTTCCTTTTATAAACATCAATTGTATAACTCAAAGTTTGAAATGTGTAAAAACTAATTCCAACTGGTAAAATGATGTTTAATCCTTGTGCATTTATTGGTGTTCCAAAAAACGAAAAGGCTGAAACAAAATTGTCAAGAAAGAAATTGTAGTATTTAAAAAATCCTAAAAATCCAAGATTTACTAAAATACTTATCCAAAGCAATACTTTCCTTTTAGATATATTTTCTTCATTTAATAATCTTCGACCAACTGAATAATCAATTATAGTACTAAATAAAATCAACGATAAAAATCGCCAATCCCACCAGCCATAAAATACATAACTTGCAACTACAATTAAGAAGTTTTGAAGTTTCAGGTTTTTATTTGCAACAAACCAGTATAAGAAAAATACTATTGGTAAAAATATTGCAAAATCTATTGAGTTAAAAAGCATTTATTTTTCTGTCCTTTTAATGTTCGTAATTCTATTTTTTTGTATGACGCACAACGGTTGCGTGTAAAAGTAGTGTTTTCGACCGTAGGGAGAAACATTACTTTTGACACGCTGTTATGCACTGGGGGTCAATTCCATATGCTATTTTCAGCCAGGAATTTATTGTTTTATCAACTTCTTCATAATGATTCCTTCATTCGTTTCTCCTTTTATTAAATAAACCCAGCCTGATAATTTTGTCAAAGTACTATTCGCAATCACACAATTTTTTTGCTGTTGATTTTTCATCAGTCCCAAGAAAATAGCTATCATTAAACAATCCAAATCTTTTGGGATTAAATTGGTTTTTATTTATTTTTCAAGTTCTACGGATGATGCAGATTTTCCCAAAGTTTTTGTATAATAATATTCACAAGCTTTTTCCAAAGACATTCCACATGTTTTACTGCTTAAATAGCTTGAAGTACAACCTTTATACCAACATCCATCTTTACTTGATAGAGTAACATTTTTATAATGCTTACCACCTTCATAAATATTTAAAAAATAAGAAGACTGGTTCCCTGAACATTCTGGTTTTCGTTCTACTTTAAAAACTACTTTTGGATTGGTGCTACTGCTTGTGCTTGAATTCTTAGTACTTGAAGAACTACTACTTGAAGAACTACTACTTGAAGAACTATAAGAACTACTATTAGGTGAATATGCCCCAGTAAGAGTATGAGCAGCTAATTGGTTTCTATTTGCTTTTCCATATGCAAAATCACCTTTAAACGCATCTCCATCAGCCCACGTATATGTACCTTTTCCATGCTGTTTGCCATTTTTCCAATAACCAGTATATGTGTCACCTTTATGTTTTCCACTTGAACACGTCCAAGTGCCATATCCATTCATTTTACCATTTACCCAACTACCTTCATATATTGTCCCGTTTAGAAGAGTTTTTGTTCCTTGACCAGTCCTCTGATTGTTGATCCAATCACCTGTCCATACAGTCCCACTTGCAAAAGTATATGTCCCTTGTCCATGCTGTTTACCATTTACCCAACTACCTGAATATTTATCACCATTTGCATATGTTAGAGTAGCTTGTCCATTCGATTTACCATGTTCATAATTTCCTTCATACTTACCATTTTTAACACTATTTTTATACCATTGTAGAGTTCCTTCACCATGTGCAAAGCCATTTACACATTTACCAGTCCATGTAATTGTCTCATTTGGTGCTGGATTAGAATTCCAAATCTTACATCCTGTGTTTTTATCTTTTATCCATTCACCTTGTTGTGCAAAAGAGTAAAAACTAAAACACAAGAAAACGACTGTCATTAATATTTCTTTTTTCATATATCAACTATTATTAAAATTAACCTACTCTTTAAAGGATTTTCGGCTACCTCCTATTTTACCACTTATGTTGAGTAACAGATTTCTAAACAGAAATAAAAGTTAATGCTTTTTATCTTATTTTATAGAACATTCAATATTTATTTGGATTACAAGCCCTTTTATGTAATAAAACTCTTTCTGTTCTAAAGGTTATCAAAAAATAGTCATTTCTTTTTCAACTATCAAAATTATTTTTTAATCAATTCATTTATACCTTTTTAGCAGGATTTATTCAATTCCTTTCTTATATATTCAAAGTTCGTTAATCCCCTTGTGCATAACGATTCGGCTATGCGTAGTGTGGGATTTTGAAACGACTAATTTTCAAATTATGACTAAATTTTATTACTTGCATAATCTCCAATTTTAGTACTAAAACCCACATTACGTATAGGTATTGTTGTGTGTAGTGCTTGTTCACCAAATAGGTCTAATTGTTGATTTTTTTCAAATTCATGTTTCGTCAATTTTCCTTTATAACTATCCCAATCTACAATATTTAGGTTAGGAATTTCCATTTGCAATTCGTAAAAATCTATTTTTTTTATTATTTCACTCAAATCAATTCTCATTAACAAATCTTTCGTTATCATTCTTTTTGCATCTTTAAATGCAATTGATTTAATGAAATTTTGAGTTATTTCTTTGTTCATTAAAACTCTTGTTATCTCTGCCTCAATTAATGTGTCAAAACCAATAAAGTAACAAGTATCGTCAAGCATAATTGGCTTGTTATCATTTGGTTTTACCAATGAGAAAGTAGTTGTCTTATACATTCCTGCAATCGCAACTTTGTAAGGCTTAAAAGAGTAATCTCCAATTCCAAAAATTGAAAAAATAGGTTTTCCTTTATAAATACTTGATTTTCTTTTGTTAAAATATTCGATGTTGTTGAAAAGATAATTATAAGTTTTAGGATATTGTTCTTTTATGTATCTGGTTTCTTGTCCTATCTTTTTCTGTGTAATAATCGTGTATTTACGAGATTTATCAATTACAGTTCCTTTTAAATCAGAACTTTTTAACAAACCAAATACTAAATCATTTTCTATTTCAACAGTATCCTTATTATTGTTTAAATAATGACCGTTTACGTTTTCTAATTCCATTATTTTTGAAGCATCGTGTTTTACTCCTTGTCTCCAAACAAAATGGGATTTACCATCAATATTTTTAGATTTTAGATATAACTCAATATTTGCAACAAATTTATTATTCACCCAACCATATTCTCTAATGAAGTTTTTTGTGTAAAAATCATATTCACAAATTGTTAGGTCTGAATTTTTATTAAAGGAACACAAAAATAAACAAGCGTTAACTGAAACATTAAACTCCTTTTTTGTGTCAATATCAAATTGTTTAATATTCGATATTTGATGTTTTGTTTTATTTTGTTCCAACAAGATATTTTTTACTACTGAATTTTTAACAAGAAAAGCGAAAGTTCCATTTAATTTTGAAAATATTGATAATAATTTGATTGAAATAGACTCTCCAATATCAAAATTTCCTTTTCCTGTGATTGCATCAAATCCATTGTGTTTTTTAAAATTTGATTTAAGTGGTAAATTATCAGAACCAAGTGAAGATAGTTTTGAATTTGTTACCCAAGGTGGGTTTCCTAGTATTAATATTTTTTGGTTATTGTGCTTGTTTGAAATTTTATCGAAGTCAAAATCAAATACATTAAAATGATAGATATTTATTTCAGGTAAATTAGAATTTTCATTATTCAAAAAGTAGTCCAGTATTGCAAATTTTGTTTCCCATACATAAGGTTTGTAAATTTCAACTCCATAAATAAATTTAATATTTTCAAATGTTTTAAGACTCGAAATAATAAAATTTCCTTTTCCACAAGTAGGTTCAATAATAATTTCAGGTGAAGAGTTTTGATTTTTCAGAATATCACAAACATTATCACTTAAATCTCTATTTGTTTGAAAGTCTCCATATTCTGTTCTGTCAGGCTCATTCACTAAATTTTTATTAGCAAAAATTGTTGTTAGTTCGTCTATCTCAGATTGAATAGTAAAAAATGAATTTATTCCACAAATTGTTTTTAATTTTGAATTGATAAGTTCTATTGACAAATCATCGAAATTGTCAAAATAATCAATCACAGAATTAGTTATATTTGCTTCAAAAATCTTCATATCAAACATTTACTTTGTCAACAATTTTTATAATTCCCTCTACTTGGTCAGAAAGGGCGACAATTCTTCCGTATTGTAATCTCCATTGCAAAGCATTAGAAATAGTTAAGTATCCTAACTTTGGTTTGTTTTCAAGAATTTGTTTTGCTATTTGACTTAAAGTAATGTCGTCTGCAGGTATATTTTTGTCATTGAGATATGCAATTATATCTTCTTCATTTGCTCCATCATTTAACATTTCAATCAATCTGAAAGTTGTTGTGTAATCTGCTGTTCTTTCTTTGCTGATAAATGAACAACTTTTAAAATCCAATATTGTTGTTTCGGTCTCTTGATTATCTGTTTTTTCATAAACAAAGACAAGAAGGTTATATCCGAGTCCGTATATTTTTTGTTTAGCATCTTTAAAAGGACTTGAAGATTGTGGTTGTTTTATAGAAGTTACTTTTATGTCAGTATTTATTTCGGGTGCAGGCAAATCAATTCCTCTTGCAGAATTCCCGTTATCAACGATATAATTTTTATTCAAGAAATCTTTGAACTTATGTTCGATATATGTTCCAACAGCTTTTCCGTCAGTTACGCCAAATAATTCTTTGTTTTCATATTTGGTTTCTTGTTTGCAAAATTCATTTGCAGAACTTACTAAATATTTTATTGTTATATTTTTCTTGCTCATTTAGAGTCCTTTTTAGAATACAAATTTACATATAATTAGTGAATTTTCTCATTGCATTTGGGTTTTTCTCGCATTACACACAACGTTAGGATAACGTGCATTAATGCACGTTATATCTCTTATAGCTACAGTTTGTTAATTTAGTTAAATCATTGATAATGTTTAACAAAACCGACAACAAACGTTTATAGTCGTTTATTATCGGATAATATTGTTTTTAAACATTTAACAAATATAAACAAAAAATAAAGAAACCCCCTCTTTTAATTTCAATAAGAGCTTTTCAAAAGTTTCAAACTTTTGAAAAGCTGCAAGCATATTATATTTATCAATTTCATCTAACTTATTTCAATGTAAAGATAAAAAAATATTTGGTAATTTAAATCATTATCTTTAATTTTGGTAAATACAAAAATATAGCCCTTTGTGGCTGTATTTAAGAAAAATAATCAAAATAATTAATTTATTAAAACAAAAATCATGGCTGGATTAAATTACGAAGAAAAAATTTCATTTTCTACAACTATC
>CAYTAU010000161.1:0-5694 GCA_964435855.1 uncultured Bacteroidales bacterium | reverse complement strand
GTTTTGAAAATAATTTGTAATTAAAATATTTTATGATTTGATTAAAATTCATAAATGCTATTTTTTAATAAACATTTAGGTCATTTTATAAACCTGACAAGTTTCACTATAAAAACCTTCAAGGTTTTCAAAACCTTGAAGGTTTGAACTTGGTTTTAATATTTTTATATATTTTGGCATAATACAAAAATAGGTATTTCTTTTTTTAAACCTATTAGGTTTGCACTATAAAAACTTCAAGGGTTTTTCCCTTTACCTTAAACCTGACAGGTTTTTAAAACCTGTCAGGTTTACAAGGGTATTTAATAAGTCAACTCCATTTCACTATAAAAACCTTCAAGGTTTTCAAAACCTTGAAGGTTTGAAATTAACAACAGGTAGGACTAAATTTGTTCTAAAAGATTTCTCACATATTGTTCTATACTTTCCATTATTTTTTCTCTTTTTTCTTTATTGATGTTTTTTACATTTAGCTGCATATTAATATTATCTCTTGATGTTTTTATATAAAATGGCGATTGCATTGTAGTTTTTGTTGACTTTATACTTTTTTGTTTTGTTTTGTTTGTATCAGCATGTTTTAGATAACTAACGACTTGCATAACATCATTGCGAGATAATTTTTCTAAAACAACTCTGCGGTATAAATCCCATTGTTTATTAGAAATGCCTTTATTGTTGGCATCTTCAATTTTTCTTATTTCCCGCAACAAACGTACATCTTTTATTAAATTTGTTCTGGCAAGTTCTTCTATTATACGATTATCGAGTTTTAATAAATTAAGCAAATCGCCAATAAATGTATTGTCTTTTCCAAGTGCTTCCGATAATTCAATACGGGTTTTATATATTTTTTTATCAAGAATTTTCTGATAAGCTATGGCTAACTCAATATGTGTTAAATCTTTGCGTTCGAGATTCCCGATTATTGAAAAGACCTGAGCTAATTTATCATCATAATTTTTTATTATAGCTTTAATTTTTCCCAAACCAAGTTTACGATATGCCAGTAACCGCCTATGTCCGTCAATAAGCTCAAATTTGCCATTATCTTTTTGTCTTACAATAACAGGATGCATTAAGCCGTTTTTTTCTATACTTTTTGCAAGTATATCTATTTCGTTTGGCGAATCTTCGCTATCTTTTTCCAAATCGGAAATAAGTCTGCCCTGATATGGCGACTCTACAATTTCGTGAATATTTATTCGCGTTAAAGTGTCTTTTAATTGTTGTTGCTCAATATTTTCATTCATAATTTTATTTTTTATTATAAAACAATCTTTATGATAGGCTCCATAGCCTCTTTTTATATATCCATCAAAATAATTTACCGAAATAAATTCTTGTTTTAATGGAATTTCATTTTCGCATATTTTACAAATTGCTTTTTTTCTTGTTCGTGTCTGATAATCTGAATATAGCGAACCTATTTTTGCCGGTGGCAAAATTTTTCTTAATTTTTCTAATGATTCGTTTGATACCTTTTTCATTCTAATATTTTTTATAAACCCTTATTTAAACCTGACAGGTTTCCGAAACCGTTCCCTATTTAAACCTGACAGGTTTCCAAAACCTGTCAGGTTTGCAAGGGTATTTAATAAGCCAATTCCATTTCCAAAGCATATTTTTCAAAACTTTGTGTTTTATGATAAAAAATAAAATTATCAATATCATCAAATAATTCTATTATTTCTTTTCTATTAATGTTTGTTGGTCTGTTGCTTAAAAATACATTATACGATGAGTATTTCCAATCATCAATATTTTCTGCTAATCCATGATTAACAGGATTTTGATGTATGTAATTTATTGCATTTAATAAATATTCATTTGTAGTTATTTTTATGCGGTTAAAAGGACGTTCAAATAAACTACCTTTTCGGTTATTTTGTTTGTTGAATGCTTTGGTGTAGGCATTAAAAAAATTACTAAACTGTTGGCTTAAATGCTTGCTTATATTATCTAAACCTGACAGGTTTCCAAAACCTGTCAGGTTTGAAATTGGTTTTATCCTTACCAAAAAATGAAAATGATTAGGCATTAAGCAATATGTAAAAGTATCTGCTATAGGATTTATATAATGATTATACTTTTGTAAAAAGTAACTGTAATTATCATCATTTAAAAATAGCTTTTCATTGCCATTTGCACGGTTATATATATGATAATAATAATCGGGTTCTAATATTTCTTTGTATTTTGGCATTATGCAAAAATAATAATTTTATTTTATTTTACAAACCTGACTCCTTTTTAAACCTGACAGGTTTTGGAAACCTGACAGGTTTGGCACTAAACCTTCAAGGTTTTCATTATTTTAGTTATTATTTTCAAATATTTATTTCTAAACCTTGAAGATTTTTACAAATAAAAAATACAAAAAATAACTTTTTTGTTAAACCATTGGTTCTTTGTTAAAACCTGACGGGTTTTGGAAACCTGACAGGTTTGGTATTAGTTAAGGCAATACATTATGTAAAGACAGCCATTTACCTATTATACAATTTATTAAATATTTTTTATTTTTTTCGGTCATGACCAATTTTTATAAAATATTTTCTTTGTTTATAAAATTAATAAGTTCCTTTTTAAACCTGACAGGTTTTCAAAACCTGTCAGGTTTGGTGAAATAAAACATTTAGAATATGATGAAAAATTTGATACTATTTTCAAAGCAATTGAATCTAAAGATATTCAAGCATCTAAAGGAATATTTTTTGACGGGGAAGTTTTTGATGCGTATGTCTTTATCTCAGATTTAGTAAAAAAAGCTAATACTTCTATTATTTTAATAGATAATTATATTGATGAAGATGTTTTGACTTTATTTTCTAAAAAGAAGAAAAATGTCGAACTTATCATATATACAAAAAACATAAATGAACAATTAGAATTAGATGTCAAAAAGTTTTCTGAACAATATAGGAATGTTAATTTGAAAAAATTTGATAAAAGCCATGATAGATTTTTAATACTTGATGGTGTTGTTTATCATTTTGGAGCTTCTTTGAAAGATATTGGTAAGAAATGGTTTGCTTTTTCTAAATTTGATAAAGAAGGATTAAAATTACTAGAAAAATTATAATGTATCTGTTGTATTTTCGAGGCTAAAGTAATCTATTTTGTAGAGTAATCTATTTGTGTGGTTTTGATTGATGACTTTGAAAATTGCTCTATCTTCGAGAGTTGGCATACTTGGTGTTGTATTCATCCATCCAGGATCAACATCATTATCTTTACCAGTTCTTCGACCATAAATTTCTTTGTAGAATTCAGCTTGACTAAGCGATACTTCAATTGCTCCGCCAAGTAATACATTAAAAATATCGTTGTTTTCATTATTTATGTTATTATTATATTGATTAATGCCTCTTGTATCCGTATTGTTGCCTGCTTTGATAATGTTCCATCCGATTGTGTCTGGATGGTTAAAATTATTATAAATATCATAATTTAATAAGTTTATTTCATCTATTGCAAAAGGCGTGCCACCATTTCCTGGATGAGTTATAATATATGGGCTCGTTTCTTCTCCGTAGAATAAACTATCTCCTTCCTCTAATCTTGTCATAAAATTTGTTAGGTCTACTCCTGTCATGTTGACATATAGTTTGACAGTTTGTCTTAATGTTTCTTCAGCATTTATTCTATTGTCCGGTACTGGTCGAATTAATTCAGAGATTTCTTCTGCTGCAGGACTTACTGTTGTTCCATAAGCTGGATCGCCTGGTCTTGCAGGGATTTCTAAAGCTTTTGGGAATAATGTTATCTTTACTGTATCGCTTGCGACTGTGTCTTGTTGGAATTTTATTTCCTCAGGCATATTCCATAGGTTTCCTTTACTTGCAAAGTGACTTGGGATTCCTCCGTATTCTAAGTATAGTGTTTTGTCTGCAGGGACGTTTTGGAATGTTACGTTTCCGTTCGCGTCGGTTACTGCTGTTCCCATAGGGTCCATATTTAAGTTATTTTTAATGTTAATAATAAATCCTGAGAGGTCTGTTTGTGTATATCCGTCTCGTAGTTTGAATGTTAGGTCTTGGTGTTGTGGGATTTTTGTAAGATGAATATCTGATAAGAAATTATATCCTCCTTCCATTAGAACTGTATCTTGGAAAGGTAGATAGATTGAACTTGGTTCGATAAGTCGAACAACCTCTTTATTGAAAAGAAGCATGTCTTTTGTGTTCATTGGTGATTTTGCTAAAACTTCTAATAATGCATTTATTCCTTGGTTTCCAAAATAGTTTCCATTGTTTGATTGAACGACTTTTTCTGTTACGCCATTGTTTGTAGAAATAAGATATACTCCTGGACTGACTTCGCTTCCATTTTGTCCGGTTCCGTCCCAATATGCACTTGCCATATCTTGTCCGTCCCATTCTGCTTGGATTTGATTAATTGCTCGTCCTCTTAGATCGTATACTGTGACCATTTCTGGTTGTGTTTTACTTGCGAAATTGATTGTGTGATCTTGACCTCCGCTGATAAGATTAGCTAAAGGTTTGTTTTCTTTAACTTCTTCTGTATTGTTAGGTCCTAGATCAATTGTGAATGTGTATTGTCCCCATGCGTTGCTTGTTTCTGCGATATTGGTATTTGTACTGTCATCAGCTACCCACATTTGTATGGGTTCATTTGCTATTGCAGAGAATCCGCTATCGTAAATCATTCCTTCGCCAGTAGCGATGGTTTGAGCGTCAAGAACATATGGTAGAAGACCTAGAAAGCCCATTAAGAGCAGTTTTCCATTTAAACCTGTAAAGTTTGAGGCAATACCATTTCTTGCAAAATATAATGCAAGTATTAATAACAAAAATGCTATTGCAAAAAAACTTGTATTTTTATTAGATTTTAAACTCTTTAAACCTGACAGGTTTTGGAAACCTGTCAGGTTTTTGTAATAATTATTTTTTACATTAATTTGGTCATGACCGAAATAGTTTGTTTTTATTTGGTCTAAATTAATGTAGTTTAATGCAAGATATAAACCTTCAAGGTTTTGAAAACCTTGAAGGTTTCTTTGAAGAGTGTTTGCATTTTTATTATTAGCTTTAGACTCTGTAGGATTTAGCAAAAAGCTAAAGATAACAAACATAGCAACTACTGCTGCTGCATTGGCTTTGTATCTTAGTCGGTTTTTATTGTTTAATCCAGTGTATTTTCCATAATACGATGCTTGTTTTGTAAATACTTGTGCCGGATTAGCCGAAAATTGTTTGATAGATTTAACAGTGTTAATTCTATTTTCTTTTTTCTTATTGCAAAAATTATAAAAATCATTAATAATTGGTATTCCTTTTTTATTTAAATCAAAATGTCCTAATGTATTTGTTATTAATATGTGTCTTATAATAGACTTGTGATTTATTTTATTGATACTTAGAAATTTATCAATTTTTTGGAGTTCTTTATATTGATTATAATGCTTTGCTGATTCGTTTAAAATTTCGTGTTTTTTATTGTAAGGGCTTGTGTATGCGGGTTTGTATATACTTAATCCACCATTTAAACCTGACAGGTTTTGGAAACCTGTCAGGTTTTTGGTGTAATTATAATTACTTGCAATTTTCTGTAAAAGTTCGGCATATTGTTTATGATATTTTTTTTTGTAAGGATTATAAATAAGGGCTTTTTGTAAAAACTTTAGTTTTTTTAAACCTGACAGGTTTTGGAAACCTGTCAGGTTTGAAG
>CAYTAU010000160.1:0-5764 GCA_964435855.1 uncultured Bacteroidales bacterium | reverse complement strand
ATGGAGTTGACGGTGCTGTTGGACCTATTGGGCCTATTGGACCTGCCGGTGCAGACGGAGTTGACGGAGCTGTTGGACCTATTGGGCCTATTGGACCTGCCGGTGCAGATGGAGTTGACGGTGCTGTTGGACCTATTGGACCTGTCGGACCTATTGGACCCGCTGGTGCAGATGGAGTTGACGGTGCTGTTGGAGCACAAGGACCTATCGGGTTAACAGGAATACAAGGCATTCCTGGTCCTGTAGGATGTGGACTGGCAAATTATGTAGTCAAATCAAATGGCGCTTCTGCTGTTTGCAGCCAAATTTATGATAATGGTACAAATGTTGGAATTGGAATGACAACCCCATCTCAACAACTTGTTGTAAATAGGGGTGGAATTTTCAATGAAATTGGTGGCAACTATGATTTTAGAATTGAAAGTGATGCTCTTACTCATGCATTTTTTGTTGATGGGGGAACCAACCAGGTCAGTGTTAACACTCCTTTACCTGCTGCAGGAGATATGTTTACTTCAACAAATAATGCTACAAATTTGTTTGCCGTAAATGGTTACTGCGCAGCTGGATTAAATGGTGCAGGTGTTTATGGTGAAAATCTAAACAATGGTTTTGCTGTTTATGGGAGGCAAGAAGGAACCGGTATTGCTGTCCATGCTCAACAAACAGGGAGTGGTTATGGTATTCATGCATACACAACAGCTCTAACTCATGATGATGCTGTTGTTTATATTGATCAAAACGGAACAAATGCTAACTCTAGTGCAGTATGGGGTGAATCTGATGGTGAAAGGGGTGCTGTATTTTTAACAACAGCTACTACTGATAATACTATTGCAGTAAATGGTCAATATATAGGAGGAAGTTTTTGGGATGCTATTGGAGTTCTCGGATTAACAAATTCTACAGCAGGATGGGGATGTGGCGTATTTGGACAAGCAACGACAGGTGATTATGGGGTTTATGCCAGTGGAGATATGGGTTGTTCTGGAGTTAAAACATTTAGAATAGATCATCCACTTGACCCAACTAATCTGTATTTGAAACATTTTGCTTTGGAATCCCCTGAAATATTAAATGTTTATAGAGGAAATGTTATTTTGGATGTAAATGGTGAGGCAGAAGTTAAATTACCGGATTATTTTAGTGAAATAAATATTAATTTTTCATATCATTTAACTCCAATAGGCGGATTTGCTCAAATATATATAAAAGAAAAAATTAACAATAATAAATTTATTATTGCCGGTGGTAATTCAAATATGGAAGTATCATGGGTTGTATATGCAGAAAGAAATGATAAATATGTTCAAACACATCCACAGAAGAAGTTATCTGAATTACCGAAAAGACGTCATGAAATTGGTAAATATGCAGATCCAATATCTTGGGGACAACCTAAAGAACTTGGAATATTTAATTTTGAACTCAAGAAAAAAGAAACTCGTATTCCAAGCAGTGAAAGACAAAGTGAAAAAAATTTGAAATAAATTAAAGAAAAAATTGAAAAATAAAAACTTTTGGCATCAAAACAATAAAGTTTTATTTTCGTAAAATGTTATTTTAGAACTTAACGATTAATCATAAAAATGAAAAAAATGAAAAAAATAAGCAATCCAACCTACTGGGCAGGCAAACTCACAGCTCTAATAATCTGTGTAATCTTTTTATCAATTGGTAAAATTGGTGTTTCACAAAATGTAGGTATTAACCAACTTAATCCTGACCCAAGTGCAATATTAGATATAACAGCTACAGATATGGGATTATTAATTCCTAGAGTTGCCTTAAACGATGTAAATACTGCTGCACCTGTTACAACACCGGCAGAAGGCTTATTAATTTATAATGAGACAGGAACAGAGGCTCATGGTTTTTATTATTGGGATGGTAGCATGTGGATACAAGCATTAGGGCCACAAGGGCCTATTGGATTAACCGGACCACAAGGACCTATCGGGTTAACTGGACCACAAGGACCTATCGGATTAACAGGAGCAGCTGGTGCAACAGGTGCTACTGGCGCACAAGGGATTCAAGGAATACAAGGGATTCAAGGTCCCGCAGGCCCGGTAGGATGCGGATTAGCTAATTATGTTATCAAATCAAATGGTGCTTCTGCTGTTTGTAGCCAAATTTATGATAATGGTACAAATGTGGGAATAGGAACAACTGCACCTGCTACTTTATTTCATGTAAATGGATCTTTTAGATTATCAAATGGAACACAAGGTGCAGGTAAAATACTTACCTCCGATGCAAATGGAACAGGTACATGGCAAACACCATCCGTTCAGCCTGTTGTGTATAGCGAAACAACCACTCCTTATGGATCCGATAATACGAGAAAAACGATAACGATAACAACAACTTCAGCAACCGATAAAGTTCTATTACTTGGAGAATTTGATTTTGCGAAGGATGCTTCACAATCTTATGTTTCTCTTGGTATTTGGCGTGGAGCAACAGAAATTGCAGAGACTTCTATATTAGCTACTTCTGATGCAGATAATACTTGTTTTGTACAATGGGTAGATGTCCCGGGTCTTGGAACATTTACATATACAGTACAAGATAGAGCCGGTGCCGGTGGTTATAGTTTTTTATATGGAAGTATGTTAACAGCAGTTGTTTATAAATAGTAATTAAATTTAATAAATTATGAAAAATCAATTAATATCTTTAATATTTATTCTAGTTATCAGCACTAGTATTTATGCACAATCTTCAGATAAACTTACTTCTGATGAGATAGCACGAATAAAATTTTCAGTTCATCTTATCACATATGATACTATTGGTGGTTTTGATAATGCTGCAGGAGAGGCGTATTATACAATGACTATTAATTCTTTCGAAGAAAATCTAATAATCCCTCAATTTTCTATGTCGAACATAACAGCAAACGATAAAGCAAAAACAGAAAAAATTATTCAACAATTAAATGATTTAATGCAAAATCCGCCTACTTGGGATGATTTGCTTACAAAGCAGACACAATATCTGACATGGATGGATAAAGTAATGAGAAGAAAATCGAAATATAAAAACTAATATTAAATATCTTAAATTAAAATGAAAAACTTAAACATTAAAATTACAGCAATCATCATTTGTACAGTTTTTTTATCAATAAGTAATATCAGTATATCACAAAATGTAGGTATTAACCAGCTTAATCCTCATGCAAGTGCAATATTAGATATAACAGCTACTGATATGGGATTATTAATTCCAAGAGTTGATTTAGACAATATAAGTACAGCTGCACCTGTTACAGCACCGGCAGAAGGTTTATTAATTTATAATGAAACAGGAACAGAAGCTCATGGTTTTTATTATTGGAATGGTAGCCAGTGGGTGAAATTATTAAGTGGAGCAGGTGGAGAATGGACAGATGCTGGAACATATGTTCATCCAAACGAAAACACAGATATTAGAGTTTACGAAGACAATGCCACTTATGGATTCTATTATGATGGAGCAGCTGCAAATGGTGTAGATGCTACAGGTACAGTAGTTGGTGTTATAGGTACAGTCGGAACACAATATGGATATCTAGGAAGTAGTAATGTTGGTGCTTTTGGATATAGCAACGATGCAACCGGTGCAGGTGTATTTGGCGATGGCGATATTACAACAACGGGTGTTTATGGGACAACTACTGCTGCTACTGAAAGTGGAATTTATGGTTATGTAAGTCTTTCAGATGGATTTGGAGTAAGAGGTTATAATGCAAATGCAACAGGCACAGGAATTATTGGTACAGGAAATGGCATTACTGGTGCTTACCTCACAGGTGGTTCTGGTTTATCAGGTTCTAGCTCTAATGTTGGAGTTTACGGAAAAGGTGATGCAACAGCAACTTCATATGGTGTTTATGGTATTTCTGATGCAACTGACGGAGTTGGTGTTTATGGGCGTGCCGATGCTGCAACAGGATTTGGTACTTATGGATATAATGCAAATGCAAGTGGCACAGGTATTATTGGTGTTGGAAATAATATTGGTGGAAGCTACTTAACTGGCGGTACCGGTGGAGCATTTACTGGTGAAGATGGTCTTTACGCAAAGGGCGCAAATGCAACAGATGGAACAGGTGTTGTTGGTACTGGAAATAATAGTGCTTCAATATATACATTAACAAGTGGTAGTGGAGGAGCTTTCACAGCATTAGATATTGGTGTCTATGGAGTTGGTACTTCTACTACATCTGCAGGAGGTTATTTTGAAGGTGGATCTGATTATGCTTATGTTAGTATATGGTCAGGAGGAACATCTTATAAAATTAATGGATCAGGGGTAGTAGCTACTATTGTAGAAGATATTAGTGGCAATAAAGTTAATATGTTTTGCCCAGAAGCTCCGGAAATTACTTTTCAGGATTATGGAACAGATAAATTAATTAATGGAAGTGCACATATAAACATTGATCCAACACTTTCTAAAAATATTTATGTTGATAAAAAGTATCCTTTAAAGGTATTTATTCAATTAGAAGGAAATTGTAATGGTGTTTATGTTACTAATAAATCTGCAAATGGGTTTGATGTTGTTGAACTTAATGGAGGAACTTCAAATGTGTCATTTTCATGGTTATTGATTGCTAATAGGGCAAATGAAATTAAAACAGATAAAAATGGAAATCAAAAAACATCTAAAAATGTTGGTGTAAGATTCCCTGATTCTCCAAAGCCTATGAATAAGAAATTAACAAAAGAAAAACAGCTTGGAAAAAATAAAAACATAACAGAAAAAGAGATTCTTAACATAAAAAAAAATAATAAATTGTAAAAATGAAAATTTTAAATAAATCTCCATATAATTTGTATAACATAAAATTTAATAAAATGAAACATTTACACATGTACTCGGAAATAAGCAAGAGTAATTTAATAAATTCAAAACTTGCAATTAAATGTATTTTTACAATAATATTCCTGTTTTCGGTATTATTTGTTAATTCTCAATTAGTATATAATAACGGAGCAAGTATTTTAATTAAAAACTCTGCTTTAATTCAGGTTAATGGAAGTCTGGAGAATGACAATGTCGGCGATGTTATAAACGATGGTGACCTTAACATTAGTAATGATATTACAAATAATGCATCAATTGAAGGAGACGGAACATACAATATTTCAGGCAACTGGATTAATAACGATAGCTTTACCCCTGAATTAAGTAGTGTATTTCTTGAAGGTACAGATCAGTTTATTATGGGAACTATGTCAACCACATTTAATAATTTGGAGTTAACCGGTACAGGTATCAAAACATTACAGATAAACTCAAATCTTAGTGGTATTTTAGCATTAAACGACAGAGAGCTTGCCACCAGTGATTTTATAATGTTTGTTTTAACATCAAATGCTAATGCTATTACACGTACAACAGGTTTCGTAAGTAGCCTGAATAATGGAAGTTTATCAAGAGCTACTTTAAATAATTCAACGTATGAGTTTCCGGTTGGTTCAAGTGTTGGTACTTTAAGATACCGACCTATTGAAATTATACCGGCTTCGGCAAATTCAAATACTTTTACAGTGCGAATGGCTAATAATGATGCAACAACTGATGGTTATGACAGAACTCTATTAGAAGCAGGTATTTGTGCAGCTAATCCTGAATTTTATCACAGAATAAACAGAACAACAGGAAGCGATGCAGCGGATATTTCAATATTTTATGACGAAATTGCTGATGGATTATGGCTTGGAGCAGCTCAATGGAATACAATACCATCAACATTATGGGAAGATGT
>CAYTAU010000159.1:5486-5849 GCA_964435855.1 uncultured Bacteroidales bacterium | reverse complement strand
ATGGTATTTATCTTGATATTGTAGATGCCTATGAGTATTATGAAGATGTGATGGGGATTTAGTTGAATATTGTGAATATTGTACAAGGATTAATTAGCACCACTAATTCTACCGGTATTTCTGTCTCCTTGACCAATTCTGTAGTTTAAGCTTACAAAATATAAGCGTTTAAAATAGGTTCCATATTCTACAGTTCCTGTTTGTTCAAACCCTAATGAATTACGGTAATTTCCATGTTCCATTAAATCATCAAATAAATTATTTATGCCAAAGGAAAAAAGAAGTTTATTATTAAAAAATCGACGGGTAATACTTATGGAGGAATTAATGTATCCGTAATTGTATCCATAAAATGTTACTTCA
>CAYTAU010000159.1:0-5476 GCA_964435855.1 uncultured Bacteroidales bacterium | reverse complement strand
ATATAGTTTACATATAACATTGCTGATGTCTTTTTCCCAAATTTTATATCAGAAGTAAATTTTAAAGTCAATCCATAATTCTTCTTTGTTAGATCTTCTACATCTAAACCCAATTGTGTTAAATTTTCCTCAAAAGAAGTTGCATCAATATAAGAATGGTATAAACTAGATGATAAATTAAAATTGTATTTGCCCTTTATTGAAAAATATGAGGACAAATCTAGTCCAAGTTTGCTTTCAAAAGCAATGTTGTCGGGCATAAATATTGTAGTTATTGCTGAAACCGGATATCTAATATTATCTATTTCATTATTGGTTAGACTGAAAAATATTTCAGAAGTAAAGTTCCACATAGGCTTGATGTAGGAGTATCCCAAATATATATTATTATAATTTACAGGTTTTAAATTTGGATTTCCAGTTGTCCATGTAACAGGATTTTGTTTATTGATAAAAGAATTTAGTTGAAAATCATTAGGGGTTTTAGATGTCCGTGCAAAAGTAAACTTTAATTCTTGCAAGCTATCTAAAGTGTAACTTATTGTTGCAGATGGGAGAAAACTGTAATAGCTTTCACTAATATTCACTATTGTGTCTACATTGATTATTGTATATCGATTGTTATCAATACTAAAATCATCATATTTTTGTGTTATTCCTGCATCAATTTTCCACTTCTTTATCATTGTTCCTATTCGTAATGATAAATTATGATTCTGTAAAAAGCCTATATTATTAGTGTATTGAGGGTGATAAAAGGTATTGTTAATATTATAAATATTTTCCTGTTTATGAATAGAAGTATATGTTCCTGTATAATTTGCATTCCACCTTGATGTATTGTTTAATGGATGGTTGTAATAAAAACCTGAAACAAGAGCATTTCTTTGCTGATTAAAAATTGTTTCGTATAATACATTATTATTGACCTGAACAAAATTATCATATTCATAAGTATTATTATTTAAATAGTTTCCTGAATGATCAAATTCTTTAGGGAGATAATATAAATAACCGTTTATTTCTCTTGATGTAGAATCGAAAGCATGTCGTATATAAGCATATGCTCCACCTGCAAAATTTATATAGGCATTATCTTTAACATAAGAATATCTGTTGCATATAGCATTATCAATACTTTGTTCGTGAAATAATTCATTTGTACTGTTCCACTTATTTTTAAAAAACCCACCGGCAAGTATAATTTTTGTTTTAGGGCTTGCATCAATAATAGCTCCGCTATAATTTGTTATACCTGAATAAACGCTTTCAGTATAAGCCTCTTCATAAAAAGGGAATATTTGATTTCCATACTCTATTCCTCCTTCATATATGCTTTTATTACGACCATAACCATTATACATCCAAAAATTATTAAAAAGAACCACCTTTTTAATTTTATAATTCAAATTTGCATATCCATTAGCTCTATCTAATCGTTCAAACTCCATGCTTGATAATCGTGTATTCGCAATTCCACTTAAGCCATCATTTGCTACAGTTTTCATTTTTATATTAATTATCCCACCTTTACCCGAACCACCTGTACGCATTGAAGCGTCAATCAATTCAATTTTTGAAACATTTGCAACAGGAATCATCTCTACATTAGGATAAATATATTGCGACGGCATATCATCTACATAAATCTCAGCTGTTGTACCTTTATATTTTACATTTCCTTGTTCATCAACAACTACTCCCGGCAATGTTCTTAATAAATCCAAAATATTTTTAGCTGCTGCTTTTTTATTTTCACTCATGTTATATACTTTCCTGTCGAATTTTTGAACAACTTGGTTTTGTGCAGATACATTTGCCTGGTTTAGAGTAATATCTTTTGGTGCTAAAAATATTTCATTCAATTTAATAGTTTTGCTATTGTTCTCATTCTTTAATTCAATTTCTTGATCTCTATAACCCAGATTACTTGCCACCAGCCTTATTCCCTTAATTGTTTCTACTTCAATTTTAAAAAAACCTTTTTCGTTTGTAAGAGTTCCATTTATTATAGAATCATTTTCATTTTTTACTACAATATTAGAATATGAAAGAGGATTTTTAGACAAACTGTCAATTAATGTTCCTTGAATACTTATTTGAGAAAATGCTATATTAACAGCAAATAAAAAAAACGCAGTAATAAAAATAAATTTTTTCATAGTTCAAGTAATTGAATTATAATGTAAATCTATTTATAAAAATATATAAAGCATTACTACTTAACATAAATTAAGATTATTTATATTTTAATATTGTTAATTATTATATAAGTTTCTTTAAATTAAATAAATCAAAAATAAATGCTTTTGCATTTTAGTAGTTTGGAAACTAGTTTTTATTTGAAGCGTAGTTACAAACTACGCCGTGCGGGTGTGTTTATATACCTTCTTTTATGTATTCAACTTTTTCTTTTGATTTATCTTTTTCTATTTGTTCTTTTTTCTTTCTGGCTTCAAATTCTTCATTATAATCTTCTTTATTTAAATAAGTAATTATAGCATTTGATTCAACAAAACCAATAACATTCCAATCACCAAACGGTAGCGAATATTTCGCATAATTATGGATATCGAATAAAATAGTTCTGTTATTATCATACCAAATAAATCTTTCAATATAACCATAATCGCTTTTTAAATCAATTTTATCCTTATTTGGCTTTCCATATTTGTTTTTATATGTATTGATAATAATTTTAGGGTCATCATTTAAATAATTATATTGATAATGAAAATCCTTCTGCTTCCAAGTATCATCTACATGATGCGAATCAAGGTATAAAAAAATCTTTTTCAATTTAGTATTTTCATACTCAATCCCAATACGTGCCTTCCAATCATATTTTTCGGAAACATAATGAAAATATGTTCCTTTTGTAGGCTCATATGCACCTTGAATATAATCTTCATATAATATTCCCTTATCTTTGTGAATATTTAACAATACATTAACTTCAGTTTTTGGCATGTTATACCAAAATCCTAGAAACAAAGTGTCTTTAGGCAAATTATTAATTTCTGTAATTTTTGAATCATCAGCTTTATTATTAAATGCAATCGAATCAAGTGCTTCTTCTAAATCAGAAATTACTACATCAATATCATTAGAATTATTACAACCATAAAATAGAATTATCAAAAACACATAAACTAAATTTTTCATTTTATATCTTCTTTTAATTTTTCAATTTCTTTCTTCAAAGTCTCGTTTTCAATCATAAGGTCATATTGTTTCCAATTATCGTATTTAGATCTTTTATGAAACTCTTTTATTCCAAGAGGAATTAGTCCTATATTATTCTTTGATGCAGTAGGTTTTTTGTACTCATATTTTATAGTTCTAATGGAATTTGTATAGTCTGAAACAATCAGGTTAACTTTTATTCTATTAGTATCTATGTATATAATATCAAAATCCTCAATTGTCCATTTATTTAGTGAGTATTTTATTTCCTTTTTAAAAGCATTGTATAATGTGAATTTTGAACGTCTCCAACTTTTATATGTAGAATCTATGAGATCCCGAAACTTATCTATAATTATTAATTCAATATCTTCAGATGGGCAGATTATTGATTCTAAATCGAGATACTCTTCAATTGATTCGTCTTTTCTGATTAAGAAAATTCTATTCTTTTCTGAGAACTTATCCATTTTAAATATTTTTTTAAATATGCTTGCCAACTTCTTGATAAAACAAAAATAACAAAAAAAAAGGAGAAAACTCTCCTTTTAATTTTATTATTTAAGACAAAAGACAAAGAAATAAAATCAAAAATAAACGAAATGCGGTATTAGTAGTTAAAAACTGCTTTTTATTTGCGACGTAGTTACAAACTACGCCGAGCTGGGTTTAACTTAAAAAGTTATTTGTTTTTTTCTTTAACTTGTCATTTCTTTCTTGTTCTTTATCTTTATCTTTATCAAACCACGAGAACCACCCTCCACAACTTTCATTTTCCAAATAAATAAGACCATTATTTATATACTCTAAATCGTTTTTAAAAATAAAAGTTAGCTTTTTTTCATTACTATAATCATCTTCGTTAAAATTTTCAAATTGTTTAGTCACTCTAATCAACTCTTCATTAACATTATCTTTTAGAGCAATTAAATCTTTTCTGATTTGAGATTTAAAAAAATTATTTATTTGGTCAAAATTGTTTAACAAATGTTGTATATTATTCATAATTATTAAATATTATTAGATTAAAATTTATACCATACAAATATACTTCATAACCAAAAGAAAACAAAGCTATTTTGTAAATAATTTTAGGAAAAAATAAGATTTTTAGAAAACTGAAAAGCAGAGCTTTATAATACAGTTTTTTTAAAGATATTCTTTAGTAATAGGTTTAGTGAAAGTAACAGATAGTGCTTAAGATAATATCATTTTTTTGATCTCCAATTTAATTTTGATTGAATGAATTTTCTATTGAAATTAATATTTCCAAAGTTCATATTCTTCCCAAATTGTTTTTGCTTTTTCATATCCATTTTCATATGATAATTTCATCCAATATTTAACCATGCTCATATCTTTAATAGCACCATCTCCATTTAAATAACATACACCCACATTATATTGAGCTTGAGCATTTCCTTGTACAGCAGCTTTCTCCCACCAATAAAAAGCTTCTTTATAATCTATTAGAACTCCTTCACCTTTTGCATAAGAACTTCCAAGAGCAAGTTGAGCACTAGCATTTCCTTGCTCAGCAGCTTTTGTAAACCATTTTACAGCTTCTTTATAATCTTTAACAACACCTTCGCCATTAGAATAACAAAGTCCAATACTATATTGAGCATCAATATTTCCCTGCTCAGCAGCTTTTGTGTACCATTTTACAGCTTCTTTATAATCTTTAATAACACCTTCGCCATTAGAATAACATATTCCCACATTATTTTGTGCCCGAGCATCTCCCTGCACAGCAGCTTTTGTATACCATTTCATAGCTTCTTTATAATTTACAAGAACACCTTCGCCATTAGAATAACATATTCCAAGATTATATTGGGCATTAGCATCTCCTTGCTCAGCAGCTTTTGTGTACCATTTTACAGCTTCTTTATAATCTTTAATAACACCTTCGCCATTAGAATAACATATTCCAAGATTATATTGGGCATTAGCAACTCCTTGCTCAGCAGCTTTTGTGTACCATTTTACAGCTTCTTTATAATCTTTAATAACATATTTACCTGTATGATAAAAATACCCTAAATTTGTTTGAGAACCGGCATCTCCATATTCAGCAAGCTTTTTTGTTTCTTCAAATGTTTGAGAACTTATTTGTTGAATAAAAGCAAAACAAGAAACAAGTATTAATAATGATATTATTTTCATGTTTTAAAAAATTAATAATTACCAAATATATGAAAATAAAAAAAATGTATGATAAAATATTAATTAATAAAAAAATATTTGGTAATTTAAATCATTATCTGTATTTTTGGTAAATACAAAA
>CAYTAU010000158.1:0-5930 GCA_964435855.1 uncultured Bacteroidales bacterium | reverse complement strand
TCTACTATTTGCGAAGGTACTTCAACAGATATTACTGTAAATGGTGGAAGTTTGGGAATTGGAGCAGATTGGTATTGGTATGAAGGAGGATGTGGAAGTGGTTCATCAATTGGGAACGGAACAACAATTAATGTTAGTCCAACATCAACAACTGTATACTATGTAGGAGCTGAAGGGACATGTAATAATACAGCTTGTGTAAGTGTGGTTGTGAATGTGGTTGCTGCTCCAAATGCTGGAACAAATGGTACAGTTTCTGTTTGTGATGGAGATCCTAGTATTAATTTATTTACAGAATTAGGAGGAAGTCCAACAGGTGGAGGAGCATGGACAAACTCAGGAGGAAGCACAGTTACAAATATATTTGATCCTTCAACTACAACTGGAGATGTGTTCACTTATACAGTTACAGGAACATCACCATGTAGTGATGCAACAGCAGACGTTACTGTAACAGTAAATCCTTTACCAACAGTAAGTTTTACAGGTCTTGATACAGCATATTGCCAAGGTGATTCTGCCGTGAGTTTGCTTGGAAATCAGGCTCCTGATGGCTTTTTTACAGGAACTGATGTAATTGATAACGGTAATGGCTCCGGGGTATTTGACCCTTATACAATAGGTTCTCATATTATTATTTATGAATATACTGATGGAAATGGCTGTACAGCTTTTGATGGACAAACAGTATTTGTATATGAAAGCCCAACAATTGATACTTTAATAATAACAAACATCTCATGTAATGGAACAAATGGTGCTGTTACTGCACAAGTTAGTGGTGGAAGTGGAAGTTATACATACTTATGGTCAAACGACTCTACAACAGCAACTATAACAGGACTTGCAGAAGGCATATATTATCTGACTATTACTGATAATAATGGTTGTGATGTTATAGCATCAGCATTAATACAGAATACCGGAGGAGGATTATCAACTTCAATAACAAATATTGTGGATATAGATTGTTATGGAAACAGCAATGGTTCTGCAACAGTATCAGCAGGAGCAGGAACATTTACTTATTTGTGGTCTAATAGCGATACAACAGCAACTATAACAGGGTTATCAGAGGGTTATTATTATGTAACTGTAGAAGATCTTTTTGGGTGTCAGGGTATTGATACCGTTTATATACAAGAACCAACACAACTTACATATTCAGATTCTGTAACTCATGTTTCATGTTATGGAGGTAGTGATGGAATAATAGACTTAAATATTAGTGGTGGAACTCCGGGTTATACATATAATTGGTTGCCATCCGGGTTTACAGAATCAGGAGATACATATTCAGATCTGCCTCCTAACACATATGCCGTAACCATAACAGATGTAAACGGTTGCTCAAAAACAATAGACAAAATTGATGTTCATGAACCTAATGCTATTGAAATTCATTTTTCAGGAAATATGCCTTCTTGCTATGGTTATCTTGATGGAATTTGCAATGTAAATGCAACAGGAGGAACACAGCCATATACTTTCTTATGGTCAGAAGGAACACAAGGTACAACAATATCAAATTTAAGCACAGGTGAATATTATGTTACACTAACAGATGCTAATTCATGTATCAAAATAGATACTTTAACACTACCATCTCCTGAACAAATATTATATACTGAAAACATTATAGATGCAAGTTGTATAGGCAATAATGATGGAGCAATTACTTTGCAAGTATACAATGGCAATTCCCCATTTACATTTTCTTGGGATACAGATCCTGCACAAAGCGATTCTATAGCAACAGGATTAACTGCAGGAACATATCAGGTAACTATAACTGATACTGATGGCTGTGAAATTGTAAAAACATTCGATGTTTTAGATGGAACAATTACATGCATAAAAATCCCAACTGTATTCACACCAAACGGTGATGGAACTAATGATAAGTGGATTATAGAAGGAATACATTTATATCCTGAAGTTATAGTTGAGATATATAACAGATGGGGTGATATTATATTCGAATCAAATGGGTATAATGAACCTTGGGACGGCACTTATAATGGAAAAGAATTACCAATAAGTTCTTACGTTTTCATTATTGACCTTAGAGATGGAAATGAACCTATTCAAGGTATTGTAACTATTAAAAAATAAAAATTATGAAATTAAAAACTTTAATATTTTCGCTGAATTTTATTCTATTGTGTGTTTTTTCAAATGCTAATGATTTTATTGATAAAGAAGAGGTAGAATATAGATTTACTGAAAATAAAGGACAATTGGTAGATTTCGATCAAAATGTTAGAGATGAGTTTGTTTTCTATTCAATATCCGAAAATCTTGATATATATTTTAGAGAAAAAGGAATAACATATATTTTCAAGAAGGGAGATAAAATTCCTAATTCAATTGGATTATCAAAAGAAGATGAAATCAAAGTAATGAAAGCATTTCTGGATAAGCAAACTTTATATTATAGAATGGACATTGATTTTGTTAATCCTAAAATTAACATGGCTTTAAGGGGGGACAATAATTCAGAATATTATTTAAATTTTTATTATCCACAATGTCCAGATGGGATTCACAATGTGAAAGCTTTTGAGAAAATTATCTACTCAAATGTATATGATGGAATTGATTTTGAGTTTTATTTTAAAGATAATCAATTTAAATATGATGTAATATTAAATGCAAATGCAGACATTAATGATATTAAAATCAAATTTAATGGTGTTAAGAATATTAGTTTAAGCAATAATCAGCTATTAATTCTGTCTCCAGTTGGTGAAATAATTGAAACTCTGCCAAAAAGTTTTTTCATCAACGAAAATGGTGATGAAACTAATACTGATATTACTTATGAATTAAATGGTGATATTGTTAAATTTGTTTCTAAAGATAAGATTAATAACAAACTAATAATTGACCCTCAAATTTCATGGACAACATATTATGATGATTGTTTTTGGAATGGTTCGGGAAGTTCTATTGATAAGAAAGGCAATCAATTTGTAATTACTTCTTATGGTTTTAGCGATGATTTTCCAATTCTTGACCCGGGCAGTAGTGCATATTTTCAGAATTCTACAGCTGGTAGTGGAGATTGTAGGATTGTTAAATTTGATAATGATGGTGTTAGAATTTGGGCAACATATTATGGTGGTACTGATTATGACCATTCCCCTCATGTAAAAATTGATTATTCTGGAAATATTTTAATAGCCTGTCATACTGTAAGCTCTGATATCCCAGTACAAAGTGCTGGTGGATATTATGATGCTAGTTATACTGCAGGTACATTTTCTGGTGGAACTTTTATTTTAAAATTTAATTCAAGTGGAGTAAGGCAATGGGGAACTCATTACGATTATGTACATTATCCTATGTTAGAGGTTGATAATAATAATAACTTGTACGTTTTAGGTAAATCGGAATACGATAATCCCCCTGTTTTATCATTATCTGGAGCATACAATCAAGCAACAGTTTCACTTGATGCAGGAGGAAGCAATCATTCAGCAGATATTTTCATTGTAAAGTTCAACTCTGCCACTACACGTTTATGGGCAACGAATTTGGGGAGCACTACTGACGAATTCGTTCAGGATATGAAGTGCGGATCAGATAATTATCTGAATATCCTTGGTATCAGTGACTGTTACTCTGGTACCGACCTTATCACAAAAAACCCCAGTGGTGGAGCATATTTTGACAATACTACAGGCCCCTCTGCTACTAACCGTGACGATGCGCTGATATACCGATTCAATACATCGGGATTTATGGTATGGGGAACCGCTTTTGGAAGTAGTACTGCAAATGATAACGTTCAACAGGGCAGGATTACAACCGACGACTCGAATAATATATATATATATGCTGAAACTGCGGATGCCGGTCTACCATTTACTAATCCCTTGGGTGGAGCATATTTCGACAATACTTTTTCAGGGTCAAGCTTCAATCCTTTTATCGCTCGCTTCACATCAGCGGGAGTTCTTAACTGGTGTACTTATTTTGGCAGTTACGGCTTAGGTTTTGGTATGAATTTCAGCAATTACCTTGGCGTAAGCACCGATAATAAACTTATCGCTGTCATTTCTGACGCGGGCGGTGTTGGCGGTACACATCCTTTGGTACCAAGAGCCGGTGATTACAATGCTACGCTAAATGTTTATTCAGGAGTTTATATTGCAGAATTTGCAAGTGATTTAAGTTTGGCTTGGTCTACATATTATGCTGGCACTACGGATAGACATACACTGGGAGACTGTGCATTGTCAACAAATACTTGTGGATATGAATTATATATGACAAGTAATTGGGAAAAATATGATGGTGCAGCAACTGACCCGCCTTGGGTTAAACCTATTCCTTCTTCTTACCAGGATATCTCTTGGCAGACTACAGGAAATAAATCTGGATTGATTTCAAGATTCTCAAATTTACCATCTACAGCTCCAACTTCAATAACAGCAGTACCTGCTACACTATGTTCAGGTGGTTCAACAGATTTAACAGTTAATGGAGGAAGCCTTGGTTCTGGTGCTGATTGGTATTGGTATGAAGGAGGATGTGGAACAGGTTCATCTATTGGAACAGGTTCAACTATTAATGTTTCTCCCACAACAACAACAACTTATTATGTGTTAGCTGACGGTGATTGTAATACAACAACTTGTGCAAGTGTTACTGTTACTGTTGGTACACTTTCAACTGCTGCAACAAGTGCATCTGCTTCACCATCTACTGTCTGCTCAGGAACTTCTTCTACGCTAAGTATAACAGGAGGAAGCCTTGGAACTAATGCTAGTTGGGAATGGTATTCTGGTTCATGTGGAGGAATTCCTGTTGGAACTGGTAACACAATATCTGTTTCTCCTAGTTCAACAACTACTTATTATGTTCAAGCAACTGGTGATTGTAATACAACAACTTGTGTTAGTGTTATAGTTACTGTTGGTATTTTATCAACTGACCCAACAAGTGCAACAGCAACAAATACTACTATTTGTGAAGGTTCATCTACTGATTTAACAGTTAACGGTGGAAGTTTAGGAACTAATGCTACTTGGGAATGGTACTCTGGTTCATGTGGAGGAATATCAGTTGGAACAGGTGTTTCAATATCAATAAACCCAACTACAACTACTACTTATTATGTAATGGCAGAAGGCGATTGTAATAATACTGCTTGTACCAGTGTTACTATTAATGTAATAATCCTAAATATTGATACCATAATTATTACCGATGTGTCGTGCAACGGAACTAATGGCTCAATTACAGTTCAGATAAGTGGTGGTAGTGGAATTTACACATACCTGTGGTCAAATGGAGATACAACCGCAACAATTACAGGCTTATCAGCAGCAAGCTATGACTTGACAGTAACCGATGCTAATGGATGTGATTTGGTAACAAGCGCAACAGTTCAAAATAATGGAGGAGGTTTAATTACATCTATGACAAATGTAATTGATGTAGATTGCTTTGGAAATAATAATGGAGAGGCTACAGTATCTGTAGGATCAGGAAGCTATACATATTTGTGGTCTAATAGCGATACAACAGCAACTATAACAGGATTGTCGGGAGGATATTATTATGTAACTGTAGAAGATCTTTTTGGTTGCCAAGGTATTGATACCGTTTATATACAAGAACCTGCACAACTTACATATTCAGATTCTGTAACTCATGTTTCATGTTATGGTGGTAATGATGGAGTAATAGATTTAAATATTAGTGGTGGAACACCGGGTTATACATATAATTGGTTGCCATCAGGGTTTACAGAATCAGGAGATACATATTCAGATTTACCACCAAATACATATGCAGTAACTGTAACAGATGCAAATGGTTGTTCAATAACAATACCTAAAATTGATGTTCAGGAACCTGATGATATTGAAATTCATTTTTCAGGAAATATGCCTTCTTGCTATGGTTATCTTGATGGA
>CAYTAU010000157.1:0-6113 GCA_964435855.1 uncultured Bacteroidales bacterium | reverse complement strand
GGAACAGTAATTTCAAAATCCTCCACCTCCTGATGCCTTCTATGTAGAAGACGGCTTAATAGCTTTGTTGAAGGATCCAACTCCTTAGAATCATTTACCTGGACGATAATACGATCTAACTGATTATAATTAGTACTTGTATTCTGATTTGGATCAGTACTTGTTGAGAAGAAAAAACCTCCCATTCTACCACTTACTGTTATAGCCCTTGTAGCAACAAGTGCTCGATTTTGAAAACGAAGTAACATGGTTTTAACAGGAACATAAATATTATCATTCATTACATTTATGCCTATATTTTCAAAACCCGTAATTTTCATGTCGTTTCTTTCCAAAACTCCGATAATTCTAAGCCAAACCTTATCAAACTTGATGTACTCTCCAATAGGATTCTCACCGCTGAAAAAGGTTTGTGCGATATTTGCACCAACAACGCATACCGGTATTCCGTTTTCTTCCTGAAAACCATTAAATACTATTCCGTTTGACAAACTCAGGTTAAAGATGTCAAAATATTCATTCGAAACTCCCAGTAATTTTGCTGTTGCTCTTTTCCCGTTCTGAACCACAAAAGAATTCAGTGCGATCTCAGGACTTAGCTGTTTAATAGTTGGGAGAATTTGCCTTATGGCATCAACATCTTTCAAATGTAGTCCCGGGGAAAATTTGGATTTTTGCTTGCCCCCATTTTCCTCATCACTAGCGCTACCTTCAGGAGTTACAATTGGAGTGATCATAATATTATTCACGCCAACCATTTTTATTTGTTCAAGGATTTCCTGCTGAGCCCCCTTTCCAATGGCAAGCATACTAATAACAGCAGCTACACCAAAGATAATTCCAAGTGCCGTAAGAAAAGATCTCAGCTTATTTGCAAGAATAGATTCAAAGGCAATGACTATATCGTGTAAATATCTATCAATCATTTACTTGGTCTTTTGCGGCCCTGAGAATTGGCAGGTCTTTGTCCAGGTTGACGCACTGATTTATTTTCCTCCTGCTTTTTCTCAAATTCCAATTTCGATCTTTCCTCCTCTGCCCTTCTCTCTTTAAGAATGTCTATGAGCTCTAGTCCCCTGATCTTAAAACTTTCAGGGTCATCAGGAATGTTTAGGTATACCAGATCCCCTTCTGATAGTCCTTGCTCAATAACAATGGAGTTTTCGTTACTCTTTCCCGGAATTACAATTTGACGACTATGATTGGTAGCATAAACAAAACTTATACTATCATTCGCATGCAATGCTTCAATGGGAATATACATTACGTCCGGGAGCGTACTAATTACAATTTGATTGCTGGTGGTCATTGATGGTCTTAGAACCGGATCACTAGCGTTTAGTCTTATCAACACTTCAAAAACTTTAGCATCTGTATTGGGCAATTGCTCCCCAATATTGGCTACTGTAATAACACTACCTGTGAATAGCTTATCAGGAAAAGCATCTACACCAACCCTAACTTCTTGTCCGACTTTAATCTTAGAAATATCAATTTCATTCACATAAGTTATGGATACTAAAGTTGCTAAATCGGGGAGTGTTGCTACGGTAAGATCCCAGGTATTGATCTCTGAACCCACGGTTCTTTTTTGACCATTCCAATCTTTTTTATAGATCACCATACCTGATGCCGGAGCATAAATATCAAAATTTTCCAGAACGATTACCATCTCATCTCTTTTTCTCTCTTGTCGATCTAAATTTATCTTAACAGTCGTCATATCCGCTTTAGCCTGCTGTTCCTTCAAAAAATAATTTTCACTTGCCTGCTCAAATGCTCTTTTGGCTTTGTCCAGATTAATCTGAGCCTGTCGAATGGTTGCCGGCGGCTCGTACTGTGACTGCTCTAGTGCAATTCCTTGCTCTTCCATATTAAAGCGCAGGTTTATCAAATCATCTCTGAGTTGCCGCAATTGAATGGTGGTATCCAGCTTCGATTTTGTATAAGCAGACTGATCTTTTTCCAAAGCATCTAAGATGTCTTTCAGTGTATTATCGGCTTCGGAGCGGTCCAATGTAGCAACCCAATCACCGGAATCAACAACAGTCCCTTCCGGAACCAGGTTTTGAATTTTAATCGTCCTGATTCTTAGATTACGTGAGCGCAATTTTGCAGGAGCCTTAATTTCAACAGATTTTTCAGCTTTTAATTCCCCTGTAACATTTACAATTATTTCAAAGTCTCCCTTAACAACTTTTGTTGTAAGTTTAAGGCTACCGTCTGACTCAGAGGCTGCTGAATAAACAATAAGAGAAATAACAATTACAACCAGAGAAATAAGGGAAATAAGGATACCTTTCTTCATGGATTTATTTTTTTATTTTAATTAGTTTCAATTTCTTATGTTTTGATATTCTTAAGCTGAGAGACAAAAATTATTCTACATTATTTGCTTAATTGATTGAATAATATCTTCAGCCAGATCTTCTGCGCCTTGCCGTGTTCCATGTTCAGCATAAATTCTAATTATGGCTTCAGTATTCGATTTTCTAAGATGAACCCATCCTTCATCAAATTCAATTTTAAGTCCGTCGATCTCATTTGTTTTGTGAGTTGAATAGCGATTCTTAATATTTGACAACAATTGATCAATATTCATTCCCTGATCAAGAGATATCTTATTCTTTGAAATGACATAATTGGGGTATTTTGCCCTCAATTCAGAACAATTAAGTTTGCTTTCGGCAAGTTGTGTAAGAAACAAAGCAATACCAACCAAAGCATCTCTCCCATAATGGAGAGCAGGATAAATTACACCACCATTCCCTTCTCCACCAATTATGCAATCATTTTTTTTCATGCTTTCAACCACATTTACTTCACCAACCGCAGCGCTAAAATAATTTACGCCATACTTCTCGCTAATATCTTTTAAGGCACGGGTAGAGGATAAATTTGAACAAGTATTCCCCGGAGTTTTACTTAAGACATAATCAGAGATTGCTACAAGCGTATATTCCTCACCAAACATGCTCCCATCTTCACTAACAATAGCCAGGCGATCAACATCCGGATCTACTACAAATCCTACATCGGCTTTGGTTTCATTGACCTTTGAAGATATTTCCGAAAGATTCTCGGGTACAGGTTCAGGATTATGCGGAAAAATACCACTAGGTTCGGTATAAAGTTCTACAATTTCAGACACCCCCAACTCTTTTAATAAAGTCGGAATTATAATACCTCCAACAGAATTTACACAATCAATAACTACTTTAAATTTAGCCTCTTTAATCAAGTCGGTATTCACGAGATCAAGATTCTTTATCAGTTCTATATGTTCCTGATTGTATGTTACATTTCGAATCAGGCTACCCAGATTATCTATTTCCGCAAAGCTGAAATCTTTTTTTTCTATGATCCTAAGTAACTCCTCTCCATCTTTCGCTGAAAAAAATTCACCTTTTTCATTCAATAATTTCAGGGCATTCCAATGTCCGGGATTATGGCTAGCTGTGAGAATAATTCCTCCGTCTGCCTTCTCAAGTTGCACAGCAATTTCAACCGTAGGCGTTGTTGCCCATCCAAGTAATATAATCTCAGCTCCCATCCCGACTAGAGTGTTTGATACCAGATTCTCAACAAATTCTCCGGAAATTCTTGCATCTCTTCCCAAAACAATTTTAATTTTCTCCTTAGAAAGCTTCTTCTGTATTAAACGACCAAAAGCCGCTGAGAAATTTACAATATCGATTGGAGTTAGTCCTTCACCGGGATTACCCCCAATGGTTCCTCTGATACCAGAAATAGATTTTATTAAAGTCATAGTAAATAATTATTTATGTATGAATGTATTACAGGCAAATGTGAAAATTAATAGATAATCTTTCATTTTTTGAAACCCTGATAAATAGAAATAACTTAGTTATAAAAAATAAAAACGTGAAATTACGAACATTATTCTCATTATTAAGTCCAAAAGTGTTAATTTTGCGGTCTTTACATACTTATTGAGCATTATCTCAACAAATATTTCATTACATGGATTCAGGAAAACGAAAACGCAGGCCAAGAACCCCTCGAAAAAACACAAATGAACAGGCTTTTTCACCTGAAAATAAATTCAATCCTAAAAAACGTAAACAGGATTCCTTTGATGGTGAAAAAAGATCCTTTACAGATAAAAAGCGAGCCCCTGCAAGTCCAATAAAAATTGATGACCTTGAGTCCTTAAAACAAAGTGGTGAATTTAAAAAAACTAGTGAAGGTGCCAAAAAGAAAAATGAAAATCTAATAAGACTCAACAGATACATTGCAAGTACCGGAATTTGTAGTAGAAGACAGGCTGACGAATTCATTTCTGCAGGTCTTGTATCTATAAACGATGTGATTATTACCGAAATGGGCGTTAAGGTTAAGCCTTCTGATGTAGTTAAATACAATGGCGAAAGGGTTCGATCTGAGAAAAAAGTTTATATCCTCCTAAACAAGCCCAAAGACTTTGTTACTACGCTTGACGACCCTGAAGGAAGAAAGACCGTGATGGACTTGGTGAAAGATGCAGGCAAAGAGCGAATTTATCCTGTAGGAAGGCTAGACAGGAATACTACCGGAGTGCTTCTATTAACAAATGATGGAGAAATTGCTTCGAGGCTAATGCATCCAAAATTTAACCAAAAGAAAATTTATCATATTTTTCTTGAAGAACCCATGAAACCGGCTGATTTTAAGAAATTAGCAAGTGGTGTTGAATTGGAAGACGGATTTATTAAACCCGACGGACTTAGTTTTGTCAATCCGGATTCAAAATCAGAATTGGGTATGGAAATACATTCCGGAAAGAACCGAATTGTAAGACGAATGATTGAATCACTAGGATATAAAGTTGTCAAACTTGATCGTGTATTCTTTGCCGGACTAACGAAAAGGACTCTTTCGCGGGGACAATGGAGATTCCTTACGCAAAATGAAATTAATATTTTAAAAATGAGCAAAGTACACTAATGGAAAATACTGATCATAAAGCCGGATTTGTAAATATTATTGGGAAACCCAATGTGGGAAAGTCCACATTAATGAACGCGCTTGTTGGTGAGAAGTTATCTATTATCACATCTAAGGCACAAACTACAAGGCATAGAATACAAGGGATCGTTAATGGAGAAGATTTCCAGATTGTTTATTCCGATACTCCCGGAATTTTATTGCCCGGCTATAAGTTACAAGAGAATATGCTTAAAGCCTCCCGCTCTGCCCTTAGTGATGCTGATATTTTATTATATGTTACTGAGGCTGATGATGAGCCTTCCGAAGAATACCCTTTCCTGGAAAAGATCAAAAATTCAAAAATTCCTGTACTACTCGTTATCAATAAAATTGATTTAAGTAATCAGGAAAAATTAGAGGAATTATCCGGAAAATGGGAGGAAATTTTACCTGAAGCCAGAATTATTCCAGTTTCAGCTTTGGAGAAATTTAATATGGATGTGTTGTTCAAATTTATTCTTGAATTCCTCCCCAAAGGTGAAGCTTTTTATCCCAAAGATGAATTGAGCGATAAGAGTGAACGATTTTTTGCAGGAGAAATTATCAGAGAAAAGATTCTCCTCAATTACCAACAAGAAATTCCTTATTCTGTAGAAGTTGAAATCCAGGAATTCCTTGAAGAAAAGAAACTTATTAGAATAGAAGCTGTTATTTATGTAGAACGTGATTCCCAGAAAGGTATTCTGATCGGGAAATCAGGTTCTGCTCTAAAATCAACCGGAACCGAGGCCCGAAAAGAACTGGAGATATTTTTTGATATGAAAGTCTTCCTTTCCCTTTTTGTGAAAGTAAAAAAGGACTGGAGAAATAATGATCGTCAATTAAAAGCATTCGGGTACCGATAAATTAAGAATTTATGCCAAAAATTGTTGCCATAGTAGGACGTCCCAATGTGGGGAAATCTACCCTTTTTAACAGATTCACTGAAAGCAGAAACGCTATTGTGCATGAAACTAGTGGAGTTACACGTGATAGAAATTATGGTAAAACATTATGGAATGGTGTAGAATTCTCGATAATTGACACAGGAGGTTATGTAGATAATTCAGACGATGTTTTTGAGGATGAAATTAACAGACAAGTAAAAATATCTATTGAGGAATCTGATGTTATTCTATTTCTGG
>CAYTAU010000156.1:0-6183 GCA_964435855.1 uncultured Bacteroidales bacterium | reverse complement strand
TTGTCAAGTTTTGTATCAACATCAATACTTCTTTCCTTGGGCATAATATATGCTCTAGTTTTAGATCCAATAAAACCATTATTCCTTTCCAAATAAGATATTTCTGATATATAAACAGCTCCATTCAAACGATAATATATTGGTAAGTCCTGAGACCGTTTTCCTTTTACTTCAGGTCTAATAAAATTTGTCATTGATAAATCTTCAGGCAATATATTACTCCACAAAGGAGAATGATTTGTTTCACATACAGAAACTACTGCTTTTGTTTTACTATTAAGCATTTTTAAAGCTTTATCAATATCGTTAACTGTTCTTAAAGGAGATGTTGGTTGTAATAAAATTACATAATAAAATTCATTTTTGTGAAATTCTATTGCATGTTTTAATACAGAAATAGAATCGACTGTATCACTTGATAATTCTTTTGGTCTAATAAATGGAACTTCTGCACCAAATTGTTTGCTAATATCTGCAATTTGTTCGCTGTCAGTTGAAACAATAAGTTTATCAATATACTTTGATTTTAATGCAGCTTCAATAGTCCAAGCTATTAATGGTTTACCTGCTAAATCGAGAATATTCTTGTTTGGTAAACGTTTACTCCCTGCTCTTGCTGTTATTACTGCTAGTATTTTTTTGTTTTTGTACACCTTGTTAAGGTTTAAGTAATAATTAATTTATTTTTAGAATCCACTCTTTAAGAATAGGATTGTTAATAAAATATGATCCCTTTTGTTTATTAATTAAATCTTTTTTAATCAAGGCTTTAATGTTTACCGACATACTTGCTGTAGAAGGTAAATCATATTTTTTTCTATTTTCTTTTGAAAATATCTCTTCTTCATCATTTGCAATTACATTAAGCAATAATCTTTGGTTATTATTTAACTGGTCATAAATATTCTGAAAAATATCGGATTGTGCATTAATAATTTTATCTAACCATTCGTCTGTAATATCTATTTTATTTTCTGCAACTAACATATTAAATACAACTGATGCAAAATATTGTGTATAATGAGGGTGACATCTTGATTTATCTAATATGTTATTTATTAAATCTTGAGATATTTCAACATTTTTTGTTTTGAATTTTTGTTCTATAAAATTAATTAATTCTACTCGTTTTAGAGCTTGTATATCCATCTTTATAGCATATTCATAAAATGGAGAATTTATTGATGTAAAAATATTTTGCATTAAAGATTGCTTACTTCCTAAGAAAACATAACATACATTTTTTTGATTTTGGAAAACTGATCGCATCCAATTTATTATAAATTTATCTATACGATCTATTTCTTGAAACTCGTCGAATGCAATACATATTTTTATATTTTGTTCTTGTGCAATCTTTTCTGGAACATTTAAAATGGTTTCTATTCTTTCTTGTTCTTTTATATTGGCAGATATTAAATTTATACCTGGAGTCCCATTTTCATCAAAGGTAATATTAGGCGATAAATTCTTAAAGTATTTAACAGCACTCTTACTAACCTCTTTAATTTCGTTTTTCCAGTTAAATAATTTTTTTGATAATGTATTAGAGTATTTTCTGCTAAAATCATCAGTAGATTTGATATTATATAAATCAAAATATATAGTAGTAACGCCTTTAACCTCCGAAAAGACTTTCTTAACTAGAGATGATTTACCATATCTTCTTGGTGCAAATAGCCAAGTTGAATAATTATTCTCAATAGCTGTTTTTAATTCCATAATTTCCTTTTCTCTATTACAGAAATTAGAATTATCTACTATTTTTCCAAAAACAAAAGGGTTTTTCATAAGTAAGAATATTATAAGTAACAAATATATAACTTATAAAAACATTACTCTGGATTTTGAACAGATTTTTTTAGAATCAATCCCAATTAATATGAGCAATATCTTTTTGTGCTTTTTCAAAATCTTTGTGTTTGTCAATATCTAGTGAAAGGTTCAAAATAACATCATCAATTCTGACGAACTTATTTTAAACTTTAAACTTAGCAAATTATTCTTGGTTTTATTTAAGCCAAAACCTGTATTTTTTTTTAATTTTACCATTTTATACAACTTGGTACCCTCCTTTCTTAGGTGTTCCAATATATAATATTTTATTATTGTTTTTTAGTTTTTTTATCCACCTCTCAATATTTTTAACTGAAGTAGATAGTTTTTCTGCATAAAAAGGTGTTCTATTATCAGGATATAATTTTATTAATTCATATAATTGCTTTACTCCCTCATTTACTCCCTCATTTACTCCCTCATTTACTCCCTCATTTACTCCCTCATTTATATTTAATTTTATAATAGTAGAATCAAAATCAATATCATAAATAGGTTCTGTGCTATTGTATTTTAACCAATTATTCTCAATTTTATCGAAACCAAAACCTGCATTTTCTGAAAGTTTTACCATTCTAAATAGTTTTGTAATAATAGGATTGCGTGGTAATGAAATATCTTTTGTTTTTAATATTTCTAAATCTTTAGGAAGTCCACCGGGATTATAAAATTCAATATGATTGGTGAAAATTCTGATACGGGAGTGGCTTGGCGAAAAATAATCAGCGTGCATAAGCATATTAATTAGAGCTTCGCGTATTGCAATTAGACCGGATGATAGTTCTTGTCCAAAACCTTCGGCAGTAAGAGTAAATTTTACATCTACTTTATTTTTTAATCGAGCAAAACATTCAAAATAATATTCCCAAAGGTTTTCGTATTCATCTAATCTGAAGGTATATCTGAGTTTAGCATCGGAATATGATGTTCCGGGAATTTCGAGTAAATCAATTCTAAAATCGGGAAAATGTCTTTCAATTACATCTCTTTTGCCTAGCATTAATAAACCACTATAAGTACATGCTCCATCTTCAATAATTCTTAGTTTTGTTAAAAACTCGTCCTCATTATATCTATTGTAACTTACCGATGGGTTGAAACGTGACATGTAATCACGATATCTGCCTAAAGATGTATTGTTTAAAGAACTTCTGCTCGTTTTTGGTGCTAATTCAGATGTTTTTGTACCAAATGCTTGATCTCTATACATGCTGTCAATCTCTTCTTTAGTAGCCCTTTGGTCGGAACTGCCTCGGCGAATAAAAGTATTACTTTGTTTATTGTAATATATTGGTTTTTTATTTGATGGTTTTATATAAAACCCAATTATTATTTTATTGTCAATTTTATATAGTTCTTGTTTTGTTGAGATTGTAGCATTAAATTTATCTGTTCTTAAAGTATTTAAAAAATCTTGTTCTATTTTTTCAGCATTTTTCACACCTGTTATTTCAAAACTTTTACCATTTTGTGATATTCCAAAAATAATCCATCCTCCATTTGTGTTGGCGAAAGCAGAAACTGTTTCCCACGCAGATTTAGGAACTTCTGATTTTGCTTCTTTAACTTCAAAATCTTCCCATTCAATATCAGATAGCTTATTTAAAAGTTCATTTTGATCCATTTCTATTCCCAATTTATATGAGCAATATCTTTTTGTTTTTGTAAATTCTTCCTCAAATTTACTCAAATTCTTTTCTTTTTATTATCCACAAATTGCTCAAATTTACTCAAATTCTTTTCTTTTTATTATCCACAAATTACTCAAATTTCCTCAAATTCTTTTCTTTAGATTTTTCAGATAGACTTATAAAATCAAAATTATATGGGTCTTTTAGTAAGGAATTTGCTAAATCGCTATCTTTTTTCGGTAAAACATTACTAAAATTGTTTATTGCTTTTGCTTGACGTTTATAAAGATTAGTTTCTATTTGATATTCTAAAACGGAGCGACTCCAGTTGTTATTTAAGGTTTCATGTATATAAAAAATGGCTTCTGAAGCATTCTTTATTTTGGTGGTTATAAGCAAATTGTGACCCCATGGTATTTGTGCAACAAGTTGTTGCACTTTTTCAGACGAATTATTATAAAACTCGTATACTTTTTTCATGTAAAACAAATTTCTTCTAGAGAAACCTTTAATTCCAGAATACGATTTATTAAGGTCTTTTGACAGTTGTTCTACTACAAAATTTCCCCAATTTGTATGATTAATTTTTTCAGAAATAGATTTTCCCAAATCTAAATATAATTTAATCATTTCTGTATTTACAGAAAGCGAGGCTTTTATTTGAGCTTTAGATATTTTCTGTTTTAAATCTTTTACCCAGTTAATATATTCTTTATTTTTTTCTAACATTTAATTAAGTTGTTTAAACTTTTCAATTTTTATTAAAAAACTAAATTGTTTAAATGCAAAATTTTATAATTTGTCATATAGTTTTAAACCTCTCCTTATATCTCCATCAGTTAATGTCCCAATAACTTGCTTTTTTTCGTTAATTACAAAAACTGTTAACAGAGATGGTAATTCATTTAATTTTTTTAAAGCATCAATTACTGATGAGTTAATTTCTATAGTGTGCTTTGAGAAATTCATAGTTATATTTTAATTAATTCATCTATTTCAAAATTTTTACTTGCAATTTTACCAATAATTTTATCCCATTGCATTGGTGAAATACCATCACCAGGTCTTTTAGTAATTAAATTGTCATTTGAAAATAAATCACCAACAGAAATATTGCATTTTGCATGTATACTTTTTCTTGCGATTTTAATATTTTTCGTTTCTGATTTTGAAGCTTGCTTAATCCCATTACCCATAGCAAGTTCAATATTTCTAATTGCTTTTACCATTGCTTTAATCTCATCAGGTTCTAATGAAGCTTTATGATCAGGACCAAGCATGTTTCTGTCTAAGGTAAAATGCTTTTCAATAACACATGCTCCCATGGCAACAGCTGCTATTGGAACTTCAATGCCCAAAGTGTGGTCAGAATAACCAACTTTAACATTAAACGTACTTGCAATTGTATTCATTGCAAAGAGATTTACATCTTGCATAGGTGTAGGATATTCTGTATTTGCATGTAAAACAATAATGTTTTCTTTATTAGTACCTGATTTTGTAAGTATATTTAAAGCATCACCAATTTCATTTAAATTTGACATTCCAGTAGATAAAATTACATTCTTTTTAAGTTTTCCAATTGCTCTAAGATAAGGTAAATTAGTTATTTCACCTGATGCAATTTTGTAAGTCTCTAATCCCAGTTTATGAAGTAATTGTATGCTATCCAAGTCAAAGGGAGTAGATAAGAAAGGGATGTTCTTTTCTTTACAATAGTCCATTAAAATTAAATGGCTTTCAACACCCAGCTCCAATTTCTTTAACATCTCATATTGAGTTTCCTCCTTGTTGGTGTTTTTTATTTGGTATTTAGCTTTTTTAGAATTTACAGAAACTAAATTGTCAGCTTTAAATGTTTGAAATTTAATGGCATCAACACCCGATTTTGCTGCAACATCAATCATTTGTTTGGCTATTTTAAGTGAGCCATTATGATTAACACCTGCTTCAGCAATTATATATGTTGGTTTTTTCATATTTTATTTAATCCCCAATATAAATACCATTTTCAGTAACATCTTTTCTTACTACAGCACCTGCACTTATAATTGTATTATTAACAATCGAAATATTATTATATATAAATGCTCCACCTCCAATAAAACAAGAATTTCCAATTTTTGTTGAACCACCTATTACAGCATTTATAGAAATATGACAAAAATTTCCAACAACTACATCATGTTCTACATTAGCACCGGTATTTATAATTGTGTGCTTTCCTATTTTAGCATCAGCATTTACCATTGCATTATGCATAATAATACTTCCCTCTCCAATTTTTGCGTATTTTGAAACATGAGCTAATGGAGAAATTATTACAGGAAAATTTACATTAAATTTTGAAATGTACTTTACTAATTTCTTTCTTAGTTCGCTTGATTTTTATTTGACCAACAGTAATAAGGAAATTGTTATATTTTTTGACAAGTTCAGAAATTTGATTGTCTTCTGCAATAATTTTATATCCAAGGATTTTTTTGCCAATTTTTTCAGGTTTATCTACAATTCCTGCAATTTCATATTTTCCTTCTTCCTCAATAACACCAATGCAAGATTTGCAATGTCCACCACCACCTATTAGTATTATTTTTTGTTTAATCACTTCTTATGGTTTATCAAGTTAGTCAAGTTATAAAGTTTATCAAGTTATCAAGTTTGTCAAGTTCATCAAGTTTGTAATTTATTTAATATTTCTGATGCATTGATTTTT
>CAYTAU010000155.1:0-6216 GCA_964435855.1 uncultured Bacteroidales bacterium | reverse complement strand
CTACAGGACTTGACGGACAACAAATAGTTTTTGATGCAGTAAAATGGTCGTATTTGCCAATTCCAACAATTAGCTATAATGCTGATATAACAAGTGTTTGTGAAGGAAATTCTGTTCAATATATTAATTCAACACAAAATGCAATAAGTTATCAATGGTATTTTGAAGGAGGAACACCTTCAACAAGTAGCCTGGAAAATCCTATTGTACAATACGATAGTTCGGGTATTTATTCGGTTACATTAATTGCCACAGGAACAGGAGGAAGCGATACATTAGAGTACACAAATTATATTACTGTAAATAAATATCCTGTTGCAGATTTTAATGCAATTGATACAGTGCTTTATTTGCCAGGCGCAATAGCAATTTTTAGTAATACATCACAAGAAGCAAATTCTTATACGTGGAATTTTGGTAATGGAAATACTTCATCGGATGTAAATCCATACAATATCTATAATACTGCCGGTTTTTATACAGTTTCGCTGATAGCAGAAAATGGCTTGTGCGATAACGACACTTTGGTTTTAAGCGATTATATTCACGTGTACAACAGTATTGGTATTGATGAGATAAGCCAATTGGGCATTGAAATATATCCCAATCCAACAAGTGGACTAGTAAGAATAAAAGGAGATAATATTTTAACTATTGAGATAATTGATGTTTATGGCAGAAAAATAGAAAACATTCAATGCTTTGAAAATCGGCAGGGTCTAGTTGAGATTGACCTAAGTCAACAAGCAAAGAACTTGTATTTTGTAAAAGTTACTACTGATATTGGAACAGCTGTAGAAAAAATTATTATTCAATAAATTATAGAATTTTATAGTGGCTTGCAAATCAATTTTTATAAACCTATTTTTGTCGGCTAAATAATCCAATTCTGTATGGCTACAAGAACCAGAAAAAACCCTATTACTGTTTTTTTAAATACAGTAGAAAAATTAGGAAATGCATTACCTCATCCGGCTACATTATTTGGAGTTTTTGCACTTTTAGTTCTTATCCTTTCTGCAGTATTTTCTGCCATGGATGTTTCTGCAGTTCACCCAACAACAGGTGAAAGTTTTGAAGCAATTAATCTTTTATCTCGTGATGGGCTTTATAAAATATTAACCGAAATGGTTAATAATTTTACGGATTTTGCTCCTTTAGGAATTGTAATTGTTGCCATGCTTGGTATTGGAATTGCTGAAGACTCGGGGCTAATTGCTGTTTTAATTAAAAGTCTTGTTTTATACTCACCACAAAGAACTCTTACATTTATTTTAGTATTTGCAGGTATTATGTCAAATCTGGCTTCCAGTGTTGGTTATGTTTTACTTGTACCATTGGCAGGAACAATTTTTATAGCTATAAAACGACATCCAATAATTGGAATGGCTGCTGCTTTTGCCGGAGTTTCCGGAGGTTATTCTGCAAATCTTGTTATTGGAACAATTGACCCATTGTTAGCAGGACTTTCAGAGGAAGCTGCTCATTTGGTCGATCCAAGTTATACTGTCAACCCAACTGCAAACTATTATTTTATGGTGGCTTCTACATTCCTAATTTCAGTTTTAGGAACATGGGTAACAGAAAAAATTGTAGCTCCACGTTTTAAAGATTACAACCCGGGTTCTGTTGAAAGTGAAGAAATAAAAAGACTTACTAAAACAGAGAAAAAAGGATTAATGTTGGCAGGATTAGTTCTTATTGCATTTATAGGGATAGTTTTACTGGGAATCTTACCGGATAATGGTTTCTTAAGAGTAGACGGAAAAAGCTGGCTTTACTCACCTGTGCTGAAAGGTGTAGTAGCCGTATTATTTATTATTGCCGGTGTGATGGGATTAATTTATGGTATAATTACAAAAAAATATAAAAACGATTCTGATGTTATGAAAGGAATGTCAGAATCTATGAAAACACTGGCTGGTTATCTTGTACTGGTATTCTTTGCCGCGCAGTTTGTTAAGTATTTTGAATGGAGTAATTTGGGAATTATACTTGCCATAAACGGAGCAAGTGGCATACAAAGCATGGATCTTGGATTAATTCCATTGGTAATAATGTTTATTCTGTTTTCCTGTCTCATAAATCTTATAATGGGGAGTGCCTCAGCAAAATGGGCGCTTATGGCTCCGGTATTTATACCAATGTTTATGTTTTTGGGTTATACTCCAGAGTTAACACAGGTTGCTTATCGTATTGGTGATAGTACCACAAATGTTATCTCACCAATGATGACATTTTTTGCTTTAATTATTGTTTATTTTCAGCGTTACGACAAAAAAGCAAGTATTGGTACTCTTGTAGCAACCATGTTACCTTATACTATTGTCTTCCTAATTGGCTGGATCATATTACTGGTTATATGGATTTATGCAGGCATACCGCTTGGTCCGGGCACGGGTGTGCATTTACCATAAAATAGAGATTTTAAAAAAATGTCAATGATATTTTTTACTTAGAAGAATCTGATTGGGAAAAATATGATTTTTAGTAATCCCATTTATCAGTAAAGGTATTGTAAAAACTTAATCCGAATTTAATTGTGAAATCGGCTTTATTTAATGAATTATCAGCTGTTACGGCATAAACACTAAGACGAAAAAGTTGTTTTTTAATTCTAAATATTTTCTCAACTCCTGCATACATTTCTACATGAGCAAAATCCTGATCATTTATAATTAAAGCTCCTGCACCTCCCGCTAATGATAATTTAAGACGATTGAATACCGGAATTTTATTTAATATACTTCCTTCAAAATGATGAAGATAATTAGCCCTAAAAAATTCATTTCTTGTATTTAATGTTGGTCCTAATAATTGAAATGACCTTATTGGATCAGAAAAGAAAAACCTGTCTGAACCTCTAAAATATTTGTGCTCCAGAACTCTGAGATTATTTCTATTAGCAAATGTTCCAAATTGTATTTCCCAACTCGAAGATCCAAATCTTGCTAACTGAACATTATCTTTGGCTCCAAATTCAATATAATCAAAGTCTACTTCACTCTCGAAAATGTTATGAATCCCTTTTCTGTAAATAAATCTTAATTCGGGATAATCAGAACCGAGTATTATTTTTTTCCCGTCTTTTATTAAATATTCTTGTTTATACCTGTATTTCAATTCCAGTTTAACTTCGGCTTTTTTGTATGGCTCAAATTCGTCTGGAGTATTCAGTTCTCCAAAAATCAATTCAGACCAATCAGATAATTGCAAATCGTATATTGGGTCTTTAAATGAATATTCAAATGTAAGTTCTCCAAATAAACCATTTGTTATCTCCATTCTTTGAGCAATACTAAAATCTTTAGTTCTTACATAATTGCTTCTACTAAAGGTTTGCTCAATAGATGCATAATTATTTATTTGGTCATAATAATCACCAATAGTAATAAATGTTCTAACAAATTTTAAAGGGATATATGTCAATCCTATTCCCAATTTTCCTTTAATATCTTCATTCCTAAACCCATAATCAATAAAGCCTTTTGTTTCCAATAACATTTTGTTTTTAAATTCTTTGTTGATATAAGCGGGGAGCTTATGTCTATATCCACCAATTCCAAATGGATTAACTTGTTCAATAATTCCACTTACATAATATTCTATGCCTGTTTTTCTGTATCTATGTCCAATTCCTTTTAACCAAAACCAGCCGTCAATACGATTAAAGCTGGAATCAATTTTTTCATAATATTCATCACTTGTATAATAAGTTTTTATACTATCTGTTTTATGAATGAATTCTAATTCTTTTTCTTTGAGCATTATAGGTCTGGTATCATTCCAAAAAGTTGAATCTTTATCAAATGCATTAACATCAAAAATTTTAACTTCATTATTAAAAAATTTAGGAGGAAAATCAGTATTTATTTTATAATCCGAATGATCTACTCTGGTGTTTCCTAAAATATTATGTTTCCCGTCTTTAATTGTATAGGATATTTCTCTTCTAACAGGCATATAATATTTATTATCTATAAATTCATAGTTTTGAATTATTTTAAAATCCTTACAAAACTGAATTGCAGCTTTATTTACCGATAGGTCAACCGATACAAGAGCCCAAGTACTGTCTTCAATATATATTGCCCCGGAAAACAATGCCTCAGTTTTATACAATGGTTTAACATCAATTTTATTAATCTTTTTACCATTTTCGTAAAAAGAACCTGCAAATCGATATGAGTAATTTAAAGAAGACCCTGTTGCTATTGGAGATTGAAAAGGCTGTTGACTTATTGCTGAAAATACAATTAGATTTTTATAAAAATTAAAGTCAGCCGATGCAACATCATTATACAGAATATAGGGATTATCTTCAAACTTTGTTTCAGGAATAATATTTTCTTCTCCAAATTCAAGACCAAGTGTAACCGATTTTCCACCCTCTCCTCTTACTTCTGCATAATCGTGATGAGCTTTTATAATTTCTTTATATTTAGATGGCTTGCTAAAATTTGTTTCCGAAAATGATTCAATCATATTCAGCCTCTCTTTTTTAAAATGCTGACTTATATCTTTTGCTTTTTTTGTAGAATCCTTTTTAATAGAATCATTTTTTTCAGGTTTAATTAACTCTTTCTCTATAGAGGTCTTTAGGTATGTAACACACTTGTAATTATTAACAGCATCCAAATATTTTTTTCGGTTCTCTCTCACCTTTTGCATAATCATTTTTGCCCTATCTTTTTTATCGGCAACTATTTCAACTTCATTTATCATTCCCGGGCTTCTTTTTAAAACCACATCTAAAACTAAAGGTTTGTTGTATGTAATATTTATTTCTTTTTCAAGTGTTTCATACCCAATAAAACTAAAAACCAGAGTGTATTTACCAGGCTTTACTTCCAAAAAATATTTTCCATTAATATTTGCAGCTGTTCCGTATGTGGAATTTTTTATATAAACGCTTGAAAATGGAAGTGCCTCATTGTTTTCATCCCTCACAACTCCCTTAACATATGAAGAAAAAGCATCTACAGTAATAAAAGTTAAGATTATTAATATAAGTATTCTATTCATTCAATAAAATATAGTTTACTAAATATTTATGCCCTGTACACTTGGCGCAAGCTTATAATCATAAAATTTACAGGGCAAACGCCCTATAATGCATTGCCTTCTAATTCCTCCCATTTGGGGAGGCTAGGAGGGGCTTTTACATTTAGACGCACAAATATAAATTTTGTTACTTAACATTTAATAAATAAATTAGTTAATAAAACTTAAAACATTTAGGCTTATAAGCTCTTATCTTGTACACTTTCGTGATATACTTATGAAATGACTAAAGTTATTTTAAAGAACCCGCTAAGCTGTTCTAAACAGCTTAGCGGATATCCAGTTGTTATACACTTATACACTTTCGTGATATAGCCAAGTTTCATCATATTAGTTGTTGAGTAGATTCTTGCAACTTTTGAGTGGAGTCATGCAATTTATCGCCAAGATTTATCATTTTTCTTTTCGGAAAAATCGATTTTTTCTCTGGAAAAATTGAATTTTTCCAGCTCCAGATACTATTTCACCTGTCCCAAATACTATTTGTACAAGGAAAAAGGCAGATTTCTTGTCCCAAATAGGTTTTTTCCTTGGAAAAAGGAGTTTTTTCCTGTCCCAAATACTCTATGTACAAGGAAAAAGGCAGATTTCCTGTCCCAAATAGGTTTTTTCCTTAGAAAAACTACCTAGTACATAAGAAAAATTAGATTTTTCTGAATAATTATTCTTTTTCGGGGCTTTTATGGCTCATTTGCGGGCGAAGCTTGTGCAAACGTTTTGCAAGCGGACTATCTTTTCCAAGCACACCAGCCATTGCATCAAGATTTGACGATGCATATACATAAGTTTCATCCAGAGCACCAACAGTAATTTCGGTTTGTTTTACCACCTCTGCTTTCATTTTTTCTTGTTTTGCATCTTCGCTTACGTATGTTGAGTTTAGTTCGCCTTGTCTTGTCATTCTATGTGCTAAATCTAAACCTAAATTTTTAAATTCTTCTTTGTTTTGCTCCATAAATTCTTTGATAGTTGTAGAAAATGAAATTTTTTCTTCGTAGTTTAATCCAGCCATGATTTTTTTTAATAAATTAATAATTTTGATTAGTTTTCTTAAATACAGCCACAAAGGGCTATATTTTTGTATTTACCAAAAATACAGATAATGATTTAAATTACCAAATATTTTTTTATCTTTACATTGAAATAAGTTAG
>CAYTAU010000154.1:0-6253 GCA_964435855.1 uncultured Bacteroidales bacterium | reverse complement strand
GCGTGACTTGCCTCAATACGAAGCTTCGTATGCACCCATGTTGCGTGACTTGCCTTAATACGAAGCTTCGTATTAGCATAAATTAAGCAGTTAATTGCAATTTAAAGCTTTGGTTTTTAGAAAAACGCATTGATAATTAATAAAAATGTATTAATTTTATACAAAACTATAAGGATATAGAGATGATCAATAATATATAGTAGTTATAACTAATAAGAATAAATATGGGAGAATTAAGTAAAGCAGCTAAGGAATTAAACTTACCAAAACAACTACTTGACAAAGGAGAAAAAGCTATTAAGGCTGTTTTTGGTCCGTCTATTTCGGAGATTTCCGAAACATTTGCAGATAATTTCCGATTGAGAAGATTCAAAAATCAAGTAAAAATTCTATCAAAAGCGCAACAATATTTAGAAAAAAGCGGACTGGAACCTAGACAAATAGATTTGAAAGTGCTTGTGCCATTAGTTCAATTTTGCTCTCTAGAAGAAAATACAGACCTTCAGGAGAAGTGGTCAAAGTTAATTACTAATGTTGTCCTTATTGAAGGAGAAATTCTGCTAAAACAAAATTGCATAGAAATCATTAGCAAAATATCAAACGAAGAAGCTTCACTACTTGATTTTCTTCATGAGTTATTTATGAAAAAACGTCAAAAGAGATATGAGAGAGACCAAAATAGAGAATGGTTAAAGTCGAAAAAAGAATTAAAAGATTACCCTCTTCGGTGGTTTTCTTTTTCACTTAAGGAAATTACTGAAGGTAAAAAGATTGAGCGATTAGATTTGGAACTAATGATTTCAAATTTAGTTGCTTTAGGAGTATTGAAATGGGAGCCTGAAGCTGAAGTTCACACTGCTGAAAAATCCGACACTGATCCTGAGGACACATCAATTGATATTGATATTGAAGTTTATGATAGTGAAACTATTAAGATGACTAATCTGGGTTATGAATTTGTTCAGATGTGTAAAATTAAATGAATAATCCTTTTAATGCAATTGTAGCTGTGCTTTTATAGTAATGATCTTGTAAATATATTGTTTATATTTGTTTTATTGATAAGTGGTAGATAATTATTAATCTAATTCATTTCACATAATGAAATACATAAAACCGATTGCTATTTTTTATGTTAGTGTTACAATTTTATTCTTTATAGTTGGATACTTCATTGCAGAGTTTAAAATATTTGATTCATTTGATGTTGATTCTTATTTAAAATTTGCCAGTATTTTCGGTGGAACAGCATCAATTATTGGTCTATTGGCAATAATTGTTCCTTCAATTACTACCGCTGATTTAAAAAGATTAGAATCTCAATCACTTAAAGAAGTTGCCAAACTTGCAGAAGAAATGCAGAAGGCTGATGAACAGATTAAAAAGAGGAATGAACAAAATCTTTCACTAAAAGACAAGAATAAAAACTTAGAGCTTCAAATAAAGAAAGCTAGTATGGTATTATCATTAGAAACAAAATTAAAAAATAATTATAAGGATTTATCAGAGATTTACTATGAAAGCCAAAAGAATAAAAAACAACTTGAAGCATTAAATCAAGAAATTTCGGAATCTGAAAATGCTAAAGAACTTCAAGAAATTATTGAGTTGATAAAAAATCAGGAGAAAGAAGAAATATTTGACATTGATTCGGCCCTTTGGTTTAAGCCAAATATTTTTGGTATAGGAATAGATATGAATGCAATTAGTAGAAAAATAGCAAAAATAATTATAAAGAAATAACTCCTCTATGTATAGCCTGCCCCGATTTTCTAGGGTAAGTCAATCCTTTTGTTTGGAGAATAATAAAACTTAAAGTCAATAAATATTATTAACTTTGTTAAATGTTTTTTTTAATAAAAGTAGCTATAGGGTAGATAACTGGCACTAGTGCTTTTTATCTGCTAGTTGGCAACAAGACAGGATTAAAATTTGTAAATGAAATAATCTTAAAATTATATTATGAGAACCATATTCGTTTGTATATTTTTTGTTTTAATTTATAGTTGTAAAGCACAAATAACATGGTGTTATAAAAACGATAATTCTTTTAATGGGATTAGCCACCATCATTCATATCTAAATGGCCAGTTATTTACTAGTTCAGTTAGTTTCTCAACCTATTATTATGTTGATAATAGTGGGAATTCAACATTGGCGGCAAATGTACGCTCAGATAGTACTGGAAGGGTTTATGCTTCATTTATAGAAATGGGGGTGAATCCTCCTGAAATATTGTTATATGATTTCTCGCTGAATATTGGGGATACTATGCATTATGAATATGGTGGATTGCCTGGAGGATACATATCTCAGAATTATCATTATAAGGTGGTTGAAGATACGGGATCAATATTTATAAACGGTCAAACAAAAAAAACAATGACTTTATTTTCGTATGGAGGATATGCGTATTATGAATCTTCTACACACTTCTGGATTGAAGGATATGGTAGTATGATTAGCAAAGGATTTGCAAATCCATTGGAGATAGATATGATCTTAAATGGGGATGGCTATTCTTTTAATTGCCTTAAAGAGGATGGAGTTGAATTATATTCAACTGGAACATGTCTGTGTTTCTTGTATGATCAGATAAATGACCATGGTTTTTCGATGGAAAGGATTATTTATTCCAATAATAAAATACAAATAGCAGAAGAAATTCCTTGTTTTATTCAGATATTTAATGAGATAGGCGAATTGGTTTTAAGCAGGCAATTGACAGGCCCTGCACAGATTGATTTGGAAATGTATCCCAAGGGTTGTTATATTATAAAGTTTTCAACAAGTGGATATGTTATTAATAGAAAGATTATTAAGATATAATTGCCCTGTTGCCCCTGCTGGTGCGCGATTGTATCGCGTTCCTCTATGTATATAGCCTGCCCCAATTTTCTCGGGTAAGTCAAACCTTTTGTTTGGTGAATAATAAAACTTAAAGTCAATAAATATTATTAATTTTGTTAAATGTTTAAAATTAATATGGTGTAGCTATAAAGTAGATAACTGGCACTATTGCTTTTTAGCTAGTAGTTATGTAGTATTTATAAAATTATGAATAAATTGAAACTTATATTATTAATAATTTACAGCCTCTTAGTCCTAACTGCATGTAACAATCAAAATACCTTAATTGCAAAATATCAACGAACTTCGATGGGAGACTACTTTCATCTAATCTTCCAAGATGAGAATGGTAAGGATTGGGATTTTGGAAATGGGAATAATAATTTAGGAGACTATAATTCATTAAATGACCCCAATGCGGACAATTCAAAATATGTAAATAAAAAGTTTGAGATCAATTGGGATAATATAAACGCAGAGTATTTTTGTTGTGAGGGGGCATTGAACCTTGTTGAAGGAGAAGTCCCAACAATTATCAAATTGAAATTGATAGACAATTAATAACACTACATAACAAGAAAATAAAAAATATTGAAACGACTTTTTATTTCAAACGTTAGGTGGCATTAACCAGCTCACGCCGACATGTTGTCGGTGTGCCAACAATACCCTGCTACCGCACAAAACCCTGCTGGTGCGCGATTGTATCGCGTTCCTCTATGGATAGCCTGCCCCGATTTTCTCGGGGAAGTCAAACCGAAAATTCAATTAGTTTGTTTTTATAAAATTATTTTTGTACTTTTATCGGACAATGATGATTATTATTGTTAATAAATTATTTTTATGCTAAATAAAATTAAATTTCGATTATTAAAAATTATAACCTTAATAAGATACATTGTAATTTTAGGTGTAATTACAATTCAGTATAGCTTGATGGCACAAGTAAGTTCTTCTTATACTTTTACACAGGGGGCAGGCACACTTACTACACTTTCCGCATACACCACACATGCTTCAGGTACCGCTGATGACCTCGTTTTCTCTTCAGTATCTATTGGATTTTCTTTCATATTCAATGGATGTCCATATACTACCGTAAACATTACGTGTAACGGCTATATATCTTTTGGTAACTTAGACGCCAGTACTCGAACTCCTTTAAGCGTTGGCACTTCAAGCAATGTTATTTCTGCAATGGGAGCAGATATGCAAGGACTGTCAACAGGTAGTTTACGATCACAAACTACCGGAAGTAGTCCAAATAGAACATTTACAGTTGAATGGTTACATTACGAAAAGTACGGAGGTGCTGATGATTATTCTTTTCAAATAGTTTTATACGAAACTACTAATGTTATTGAAATATATTATACCGCATCAACAACTGTTAATCCACTATCGTATGAGGTTGGTTTGAGAGGAGCTTCGTCTTCTGATTTTAACAATAGAAAAAAATCGACAACACAAGCATGGACATCTTCTAATGCAGGAACATTAAATACAGACAAGATGATTACAGGTAATAACGTTTCAAGAAATCCTAATGGGAAATTCACATGGACTCCTCCCGCATGGTCTTCTATTCCATCGAGTTGTACTAACGATGGTAATGTGATGATTTTTTCAAATTATGACGGAAGCGGAAATACTGTTGCAACTCGTTTGAATATTGATATTGATGTTGATATTCCTAATCTGAAAATCGGGATATGCAGTTATGAGCGGGTTACCGTTGATATTGGTGGTGCTTATGTAGGGAATGTTACAGAAGTTATTTACGCTGGACGTAATGATATGGGACATAATCACTGTGGAAGCGTTGCAACAACAGTTATCACCGGAGTGTCTTCAGCAATCATCACATATAACTATAATCCGCCAGTCACTTGCCCTGACCCTCTTGGAAATAATACTATTATTTGTGGTTATCAATGCTCTGTCGCTTCTACTGGGGGTTGTAACACATCAGATCAGGTAGTCTGCTATTTTCTGTCAGAATTTGGTGCTGGGAGTGTGCTGGGGTTGTTCGATGCACAATATAGTTGTTGGAATGGCGTTACAAAAACAATCTCTGGCATTTCTAGTTGTTGTAACGAACTATCAACACTACCTATAGAATTGCTATATTTTAATGCATCATCACCAGATAATAAAACCGTTTTAGCAGAATGGTCAACTGCTTCTGAAATAAATAACGATTTTTTCACTGTTGAAAGAAGCAAAGACGCATTTAACTACAAAGCTATTGGGCAAATAAAAGGTGCAGGAAGTTCGAATATAAAGCTAGATTATTCATTTGTGGACACATATCCATATACTGGCATTAACTACTATCGCCTTAAACAAACAGATTCCGATGGAAAATACACTTATTCAGAAACCAATTCTGTAAACTTGAATGATGCTGAGAATTTAGGATTTTCAATATATCCAAATCCAACAAGCGGAGTAATTACAATTGAAGGGGATAATATTATAGAAATAGAATTAATGAATATTAATGGTCAAATAATTAGCAAAATTGCTGTTAAAGAAAAACAACTTGACATTGATTTAAGTGAACAAGCAAAGGGTTCATATTTAATAAAAATAATAACTAATAAAGGAGTGGGAGTTGAAAAAATAGTGGTTGAATAAGATATTGTTTTAGAAATTATATTGGCAGCTTGTATGTAGGTTAATTACCTACACCGGCTCACGCCGATATGTTGTCGGTGTGCCAACAATCCCCTGCTACCGCACAAAACGTAAGTTTGATAGCCTGCCCCGGTTTTCTCGTGGAAGTCAATCCTTTTGTTTGGAGAATAATAAAACTTAAAGTCAATAAATATTATTAATTTTGTTAAATGTTTAAAAACAACAAACTTTATCTACTAGTTGTGGTGCAATATAAAATAACTTATTTATCTATTAATTATGAAAAGAAAAAATATTTTTTGGATCTTAATAGTTCTCACAGTTTTAATATTTGTAATTGTATTTATTGGTCGTAGATATTTCCTTTCTGAACCTATCTTATCTTCTTCTAAGAACATGGAGGATGAAATTTCCCAAATAATAAATAAGATGGATAATAATGGTCAGTTTTCAGGTGCTGTTTTAATATCAGTAAAAGGAAAGATTATATATAAAGATGCCGTAGGTTATTCAAACATTGAAGACAGTATTCCCAATACTTTAAATACAAAATTCAGGATTGCTTCCTTTACCAAACCATTTACTGTTATGCTTATCCTTCAGTTGGTGGAAGAAGGTAAGCTAGAGTTGGACGGAAAACTTATAAACTATTTGCCTGAATTCCCGAAAGAAAAAGGAAAAAATATTACCATACATCAACTTTTAACACATACTGCCGGAATTACAGGAGAGTCAAGAATTCCAAATTTGATAGATATTGAAA
>CAYTAU010000153.1:0-6291 GCA_964435855.1 uncultured Bacteroidales bacterium | reverse complement strand
TCTATACAGAGTAAGTAAAATTTATGCCTAATCCACCCTAATGTTATTATGATCCGTTTTTATGTGTCCTTAGTGCCTTAGTGGTAATTTTTTGTTACGGATTATTTTTAAAGCCTATGAATATAGATACGGTAAGCTATTACAAATTAGCACAGTAAATCTCATCGGTCAGATTATTTGAAATCATCCTCTTGAATTAAGAATTTTAAAAAAGTTTCTTTCAAAATCTTCATTAGGCGATGGTGCAGGCACCAAAATTATTTCTCCATACGGATCAATTAAAAAGTAGCTTGGATAAACAATAATATTATATATTTTTAAAATTTCTGTTTTATCATTAATATGTAAAAATGTCCAACTGTAATCGTTTTTTTCAATAATATCAATCATATTCTGCATTGTTCCATCACAAAAAATTGTTACAATTTCAATATCTTTTTTATGTTTATCGTAAATATTCTTTAATAAACCTATTTCCTTCAAACACGAATAACTCCAAGTGGAATAAAATGTCAGATATAAATATTTTCCACTAAAACTTTTTAGTGAAACAAATTCGTTGTCTTTATTTAATAATTCAAATTCAGGAGCTTTTTCGCCTTGAATTAAGCGCTTTTTTGTTACTTTCTTTTTTATATTTTCCGCAATATGTTTGTGTTCCGGTATTTTTGTTAGCACTATCATTGAATCAAGAGTTTGAAGCAATTGTGGTCCTGGGAACGATTTATATTCTCCAACATTTTTTGGAGAAAATGCATCGAGTAATCCTTTTAAAATTACCAACTCTTTTAAAGTATCATTCGATAATGAAATATTATTATCTAAAGTTTTTTTAAGATGATAAATACTTTTGGCTCTGGCAATATCAGAAAAAATATTTTCACCATCCTGTGTTTGAGAGTAATAAGTAAAATAATTTTGATATAACAGATTAAACATAGTCATGTATGCAGTATTATTATACAGATATGCCTGATTTAAATAATATTCTTTTGTAACAAACTTTAAATCTCTTTCATAAGCTATATACCTTAAATAGGCAAATTTATATTTCATATAATAGGAAAAGTATGTATTATTAGCAAAAGAAAAATAATTTGACAATTTAGTTATAAAGGTGTCAACTTTTGAATTGTAGCCTTGTTGATACAATATGTAAAATTTATCTTGAATGTAGTTGTCGTAGAAATAGTCGAATTTTTTAATTAAAAAATTTAATTCGTCTTTGTTTGAATTGTAAATACCAAGATATAATTCTGTTTCATTAAAATATGGATTTAAACTATCGCCAATATTCTTATCTTTTCTATCGGGTAATTTTATTTCGTAATATTTTCCCGGCTCAAAATATATCAGTCCTTTGTATATTCCCAGATAAATATATGCTAAACTTGTTTCTTTTAAGTCAAAAGAACAAGAGAAATAACCCGAATCATTGACAAGGGTTTTAATAAGTTCTTTTTCATTATTTGTAATAAGATCATCAAAAGTATAGAAAGTTAGTGTGTCATTGGAATATTGAGTGGAAAAACCATTTATTTCAACAGTTTGTGCAAATATGTTTAAGGATAATCCAAAAAAGAAAAATAGTATTAAGAAAAAATATTTCATGTATTTATAATTAATTATAATATGTCACACTAATCTCGCCTCCACAATTATCTTCCTGTTTATCATGCTTAATTGACATGACTCGTTTCATTTTAAAGTTTTACTTCTTTAGGTACAAATTGACTTGCATCACCACCATTGCTTATTATATCTCTTATTATTGTGGAATTAACAGGAGTATGCTCAGGTGTTGTTAGTAGAAATATCGATTCAATATTTTTATCTAAATACTTATTGGTTTGTGCTATTGCTCTTTCATATTCAAAATCAGCAGCAGTTCTAATGCCTCTTAATATATATTGGGCATTAACTTTTTTAGCATAATAAACAGTTAATCCTTCAAATTTATCAACTGTAATTTTTGGTTCATTTTCAAATACAGCCTTTATCCAGTTTATCCTTTTTTCCAACGGGAAAAAATCGGTTTTACTATTATTGTATCCAATGGCTATAATTATTTTATCGAACAAGGTTAATGCTCTTTTAACTATTGATTCGTGTCCTATAGAAAAAGGATCGAATGACCCTGGAAATACAGCTATCTTTTCCATAATATATATTTTGACAACAAAATTAACATAATTGTTTGAAATAATCAGCAGCTTTTAATATATGTGAACCATACCATGAAAACATTTCTCCATCAACTAATTTTATTTTAGTGTTTGGCAGCATTTTTTCAAATTCTTTTTTGTTTGTTTCATTAAAATGATAAGGCTCTGACGAAAGAAAAATAACATCAGGTTTGTAAGATTTAATTTCTTCAATATCAATTGTTGGATAAGGTTTGAGTTTGTTTTTGAATATATTTTCAAATCCTGCTTTTATAAGCATATTATTAATAAAAGTATCTTTATTAATTGTCATAAAAGGGTCTTTCCATATTATATATGCCACTGTTTTTGGAAGCAAATAAGTATTTAAAGTCTTAAACTTTTCAAGTATTTGTTTAATAAGTTTATTTGCATTTTCCTGCTTACCTGTTATTTGCCCAATATCAAATATTAATTCAACAGCATCAATAAAACTCTTTATATCACTAACATTGCACTTGTATTTTTCAGAAAGTTTTTGAACTTCTTCTTTTGAGTTTTCTTCTTTATTAACAAATATTAAATCAGGGTTTATTGTATCAATAATATTAAAATCAATATTTTCTATGCCTCCAATAATAGTTTTATTTTGAACTTTATTTTTTGGATGAATACAATATTTTGTAATACCTTTAATTCTCTCATCTAAATCTAAATAAAATAAAAGTTCTGTGATTGATGGGACTAATGAAACTATTCTTTTAGGATATTTTGCTGTTTCTTTCATCAAATTAATGTTATCAAGAATAAAGATATTATTTTGTCAAAATTAAACAATATATTGTTTTTGAACATAAAATGAAAAAAAAAAGATTTTCACAATATATTATTCAAAAAAATACATTATATTTAACAGCAAAATAATATTAATTCTAACCATTATAAATATAACATTATGAATTTTGAATTTACAGAAGAGCAAATAATGATACAACAGGCAGCAAGAGATTATGCCCAAAGAGAATGTATCAAAGATGTTATTGAACGAGACACAAAAGCAGAGTTTCCAACCGAACATATTAAAAATCTGGCAGAACTCGGATTTTTGGGAATGTTAGTTGACCCAAAATACGATGGTGGAGGGATGGATACAGTAGCTTATGTTTTGGCAATGGAAGAAATTTCAAAAATTGATTCTGCTTGTGCTGTTGTAATGTCAGTAAATAACTCATTGGTTTGTTATGGTATTGAAGAATATGGAACAGACGCGCAAAAAGATAAATATTTAAAACAATTAGCAAGAGGAGAAAAAATAGGTGCTTTTTTATTATCAGAACCCGAAGCAGGTTCTGATGCTACTTCACAAAGAACAACTGCCGTTGACAAAGGAGACCATTACATTATTAACGGAACAAAAAACTGGATAACAAATGCTAATTCAGGCTCTGTTTATTTAGTAATAGCACAGACACATCCCGATAAAAAACATAAAGGAATAAATGCATTTATAGTTGAAAAAGAGACTAAGGGCATTTCCTTGGGACCACACGAAGATAAAATGGGTATGCGAAGCAGCGATACTCATTCTGTAATGTTTACAGATGTAAAAGTACCAAAAGAAAACAGGATTGGTGAAGATGGTTTTGGATTTAAATTTGCAATGAAAACTCTTGAGGGTGGTAGAATAGGAATTGCAGCGCAAGCTCTCGGATTAGCTTCGGGTGCATTAGAAAGAGCTGTTCAATATGCAAAAGAGAGAAAAGCATTTGGCACAGAAATTATAAATCATCAGGGACTTGCTTTTAAACTTTCCGATATGGCTGTAAAGGTTGAAAATGCAAGGAATCTCTGTTTAAAAGCAGCATGGCTTAAAGATCAGGGTAAACCATACGGAATTGCAAGTGCAATGGCAAAATATTATGCTGCAGAAATAGCTATGGAAGTTACAACAGAGTCGGTTCAGATACACGGTGGATACGGATATGTAAAAGAATATCATGTAGAACGTTTAATGAGAGACGCAAAACTCACCCAAATATATGAAGGCACTTCTGAAATTCAACAAATTATAATTTCAAGAGATTTAGCTAAGTAATAATATATATATTTGCAACAATTAATTTAAACAATTAATAAATTTAAATAAAATTAGTAAAGATGAAGATACTTGTTTGTATAAGTAATGTTCCTGACACTACTACTAAGGTCAAATTTGTTGATAATAACACAAAATTTGACGTTACAGGTGTTCAGTGGATCATTAATCCATGGGATGAATTAGCATTAACCAGAGCATTAGAATTAAAAGAAGCATCGAATGGTGCAATTGAAAAAGTTACAGTAGCAAATGTTGGAGAAATTGGTAGCGAACCTACAATTAGAAAAGCATTGGCAATTGGTGCCGATGATGCTATTAGAATTAATGCAAAAGCTGAAGATGCATATTTTGTTGCAGGGCAAATAGCCGAAGTTGTTAAAAAAGATGCTTATGATATTGTTTTTTGTGGAATTGAATCGAGCGATTATAACGGTTTTGCAGTAGGAGGGATGTTATCGGAATTTCTTGATATTCCTTCTGTTTCTTCTGTTTCGGGAGTGGAAATTGAAAATGGTAATGTTAAAGTATATCGCGAAATTGATGGCGGTAAAGAAACTTTATCAACCGAGCTTCCATTTGTAGCAATTGTTCAGAAAGGAATTACAATAAACCCAAGAATTCCTGCAATGCGCGGTATTATGATGGCACGTAAAAAACCTTTGAATGTTGTTGAACCTGTTGCACTTGATAAGTTAACAGAATATTCAAATTATGAAATGCCTCCTGCAAAAGCAGCTTGTAAAATGATAGACGAAGAAAATGTGAAAGAGTTAGTTGACTTATTGCAAAACGAAGCAAAAGTGCTTTAATTGAACACAATTATTAATTAATAAAAAAAATAAAAGATATGGCTATTTTAGTATATTGCGAAAACTGGGACGGTAAATTCAAAAAATTATCTTTTGAACTGGTTTCATACGCAGCAAAATTAGCAGAAAAAACAAACACTGAAGCAGTAGCATTATCAATAGGAAATGTAGCTGACGATGAGTTGAAACAGTTAGGAAAATTTGGAGCAAAAAAAATAATTTCTGTTAATAAAGACGAATTAAAAACATTAGACAATAAAGTATATACATCGGTAATTGCACAAGTTGCCGAAAAAGAAAATGCGCAAATTTTAGTACTTGCACATAACCTTACTGGTAAAGCATTATCTCCGCGATTATCGGTAAAGTTAAAAGCAGGACTTGTAAGCGGTGTTATTGAAATACCTTCAAACTTTGCTCCTATCAACGTTAAGAAAAAATCGTTTACAGGAGGAGCAATAGCAAATGTTGTTGTAAATTCAAATATGGCAATTTTTACTCTTTCGCCAAACTCGTGTGAAGTTACAGAAAATGAAACAAATGCTGCAGTAGAAAACTTTGATGCAAATATTGGTAATGTTGCTACTAAAGTTGTTGATGTAAATAAAGTAACAGGCAAAATATTACTTAGCGATGCCGAAATTGTAGTTTCAGGTGGTAGAGGAATGAAAAGTGGTGAAAACTGGGCTCCACTTGAAGAACTTGCACAAGTACTTGGTGCTGGTGTAGCTTGTTCTCGTCCGGTATCTGACGAAGGTTGGAGACCTCACGAAGAACATGTAGGACAAACAGGAAAAATTATTGCTCCAAACCTTTATATTGCTCTTGGTATTTCGGGTGCAATACAACACTTGGGTGGAGTAAGCTCTACAAAATATCTTGTGGCAATTAATACCGATAAAGATGCTCCTATATTCGAATCATCAGATTATGGTATTGTTGGTGATGTTAGAAAAGTTGTTCCTGCATTGATAGAAGCATTTAAGGAAGCAAAATCCTGATAAAAAATCACGTTTATATAAGTTAAAAGCCCAATTTGTTTTGGGCTTTTTTTATTTTCAATTGTCGACAATTCAATTATTCTAAACCACACGAAAGGATTCACGCAGTAGCGGGCTTGGTGGTGTGAGAGGTGTACTGGCGGTCATTTGACCGTCAGCCGCCTACTCGATTAGGCTTAGTTAATTAGTCGTTCCTTATCAAGTCGATTTTAAGTTTGAATAATTTTTTTGCAAACAGT
>CAYTAU010000152.1:0-6333 GCA_964435855.1 uncultured Bacteroidales bacterium | reverse complement strand
ACACAATGATAAATTTTCTATGCTACTTTCCACAAAAAGGGAGTTCTTATCAATTTAATATTTGTTCATTTAATATTGTTATGTGGAAAGTAGCTTCTACTATAGTAAATATAGCTCGCTCATCAAGAAAAAAATAGAGTAAATCACAGAAAAAAAATTTATTGATAAGAAAACAGTATACATGTTAAACGGCTAGAAATGAATAATGATAGAAGATACTAATCATATTAAGTTTGTTAAGAATCGGTATTTTATTCTACTATTACTAATTCCTATACTAACGATAATATCTTTTAAATTTTTAAATTCTGCCAGAGGTCCTTATTTCTACGGTCATAACTCAGATCCAGAATATGCATATCTTTTTAATTCATTACAAATATCTGAACTTAAATCTCCTTCACTTTTCCAACATCCTGGTACACCACTACAACTTTTAGGTGGACTGTATATAAAAAGCATTAACTTTAATCACCAACAAGAAATACAACAAGATGTTTTCAATAATTCGGAACAATATCTTTCACAATTAAATATTTTACTAGTAGCCATTTTCATTACTTGTATTTTATTGTTGGGAATAGTGTCTTACAAGTTAACAGGTAACATATGGATTAGTTTACTTCTCCAATCATCTCATTTCTATTCACCTCATATATACTCAGAGTTAACACGATTTCGACCAGACAGCCTATTGATTTCAATTGTGTTTCTCTTCATAACAATAATAATTATGACTTTAAGGTTTAATATTGAAAAATACTCGAAAGAATATATTGCAACCTTTTCAATTTTAACAGGCATGGGGATTGCAACAAAAATTGTATTTTTTCCATTGATTATAATTCCTATTGTTTTAATGTCACAACTTAAAAATAAACTCCTATATCTTTTATTCACAGTTCTTTCATTTTGTTTTTTTACGATACCAATATGGCCTAAGTTTTGGAATTTGATTTTATGGGTTCGTCGTTTGTTAATTCACGATGGTCGTTATGGACAGGGAAACAAAACATTTATTGATACATCAAGCTATTTTAATAACTTACTTTCAATATTTTCAGAAAATTTTATTTTTTCGTTCACCCTATGCACAGCTTTTTTATTCGTTGTCTATTATTTAATAAAATTAAAGAATAGACAACTGTTTCATAATAACTTTAAATTTAGAGTGTTGGTTGGTCTAGTTCTTGCTCAAATTTTCCAAATTTTAATTGTAAGTAAACACTTCTCTCCCCATTATCTATTACCTGCACTCATGTTAACAGGAACAACAATTTTATATTTGGGACTTAATATCCAAAGTTTAATTAATATAAAAATTAATACATATTTTTCACGATTATTACTCCCCTTTACTTTTACTATGTTCTTAGTATTTACAACAATGGGTATCAAAACAAAAGTATTAAATTTGAGTAAAACTAAACTCGAAGCTGATTCTTTAATTTTGTCAATGAATCATTACCCCACATATTCTAAGATATATTATTACAGATCCTCATCTATAAAATATGCTTTAAAATTTGGGAATGACTGGGCAAATAAAGAATATGGAATTAAGCTAAACAGTATGTTTGATGGCAATTATTTTTATAACATATGGAATAGAAAATATTATGATTTTGTTAATGTTTTAGATATTGAACAAATCAAAAAAAATAATTCTAAAATTTTATTTCAAGGTACATCTTTTGAGAGGAAATATAAAAACACAAATTTTAAACCAAATCTTAAATTATTGGATATTTATTCTGGAGATAATGAAACTATTTATATGTTACAAAATATGTAAAAATTTACTTTCTTAGAATTATAAAATAACTTTTGTATTATGTTTAACTAATTCCAAGTAGAATATATCCTTCATGATTAAAACAAAATACAAAATATATTTAGCCACTATACTTCAATCAATAGTTATGTTTTGTCGTCATCTTATCGGATTAGGAGTAATTGCAAAAGTAAAACGAGGAAACGTGAATTGGAGTTTAGATTTAAATGAAGGAATTGATTTCTCTATCTGGCTTTTTGGCCTATTTGAACTTGAAACCGTACGATGTTATCGAAGACTCGTTAACAGCGGAGATACAGTGCTTGATATTGGTGCAAACATTGGAGCTCATACCCTGTTTCTAGCTGAATTAGTTGGGAAGTCAGGTAGAGTTATAGCATTTGAACCTACCGATTATGCTTTTTCAAAATTAACAATAAATTGTGAACTTAATCCTAAATTAGTCAATAGAATTCAATATAATCAAGTAATGTTAGTTGATTTGGATTCTAGCCACAAATCAACTCCTAAACTTTACTCCAGTTGGCCATTAATCAATCAAAGTGATGTACATCAACAACACCAAGGGAAAATAAAATCTACAGATGGCGCTCAAGCTCATACACTGGATTCCATAATTCTTAATATGGATATACAACAAGTTGATTTTATTAAAATGGATATTGATGGTTTTGAATGTTCAATGCTTAAAGGTGCAAAAGAAACACTTACACGTTGGCACCCAACAATTATTATGGAGTTAGCTCCTTATGTACTTAAAGAACAAGGTACAAGCCTTAATGAATTAGTAAGAATTTTAACAAACTTAGATTATAAATTTTATAGCCTTTCGGGAAATAAACCAATTAGCACTGATATCAATATACTTCATAAAATGATCCCTTCTGGCTCTAGTATGAATGTTCTTGCTAAGTAAAAAATTGCCTAGGTTATTCTAAAAAAAATCCATCTTGAAATTATTATCATATTATAGAGTTATATTAGAGAAATAAAATGAGTTTTAATACATACAAATCTGAGGCAAAAAATTATAGTAAATTGCGTAGTGATTTTTGGAACAAAATGGCTAAAAGCTCCCACTATTCTCTAGGTAATTATTACAGACAAAAGCTACAATCTACTTACTGCCATTTAGTTACAGCTGACTCATCAGTTCTTGAAGTGGGTTGTGGTTGTGGTGACTTGCTTGCTTCAGTAAAGCCACGTAAAGGCGTTGGAATTGACTTTTCTACAACAATAATTCAAAAGGCAAAAGAAAAATACCCTGATCTAGAATTTATTGAAGCAGATGTTCATAACATAGAAATTGGCCAGCTTACTTTTGATTATATTCTAATATCAGATTTAGTAAATGATATTTGGGATGTACAAATCATGATTGAGCAACTTAAACCTTATTGTGTCGCTAAAACAAGATTGATATTTAATTTTTATAGTCATTTGTGGAATGTCCCCTTACGTATTGCTAAAAATATTAAACTTGCTACACCCAATCTTCCTCAAAACTGGCTGACAAAGCATGATATGCAAAATCTATTAGAGATCTCGTCTTTTCAACCATTACGTCAATGGAAAGAAGTAGCTGCTCCTGTTTATATTCCCTTATTGTCTAATTTTTTTAATCGTTATTTAACTAAAATATTCCCATTTAATTATTTAGCAATGGCTAATTTTATGATCGCTCGCCCATTGAATAAAAGCATACCATCTAATCCTTCTGTTTCGGTTGTTGTAGCTGCACGTAATGAGTCAGGTCATATTGATGAATTAATGCTGCGTATTCCTGAAATGGGTGCTGGAACAGAGATTATTTTTGTTGAAGGTAATTCAAATGATGCTACCTATGAAGTAATTGAACATGCTATTGCAGAAAATCCAAATCGAAATTGTATATTATTAAAACAACCTGGTAAAGGAAAAGGGGATGCTGTACGTGCTGCTTTTGATATAGCGACTGGAGATATTCTTATGATTCTCGATGCAGATATTACTGTGCCACCTGAAGAACTACCTCATTTTTATAACTTAATGACAAGTGGTGAAGCAGAATTTGTTAATGGTGTTCGTTTAGTCTATCCCATGGTTGATGATGCAATGCGCTTTGCTAATTTAATAGGTAATAAGTTTTTTTCATGGGCATTCAGTTGGCTATTAGGGCAACCCATGCGCGATACACTATGTGGAACTAAAGTGTTGTGGCGAACAGATTATATTCGTATTAAAGATAACCGCTCTTATTTTGGTGATTTTGACCCTTTTGGTGATTTTGATCTTCTTTTTGGTGCTGCACGTTTACATCTGAAAATTATGGAAATTCCCATCCGCTATCGTGCTCGTCGTTATGGAGAAACAAATATCTCACGATGGAGGCATGGTGTTCTACTTCTTAAAATGGTTTTATTTGCTGCTCGTCGAATTAAATTTATATAACAAAGATATTAACTGCTGTGGATTTAATCAAAAATATACTAGCACACCCTCTAACACGAGACCTATTAGTTGATGATCCAAAAACAACTCAATTACGTTTAGAAATTATACAGAGTAAATCATTTCTAAAGAAAATATATACTGAGTGGTATCAGTTAATTTTATCAACATTGCCAAAAAAAAAGCATGTTCTTGAGCTAGGATCTGGTGCTGGTTTTTTTTCAGAACTATTACCTCAGCTTATTACAAGTGAGATATTTGAAACACCCGGCGTTAAATTGGTCACTGATGCTTGTAAACTAGCATTACCAGATAATTCACTGAATGCTATTATTATGACTGATGTTTTTCATCATATTCCAGATGTTGAACAATTCTTGTCTGAAGCAACTCGATGCATCAAGCAGGGCGGAAAATTAACAATGATTGAACCCTGGTGTACACCTTGGTCACAATGGATTTATAAAAAACTTCATTCAGAACCGTTTGATCCCGAAAGTACTTGGATAATACAGAATATTGGGCCATTATCAGGAGCTAATGGTGCATTACCCTGGATTGTCTTTGAACGAGACAAGTTAATTTTCAACCAAAAATTCCCAGAGTGGCATATTATTAAAATAGAACCTCTTATGCCTTTTTCTTATCTATTATCTGGCGGTGTTTCAATGCGTACATTTATACCTGGAGGAATGTACGACTTTATCAGAATTTTTGAAGAATTGTTTAATAAAAAAAAATGGGCTATGTTTGCATTGATTGAGCTAGAGCTTAAAAAATGAATAAGTTGATTAAAAAAGTGAATGCAAAAAAATCTATTTTAATAGGATTCAGTATCAGTGGCATTTGTTTATGGTTAGTAATACGCAAAATTAATGTAGAAAACTTCCTATCTGCCTTTACAAATGTTACTTACAGCTATGTATTAGTAATAGCTGTTTTTTTGGCTCTCGGCCTAACTTTTCGAGCTATTCGTTGGAGAATTGTAGCAGGAGATTCCTCTAGATTACTCTCAGTTTACTCCCGAGCAACTAATATTGGTATATTATCAAATATGATTTTGCCTTTACGTGCTGGAGAACTTGTTCGTATTGCCACATTTCAAAAACTTTCAGGTGCTAAGTTAGCAACTCCTGTAGTTAGTGCATTGGTTGATCGTTTTATTGATATCTTCGTACTCTTACTTTGCACTATTTTTTTATATGCATATTTCCCCGTTAATACAAAAATTAATCAATGGCTCTTTATCTTTATAGTGATTTGTCTGGTACTAGTCTTCTTTACTATTGTATTGTTAAAAAGCATTGGCAAATTACAAGCGATTGTTACTTTTTTTAGTGCTCGTTGGTTAAAACATTGGCACATGAGATTAGAAACATTTATAACTGAATTAAAAATTGAGTTTAATAATATTTTAAAGAGTTGCCTCAGTATTAAATTGATTTTAATAGCTATTCTAGTACTATTAGTAGACTATATAGCTGTATTAGCCACATTATTTTCTTTTAATCTTGAACTACCCAATATAGCCGCTTTGCTTTTATGGGTATTCCTTGCACTAGGATCTGCCCTGCCATCCGCTCCTGGATATGTTGGAGTATATCAAATAGCTTCAATACTAGCTTTATCATATTTTTCTGTTGAAGCATCAATGGCTGTCGCTGTCGCTTCAGTGCTTCAATTTACTACCTTTATGGTAGTTATTTCAATGATTGGGCTCTCTTTTGTAAAAGAAAGCTGGAAAAGTTTTTAAACAACGCATAGAGAGCATTTCAAATGTTTCCATCATTGACTGTAACTACAATAACCTGATATGAGCTACAGAAATATAGCATAAAACCCGAGCCGACCTCTTTATTTTTATGCTAGAATTACCAACTTATTTTTAATCTAACCCTTAAATTATACGGTTTGATGACATTAATTTTCCTACAAAGGGCTTTACATGAAAAAACTGATACAACAATTACTTCCTATAGCAGACTTCTTCCTCTTGCCTTTTGTTTATCCTGCTGCCTGGCTTTTAAAAAGGTTACGCAAAGCAGGTGTACACAAGGTAAAGGGGTCACCCATTAAAGGGCGTGTCAAGAGAAAAAACACCCCTCCAT
>CAYTAU010000151.1:0-6380 GCA_964435855.1 uncultured Bacteroidales bacterium | reverse complement strand
TTACAAATAATGTTTTAATTCCAAATAGTACAATATTAACTAATAGTACTAACGAGGTATATATTGAATCTCAAAATATTTTACAAAATATTTCTTCAGGCGATATTAATTTAGCAGTTAAAATTAAATCTGATGTTGATGACTCTGGAGTTTGGATTTCCAAAGCTTATTTATTTATTAACAGATCAGAATTAATTGATAATCCCAATAATTCTTTGAAATAAATATGATTTTAGTAGCATGCTTGCCATGCGACACCATCATAAACCTTGAGTTTATCATCGTTACTATCAAAATACATCATACCTTTTGTTGGACTTGAGGGAGCTGAGCTTCGTGGAGTTAATTTAAGAACATCATTAATTGTTAACACATTATTGGTAAAATTACCGTCAAGTAATGGAGTAACAGTATTTTCATTATCTATCATTAATCTGTTTGAAGTGCTATTTGTTCGTCCAACCATATTACCAATAATAACACAACCATCAATACTTCCCGCCAAACTTGCTGCTTCATGACCTAAAACAACATTTCTTCTATATGTATTATCATAAGCACCAAATACTCCAAACCCCATTACCAAATTACTATCTGCATTTTGAGAATATTGTAGAGCATTATTACCAAAGGCGATATTAAAACTTCCCGTAACACTTCCTTTTAGTGCCTGGGTACCATAAGCGGTATTATTCGTACCTATTGTATTATATCTTCCTGCCTCTTTACCAAAAAATGTATTTGCAAAACCTGTAGAATTATTTTCTCCTGCTTTTCTTCCTAAAAATGTATTAGAAGCACCCGATGTATTAAGTAATCCTGCACTTTCTCCGATAAAAACATTATTTTTTCCTGATGTATTTGTTGATCCTGCCAAATAACCAATAAACACATTTTGCTTTCCACTACTGTTTGCCTTACCCGCTTTACAACCTATAAATGTATTTAAAATTGCAGTATTATTAGCTCCAGCACTATCTCCTATAAATGTTCCAGAAGTTGTTGGATTAAATTCAATTAAATTTTTTACCTGAAATAAATTATTTGGTGAATTTGTGCCTACTCCCAAACTGTCTGTAATAGTGGAAGGATAAACAAAATTTCCTGTTGTTTCCCAGTTTGCACTACCTGCAATAGTACCATCAACATAGGTTTTAATTGCTTTTTCTGTTACCAAAGCATCATCGCTGTTATCAGCTAATGTTCCATCAATACTGAATTCGTTAATAGTAGTTCCAACAGCTAATCCAAGAATACTATTAATTGTTAAAGTGTTTGTAGTAAAATTTCCATCAATTAAAGGAGTGTTTGTATTTGAATTATCTATCATTAAACGATTTGAAGTAGTATTGTTATAACCTGTTTGAAATCCTAAAAGGACACACTCTTGTACATTAGATGCTAAATTGCCTGCCTCAAATCCCAAAGCTACATTCCTGCTACAAGTACCTGCAGTTCCCATTGCACTATATCCAAAAACTGTATTGCTATCAGGGTTTACTGCATTAATAAGTGCATTATTTCCAAAAACTGTATTTCCAAGACCTGTTTGATTTATTTTTAAAGCCTGAGTTCCAAAACCTGTATTATTTGAACCTGTTGTATTATTTCTGCCACACTCCTTTCCAACAAATGTATTGGCATCACCTGTATTATATTCTCCTGCCCTCCTTCCTATAAATGTATTTGAGGCACCAATCGTATTAAGGAATCCAGCACCTTCACCAATAAAAACATTGTTTTTCCCTGTTGTGTTTGTTGTACCAGCTAAGTAGCCTATAAATAAGTTTTGCTTACCAGTAGTAGTGGCTTTACCTGCCTGATAACCAATAAAAGTATTATAATTTGCCGTATTATTAGCTCCTGTTTGGTAGCCAACAAATAAGCCAAAATTTGTGGGATGAAATTCAATATAATCTTTTACCTGCAACAGGTTGTTTGGATTATTTAAACCAATACCAACGTTATCGGTTAATGGATTATTACTAATTATTCCACCACCTTGATTCCATGTTTGAGAAAATGTAAAATTTACAAAAAATAAAATACCGAGCAATAATGTTAATCGTTTCATACCTAATGATAATTGAAAATTTATATCAATAAAAAGTAAAGATACTAAATTAATATTAATTTTCAAAATATTTTAGTATAACTTATTATAAAATCACAAAAGTTTTTTGTAAAGTCATCAATTGTTTATGTTAATAACAATTATTATGATAATTTTGTAACAGAAAATCACTCAATTTTAAATTTTGGAATCATCTCAGATTATACATATTGGTTATCCAAAAACAGCAAGCACTTGGTTGCAAAATAATTTTTTTAATAACATAAGCAATATCGATTTTGTTGACAGACGAACGACAAAAGAAGATTTTATTCTATCAAATAGCTTAGACTTTGACAGCAATTTTTTAACAGATAAATATAAAAATAAATCTCGAATATTATTAAGTCATGAATTACTCGTTGGCGGAATGATACATACAGGTGGAGTTAACGGAATATTAATTAAAGAATTTTGTTTGAGGTTAAAATCTGTTTTTCCTAACGCACAGATAGTTTTATTTATTAGAAATCAAACCGATATGATTGCATCTGCATACAATCAGTATATTAAAGGTGGCGGTACTTATGGAATAAATAAATACCTCTACCAAAACACATTTGATGCTCTTAATAAATACTTCTTTTTTTCCTTTAAATATTTGGAATACGATAAGATTATTGATTTGTATAAAAAAGAATTTGGTGAAAATAATGTTTATATTTATCTGCATGAAGAATTTTCAAAAGACCCTAAGGAGTTTACAAAGAAACTGAGTGAAAAATTCAATTTTGATACAGATTTTGATAAAATTGATTATACACCATTAAATATAAAATACAGAAAACATTTAAAAACACTTTTTAGAATAACAAATATATTCTATAGAAAGTCAGTAATAAATAAATTTAACTTGTTTAGATTTAATAAATTATATTACAAATCAAAAAACACATTTAATTCATTGAACAAGTATAAAATATTTGGATCATTTCAGAACACAAGAGAAATATTAAAAGAGAAAAACTATAAATATATTTGTGATTATTACAAAGAATCAAATCAGAGACTTATATCAAAACATAAGTTAAATGAAATAAAAGAATATAACTATCCATTATAAATAATGCGACAAATTATACATATTGGATATCCTAAAACAGGGACTACCTGGTTTCAAAAAGAATTCTATCCTAATATTACAAATTTCAAATATCTAGACAGAGAGTTCTTTCGTTCAAAAATTTTATACAATTCAAACAAGCTTACTACTGATGATAAAAATATCTTAAGCAGCAATTTAATAATTTGTGAAGAAGAAATAGTGAATATCAAACAGGGTTATCCTCTCCCAATTGAAAAAGCAAAAAGAATTAAAGAAATTTTTCCAAAAGCTATAATTATCATCTTTTTTAGAAATCAATTGGATTTATTGTTATCAAAGTATTCTGAATACATAAAATCAGGTGGGACATATAAAATATCTGATTATTTTGAACATGTAATTAGTAAAGAAAGGCTTGAACAATGGGATTATCTGCAAATATTAAAACAATATCAGAATTTATTCGGGAAAGAAAGCGTACATTATTTTTTATATGAAGATTTTAAATCAAAACCATCAATTTTTATTGAAAAATATATTAAACAGTTTCAATTTGAAATTCCAATTGACTCAATAAAATTAGATAAAAAAAATATTCGATATGCTTACCCTGTTATAAAATTGGCTAGATTTACCAATAAGATGACAAAAAGACAATTTTATGTAAAATATACTTACAAAACTAATTTTATACATATTCCTTTTGTTTTACCTGTAACTCATGGATTCTATAAGATTTTGAATACATTTTATACGAATAATAAAACAAATATCAGTAATTTTATTGATGAAGATTTATTTAATTTTATTGTTAATTATTTTATAAAAGTTAATAAAGAATTATATAATGAACTGAATCTGGAAGATTTGAAAAAATATAAATATCCTCTTTAGAATATGAATTCTTTACAAATTTTATATATAATAAGATTAATATTTACAGGATTTATTATTTATCATTTTAAAAGGAGTAAGAGATATTCAATTAAGAATCATTATATTTCTATATTGCAAAAAATACTTCCACTCTATAAATATGCTGAAAAGACAAAAAATCCGATAGAGTTTAAATTTGCAGATATTCTTTCACAATTAAAAAACTTTGATAAAATTGCAGTTATTGCAAGTGGCAATTCATTGAATAAGCTAAAAGAATTAGATAATAGATGTTTATATATCACAACAAATAATAGTGTATACAAAGCATTTGGCTACAACTTCTTGTATTTTTCATTTTCATTTGAATATATTAACATGTATTTACGTGAAGGTTTCAATAAATCAGATGGCTGCATTGGAACAATTTTCCATTTCTCAAAATCAAAGATGAATATTAAAAAGAGAAATAGGGCATATAATCTGATCAAAAATTATATTTCCACATACTCAAGAAATTATCCCGAAATATTAATCTCTGATAATATAAATGATTCTATTGAATTTGAAAATCACACTATTATTGATTCATTTATTAAAGATACTTTTCAAGTAGATTTTTCAGAATTAAATAGTGGAATTTCAATATTATTGTTAGGTTATTATTTTGCTAAAAAACTGAACAAGGAAATTAATATCTACGGACTTGATGCGGGTGAAGGAGGACAAAGTTATTATACCAAAACAGGAGTTCCGGGAAAAGATGTTTCTGACGATATTACAAAGGAATTTTTAAACAGAATATTAAATACTATTTATTCAAACAATGAATTAGTAATCAGAAATTATTCATATTTTAAGCCATATAATGAATAAAATTGCATTTCTTTCATATATAAATCGCTCAGGATCTACCTTTTTGCTTAATAAGCTAAGCAATTATAAGAACATTTTTGTTAGTCTTGAAGCTGAAATATTAATTAAATTATTATTAAACAAACCCAATGAAAAATTTAGTGTAGGTACAAAGAATAAATTAAAATTACTGTTTAAAAAAGATCAACATTTTAAATATTGGAATATACACGAAAACAATATCTCACAATTAAGTCATGATTTAACAAATTTTCAAACCTTTAATCACTTAATCAATCAATATAAAACAAATGTTAAACCTAAAGCCAATTATATTATTTTTAAAGGGAATGACCTATTTAATTTTTATAATGAAATCCACGAAAATGACATTAAAGACTATAATATTAAATTCTTATCTATTATTCGTGATCCAAGAGCAATTTTTTTATCACAGAAAAATACTAAATTTCAAAATAAATCATTAAATACAAATCCATTAATAACATCTAATCAATGGAATTGGTTTATAAATAATATTAATAATAATAAAATTCATTTAATTAAATATGAAAATTTAATTAATGATTTTAAAAATGAATTTGACCAAATATTAGAATACTTGCAAATAAAAAATGAAAAATCTGATGAATTAAAAAGTCTTTCAAAAATAATTCCTAATAATTTTAAGCAAATACATAAAAGGATTGATAAAAACCCTGATACTTCCCGTATTAATGTTTGGCAAAATGAATTAAACAAAAATATTATTTATATTATTCAAAAAAATACAAAGAATAATTTAAAGAAAATGGATTATGAATTTAAAGAGATTAAACATAATAAATCTATTGCATTCATATTAAAATCATATTATATGTTTTTGATATTTTGTAGGTTAAACAAATATTGATTTTTTCAAATACCTTTTAAATTTAATCATAAAATTCGGCACTAAAATTCTATAAATATCCCCAATAATAAAAGGAATATATTTAAAAGAAAATCCCAACAATTTAAATCCGTTAAATTTTGCTTTTAAAACATATATGTTTTGTTGCTTTCGTTTTTTCAACGAAATCATTTGGGGAGTAATTCTATAGTATGTTAAGGTTTCAGGCATAATTTTGCTTTCAAACTTATTTATAATGCGTATCCAAAACTCATAATCTTCAGTATTCTTATAATCTTCATTATAATAACCAATTGTGTCAATAATTGATTTTTTATATAATACAGAAGAATGGCAAAATAAATTATATTTTAAAATATTGTTTTTTATATCAGTATAGGTATAAATACTTTTTTCACGTCTATTAATAAAGTTTCCATCTTCATTTATTGATTTTTTTGAAGTTCCTAATAAATAAAGATTTGAATTATTTTTGAAGTATAATAGTTGTTTTTCGAGTTTATCTTTTTTCCAAATATCATCCGAATCAATACGAGCAATAAATTCTCCTTTTGCTGCATTTAAACCAATATTTAAGG
>CAYTAU010000150.1:1969-6405 GCA_964435855.1 uncultured Bacteroidales bacterium | reverse complement strand
GCTTCTTTTATTTTTTCTTTTAATGCTAAATTAACCATTTCGGAAAATTGAGATGGAAAAGCATTTGCCACAACAGATATAACTCCCGATACTCCCAAAGATATCAATGGAAATGTTAATGCATCATCGCCTGAAATTACAAGAAAGTCTTCGGGTTTGTTTTTAACAATTTGCATTATCTGCCCAATGTTGCCCGATGCTTCTTTAATTGCAATAATATTATCAAAATCGCCGGCAAGTTTTAAAGTTGTTTCGGCATTAATGTTTGCTCCTGTCCTACCTGGCACATTATAAAGTATTATAGGTACAGGACTTTCATTTGCAATACGTTTGTAATGCTCATACAATCCTTTCTGATTTGGCTTGTTGTAATATGGAGTAACAGATAAAACTGCATCAATGCCATTAAAATCGTAAGTTTTTAAACTATTAATTACATCGCGTGTAACATAGCTTCCCATACCAACAACCATTGGTACTCTCTTATTATTTATTTCTTTCACATAATCTACTATGGCAAATCTTTCATCCTGTGTTAAAGTTACCGATTCGCCTGTTGTACCCAATACTACAAGATAATCAACTCCTCCGGCAATTACATGCTCAATAAGTTTTTCTAAAGATTTAAAGTCAATGCTTTCATCTTTTCTAAATGGAGTTACTAGTGCCACTCCTGTACCAATAAATTTGTTCTTTGCCATAATAATATTTTATTTTGGATTTATAAGAAGTAAATAGTGTGTTATTTGCTCAATTAAATATTCAAGAGTATTGTTTTTTTCAATATCTATCATCATATCATAATAACTATTATCGGAAATAAATCTTCCAACCTTAAATTTAGCCCTTGAAATACCAACAATATACTGAATAGGAAAAAGCTCGTCTAATGTAAGGTCGATAAGTATATCAAATTCCTTTGATATAAATTGCTCTATTGATAAACCTGTGGGTTTATTATACCAGTTCAATTGCTTTTTTGTAAAATGGTCCATCCCTATTTGGTAATCATAAGCACTAATTACTTTTTCATCATCAACATATCCAAAAGACAAGGTCTCAATATCTTTAGATCTAATAAATTTTATAAATGTCTGTGTAAGCTCAAATGTTTTAACATCTTTTGCATTTAAAAGAATTCCTGCAGTGCGAGCCTTATCAAAACTAAATGCCTGTTTATTTCTCTCCAGCGATTTAGCTTTGATTTTTAATGCCTTACGTCCAATCTTTTCTTTAATATTGTTAATAAATTTCACAATACAAGTATAGTGAAAATTGGATAGAATTTAAGATATATTTCTCTAATATATTATTTAACATAAAAAACTGTGTAACTATTCAGTCGTAAAATATTTATTTCATTTCATAAATACTAATCAAATAAATCAACGGGGTTAAGTTTAAGGAAATCTTGCCATAGTAAACCCGTTGTACCAACTAATAATATTTTTGCAGGCTTATATTTTAATTTAAAAACTTCCATTCCTTTAGTAGTTTTTGTTTGCCCACTTTTAACTTCTATACCAATAATTTTATCGCCTTTTTGCAAAACAAAATCAACTTCATCGTTTCTGTGTCTCCAATAATAAACTTTATAATTTCCCTCTTCGGCTTTATTAATTAGATGAGCTCCAATGATAGATTCTACAATTTGTCCCCATTTTACAAAGTCTAATTGTATTTCTTCAAAGTTTAATGGTGATAATGCTGATATCAAGGCTGTGTTTTTTACCTGCCATTTGGGTGATGATGATTTTTCTCTGAATTTTTCTGAATAGAATTTAGAAATACCCGTTAACAAACCTGCTGTATCAAGTAATTGTAAGTAATGGGAAATTGTTGTTGTATTACCTGCATCTTGTAATTGTCCAATCATTTTGTTGTACGATAGGATTTGTGAAGAATAACTAACCCCCATTTCAAAAACCTGACGCATTAATGCAGGTTTACTTATGCGTGTAAGCAATAATATATCTTTAGATATTGTTGCTTCTATTAAAGCATTTTTCACATAGTCTTTCCAACGCTCTTCGTCATTAATAAAAGATGCTGTTCCGGGATAAGCTCCAAACCAAGCAAATTGCTCTGCACTTATTCCAAAACATTCGTGCATTTCTGTATAACTCCAATGTGGTACTTTTATTAATTCGAAACGCCCCGCTAAAGATTCGTGTAATCCTTGTTGCAACATTAGACCGGAAGACCCCAATAATATAATTTTTAAATTTATTTTATTGAAAGTATCAGTGTCCCAAAGCTGCTTTACGGTTTCGCTCCAATTTTTTATTTTTTGTATCTCATCTATAATGAGTAAAAGTTCTGATTCACTCTGTTTTTTTAGTTTTATTCTTGCTGCCTCCCATTGTTGTTCTAACCAAATGTTAGAAACATCTGCTGCATTGTCTGCTGTAACATATATATAAGGAATATCTATTTCATCGCATAACTGTCTTACAATGGTTGTTTTTCCAACCTGTCTTGGTCCTACTATTGCCTGAATGAAATTTCGTGGCAATTCAGTACGCTTTTTAACTATTTGAAAATAAGCTCTTTTATAATTCATAAATGCAAAGATAACATTTTACTCAATACAATGCGTAAAAATACTCAATAAAATTATTAAACATAAAAAACTAAATATTGAATTATTAACAAAAAAGCCAACATTATTCAGGCATGGTCAAGCTCGCAGTATTCAAACTCAAAACCAAATATAATTTATCACCCATAATTCTAACAGAATAATATATCTTTGCAAAAAAATAAATTAATATGAGTAGTATATCTCTTAGCGAACAAGAAATTAATAGAAGAAATTCTCTTGAAGAAATAAGAAAAGCCGGTATTGATCCTTATCCGGCAGCAAAATACGATGTAACATCAACAACAGCCGAGATACTTGAAAGTTTTGAAGAAAGCAAAAATAATTTTCAGGATATTAGCATTGCTGGTCGTATTATGAGCCGTAGAATAATGGGCAAAGCATCGTTCATTGAAATTCAAGACCATACAGGTAAAATCCAGGTTTATTTAAACAGAGATATTTTATGTCCCGATGAAGATAAATCTTTATATAACAATATTTTTAAGAAATATCTTGATATTGGAGATATCATTGGTATAAAAGGAAATGTATTTATCACGCAAGTAGGCGAAACATCTGTAAAAGCACAAGAACTTACCATATTAAGCAAGTCGATACGCCCCTTGCCTGTTGTAAAAGAAAAAGATGGTAAAATATATGATGCATTTTCGGACCCTGATCAAAGGTACAGACAACGTTCATTAGACTTGATAGTAAATCCTGAAGTAAAAGAGACCTTCTTACAAAGAACTAAGTTGAACAACTCAATGAGAAATTTTCTTAACGATAAAGGATATATCGAAGTTGAAACACCTGTTCTGCAACCTTTGTATGGTGGTGCTGCAGCACGTCCTTTTAAAACGCATCACAATACACTTGATATGACCTTATATCTTCGTATTGCAAATGAACTGTATCTTAAAAAATTAATTGTAGGGGGTTTTGACGGAGTTTACGAATTTGCAAAAGATTTCCGTAACGAAGGCATGAGCCGTTTTCATAATCCAGAGTTTACTCAAATGGAACTTTATGTTGCATACAAAGATTACAACTGGATGATGGAGCTTGTTGAAGAAATGGTTGAAAAAGTTGCATTAGACCTTCATGGTACAACAAAAGTTCCTGTTGGTGATAATATTATTGATTTTAAACGACCATGGAAACGCTATACAATGTTTGAGGCTATTGAAGAGTTTACAAATATTGATATTTCTAAAATGGATGAAGATCAATTAATTGAGACTGCAAAAAAGCTTGGAGTTGAAATTGATAAATCAATGGGAAAAGGAAAGATTATAGATGAAATTTTTGGTGAATGTTGCGAAAGCAAACTTATTCAACCAACATACATTACCGATTATCCAATAGAAATGTCTCCATTAGCAAAAAAACACAGAACTGTTGAGGGACTTGTAGAACGCTTTGAAGCAATTTGTAATGGAAAAGAAATTTGTAATGCATACTCTGAGTTAAATGACCCTATTGACCAACGAGAAAGATTTGAAGAACAACTATTACTTGCAAAACGCGGCGATGAAGAAGCTATGATACTTGATGAAGACTTTTTGCGTTCTATTGAATATGGTATGCCACCTACTGCAGGACTTGGAATAGGAATTGACCGATTAGCAATGATTATGACAAATTCAAACTCAATTCAGGATGTAATATTTTTCCCGCAAATGCGCCCTGAAAAGAAAATTGAAACTGACAACAGATCTAAATATACAGAAATTGGTATTCCTGATGAATGGGTTGAAATAATTCAAAAAATTGGTTATTTAAATATTGTACAATTAAAAGAAGCTAATCCAAACAAACTGCATCAGGAACTTTGTGGGATGAATAAAAA
>CAYTAU010000150.1:0-1869 GCA_964435855.1 uncultured Bacteroidales bacterium | reverse complement strand
ACATATTTAAGCTCAGTAAAATTAGATCTAAATAAAATAAGTTTATATAACGATATTAAAGAAGTAATTAAAAAATCTGATATTTTATGTTTTGTTATTCCTTCTGCTTTTATTTTACGAGTACTTGAAGGAGTAGATAAAAATGCATTTAAAAATAAGCTAATAGTATCTTTAATCAAAGGAATTATTCCCGAAAAAGATTTGATAATATCAGATTATTTTAAAAACATAGGTTTTGATCTTAATAACTTTGCAGTAGTTTCAGGACCTTGTCATGCAGAAGAAGTAGCTCTTGAACGACTATCATATCTAACAATTGGCACAAATAACACAGAATTTTCTGAACAAATAAGCAAGTTGCTATCATGCAGATATATTAAAACTACTTTATCTGATGATATTGTAGGAATTGAATACGCAGCAATTTTGAAAAATATTATGGCAGTTGCAGCAGGAATATGCAAGAGTTTAGGATATGGCGATAATTTTCAGGCAGTTCTTATTGCAAATGCACTAAAAGAAATGACACACTTTATTAATAAAATGCATCCTATAAAACGTGATACAGATTTATCGGTATATCTTGGAGATCTGGCTGTAACTATATATTCGCAATTTAGCAGGAATCGTACTTTCGGAGTAATGATAGGAAAAGGATACTCTGTAAAATCGGCACAATTGGAAATGAAAATGATAGCAGAAGGATACTTTGCTGTTAAAGGAATAAAAAATATTATTGATGATAAAAATATTACTGATATGCCAATCACCAATGCCGTTTATAATATTTTATATGAAAATATTTCACCTCTTATTGAAATAAATTTGTTAGCAGATAAAATGAGTTAAACAATAATAGATTATGCAAAACCTCAAAATTGATATTAGTAAAATTTTTGATTTAGTACCTGAAAAAGAGATTACAGAATATTATAAAGTAGCATCAAAACAATTAAAAGAACTACATAATAAAACCGGAAAAGGAAATGAATTTCTTGGATGGTTAGACCTACCCTCTTCAACTAGTCAGAATTTACTTAATGATATTGAAAATACTGCCAAAGAACTTCAAAAGATATCTGATGTTGTTGTTATAATTGGTATTGGAGGCTCTTACTTAGGAGCAAAATCAGTAATTAATGCTTTATCAGATAATTTTAATTCTCTTGATAAAAAGAGAAAAACACCACTTATTTTGTACGCAGGTCAAAATATATGCGAAGATTACATGTCTGAGCTTTTGAACATACTCACCAATTATTCATATTCGCTTGTGGTTATTTCAAAATCGGGAACAACAACAGAACCGGCAATAGCATTCAGACTTCTTAAAGAGCATTTAGAGAAAAAATATAACAAAACGGAAATTCAAAAACGTATTGTTACTATTACTGACAAAGAAAAAGGAGCTTTACGTAAATTATCAGATAAAGAAGGTTTCAAATCATTTATTATACCCGATAATGTGGGAGGCAGATATTCTGTTTTAACACCTGTAGGACTTCTGCCAATTGCTATTGCAGGTTTTGATATTCGTAAAATTATTAATGGTGCTAAAGAAACCGAACAGCTTACAGGAGTAAAAACAAATATTGAAAATAATCCTGCTACTATTTATGCAATTGCTAGAAATGCTCTATATCAACAAGGAAAAAACATTGAAATATTAGTAAACTATCATTCAAAACTGCATTTTTTATCAGAATGGTGGAAACAACTTTTTGGAGAAAGCGAAGGGAAAGAAAACAAAGGTATTTTTCCTACAAGTGTGAGTTTTACTACAGATTTACACTCACTTGGACAATACATACAGGAAGGAACAAGAAATATATTTGAAACCGTTATTACTATTAACAAACCTAATAATAT
>CAYTAU010000149.1:0-6463 GCA_964435855.1 uncultured Bacteroidales bacterium | reverse complement strand
CCGCTGTTGGGGCAGCGCTGCACAAATTCGGCAAAGCCGATCAGGCGTTCCAAAACATGGTCGGGAATGACGTGCTCCATTTGGCAGGCAAATTCGTCGGACTCTTCGGGCGAGATATCGAGGACGTTGGTAAAGAAGCCCAGCAGGGCGTTGTGTTTTCGGAGAATTTCTTTGGCTATTTTTTTCCCGGCGGCAGTCAGCGTGACAACATCGTATGGCGCGTAGTTGACCAGTTTTTTTTCGGCGAGGTGTTTGAGTGCGCCGGTCACTGAGGCGGGCTTGACCTGAAGCTTGTCCGCAATGTCTTTCGGGCGAGCCGCTCCTTTGGCTTCGGCGATTTCATAGATGGTTTCGAGATAGTCTTCCAGGCTGGAGCTGAGGTTTTTCATATGTGCCATCATAGCAAACTTTTTTCGTTGTGCCTAATTCTAGGAGGTGTTTTGGATCATATTTAAATAATCTAAAAAACGCTTGTATAAAAGTTAGGCAGGGCTGAATTCATCCTCCGTAACGAAAACAGAAATACGGAAAAGCGGAACACTGGAAACGGTAAATATTTATGGAAGCATGACGGGGGTAAGGGGCGCGGTTGATCAGTAGATCCATTTTCGTTTGATGTTCCGGAGGCTCAAGACGAAGAGTAGCGCGCAGAAGGCGGTGAGAATGAGCAGGTCGAGCGGTAGCGGCATGACGTTTTTTTCGCAGATGGCTCCGTGAAGAAGATCGGCCCCGTAGGTAAGGGGGATCACAAAGGAAATCGGTTTTAAAATCAGTGGGAGTGCACTGATGGGGAAGAAGAGTCCAGATAGAAAGATCATCGGGAAGCGGAAGAAGTTGGAGAACGTTTGCGCTTCAAACACTTCATTGACTGCCACGGCGATAAACAGTCCCAGAAATGTGGAGGCGATGGAGATCAAAACCACTGCCGGGATGAAAATGGACCAGGCGACGTTGGGGAGATCGATCAGGAACGCGGCGATTGTGATAGGAACAAAAGCGTTGATAATTCCAAACAGAATGGCACCACCCGTTTTGGCCAGCATCAGAAGTTCCATCGGAAGCGGTGCCAGCAACAATCGTTCGAAGGATCTGTTTTTCTTTTCAAAGGTGATCGATACCGCCAGCAGGGAGGTGGTTCCAAACAGGATGGAGAGTGCGGTGATCCCGGGGAGAACGTTTGTGATGCCTTCAATGCTCTGGCCGGATCGAATGAAAAACATCAGGGTCCATGCCAGCGGAAACATGATGCCCCAGCTGAGGTTCGGTGGCTTTAGATAATAGGTGCGGAAGTCCTTCACAAATATATTCCAAAATGCGGTCCATTTTTTCATTTGCGACCTCCTGATTTCTCCGTTTTCATTGTCCCGGTTCCCAGTCCGGTGATTTCAACAAATACCTCTTCGAGGCTGGGTTTGATTCGCGTGGCTTCAAATACCTCGATTCTCTGTTCTTCCAAAAACCGGATCAGCGGCCCAACCGGAATGGGCGCGGCATTTTCGACGCGCAATACCTCATCGGAAACAATTTCAATCTTTTCGCGGGAAAACCGATCGGTTAGGGCTGCGCCGACCCGACCCAATCCGGACGAGCAAACCACCTGAATGATGTGTCGGTTTTGTACGGGCTGTAGCAGGGTGGAGACTCGTTCGGTTTTGACGATGCGTCCATCGACGATAAAGGCGATGCGGTCGCACAGGCGTTCGGCTTCTTCGATGTAGTGGGTGGTTAGGAATATGGTGGTTCCTTTCTGGTGCAGTTCTTGAATGATGCGGCGTAGCTGGCGGGCGCTGGCGACATCGATTCCGGTCGTTGGCTCGTCCAAAAACAGGATAGACGGGTCGTGGATGATTCCCGCCGCAATGGTCAGCTTGCGCTTCATGCCTTTCGAATAGCCTCCAAATTTACGGCCGGCGGCGGCCGTAAGGTTGAACTGCTCGAGCAACTGGGTCGCTTTGGCGTGCCGCTCTTTTTTTCGCATGCCATATAGTGAGGCGCAGAAGCAGAGGTTTTCTAGACCGGTTAGTTCCGGGTAGAGATTGCTCTCGTCGGGAACGATTCCCATCAAGTGCTGGGCGCTGCGCGGTTTGGCGGTGCAGTCGATCCCCGCGATCTTGATGCGTCCCGAGTCGGGGCGGGCCAGTCCCGTCAGCAGGTTGATCGTGGTGGTTTTTCCGGAACCGTTCGGACCGAGAAACCCAAACAATTCTCCAGATGCTATTTCAAAATTTACGCCGTTCACGGCCTGAACATCCTCAAAACGTTTGGAGAGGTTCTGTGCCCTGACGGCGATGCTGGGGTTAGACGTCATGATTTGTTTCCTTTCTGCATGCTCCGTCGCGCTCGTGTGGATGGGTCGTTAGGAGATCTTTTGCCGCCGTGCCCCAGTCCGTTAGAGTCTGCTCGTTCAGTTGGTAATGGACGAAATACCCTTTCTTTTCGGTCTGGACGAGGTCGGCATCGCGCAGGATGCGCAGATGCTGGGAAACCGCTGCCGAGCTGATGCCCAGTCGGTGGGATAGGGCGTTGACGCAAAAGGGACGTTCTTTAATGAGCTGAAGAATCCGGATTCGGGTATTCACCGATAGCACTTTGAAGATTCGTGCCAGTTGATCCGCATCATTGATTTGATCCATTTTCTGCCCATCCATTTAAGTAATTACGCAGATACTGTAATTGGAATGTTCGACCGGGGCAAGGGAGATTCTGGGTCTTCGTTTTTTGGAATGGGGTTCCAATCCTTGGAAAAAAATTGTCAGTCGCCATATAATGGCTTCCAAATTTTTTGGTTTTCCTAACTCTAAGGGGCGCTCCGGGCCTTATTTAAATTAAATCTAAAAAGCGCTTGCATAAAAGTTAGTCATGCCTAAATTCATTCGCCAAGACGAAAACGGCGTGGGGCTGTTTCGAAACAGGCGGCGTGAGGCCGCGAATTAAATCAGAAAGGATGAGGTGATTTTGATGGGCAAAACACGTCGTATAGTTGCAGGGGTTACAGCCGGGGTTCTTATTGCCGGGGGGGTGATGGGCGAAGAAACCGTTAGCAAGCAACAGTTTGATACCTTACAGGCAGAGGTCAGCGAGTTGCGTGCGCTCCTAAGCCAAAATCAAGTGCAGACAGCGGCAGTTCAGTCGCAGGTTGAACAGACGGTTCAGGCGTCAACATTTAAGCTCCCTGAGGGGTTGGAATTCGGGGCCGTGATGGAGGTCGAGGCTGGATATTCGTCCGGTGAAGACGAAGATTCCAGTGATATTTCCTTGGCCACGGTGGAATTGTCGGCCGGATGGCAGCTGTCCGATTGGGTTCGCGGCGATTTGGTGTTTCTTTACGAAGAAGATGATACGCCCTTCGATGTGGACCAGGCTTACATCACACTGGGGAATACAGAGAAATTCCCACTCTATTTGCAACTCGGTAAAATGTATGTGCCGTTTGGGAATTTAGACAGTGTATTTGTGAGCGATCCGATTGTTTTGGAACTCGCGGAAACACTTGAAACTGCCGCATTGCTCGGAGTTGAGGCCGGCGGATTCAACGCGAGTGTATCGGTCTTTAACGGAGACGTTGAGACGGAGGGGGAGGATCACGCAGAAAATCTGGTGTTGGCCGCTTCATATGGCGTTGAGGGTGAAAATTCTTCGCTCGCATTCGGGAGCTCCTGGATTCGAAACATCATGGATTCCGATGGCCTGACTGGGGTGTTGGATGATGAGTTTGGCTACACCTACACCGCAGATGACACCGCCGGTGTGAATGCATGGATTACGGCAACGATGGGACGGATGACGTTGATTGCCGAGTATGTGAAAGCACTGGATGAAATTGAGGTGGATGGCGTATCGACCGGATTTGCTCCTGAGTCCCTGAACTTGGAGTTAGGGGTGACCGTAACCGATTCGGTAGATTTCGGTGTCAAATATGAAACTTCGGATGAGGTAGCCGATTGGGTTGCAGAAAATCGCTATGGCGTGGTGTGCAACATTGCCTTGCCTGAAATGACGCATGGCGCAATGGGTTTTTCGTTGGAATATATGCACGAAGAATTCGAAAGCGGTGACGAGGGCGATCTAGTCACGGCGCAGCTGGCATTAGAATTTTAAAAAAAGGCGGGAATTATGAAAATCAAAGAAATGAAAGTTGGCGCATCGGCTCGTGTGGTCGGATACGACACCACGGATCGCATGTACCGTCAGAAATTGCTCCAGATGGGGCTGGTGAAGCGGGCAGAATTTACATTGGTGCGCATCGCCCCGATGGGCGACCCCGCCGAAATTCGGCTGAATGGATTTAGTCTGACATTACGCAAAATCGAGGCGGATGCCCTGAATGTGGAGTTAATCGTATGAAAAATTTTACAGTGGCTTTGGCGGGGAACCCGAATTGCGGGAAAACCACGTTATTTAATGCGCTGACAGGTGCCAGTCAGCGGGTCGGAAATTGGCCCGGCGTGACCGTGGAACGGTTGGAGGGAACCTGTAAACACAACGACGTCAAGCTGACGGTCGTTGATCTACCGGGAATTTATTCTTTTTCCGCCTATTCGGTCGATGAAAAGGTGTCGCGGGAATACATCCTAAGAGACAAGCCTGACGTGGTGGTCAATATCATCGATGCCACCAATCTGGAGCGCAATCTGTATCTGACGACACAGCTACTCGAGATGCGTGTGCCCGTGGTGGTGGCGCTCAATATGATGGATATCGCCAAGAACCGAAAAATCAAAATTGAGGTCGAACACTTGAGAACGCATCTGGGCTGTCCGGTGGTTCCAATGGTCGCCTCGAAATCCAACGGGCTCGATGTTCTTAAAGATGAGCTGATCCATATTGCACAGACCCATGCGGTTCCACCCACCCGCGTTGGATACGATGATGAGGTTGAGGGGGCTCTGACGGAGTTGAGCGAAAAGCTGGCCCCTTCTGCAGCCGAAGCCAGGGTGGATGCGCGCTGGCTCGCAATTAAACTGTTGGAAGGCGATGAGCTGGCGCAAGAGATTGGCGCCGGCGCAGTGGATGACGATCTGAAAAATATGATCCAAAAAATCGAAAAGCACGTTGGCGACGATATCGATGTGGTCATTGCGGATGGCCGGTACGGATTTATTCACGGGTTGGCTAAAGATGTATGCAAGCGTACCGATCAGTTGCGAAAAACGATGTCGGATGCAATAGATCGGGTCGCTCTGAGCCGTGTGTTTGGGATTCCCATCTTTCTGGGCGTCATGTACGGCGTCTTTATGCTGACTATCAACGTCGGGGGCGCGTTCATTGATTTTTTCGATCAGTTCTTCGGCACGATCTGTGTTGACGGGTTCGGAGCACTGCTCGCCGCGATGCACGTACCGGATCTGCTGATTACAATCCTGGCTGGCGGAATTGGAGGCGGCATCCAAACGGTTGCCACCTTCGTGCCGCCTATCTTTTTTATCTTCCTCTGCCTGTCCGCGCTGGAAGATTCTGGTTACATGGCCCGAGCTGCGTTTGTGATGGACCGCCCGTTGCGTGCGATCGGTCTCCCCGGAAAGGCTTTTTTGCCCATGTTGGTCGGTTTCGGTTGCAACGTTCCGGGGATTATGGCTACGCGCACGTTGGAAAACGAGCGGGACCGGACGATGGCCGTGATGATGAACCCGTTTATGTCGTGCGGGGCTCGTCTCCCAGTATACATCCTATTCGCAGCAGCCTTTTTTCCGCATTCCGGTAGTACGCTGATCTTTAGCCTCTACATGTTTGGAATTCTGCTCAGTGTGTTGACCGGATTGTTATTGCGTAAAACGCTATTGCGCGGGGAGTCCTCCACGTTTGTCATGGAACTTCCCCCGTATCATGTGCCGACCTTTAGAGGCGTCTTCTTGCACACCTGGAACAAGCTGAAAGGTTTTGTGATCCGTGCCGGGAAGGTGATTATTGTTGTCGTGGCGATCCTCAGTGTGATGAACACGATCGGAACCGATGGTTCGTTTGGCAATGAAGACAGTTCCGATTCCGTGTTGAGCGCCGTTGGAAAATCCCTTACGCCCGTGTTTACCCCGATGGGAATTGAGCAGGAAAACTGGCCAGCAACGGTCGGGCTGTTTACCGGTATTTTTGCTAAAGAGGCCGTGGTCGGAACGTTGGATGCTCTGTATGCGCAACTTGATGCCGCTGAAACCGGCGGGGCGAGCGAGGAAGAGTCGTTTGACTTCTGGGGTGGAATTTCGGGGGCCTTCGCATCGATTCCTGCAAATTTCGAAGGATTTTCCGGCAGTTTTGCTGATCCAATGGGAATTTCTGGCGCTGGGGACGTGGAGGATCTCGAAGCGGTTGCAGAAGAAATGGAGATTGATTCTGGAACGATGGGTGTGATGCAGCGGGTCTTTGGCAGTAAAGCGGCGGCGATTGCCTATCTGCTGTTCATTTTGATCTATGCTCCGTGTGTAGCGGCCATTGCAGCGGTTTATCGTGAGACGAATTGGAAATGGGCCAC
>CAYTAU010000148.1:0-6509 GCA_964435855.1 uncultured Bacteroidales bacterium | reverse complement strand
GCTTTCCCTTAAGTGACACTAACTTCACTAAGTGCCCTTAATTGCCTCTAATTGCCCTTAACTTCCCTTAAATCCTAAGAAAAATTTATTTGCTTTGAAGTATTATTTTTCACTATAAATCTGAATTCAATTATGACTGACCTTTATATTGACCTCGAATGGTTTTTTAATCAGGAAGTTTATTTGATAGGATATGCTTATTCGATAACAAATACAACATTACTCCATGATGAAACTCTTACAATGGAAAACATTATAAAAATGCTTTAGCCGGTGGATGGATTTATTTATTTTTATGGTCCCGATATCGGGATGCTTGAAAAAAATACTGGTTTGGATATTCGTAATAATTACCGTTGTATAAACTTGCTAAAAGTGTTTAGGGATATCATGCCTGGAATGGATTCTTATAAGCTGTCTTATTTTGAGGAAATGTTTGAAATCAAACGTACTCAGAAACAATACAAAACCAACATCTTTAAACTTGTTGAAGACTGGCACAATCCTTATAAAAAGCAAAAAGTTCTCAAATATAATTATGAAGACGTTGTTAATCTTGTTAGGTTGAAAAATGAAATTTTTAGGCTTTATGGGATTGGGGATGAGTATTTGGAGTGGGTTAGGATGTAAACATTAATAAAGCCTTAATGTAAAGGATACTACAATTTTTATTCTTTAAAGTTTAAATCCTTACTCCAATTACACAAACATCATCAATCTGCTCAAGATTTCCTTTCCAGCTTTCAAATGTGTTGTCAATCAACAATCTTTGTTCATCCATATTTTTATTTTCTATGTCTAGTAGCATTTTTCTAAATGCTTTAGCTTTAAATTTCTTTCCTTTTTCGCCTCCAAACTGATCTACATAACCATCGGAGAATATGTAAATGATGTCCCCTTTTTGCAATTCAAATGAATGTGTGTTGTAGGATAATGGATTGTCGAATTTACCTATGGGTTGTTTGTTTGCTTTGGTTTCTAATATCTCTCCATTTCTAATAATCCACAACGGGTTATTGGCTCCTGCATATTGTAGCTTATTGCCTTCAAGAGAGCAAAGAGCAATGTCCATTCCGTCTTTTACCTCTTCATCCGATTTTTCAAATTCTTGTATTACAATTTCTCTTGCTTTATCTAAAATCTTTCCCGGCTCTATTAAACCGTATTCACGCACAGAGCGATTAAGAGCATTATTGCATACTACACTGACCATCGCTCCGGGAACCCCATGACCTGTACAATCTGCTGCAGCAAATAGAATTTTCCCATTTTTATGTTCTAACCAATAAAAGTCTCCTGCTACTACATCTTTAGGTTTGTAAAGAATAAAAGATTCTTTTAAATATTCTTTTACAATACGCAAAGGGGGGAGTATGGCAGATTGAATACGTTTAGCATAGTTTATAGAATCAAGAATTTCCTTGTTTTTTTCTTCCAATTGGTTGTGAGCTATTTCTACTACTTCTTTTTGTTCTTGTATTATTCGTTTTTGTTTACGAGTAACTCTTAAGCGATTAAATACAAATATTAAAAATATTACTACCAAAACCAAACCACCCGCTATGGTAAAACTAATTACTTTCTGTTTTGCTTGTTGTTCTTTTTCAACGGCAAGTAACTTCTCATTCTCAGCATCATCTATTACTTTTTGTTTTTCGTACTCATATTTTGCTTCTAATTTTCCTATTTCTTTACTCTTTTCTTCATTAAATAAGCTATCTTTGGCTATGCTGCTTTCTTTGTAGTGTTCATAAGCAAGTTTATAACGACCTGTTTCCGCATAGAGTTCACTAATTTTTTCTTGATACATTTTTTCATAATATAATGTTCCTATTTTTTTCATAAGCTCTATTGCATTTAATAGATATAATTCGGCATCTTTATATTTTTTCATGCCAGCATATAACCACCCAATGTTGCCTATATTTAATGCAATGCTTTCTTTATTCCCCATTTCTTCACTTATTTTCAATGTTTTGAAATAGTATTCCAGTGCCTTGTAGTACCTGTCTGCTGAAGCTGCTGTATCTCCAGCAACGTAGGCAGAGTCACCCTGGTCTTGATAAACAGAACCTATGTTGCCGAGATTTACTGCTATGAAACTTTTATTCCCCATTTCTTCGTTCATTTTCAGTGCTTTTAAATAGTACTCTAATGCTTTTAGGTATTCGCCCTGGCGCCTATAAACAACCCCAATGTTGCCGAGATTTGCTGCAATTCCTCTTTTATTTCCAAATTCCTCATTTATTTTCAATGATTTGAAATAGTATTCCAGGGTTTTGGGGTAATCTCCCTGTTTAGAATAGACAATCCCAATTTTGCTAAGAGTTATGGCAATGCCACTTTTATCTCCGATTCCCTCTTTTATTTTCAGTGATTTGAAATAGTACTCTAATGCCTTTGGATAATTGCCCTGGCGTTGATAGATAGTCCCGATATTGCTGAAGTCATGAGACAAGCTCTTTTTTGCCTCACGAATTTTGTCGGGATTTCCGCTGTGTTTCACTTGCTCTAACAATTCTTCATTCATTTTAAGCGACTTGAAATAGTATTCCAATGCTTTAGGGTTGTTGCTCTGACAACCGTGGACAATCCCGATGTTGACGAAGATTGCGGCAATGCCTTTTTTGTCATTAATTTCTTTATATATTTTTAATGCTTTGTTATTATAATCTAATGCAAGGGGATAGTTTCCTTTATCTATATAAAGACCTCCTAAATGATGGTATGAGTTGGCTATTCCTTTTTTCCAATCAGTTTTTTCAGCCAGAACCAGAGCTTGTTTGGAGTAATAAAATGCAGTGTCGGGGTTATTGTATTGTAATTCCCAAGCAAGAGCGTTGAGTGTTTTGACACGAGTTGTATCTTCTTTGGTGGTTTTAAGTATATTTTCAAGGGAATCAATTTTTGCTTGTTGAGCAAATGAGTAGTTACAAATAAACAGTAGTAGTGAAAGTAGATAGGTTATTGTAATTGACGTTTTCATATTATTGCTTTTATTTAAGTTCATTTATTATTTTTTTCCATGCTTCTATTTCATTATCACGCCCCTTTGTTGAAACGTTATAACTAATAATAAAAATAATTATTATCATTATGAATAAAATAATCCCAATAATAAAATAACAACACATATCAATTGTAAATTTATTATCTAAAAGAACTATTCCACAAATTCCATTTAATATTAAAAGAATTGGGTAAATTGCATTTGCTAAAAATCTTTCTATAAAGTTTTTTTGAATACTGTGTTTTCCTCCATACGTTTCCCAGGTTAATCCTGGCAATTCGTTTTCAATAACAATTTCAATATAAGCCGCTGTTCTAAACACTGCTTTTATTCTTCTAATTTCATCGTACCAAAGAATCCATATCAGTAAAAATGCAGCAAATAATAAATAAAAATTTGTTAATTGAAATCCAATACCAATTACACCAAGAGTAATGGTTATAACAAATTTAATATTTTAACTTCGCCTATCAAAATAGTGTCTAATTTCTGTTCGTAATTGTTTGTACTCTTCTAATCTATTTTGCGTATGGTCATTTTCAAAGTTTTTCATTTTTCTTGTTTCATTATGTTGAGTATATATCCATTATTAACTTTTGTTTCATACCCTTTTCATTTAAATTAAGTTATATTTACAATGTAGTAAAATCCAAATAAAATAGATAATAAAAAGCCCCCATGGAATAATTGATAATTTACTGCAAATTTTCATAAGATATCTTGCTGATTTACCTTTAGGAAGATATTGTTTGAAATCGCATTTATTAAGATCGGGGCTATTTGCAAATATTATTTCATCTTTAGTAAACAGATTACTTTCTATTAAATAAATAATTCTTTCATGTCTTTCTATGTGTCCTATGCCTCGATTTTGGATAATATTCCATAGACGTGAGATTATTATTCCAACAATAGATACAAAAATACCCACAATTGATTCAGATGTAAATTTACCATCTATAATAAGAGCATTAAATAAAAGTAAATTAGCTGCCCAAAATGTACCAAATATTATCCATAAAACCTGATCTTGACTGGAACGCAATGCAATTGCATTAGCCAACTGTTGCCACATTTCAGACCGACTTAATGGTTTTGTAGTTGTTTTATTATCCATAATTTGTTACATTTTTCTCAAAATTAACAACTTTCATTAACAAATTACAATTATTTAGATTTGTTTTTAATATTTGTTATTCAGAAGTTTATTACATCATCCAAAAATCAATTATCTCTAACAACCTTTTCAAATCGAAAGGCTTTGATATAAAAACATCGCAACCCGACTGAAAACATTTTTCTTTTTCTTTTTTTGTAGCACAAACTGTTAATGCTATTACAGGAATTTCTTTTCTAATTTCTTTTATAAGTTTTATTAAAGCAAAACCATCTGTACCGCACAAAAAAAGCTCAATTATTACCAAATCGAAACTCATAATTGAACAGCAGTAATTATGAATTTCTTTTTCATTTGTTGCAAATACCAAATTGTAATTGGTACGATTAAGAATTTTCTCTAATAACAGACGATGTATTTTATTACTGTCAATTACCAAAATAGTTTTATTTGTGTTTGAATTTTTCATACTGTATATAAAAAAACGTGGACTGCAACTTATCCACTTTCAAGGTACCGCTAAGCACCCATACACCAAACAAGAACAGCCCACGCAAGCATGAGCATCGACTTGTTATTCTTGGTGTTTAAATTTTAGCGGTTTTAGAAAGTAAGAATAAAAGCTAAGGCTTTATATTTTAAATATTTTTTGTTTTATGTCATATTTTGTTTTGATTTTATAACAGTCAGGGCTTAACATTTCGCCAAACCCTGACCTAATACTTAAAAATTATATATTATGAGAAATGCAAAAAATTACATTCCGATACAAATATACAAAAAAATATATTATATTCAATAATTTTGGTATTAAATTCCCATTAATCACAAATCATAGAATGCGATATTAAGATGTTTACAAATCCGTAATATTGGGTTTTTTGCTCTTTTTTCTGCTTCAATCATTGATTTATAAAAAGCAAGCTTTTCTTTATCCTTTAAAACGTTTAAGATATCTTGTTGTAATTTCAATTCTTTCTTAAGCTCAGTGTTATTTTTTATTTCGGTATTAAAATCTTTTAGCTGATTTTCATCTAACATGTTGTCAAGATAATCATACACTAATTCCGTATAATTTATTTTATCTTTCATTCCTCTTCATTTTGTTTAAAATACTAATATATACTTTTATTCACTTTTCTAATAATAAGAAACTGCAAGCCGGAGAATACACTCAATAATATATTCTAATCTGTCTTCTTTTAAATAATGAAATGTGTTTGCACCTTTTCGTCTGAATCCCAAAACACCTTGCTTTTTCAACATTTCAAGATGATATGAAGTAGTAGATTGTTCAATATTTAACAAATTATGAAGTTGTTTTACCGATAATTCTTTTTCATCTTCCAAATATTTAATTATTGAAATCCGCATAGGATGACTAAGAGATTTTATAAGACTTGCAGCCCTGTCTGTTTGTTCTTCGCTAAGGTTTTTTATTTGTTTTGCCATAATATTAGATTTGGGTTACAAGCCCAAATTAGCGGAGTTGTTATACTATTTACAATATTTGTTATAATACTCATCTACTGATAATGATGGTTCATTATCCAAAGCTTTTTTAATATCAGAACATCCACTTTCTATTATCCCTAATTCAATTTTCGATGCACCTCGGTAATATATTGTATAATAATAAATCGTGTTAACTAAACTAGATGTCATATTATTATTATCATATAAATTAATAACTTTATTTGAGTAATTAATTGCTTCTTTGTAATTGCCCATTTCAAACAATAAATTACTCTTTTGTGCTAGTGTTAAATATTTTTTAATAACATCTTCCTCATCTATTAAACTTAAAGAAATATTACAATCATTAAGAGCATCTTTATATTTGCCTAATCCTGCTTTTGCGATTGCCCTACGAGAATAGGAATGAAAATCATTTGGACATATTTCTATAGATTTATTTAGATCATCTATTGCTTCATTATACTTTCCTAAATTTCTTTTTGAAACAGACCTCAACCCAAGCACAGTACATAGCTCTGAATTAGAGCTGTTTGCCCCAATCAAATCTATTGCGCTATTAAAATTGTCTATCGCTTTAACGTCAGTACCTTTATTACTTAATGCTACTCCTTTAAGAATATAGAATAACCAGAATGATTCATCAGAGACATCATAATTAAAAATAATTCCAAAATCTTCAAGAGCTTTATCATAAAGACCGTAAGTTATATATAATATACCCCTATATATATGAGATCCAATATTACTTTCAATTTCAATACTTTTACTAAAGTATTCTAAAGATTTATCCCAATCACCCTTTTCAAAATATATCTGACCTTTTTCAAGTAAATCTATTGCATTATTTTTTCTAACAATATCTTTATCTGCTATTCTTACTACATCAAAATCATCTGAGGCGAT
>CAYTAU010000147.1:0-6523 GCA_964435855.1 uncultured Bacteroidales bacterium | reverse complement strand
TAAAAATACCAATGTATGGATTTACAGAAAGTTATAATATTTCGGTTTCGGCAGCCATTATTTTATATCATATAAGTGAAAAACTTCGAAATTCAAATATTAACTGGCAATTAACAGAAAATCAAAGAAAAGATATTTTGTTGGACTGGCTAAAAACAAGTATTAAAAAATCGGAACTTATTGTTGAAAATTTTTACTCTAAACATAAATAATACCATTAAAACTTTACTCTTTCTGTAATTTTATTTTAGCTCCGTTAATTTTAGCTTCTATATCATCTCTATACTTAATAATAAGAAAATTTTCACCTTCATAATTATAGTAATACCAGTTTCCTTCCTTGCTACCCATTATATATTTGCCCTCATGTTTCATTTTTCCGTTATCATAATAATATTTATGTTTTCCATTTGGGTTTCCCTGTATATAATTACCAATAAAAATTAATTGTCCTTTTTCATTATTATCTGACTTTTCGGTTTGTAAAATATAATAATGTTTCCAGGTATTTTCTTTAAGACCTAATTGATAATCCCCTTCTTCAATATGATCTCCTGCATTATAAAACCAAAATCCTTCTTTTTCTCCTTCAATATATTCTCCTTTTGTTATTATTGCTCCGTTTTTTGAATATTCTACAAATAGTCCATTTTCCTTTCCTAATTCATAATTTTCTTCTCTTTCAATTTTTTTATTTTCATAATACCATTTCCATTCTCCATCTAATTTTCCTTTTATAAAATATCCTTCTTGCTCTATTGTTCCCGATTTAAAATAATATGTCCATTTTACTGATTTTCTATTGTTTATATATTTTCCTTCCGATTTTATTTCTCCGGTAGAATAATAATATTTCCAAAAACCATGTTTTTTCCCTTTTTGGTTATAAGTTCCTTCTCCTATTAAATTACCATAATCATCATATTTTTTGGCATTTATTATTTCTCCATTTTCACTATATTCCTTATGTAAACCAACAGGAATAGAATCATTAAAAGCCCCAAGATATTTTATTTTACCATTTTCATGGTATTCTTCTCTTAATTTTTTAAAAATATCTTTATTCAATTTATCACTAATTTCTAAAGAATCAATACTGTCAATAAGCAATTCTCCAAATTCATATTTTATAACTTTTTCTAGATTTCCTGAAGCAGAATATTCTTTATACAATCCATGAATTTTACCATTAATATAATTTGCTTCTGTTTTAATTTTATCGTTTGAATGAAATTCTTTCCAAATTGCATGCTTTAATTTTTCACTGTTATATCTATTTATAAATTCCTTATTAATTAAAACATCATTTATATATTCAACCAGCGTAATTAATCTCCCGTCTTTTGCATATTCTTTTGAAATTCCATTTTTCTTATTATTTTTATATAAAATTGTTTTCTTTAAATAACCATCAATTGTATAATATAATGATATTCCTTGTTTTATATCATTAAGATATAGTTCTTTTGAAATTACTCCTCCATATTTTACGGTATCTTTATTTATGTTATATTTATAAGTATAATAGTATCCATTTTTTTTATCGCTTCTATAGCTTATCTTTTTAATTATATCACCTTCTTTATCATAAAATACCCATATACTATCAAGTAAAAAATTCTTTCTTATACCCTCCGATTTTATTACTCCTGTCTCATAATATGTTTTCCATATTCCAATAGGTTTTCCATTTTTCATCATTCCCTCACTTGATATATTTCCATTTTCATAATAAAATTTATTATGACCATTTGGATCAATACCCTTTTTTTGAGCATTTAAAGAATAAATACAAACTATAAATATTAATGTGTAAATAAACTTTTTCATAGTCCGAGTTTTTCAGATATTTCCAACATTTGTTTAATTGGTTTAACAGCCATTTTTATTAATTCATCATTCATTATTATTTCCGGCAATTCATATTTTAATGTATTATATAATTTATCTAAGTTTATAAGTTTCATATATTTACAATCATTACATCCACATGTTGAATCTTTTGGTGGTGCCGGTATAAAAATTTTATCAGGACTTATTTTTTTCATTTGATGTAAAATACCTGATTCTGTTGCTACTATATATATTTTACCGTTATCTAATTTTGTAAATTTTAATAAAGATGATGTTGAACCAATATGATCAGAAATTATTAAAATTTGTTTTTGACATTCAGGATGTGCTATTATTTTTGCATCAGGATTCTTATTTTTTAATTCCAATATCTTTTCGAGTGAAAATTCTTCATGCACATGACAAGCTCCATCCCAAATAAGCATATTTCTATTTGTTACACTATTTATATAGTTTCCTAGATTTCTATCTGGTGCAAATATTATTTTTTCATTTTCAGGTAAACTTTCTACTATTTGTACAGCATTTGTTGATGTGCAACAAATATCTGTTAATGCTTTTATTTCTGAAGTTGTATTAACATAAGATATTATAATATGATCAGAATGTTTTTCTTTAAATTTTTTAAAATCATTAGTTGAACAAGAATCAGATAACGAACATCCTGCATTTAAATCAGGTAATAAAACTTTTTTTTGCGGTGATAACATTTTTGCAGTTTCTGCCATAAAATAAACACCTGCAAAAACAATAATATCAGCATTTGTTTTTTCTGCTATTTGAGCTAAATATAAACTATCACCAAGATAATCTGATATATCTTGTATTTTAGGTTCCTGATAAAAATGTCCTAAAATTATTGCATTTTTCTTTTTCTTAAGTTTTAATATTTCTTCTACAATATTAATATTTTTTTCTATATCTTTATCAATAAAACCTTTTTCTGAAATACTTTTTTTTATATAATACATAATAATAATAATAAATTTTTAAAATACATAATGATATTAATATCCTGTTAATATAGTTGATAAATTTTAAGCTTTTTTTGTTATTTTTTTTTATAATATGATTTCAACAAATTGTTATTATAATTAGATTATGAATAACAATGTTTTGCAAATTTAATTAACATTGTGTTAATAATAATAAATTTGAAAACTTTATGAATTTTTAAATATAAAAATAGGTTAATAAATTGTTAGAATAAAATCAATTAATATTATAAATAATTTTTAATTTTAAATATAAAATTATAAGACTATCTTAAAATGTAAAAAACAAAAAAAGTTTATATATTTTTTATAAAGTTTTTACAAAATAATTAACAATTTTTATATGTGTAAAAATTATTGAAAATTAACTAATTATAATATTAATTATAATTAAAAAAGTAGAATCTAATTACTTAACAATTGTTGAAAAAATTACATTTTATAAATGTACAAGATAAATTAATGTTAATGTTTTAAATTTTTATATTTTATGTACTTTTGTTATTTCAATAAAAAATAGAAAAATATGTTTGAAAATTTATCGGAGAGACTTGAAAAATCGTTTAAATTACTTAAGGGAGAAGGAAGAATAACAGAGATTAATATTGCAGAAACCCTTAAAGATGTCAGAAGAGCATTGCTTGATGCTGACGTTAATTATAAAATTGCCAAAACTTTTACTGAAAAAATAAAAGAAGAAGCTCTTGGACAAAATGTATTAAGTGCTGTTAGACCCGAACAAATGATGGTTAAAATTGTTAGAGATAATTTAGCCAAATTAATGGGGGGAGAAAGTGTTGATGTAAATATTAAAGGTAGTCCTGCCATTGTTTTAATAGCTGGCTTACAAGGCTCGGGTAAAACAACTTTTGCAGGAAAATTAGCCAAACATCTTAAAAGTAAGAGGGGTAAGAATCCTCTTCTTGTTGCTTGCGATGTATATAGACCTGCTGCTATTGAACAATTAAAAATACTTGCAGAGGAAATAAATATTCCGGTATATTCTGATGAGGAAAATAAAAATCCTGTTAAAATTGCAAAAGAATCTATTAAACACGCAAAATCTAATGGAAATGATCTTGTAATTATTGATACGGCCGGAAGGCTTGCTATTGATGAAAAAATGATGCAAGAAGTAAAATCGATAAAAGATACCGTAGATCCTTCAGAAATATTGTTTGTTGTTGATTCTATGACAGGTCAGGATGCGGTTAATACAGCTAAAGAATTTAACGATAGACTTGATTTTGATGGTGTTGTATTAACAAAGCTTGATGGTGATACTCGTGGTGGAGCAGCCTTGTCAATACGTTCTATTGTAGATAAACCAATAAAATTTGTTGGTACAGGTGAAAAACTTGATGCTTTGGATATTTTTTATCCTGATCGTATGGCTGATCGTATTCTTGGAATGGGAGATATAGTTTCTCTTGTTGAAAAAGCTCAAGAACAATTTGACACAGAAGAAGCAAGAAAACTGCAGAAAAAAATATCTAAAAACCAATTTGATTTTAATGATTTTATTAAACAAATAAAGCAAATTAAAAAAATGGGAAATCTTAAAGATATTGCAGGAATGATTCCGGGAGTTGGAAAAGCTATGAAGAATATTGATATTGATGATGACGCATTTAAGAGCATAGAATCTATTATTTATTCAATGACACCTGACGAAAGAGTAAATCCTACTATATTAAATGGATCCAGAAGAAAACGCATAGCTACAGGAAGCGGTACTTCTATTCAGGAAATAAACAGATTGATAAAACAATTTGACGAAACACGCAAAATGATGCGTTTGATGACAGGTGGAAATAAAAATATGAGAAAAGTAATGCAAAATATGCAAAACATGCAAAATCGAAATTAATACATAAGTAAGTATATGGAGTTAATTGATGGAAAAAAAATAGCACAGGAAATAAAAAACGAAATTGCTTTAGAAGTTGAAAAATTAAAAGCAATGGGAAAAAGGGTACCACATTTAGCTGCTATTTTAGTTGGAACCGATGGCGCAAGCGAAACTTATGTTGGAAACAAAGAAAAAGCATGTAATCAGGCCAATTTTGAATCAACAGTATTGCGGTTTGATGATAATATAAGCGAAGAACAACTACTTAATGAGATACAAAAATTAAATAACGACGATAATATTGATGGGTTTATTGTTCAATTGCCCTTACCGGATCATATGGATGAGCAAAAAATTATTAATGCAATTAATCCCAAAAAAGATGTTGACGGATTTCATCCGGAAAATACAGGTAGAATGTTGATTGGATTACCTGCATATATTTCGGCAACACCATATGGTATTATGGAACTTATAAAACGCTATAATATTGAAACATCGGGAAAACATTGTGTTGTAATTGGCAGAAGTAATATTGTAGGGAAACCAATTAGTTTATTAATGGCAAGAAAAGGGATTGACGCTACAGTAACAATGTGTCATAGCAAAACAAAAAACATAAAAGAACTTGTTGCAAGTGCAGACATATTAATTGTTGCACTTGGTTCTGCAGAGTTTGTTACCGGTGATATGGTAAAAGAAGGTGCAGTAGTTATTGATGTTGGAATTACACGAGTTAAATCAGATAAAACAAAGTCAGGATGGAAATTACTTGGCGATGTTAAATTTGATGAAGTAGCACTAAAATGTAGCTATATTACACCTGTTCCGGGAGGTGTTGGACCAATGACAATCGTTTCTTTAATGAAGAATACTTTAATGGCAGCTAAAAATAATAAATAATGATTTTTTTAAAACATCATACTCCGAGATGGATAATTTTTATAATTGACATTTTTATTTGTCTGTTTGCTATTGTATTAGCCTATCTTTTGCGTTTTAATTTTAATATCGAAAATGATGAAATTAAAAGTTTACAATTTGTAATTCCATTTGTAATTGTAATAAGATTAATAAGTTTTATTATTGGTAAATCTTATGCGGGAATTATTAGATTTACCAGCACTAAGGATGCAGAAAGAATTTTTATTATAATTTTTATTGGTACTTTTTTCTTTTTATTTAGCAATGTTATAAGATACTATTTTATTGATGGAGCATTTGTTATCCCAATATCAATAGTTATTATTGATTTTATTACCACTGTTTTTATTATGACAACCTTGAGGATTGTGGTAAAAATCTTGTATTTTGAAATAAACCATCCAAAAAAAGATCGTACAAACGTTGTAATATATGGAACAGATCAATTAGGATTGATTACTAAGCGTACTCTGGATCGTGATGATGAAACAAATCACAAAGTAATAGCATTTATTGAAAATAAAGGACAAATTATAAAAAGTAAACTTGAAGGAACAACAATATACGGAGTTGATAATTTGGAAGATATTCTTGAAAAAAATAATGTTTCAAAATTGATTATAGCGAAATCAAATATTGAAAAAGAGATAAGAAATAAAATAATAGAAATTTGTTTAAGTTTTGATGTTCAAGTATTAACAGTTCCGGAAGTAAGCACATGGATAAATGGAGAACTTAGTTTTAATCAGATAAAAAACATTAAAATTGAAGACTTACTTGGACGAACAACAATAAAGCTTGATAAAAAACAGATCAAGAAGCAAATATTAAATAAAATTGTATTAGTAACAGGTGCGGCAGGCTCTATTGGAAGCGAAATAGTTTATCAGCTTACAAA
>CAYTAU010000146.1:0-6581 GCA_964435855.1 uncultured Bacteroidales bacterium | reverse complement strand
AACACTAAATAAAAAGCATTAAAACGCTTTCTATTCGGGGCGTTATGGACAATAAACATAGAATTATTAATTATAAAAAATGGAACAGATGAAAAAGATAATAGCACTTTCAATTTTAGTATTAACTTTAATGACAATTCACTCATGTAAAAAAGATATTCCTGAGTCAGACATGGATTTTGTAGGAATATGGTATGGAGATTATACGGAATTAGAAATTATAGAAAACGGCAGTGGTAACTATGATTATGATGACGGTTTTGTCACGAAATATATCCATGGGAAAGTCAAAATTAAGAATAACATATTAAAATTTAAAGCTCTGGTATTCTCGAAAAAATATACAATTGATCAACGCCCTGTAACGGATTCATATGGAACCTACATGATATTAGACGATGAAACATTTACAAAATATTAAAGGAGAGTTTTCTCCTTTTTTTTGTTATTTTTGTTTAATGATTTTTACAATAAACCACACGAAAGGATTCGTGTAGTAACAGGGTTTTGCACCCTTTTTTGTGTTATTTTTGGTAAAAATATCAACTGTTAGCTTTAATAAATGACATTTTCTAAAAGACATCATTATATTCCCAAATTTTACTTAAAAGGATTTACTGACTCAAAGGATAAATTTTCCATTTATGATATTGAAAGAAAGGTTTTGAAATCAAAAGACTTTTCGACTAAAACTCATTTTTATGAAGAGAACAGAAACACTTTTGATTTTGCCAATACAAAAACCGATTACTTAGAAGATGTATACCAAAAAATTGAAGACAAATTAAAGCACGTTTTTTTGGAACTTCAGCAAGCATTAGGTCCTATCCAAATTACATCGGAAAAAATTTTTAGTATTCAACTCTTTATCTACAGTACATATTGGCGACTTCCAAAATTGGATGGACAAATGATTGAATTATTAAAGGATATAGATCCAAGAAAATTAGGATATAAAATAATAGATACAAAAACGGGGAAATCAGCACCAGATGAAGTCTATAAGCAAATGGTTTCAGACAAGAATTTTATTGAATCATACAGAGCTGCTTATCCTTTAATGCAGTTTATGAAATGCGATGAAAACTTAGATTTAGAAAATTGGAGAATTTATTACTCCAAGACAGGAGGTAAACATATTTGTGGAGATTACCCTATAGTTTTGAGAGATACAAATAATCATAACATTCTTAATAATGAAATTTTATTTCCTCTTACAAAAAAACAAATGCTAGTACGAACAAAAAAAACATATATAATTAAAGAGTTACCACCTGAATTTAGCCTTAAATTAGATTTAATAATTTTTCTCCAATCTAAAAAATATGTTTGCTGCTCTGATAGGTCTTATCTGGAAATGCTATCCCATTTAAAAGAAGCATATAAAACAAAAGTTAGCTTACTTAAAAACGAGCTATTTGAGTATTTGGATGAAAATAACTAAACAATCCCTGCTGGTGTGCGATTGCATCGCGTTCCATAAAATATTTAAATTACCTTTCTCGTGAGTGCTTGCACAACTAATCAATTTTATAAAAAGTACCCATACTAACAAAAACATCCTTTTTTATCATCTTTTTTAGCTCTTTTTGTGTAGGATCAACAATATACATATCAAGAGTACCTGTTTTATGGTAAATTTCTTTTACATTGGTTATTTTTTTCATTGTTTCAATTTGCGGAAGCGAATCGGTATAAATTGTTAAAACATCAAGATTAGCTTTATTTTTTTTCAAAACATACAAACTCCAAAAACTGCTGTCAGCCTTAATATTTACAAAATAACGTTTACCAAGAGTCCTTACAATTAAAGAATCGGATAAATACAAATCAAAGTTAAAATCGTTTGTATCGTTAGCAAAACTTATTTTATTTTTACTTATTATCAGGGTGTCACCTTCACCCATAGAATATTTTCCATGTATTGTTTCAGGAATTGTTTTTTCATTAGCTATACCCTTAGGTTGCGGATTTTCAAAATTTATTTCTATACATGAACTTGTAATAAAAATAATGCTGATTAGATACAATAGATTTTTCATGTGCTTATATTTTTATAATTAATGTTTGCTTGTTTATATTTAACGTGTGTTCGGGATAAGAAAATGGTGTCAGTTTGAGTGAAATTCTGCAAGAATTTTGTATCGAAAACAAGCCATTTTCTATTTTTCGATACAAATTTTCTCCGTTTCACTCCAAAAATCCACTCAAAATGACAAGTTTCAAATTTCAAACTACAACTACAAGCCATATCCATCCTTTTTTCCTTTATCAACAGCCGGCAAACCATTTTTCAACCATTTGGGTGCAGGTGCATCTTTTAGGTAATGGTCAAAAAATTGCGACATACGTATACTTAAATCAACACAGTTTGGTCTTTTCCTTAAATTATGCTCTTCGTTGTTATATGTAAGCATCCACACCGGCTTTTGCAATCTGCGTAAAGCTGTAAAATATTCAATTCCCTGATACCAGGGCACAGCACCATCATTATCGTTGTGCATAATAAGCAGTGGGGTATTTACTTTATCGGCAAAAAACAATGGTGAATTTTCAATATACAAGTCACGGTTTTCCCATAAGCTCTCTCCTATCCTACTTTGCCCTTTTTCGTACTGAAACTGTCGGCTCATACCGCTTCCCCAACGTATGCCTCCATAAGCACTTGTCATATTACTTACCAAGGCACCCGCCATTGCTGCTGCATATTTATTGGTTTGTGTTACTAAAAACGCTACCTGATATCCGCCCCAGCTTTGTCCCTGAATACCTATTTTAGCTTTATCAACAAATCCCATATCGGCAATATAATCGGTGCCGCTTACAATTGCATTGTATGCATCCTTGCCGGGATGTCCTGTTCCATAATTAATATCGGGAATAAACACTATATAATCGTTACTGGTATAATACGCAAAATTAATTACCGAACGACTTGGAGCCGGTCTGTAATGTCTATAAATGTTATCGCTGTATTTTTCGTAAAAATAAACTATCATAGGATATTTCTTTTCAGCATCAAAATTTTCGGGTTTATATAACAAACCGTCTAATTCTTGTCCATCGTAAGCTTTCCAACTTACCGGCTCAACATTTCCCCATAAATAATCTGTTTGTTGTGGATTTGCATCCGATATTGTATTAATATCGGTAAAATCAATATTGCTGTAACTGATATTGGGGTACATTTTAAAAGTTTCTTTACGCCAAATAAGTCTATCGGCATATCGTGCTTTAATAGGTCTACGGAAAAAACAATTTTCGGCAATTAATAAGTTTGGATTTTCTTTTGCATCAACTGTGCTTGAATAAAAACCTGATTTTTTATCGGTTTCGTAAAATGCGCTTAACAATAACTTCTGGTCTTTTTCAAGATAATAGGCATCATTGTCTAACCAAATATTTTTAAACTTAATATTATTTTCCCTTCCATAGCCTTTTGTATGATTATATGGCTTTTCCTTCATTGTTGGATCAATTTTCCATATATCAAACATATCGTATATTAATAAATACTTATCGTTTTTTGTCCAACTAATAATGCCATATGAACCCGGTTTTTGCGGAACATCTCTTTCCTCGTTATAAAAATTTACATCTAAATTACCTGTTAAAGATATTGTGTCGGGCATATCAATGCCTTTTAATAACCATTCTTGTTTATCCAAATCAAACCAAAATAAATATTTATCGCCTGTTGAAAGATGAACACTATGCTGTATTTTTTCGGCAATCTTTTGTTTTTCTCCGGTATTAATATCAATTAAATAAAAATCCTTATAGAACGGCATATCCCATTGCCCCATGTGGGCATAAGGTAATCGGGAAATACCAATAGCGTAATCTGTATTTCCTTTGTTATGAATACTTATGTTTCTTATAACAGTATCACCAATCTGAATAATTTTCTTTTCTTTTATATGATACACCGCGGTGTAAGATCTGTTTTGTTCTTTTTTAATATTTTTAACTTGTTGAGGCTGTAAATATGGATCTTTCCAATGCCAAACATCTAAATGATATTTTTCTTCTTCAATTAACGAATCTTCAGGCTCAATTTTGGGTTTTAAAGCTGTTCCAAAATATAATTTAGAATCATCGCGCGAAAAGTAAATACTTCCATGTTCGCTTACTGACCAGTCTCTTGGTATCTCACTTGTTAATGTGTCAACTATTAATTCAGTTCTAAAAGTATTATTCTCCCAAAAATATAAACTGTAAGTTTTTTGCTCACCCGTATCTTGCGAACAAATAAATGAAACACTACTCCCTGTATTATTAGCACACACTTTTTTTGCTATACCCTGTTGTTGAAATATTGTATCTAATTGTTCTAACTGAGTATTAAAAGTAAACACATAAGAAGTGTCAAGCGTATCTTTCCTTACTCTTATAAAACTTATAAGTTTCCCTGTTCTGCTAATATCATACTCCTGAATATTATTATATGAATGTTTGGCTCCGATAACCGGATTATATATTACCAACTTTGTTCCCTTTTGCTTTTTATTAAATGCCTTTTTCTTATCTGATTTCTCTTTTGCTATTTTTTCCTGTTCCAATTGTTTTTTGCTTTTCTTCTTTGCTTTCTTTTTCTTCACGCTTTCATCAGCAACAGGTTTTTTATCCTTTTTCTTTATTGCTTTTTTTTCCTTATGATACACTAACCACGATGAACTATCCTTAAAAGTTCTAAATGATTTTACTCTTTCAAACTTTAATATTGTATCGCTTCCAAAAACTAAAATACCAAGAGTATCTTTTGGCAACTTGTCTTTCTTCACTTTATCAAATTTCATTTTTCTTATGGTATCCTGCTGTGGCTTTATCTTAAAAGCCAAAAAATCTGAATTAGGCGAGAACTTTGCCGAATAAGCTCTTGGGATTGTGTCAATGTAATTGGTTTCAATATTTTTAAGTACAATAAAACCATCTCCTTTTTGTGGGTCTTGCTGAAAAAATATCCATTTACCGTTATCTGATATTTTAAAATCGTTTAAATTATTCCAGCTATCATAAACTGTATGGTTTAAAGGTATTTTTTCCTGCCCAACTGATATTAAGCTTATGCAAACAAGTAAAAATGTAAAAGCAAAAATATTATGGTTCATATCTTGAATTATTAAGTATTTTCTGATAATCGGTTTCATTCATTAAGTCCTGAAAACTTACTTCAGGGTTATTTTTTAAGTATCCTTCAATAACCTGCATTCCAAGCCAAACTGATGCTCTTGCAGGCGACTCGTTAGTAAAACTTGTAGTAAACGGTCCGTCATTAGTAAAACGTTTTATTTCCATATAATCGGAACTAAATAAAAGTTTATTATCAATTAGATAATACCAAATATGTTGTTCATTATTCCTGCACCATTCTAACTTAGCATTTGGAAATCCCCATTTTAAAGTATCTGCCTTATTTGGCAACATTGCATTAATAAAATATTGTATTTTAGCTTTGTAAAGCATATTTTCCATAAGGTTACTCTCCAGTTCATCAAACTCGTATTCCGATTGTGCCCATGCTTTCATACAATCAACAACTATCATTTCCTGTCTCATTTTATATCTCATATATTGTGGCAAACGTAATAAATGATAGTAATCGCAATTGCTTCCCATATATTTATCTATACCAATACCAATAATATTTTCGGCAGTAACAACCGACTGATTAAATCCTGAAACATAAAGATATATATCAGGAATAGGTTTCTCAGGGAAATAAAAATTATAATGTTTAAAAGCTTCTATTATTTCTTCCTCTTGCTTTGAAAAATCAGAAAATATATTTTGTGAATAATCATATGCTTCTTTATTAATTCTATCTTCTATAAACAATTTTAAATGGTCAGGAAAAGCCTTATTTTCTATACCTCCAATATTTATTATTCTGTGTGTAAACATATCAAAGAACTCGCCATATTTATGGGCAAGATTTGGCACTTCGTTATAAATACTATCAATATCGAGTTCAAAAAGATCGTTATCAAATCTGTTAAATTTAATATCTATGTTAATATCCGAAACATCAATATCAAACTTGTTATCATCCTTACATGAACCAACAACAAATAAAACAACAATTAATAATAATATCAGGTTTTTCATATTTATTTTATATCTTTTTAAAACAAAAAAATAAAAATATTATATTTTATAATAAAAAAATATATTTTTGTATTGTAATAAATTAAAAAAACAAATTTAATAATTATGAAAAGATTTATAGTATTATTTATTTTATTATTGGCAGTTGGATATTCATACAGCCAAAAAATTAGTGGAGGATTTGTTGTTAGTCCTATTGTTTCGTGGATGAAACCAAGTATTACAAAACAAGTTGAAACTGATGGTGTAAGATTAGGTTTTGCATATGGATTAACAGGAGATTTAAATCTCTCCGATAATTTTGCTTTTTCAACTTCTTTTATGGTAAATAATTTTGGTGGAGCTGTAACATATTTAGATTCAGTTCCTGAATTTACTGTTAATCAGGGTACTTTGGATTCGGTTTATGCATTTGCCCCAAATGCAACTATAACACATAAATTACAATATATAGAGATTCCTCTTTCACTTAA
>CAYTAU010000145.1:0-6681 GCA_964435855.1 uncultured Bacteroidales bacterium | reverse complement strand
CTTTCTTCATTTATATCAACACCATAAATATTATTTTCTAAGATATGATTGTTAACATCTTGAAAAATAATACTTGCACCAAAGAGTTGTGCTTGTAATTCATCAATATATGCGTGTTCGTTAATTAAAAATTCAAGTGCCTGATTTAAAAAAGCTCCGCTACCACAAGCAGGATCACAAATAGTAATATTTAATAGCCAATCACGGTAAGTTTTTAAATTATTGTCTAATTTCTTTACTATTTCTTTTTTTCGGTTTTTTCTGCCTTTTGCATATTCTTCGTCAATAATACCAATTTCGGTTTTCTTTTCTTCGCATAATTTGCCAACCGTATTGTCAACTATATATTTGGTAATGTATTTAGGGGTGTAAAAAATTCCGTCTTTTTTTCTTTTTGTTTTACTCTTGTCAATTTCTTCGCCCCTAATTTCTGCTTGCACATTTTCTATTTCTGACAATGAGTGTTCAAAAATATGTCCCAAAATATTTACATCAACTACCTTTTCGCTTTCTTTCTTGGCTGTACTTTCGGGATTAAAATTATATCCGCTTAATTTTAATGTATGTTTCTTTAAAATATCATCATCAATAACTAAGTTGTCCAGAATTTCATCTTTAGCAAATAAGCCTCCATTATAGGCAAATATTTCATGTTTTTTTCCTTTCCAACCTGTATTTAATAAATCAAAGTACTTTTTATATCTATCGTATAGTTTAATATCATCGCCCCAGTCAGACTGGCTTTCCCATTGGTCTATTATTTCGCTAATTGAGTTTGGAGGCAGTAATAATCTGTCTTCTGCAAAAAATATAAATAGAAATCTATCAAGCAATTTCTGAACTTTTTTGAACAGTAATAGTTTATCTTTTTTAGGATTGTTTTTTAATATGTTCTCAAACAAATCTTTACGGAATACAGAGTAATCGGCATATAATTCTTTTGTTACATCTTTTTCTTTTAATACAGAAGCTTCTTTAATACTGCTTGGCAGATTGCTTAGAACATTATCTTTCGACAAACAAAGCCACATTAATGAGAATCTTTCTATGCTCATATTAAACAAGTCAAATTCTTCTTTATCTAAAGCATTATGAATATAAAACCTTAGTTTCTCAAAATTTGATGTTATAATATACTTACATTTAGGGTGATGGTTTTTATAGCCGAATGCTTGAGTTTCTACAGAATCAAGATCTCTTGTATCAGTAGATTTTAATTCTATAACTACTATTACTTCTTCTTGGCTTAATATTGCACCATCGGCTTTTTTACTATCGTCAACATTCTTCTTTTCAAGAACAATATTAAATCCGGGATTTGGCTTAAGAGTGTAGTCAAGAATATTTACAAAAAGTTCTCTAATAAATTCAGATTGGAATTCTTCTTCTTTCGAATTGCGTATATTTTCTTGTATCTCAGAATTTCCAAAATAATTCAGGAACTTTTGATACTTTTCATCAATCAAGTCCTGATTAAGCTCGTTTAAGTATTTTTTCTCTACTGATTTCTGAAAAAGTGCCATATTATCTGTATTTGTCAATAATCTTCCAGTATCCTCCTTTATCCGCACCAATGCGTTCTATTATTCCTTCTTTTTTTAGTTTGGCTAAATTATACTTAATTCCATCTTCTGTAATATCATCAATACTATTTGCTAAATCTTTTCTGCTAATTTTCGGATTATTTTTAATCAATTCAATTATTTTCTGGGTAGTTTTCTGGGTAGTTTTCTGGGTAGTTTTCTCCGAACTTTTCTCCACAGTTCCTTTTAAAAATATTACTTTAAAACTTAATCCAGGATATTGCCATTTAAGAGATATTTCAGGATATTTAGAAAGTTCATCAGCAATTAGTTTTAAACCGCTTCCCCATTGTTCAATTATTCCCATTCTTTTAAAAACAGGGGCAAGGACTTTATTTCTAATATCAGATTGACCGGATTTCATATCATCGTAGTTTATTGTTGGTGGTAATAGTCCCGGACTTGATATTTCAATCCTATCATCAAATACTGCTACTTTGATATCTTTACCTGTCAATGAATAATCTCTATGAATAACTGCATTACGAATAACTTCTCTAACAGCAATAACTGGATATTCCCATCTGTCTTTTCTATAAACACCATCATATCCTTCTGTGCCCTCAGAAATATGTCGTCTTACAAATTGCATTGCCAAATCAGCTTGTTCAGCTATCCCTCCATCAAAAGTTTTTTGATCGATAAAATTACCTACTCCAATTCCTTTAAATCTGGCACACTCAATTTTTGCATATGGAAACTTAGATCTACGTATCTTATCATCAGAAAGTAAAATAAGTGCATTTACAGGAAATTTTGCTCCCTGTTCTGCTTTTATCAACTCTAGTTTATCCAATACATTAGCAGTCAAAGTTTCTTTGGCTTTTTCTTTGTATAAGTCTTTAAAAGAACTAATATCTAATGAGTCAACAGATTTATGTAAGCTTATTTCTGAGTCATATGAAATATTACCTGCTTTTCTTTCAAGCTCATCAATAATTTCTTTTGATGCAATTCTATTTGAAGATCCAACCCTTATATAAGTACCCTCATATTTACCCTTTGACTTTAAATAATATGGTGATTTACCACCTATATGAATCATTACTTTTAATAAGCTTTTTTTGTCATAATTAACAATTGAAATATCAGGTAATATAGCTGGAACACAATTGTCATGAATTATGCTGCTGATTTTTTCTTCAAGTTTTATAATCTCTATTTCATCCAATCCAATTACTTCTCTTGGTTCATCTTTAACACCAATGTATATAACTCCTCCAGCATCATTGGCAAATGCAATAGCTGTTTTACACAAATCAGATTTAGTTGGAAATTTCTCTTTAAACTCCAACTTTCTACCTTCTGGATTTTTTATAATTTCTTGAATATTCATTTAAAATATTATAATTCTTCCCTTTTAATTTAGTACATTTTAGCTTATATGTTTCATTTAATATCAAAGTGTTAAAATTAATATTATTCCTCAAATTTACAAGTGATAATGTTATGATTTTGAGCATCTAAATATAATTGTTTGGAATAGATATAAATATGCTCAATATATGGTGATATGCAAAAATGTAATTTCTTTAAACAAATACTTCTGTTTAGGGTAAGCCTAAAAATTCTATTATCCTCTTTGCTTGTTTTGGCAGTAAGATTCTTAATCTTTTTTGATCCTTTCTCATCTCAAGTAATTCTTTTCGAATTGGCTTAAGCCAGTTGTTTATTGTTCTTGAACTGACGTTATACATTTCTGCCAGTTCGCTTATTGTATATGTATTTTGTTCGTTCATATTTTAAAAATTACTTACTTGATTTATTTAAAATATAATCCATTGTTTCCGCTTCAATCTGATCTGAGGTCTTTACATTTCCTTCCAGTATCCATTGTTCAATTTCTTTTCGGATAAAATATAGCTTATTGCCTTTCTTTTTGTGAGGGATGAGATTTCTGGATGTTTTATCATAAACAGTTGCTATTGCTATATTCAGAAATTCTGACACCTGCTCAACATTCATAATATCAAATGCTATCTTTTCATTATTGAAATTCACCTTTGCCAATGCTTTTCCAACTGCATTATTTATTAATTGCTCTAAATCATTTTTTGATGCCACATAAATTTGATTTCCCATCTCACCCAATTTTTATTGATTAATAATTCTTTTATTCTTCGACAAATTTAATAGATAATGATACTTTTTCCCAAATCCGTTTATTAACAACGGTCAGTAATACAGACTGTTGGAAAGTGCGAAACAAAGCAAAAACAGGAAAACCAAAACAATGATTTTTTTATTTTGGTGCAATTATTAGAATTTCAAAGCAAACGCAACAATTTGCAAATGTTGATAAGTTTAGATTTTCATAATATTTTTACCTACGAACCAAATAAAGTATAGTGATTTTTTTTGCCTGTTGGAAATGATAGATGGTGAGAGGTCGCAGCTAATAATGAATGTTACGACCTATAAGAAAATTCTTTCGGCTGTTTTTGGAATAAAAGACCTTAATTCAATTACAAATGTTGTTCCGCTTATAAATAATGTAAGTATAGTTTTTTCAAAAACTTATTCTGATAATAATGTAACTATAAAGGCTTTGAGAAAGCCTTATACTCAAGAGAAAATTGAAATATTTTTAGCTTAATTTTTATTATTTACTAATTGTCGGCAGTTTTGCCACAGCTTCTGTTTTTAATTTATCAATTACTTTTGCATAAATAGTAGTAGTATTAATGCTTTTGTGCCCAAGCAGTTTTGAGACTGTATAAAGGTCGGTTCCATAAGTTAAGGCAAGTGTTGCAAATGTATGTCTGCCTACATGAAAATGAATATCCTTTGTTATTCCTGCATCCTTAGCCCATTTTTTTAATTGCTCATTTATCTTTTTCTGTCTGGCTCTTGAATTTGGATTATATTCTACTACATATGGAAAAATGTATGTTTTGCCAAGATCTAGTTCCTGCCTATCCCTGAAAGTCATATTTTCCTTTTTCTGAAATTCTTTAAAATCTGCTTTTCGTTCTTTTATAATTTCTACTGCCTGTTCTGATAGTGGCAGATATTCATAAGAGCTTGTTTTTTGTTGTTTAAATCTAAGTACATAATTTTCTTTTTTTCCTTTTCCAGTATTATCAATATCATCCCAAGTTATTGGGTTGGCATCACTCCAACGCAGTCCGGTAAAACATGCAAAGAAAAAGACTTGTTTGGTTTGTTGGTGAACTTTTGTTTCTACTGATGCCATCTTATTAAGCTCCTCTATTGTAAGGAAAGTTCTTTCAACTTCTTGCCTTTTTAATCTTTGATGCTTTGGAATTGCTTTAAATGGGTTTTCTCTAATTATCTTTTGTGTTACTGCTATATTCATGGCAATATTGAAAGTGTTCAGATAATTGAAAGCAGAATTTATACTTACAAGGTTTAATAAATGTCTTTGATACCCTAAAATCCATTGCTCTGTTATTTCAATAAATGGTAATCTGCCATTTTCTCCAATATATTTTTGTACGTGTTTTAATGAGCTTACCCACATCCTATGTGATTTCTTTTCATTATGAATTACATTGTCAAAGAATACAATAAAGTCTGCTAATCGCTTTTTATGGTCGGACAAACCGCTTTCTTTAATAATCAATTCATATTCTCTTTGGCTTCTGATACGTTCAGCCAGTTTTCTTTTTTCCTGATTGTCTTTTAAGTCTTTTCGCTTGTTTGAAATACGAATATGCAAAAACTCATATTTTCTTTCATTTTTATGAGCTATATCAAGGTATAGTGATACACCTCCATCTTTTAGTTTTTTTTCTCTTAGTATAACACCCATAATATTAATTCTTATTAAAATTCAACTTTGGTAAATTTGCTACTGCTGTTGCTTTCTTTTCATCTACTACTTTTGCATACACTGTTGTAGTTGTAATATCCTTATGCCCTAGTAATTTTGAAACTGTATACAAATCAACTCCATGTGTCAATGACATTGTTGCAAATGTGTGTCTTGATACATGAAAGTGTAAATTCTTTTTTATTCCGGTTTCTTTTCCCCATGCTTTAATTTCTCTATTTATTTTCCTTGAAACAGCATTTTCAGACCGTTCATTTATCATATTTACAATTTCATTAAAAACAAATTCATTATTCTTGCTTACCAACTTTACATCAGCAAGAATATTAATTGCTTGTTTTGACAATGGCATATATTCAAGCTGCTTTGTTTTCTTTTGCTTAAATGAAATTACTTTTTCTTTTTTGCCATTTTTGTTAATCTCAATAATATTACTCCATTTTAATTTATTTGCATCACTCCATCTTAATCCTGTAAAGCAACTGAAAATAAAAATCTGTCTAAACTGCTTTAAAATTGAATTTGTCTGAATATTTGCCAATGATTTTAATTCCTTAATCGTCAAATAAGTTTTCTCAGTATTGATTTTCTTAACTCTCTTTGATTTTGGAATTGTAGTAAAAGGATTTTGAGAAATAATCTTTTTTCTAAATGCGGTTTTTAAAGCATCATTTAGGCAATTCATATATAAAAGCACAGTATTATTGGCATGATTGTTTAATAGGTGCTTTTGAAATTTAAGTAGCCAATCATCTGTAATTTTTGCAAACGATAAATTTTCTTTGTTTTCTGAAAAAGATTTTATTTGCAATAATAAAGCATCCCAGTAAGCAGGGGTATTATTCTTTTCTTTGATAAATTTTTCAAAATAAGTGTAGAAATCTTCTTGTTTGTTTTTCTTTTCAAATGTTATTGTTTCCTGATTATATAACTCATTTGTCTTTTTTACTCTTAATCTTTCTGCAAGTTCTCTTTTTTCTTTATCTTCTTTACTGGATTTTCGTTTGTTCGACAGATGTATATTCAAAAAATCATACTTTCTTTTACCTTCATAATAAATATCAAGGTACAATGATGATGATCCATCTTTCATTATTTTTTCTCGAAGTTTTAAACCCATAAACCAAACAATTATTTAATATCATTAAGTTACAAAGATAACAAATGAGTAACAAATAATACAAATATTAGCACAAAAGATTATAAAATAAAACAGCGAATGTTTTTGTAAAACCTTTTACATACGGCTTTTTAGTTGGATTTATTTGTGGTTAATTATTAGGGTTGGATAATTTAATGTTA
>CAYTAU010000144.1:0-6766 GCA_964435855.1 uncultured Bacteroidales bacterium | reverse complement strand
AGTCACGCAACATGGGTGCATACGAAGCTTCGTATTGAGGCAAGTCACGCAACATACGTGCATACGAAGCTTCGTATTGAGGCAAGTCACGCAACATGTGTACATACGGAGCTTCGTATTGAGGCAAATTATTCAATAATTATTAGATAAAAGCCCTTATTGTATCAAAATTATTAATTATTAATGCTTAATGATTAATGGTTTAGCTTGTGGGCAGGGAGTATTTATGCTTGTTCTCGATACTCACTCCTTATAATCGTGAACTAGAACTGACAAAAGGGGCTCGACCTGACAAAAAGGCTGTTTTTGCTGTTTTCCTTGCATTTTTTGCAAAAAATAGGGCAAAAAAAACGAAATAAGAACAAGTTCAAGCCTCTCCCCAAGCCTCTCCAAAGGAGAGGGAGTTTAAATATTTGATTTGTTTTTTCATTGTTCTAATATTTTGAGATTCATTTGGTATTACTCAATCAAAACAAAAGTTGTCCTGTCCTTAGGTTGGGGATGGGCTTCTTTATTCTATTAGTACAAAGGCTGCCCAGAAGTATGGGTTGTACTTTGCTCGCATTTCTTTTTGTGTTTGGTTAAATGCTTGTTTAATCACGCCAGAGGCTGACGAGTTATCTTTTAGTTTTAGGAGTTTTTTATAGAAAGTTGTCATAAACTCTTCGGTTTCTTTGTCGGGTACTTGCCATAGGCTCATAATTAGGTATTGTACTCCTGCCATTTTAAAGGCTCTTTGTAATCCGTAAACTCCTTCGCTGCCTTTTATGTCGCCTAGTCCTGTTTCGCATGCCGACATAACGGTTAGCTTTGTATTTTGCAGATTCATATTTGATACTTCGTAAGCTGTAAGTACTCCATCTTCTCCTTTAATATTTGTTTTGCTCCACACATCGTTGGCTCTTGCCAATACTAATCCAGAACGCATTAATGGGTTTTTATTTTCTACAAAAGTGCTTACTCCAATACCTGCTCCTCTAAACGAAACATTGCCCGATTCTGTAATCTTTTCTTTTTCTTCAATTTCAGGATCACTATAAAAGAATCCATGAGTAGCAATATGTAATATCTGTGGGGAATCTTCATTATCGATATTCTTAAAATTTTCTTCGCTTGCAAGCAATCCAAAATTATCATCTGTTTTTATATCATAATCATGAAAAATAGAAATTATTTTCTCAGCTTCCGATTTTGTTCCTTTTAAATACTTCCATACTTCTACTTCTGTACTATCGGTGCTATATTGTGCTCCGCCAAAAATTGAGACAGTAAGATCTTTATCAATAAAATTTTCATTCTTCTTTTCTAATATTTTCATGGTAGAGCTTAACATGTTTATGTTGTACAGGTCTGATAAATACTTATTGTTGTTTGTTGCTATTGATGCAAATGATACTTTATGTAATAAGCCTGCCGAAGAAATATAAACTGTAGAAGCCTCACCCCAGCCTTCTCCAAAGGATAGGGAGTTTAAAACGGAGTCAATGGGTTGCCAAATTATGTTATATAATTTTGTGTTTTTAGAATTGTTGTTGCCATATATCGATTTTACATACTCAAGATTATTGCTACTGTGTTTTCCTATAAATTCTTCTAAGTCTTTTGCCTCAAAAAGCTTTATAAGCTTAGGATTTTTGAATTCTTTTGTAATTATTATTGCACAATAGATATCTTCATAAGTATTGTCCATTTTTAAATTATTAAAATGCATAAACTCAATTGCGGCTTCGTTTTCTTCTAAGTCTTTTTGTATATCTGTCCATTTTGAATTATTAATATTAAGTTCGTTTTTAAAACTATAAGAGTTTTCTATTAATTCTTTTTCCAACACATTAGCCTTTTCTTCTAATTCTTCAATGCTTACATACCTTTCGTTATTGGCAATAGAATACAATTTAGACAATTGCTGTTTTATTCCAATCCAATTATTATAAGTTTGAATTAAATCTTGTTTTTTTGAACTTAGTATACTGTTCTTCATTCCATTTGAAGATTTCAACAACATACCTTTATTTAATAGTTCGTTATTATAAACCACTTGTTTTAGCTTGTCTGATTTGTTGTTTTTTAAAGCAAATGCTTTAATCCTATCATTATATAATTGAATAGAATTAAGATACTTCTCTCTTTCTGTTTCAGATAAAAACGAGAAGTTCTTTTTTAAAAGAGCATATTGAATTTCATTACTTTTTATATAATACTCTTCTGCTTTATCAAAATTGTTTTTTGTTTCATAAATATAGGCTAGCATCGAAGCTACATCGGCAAAAGATGAATTCATTTCTCCAAACTTGTTTTTATAGATTTCCATAGCCAACAAAGCATACTTTTCTGCTTTATCATACATAAAGCCACCCCAATACAATTTAGATAAATTGTTGTATGATGCTGCCAACTTCTGGCTGGTTTCTCCAAAATGTTTCTTTTCTATTTCTATTGCACGCAAATATAAGTTTTCTGCCTTAGGGAAATTGTCGGTGTATCTATATAGTTCTGCAAGATTATTAAGGTTTGTAGCATAATGGGGATGATCTATTCCTATTATTGCACTATCTATTTTTAATGATTGATAGAAATGCTTTTTTGCTTTTTCGGCATATTCGGGTTTTTGCGTATCCATATACTCTGCAAGGTATAATGCCCCAACATTATTCAATATGTTTGAATATTCAGTATGGTTTTCGCCATATATTTTTCTTTTCTTTTCCAGAGCTTCTAAATAAAGTTTCTCCGATTTTTCGTAATTCGCAATTTCATAATAAAACATTCCCAAGTTATTAAGATTTGCCGCATAATCGGGATGCTCTTCCCCATAATTATCTTTAATTAATTTATTAGACCTGAGTAAATACTTTTCGGCTGTTTTATAATCATCTTTTACTATGTATAAATTAGCCAAATTGGATAAAACATAAGCGTTATTTGGATGATCTTTTCCGTATGCTTCATTTAAAATCTTTAGTGAGTTCTTTAATAGATTTTCTGCCTTTTCAATTTCTCCTGATTCTGAATATGTTTGTCCTAAATTATTAAGAATAGTTGAATACTCAGGGTGCATATCTCCATAAGTCTTTTTAAATATCTTTAGGGATATTATATAATATTCTATAGCTTTTTGATGATTGCCCATTGTTGAATATAAATTAGCAAGACTGCCTAATACATTAGCATAACTGACATGCTCCTCTCCAACTGTTTTCTTATGAATTGCAAGTGCCTTTTGCAAATACTCTTTAGCAAGAATATAATCTCCGGTAATAGACAAGAGATTAGAATAATTCATATAAGTTGTTGCCAGTTCAGGATGTTCTTCTCCTTGTGTTGCAATTTTTAATTTTATAACATTCTTAAAAATTGAGACAGCTTTTTCATATTGTCCGATATCGGTAGTGTGAGTTGCATAATTATTTAGCGTATTAATATATCCGGCATACTTTTCTCCATACATTTCCTTTTGTTCGGCAAGACTTTTTATAAACAAAGAATCGGCTAATTTTATTTTGCCGTTCTCGCTATAAAAAGCTGCAAGATTGCTTAATGCTGTAGTATAATTTATTTTATTCTCATCATCTATTTTATCATATATCTCAATTGCTTCTTTGTAATATTTTTCTGCTTCTTTATATTTCCCGGTTCTATCGTATAAAACGGCCAAATTCATAATAGATAAAGCATAGAAATTGCTTTCTTTTTTATAAACTTTCTCCTTTAATTTTAATGACTTAAGATGATAGTTCTCTGACATAGAAAAATCGTTTAGCTTTTCGTAAGCAACAGCCAAATTATTTAATGCCGTAGCGTAATCTGCACTCTTCTTTCCATAAAACTTCCCTGCTAATTCTAAATTCTCATTAAATATCTTTTGACACTTTTCGTATTTTGCAGCCAATAAATAAAACTCTCCCAAACTATTTAAAGTTGCTAAATATTCATTACTTACTTTTCCGTGTTCTTTCTCCATTAATTCTAATGCTCCTATAAAGAAAGGTTCCGACTTATCGTAATTTCCCGTAGATGTATAAAAGCTTGAAACATAATTTATCATTTGATAATACATTGTGTCTGTTTCCTGATACAGACTTTTAACTATATCAAATGTAGATTCATATTTTTCTTCTGCCTTTTTATATACTCCTGCCTGATAATAAATATTTGCCTGCCATAAAGAAATATTAATATAACTGTCATTTTCTTTTCCATATATCCGTTCAATACTTTTGGCTACCTCATTCATTAATGGTTCTGCTTTACTATACTCAGATATATAAGTGTAATAAACTGCTAAATTATAAGTTGCTGTTATATAATTTGGATTATCAATTCCTTGTACCTCTTTTCTGATATCGCGTTCTTTTTCATTGGCTTCAATAGCTTTGTAATAATCTTGCGTATAGTAATAGCAATATTCAAGATAATACAATGTGTTTGCGTAGTTTGTATCCTCTACTCCTATTTCTTCTAATGTTTGGTTTGCCAGTTTAATAGCCTCTGTAAAATCTTGTGCTTGAAATTTAATTAGAAATTCGTTGTAGCTTGTTTGCCACTTCTGGGCATGCAATATTGATGAGTTATGTATCAATATTAATGATAATAAAAAAATGAATAGTTTTATTCCTTTCATTATTATTATTTAGGTTTAATTGTGTGTATTCTTATTTTTTTTAAATACGAATCCATTAAAGATGAGTAAAATTAGCATTAATATCAACAGTACTAATATCATCGTAAATAGTATATTGAAAAGTCATTGTTGTAAAATCGCTTGATGAAACACCAAAGCCTTCAACAGAAACTGTAGTGGCACCAATAAATTGAGTTTCAATTCTAAAAGTGTCATTCTCTAATTTCATATAGATCTTTTCTTCGTAACCTTTATTATAGAAATTATAAATTGCATATTGTGTTTCATCACTGCTGCTTTTTTCAATATCAACAGTATAAACTTTTGAATTTAAAGAACCAAGTTCTTCGCATCTCCAGGAACCTGTTATAGATGTATAATCCTTATTTTTATCTTTACAGGAAAAAATAAACAAAATAAGAAAGATGAAATATATTTTATTGTACCTGTTCACAGTTTGAGATTATTTTATTCTTGTTCTACACCATTAATATATGTCTTCTTTTCAACACACTCTCCATCTTTATCAAAACCTGATGCTAAACCATCTCTAACACCATTTTTAAAATTAATTATGGTCATTATTTCGCCTGTTTCATAATATGTTTTCCATTCTCCATCTTTATTGTCTTCAATATAACTACCCTCATTTTTTAATTTTCCGTTATCATAATACATTTTCCAAACACCTGTGGCTAAATTATTATTGTATTCCCCTATTTGTTTTTCTTTTCCATTAGGGTGATATATTTTCCAAACCCCGGTTAATTTTTCATCTTTATATTCTCCATAAGAGTGTAGTGTTCCATCGTCATGATAACTTTTCCACATACCTGTTCTAACATTATTTTCACAAAATCCCTGCTCCAAAATTTGTTGTTCTTTTCTTTTTGTCGAATCAGCAAGGGCATAATAATAAATGTAGTTACCTTCTATTTTATTATCAATATATTTACATTTTAGCATTAAAGACCCATTTGGATAATATCCTGAAAAATCTCCAATTAACAAGCCATTTTTATAATAACATCTATTACTTACTGCTCCATCGGCAAAATCTTTGTAATAGCCAATAAATAAGCTATCATACAAACCTTGCTTTTTATAACTTTCTTCTTTTATGTTCCCATTTTCATAAAATTCTTTACAATATCCATTTTCTCTGCCATTTTGAATATTTTTTATAAACTGCATGTTTCCATTTTCATAATATGTTTTGGCAATACCATGAATTGCATTCATATAATAGTTCGATTCTTCCATTAATTGTTCGTTTTCATAAAACAGTTTTACAGTTCCATGAATAAGATCATCTTTGTAGTTTATAATTTGCTTTATATTACCTTCTTCATAAAATATTTTAGTAGTACCTTCCAGTTTATTGTTTTTATAAATTAAAATTTGCTTAATGCTGCCACTATAATAATGATCGTTCCAGATACTATCAAGTTTCCCATTTATATATATTCCTTCCTGCCAAAGCTTTCCATTATCATGATAAATTTGATATAAACCATGTTTAATAGTTTTGCCATTAATTTCAATTACCTGATATTTTTCACGTATGTTTTCTTTATTATCATCATGCCAGGTAGTAATTGTTTGTTGGCAGATAAGATTACCCGTAATTATTAACAAAATGGATAAAATAAGACCGTGCTTTAAAGATAAAATCATATCATATTATGTCAAATGTCAAAAATTTTATTAGTTTTTCGCTTTGATTGTTGAAACAGATTTAGCTATAATCTTGATAAGCTCCTCGTTTTCTTTTAATAAGAAAATTAATAGAGCATCTGTTGGTGATACAAGCTTAGCTTTTTCTATCAATCGTAACCAAAATAAAGATTCGCGAAGTTCTTTTAAAGATATTTCCCTTTTATGAATAAAATCCCGTGTACTTTGTGCAGAATGTGATTCTTCATAATTTGCCCCTGAAGAAGAACCTGCACGAAACAATTGTCCATAAACATGCCTCCCTTCAAAAGTCTTGTTAATTTTTTTCCCAAGTTCAATTATTTTGGATGCAAACTCTAAAAATCGTTCTGAGATTTGTTCTCTCATAATACATTATAATTTATGACTCCTAAACATCTGACATTTGACATCTGACATTTGACATCTGACATTTGACATCTGACATTT
>CAYTAU010000143.1:0-6820 GCA_964435855.1 uncultured Bacteroidales bacterium | reverse complement strand
CATTTATTAATAATGTTTTGCAGCTTTTTTTGTTAATAACTTGCGGATTTAAGGCTGTGCCTTGTGATTAATGGAAAACGCAGAGACCACAAGTTCGGAAACTTGCGGGATTTGGGGTTTTATGTTTATTTTTAAGCTTAATTAAAATTTTACATTTATGAAAACAAATTATTTCTTAGTATTAATACTCATAACAATTGGAGTAAAATGTTTTTCTATTAATATTAAAGAATTTACTTTTTTATATAATGATACAATATTAAAAACAGATACTATTGTTGAAGATAGTATTGTATTGATACAAAAGGAATACTATTTAAAGAAAGATAATTTTCTAACTAAAGAAGAAAAATATTATTTAAGTGGAAATATCAAAGAAAAAATAGTATATCATAAAGGCAAGGAATCAACATATACATACAATGCTTGGTATGACAATGGTGTTTTAAAAGAGAGATTCAATTACATAAATAATCAATATGAAGGAAAAATGGAAAAATGGTATTCATCTGGATCAATTAAATATATAGGTGAATATATTAAAGGAAAAGGAAAATTAACAGAATATTATGAATCTGGAAAAATTAAAAGGGAGGAATTAGTTAAAAAATCTCTTATTTCATACGGAGTTGCTAAGCATTGGTGTGAAAATGGAACATTAATTTATACAATTGATTATTCAAATGATAATTCACAACTTATAGTCAAATACCATTGTAATGGAAATAAAATGCTAGAAACAAATTTAGTTTCATCTATTTATCCCGTTGGTTTATGGAGATTATGGCATGAAAATGGAAATTTAGAAGAAGAAGGTTATTATAAAAAACATGGTAAAAAAATTAGTTTTGATGAAGGTTATAAGAAAATTGGAAATTGGAAATATTATAACGAACAAGGCAAACTAATAAAGGAAGAAAATTATGATGATAATGGTGAGTTAATTGATTTAAAGGAATATTAACCCAATGGCGCTGATTTGTAATCATTGCCCCATAAGTAAACGAAAAACGAAAAACAACAAACGATAACGAACAATCACACTATTTTGCCATTTAGTATAACTGTATCAACCCGAAAACAGATATTATAAATTACGCTATATTAAAAACGATAAACCAATAGGATTAGAAGGTGATGTTGTAAAAGTATTGGCAGAAATTTATTAAAAAAAGAAGAAATATAAAATGTAAAATCTAAAAGAGAGAGTTTTTTTTGCTCTCTCTTTTTTTATTACTTTTGGAAAATAAACAGTTATTAATTTTTCAATTTATAAATAAAAAATTATGAAAACAATAATTATTTTTTTATTTATTACATCATTAGTTTTTGTACGACAAGTAAATTCTCAAACTATTGAGGAATGGAAGATTTTAGCTGAAGAAGGAAAATCATATGCACAATGTTATCTTGGATTAGCTTATTATAATGGAGATGGTGTACTAAAAGATTATAAAGAAGCATTTAAATGGTATAAAAAAGCAGCTGAGCAGGGAGATGTAAATGCACAATATGGTGTAGGTGCATGTTACTATCTTGGACAAGGAGTACTTAAAGATTATAAAGAAGCTGTAATATGGTATAAAAAGGCAGCAAATCAAGATAATAAATATGCTCAATATTCTTTAGGAATTTGTTATTGTTTTGGTGAAGGTGTTATTTTGGACAAGAGCACAGCAAAATATTGGATAAAATTATCATATGAGAATGGATATGATAAAGCAAAAGTTGTATGGGAAGAATTTGAATTATGGAAATATTAAAATACTTTAAAAATTATGAATAAAAAATGGATTGTTTTTTTTATAATATCAATTGTATTAGATTTTCATGTTAATGCACAAACTTTTGATATTAATGCACAAACTTTTGAAGAAACTCTTGAAGCAGCTGAAGCTGGAAATGCTTTAGCTCAATTTGTACTAGGGGTTAAATATGTAGTTAAGGAAGATTATAAAGAAGCATTTAAATGGTATAAAAAAGCAGCAGAACAAGGATTTGTATTAGGGCAATATGGCTTAGCCGGTTGTTATGACTTTGGTCATGGTACGCTAAAAGATCCTAAAGAAGCATTTAAATGGTACAAGAAAGCTGCTGAAGCTGGTAATGCAGGAGCCCAGTACTTCTTAGGAACATATTATTATGTAGGGACAGTTGTACTTAAAGATCCAAAGGAAGCTGTTAAATGGTTTACTAAAGCAGCTGAACAAGGTGATTATGATGCCGCTTGTTATCTTGGCTTGTGTTATTCTAATGGGGATGGAGTTTTGAGGGATGAAAAAGAGGCAGTTAAGTGGTTTTCTGTTTCTGCTGAAAATGGCAATATTCAAGCACAATATATGTTAGGATATTATTATATTGAAGGTATAAGTGTTACAAGAAATATGAGCACAGCAAAATATTGGATAAAATTATCATATGAGAATGGTAATGAAAATGCAAAGAAAATTTGGGATGAATTTGAACTTTGGAATTATTAAATTATTAATAAATGTCTTTTAAAGAAAATGAACATTTAGCAACACCTCCAGATGAATCTATAATCTGGAGATATATGGATTTGAGTAAATTTCTAAGTTTAATCACTAATAAGAAAATATTTTTTTGTAATATGAATTATCTTCCTGACCAAAATGAAGGAACGATTCCAATACGAAATAGAATGAATTTTAAAATTGAACAAGGAACTGCTTCTGAAGATATTGTTATTGATGGTAATTATAATCCCCGCACACACTCAGTTGATATAAAATATATGTACTCTAAAATATTAGAAAAACACAAGAGGACTACACTTGTATCATGTTGGACAAAAAAGGATACAGAATCTTTTTTATTATGGAAAGCATATGCTCCAATAAATGGAATCGCAATTAAAACTAAAATTATAAATATAAAAAATGCCATAGATATATCAGACGATTATTATATAACAGACATAAACTATCAAAAAATAGATAATTGTGATAATAAGTTTAAAATTCTTTCTTATAAATATCCTTTTTATAAAGAAGAAAATGAAGTAAGAATAATTATTCCAAATATATCAAATAAAAAAGGAAAGAATTATTCTGTTGATGTTGATAATTTAATTGATGAGATTTATGTTTCCCCTTTAACAGATTATTGGTTTTTTGAAGTATTTAAAAAAATAGTTTCAAAATTTAATAAAAAGCTATCCAATAAAATCATTAAATCAGAAATAAAAGAAAGCTAGATGTCAGGAGTCGGAAGTAAAAGAACTTCGGTCTTCCCAATGGCGCTAATTTGTAATCAGTGCCCCCGCTACCGCACGATTGTATCGTGTGGTAAGGAAAGAGGAGGAATGATTTAGGTTTTAAAAATAAATATTGAATGAAAAAAGAAAAAAGAAATAAAAACAAAAAGATATTAAATATACCACACGAAAGGATTCGTGCGGCAGCGGAGTTACAAAACCATTGAAATTGAAATACCAAATAATGAAGAAACAACAGTTTATCTTGAGAGAGATAATAATTGTTTTTAAAAAAAATGTATAATGAATTTATTAAAGAGAGTTTTATTTCTTACAGTTTTTATCTTTATAGCTATACTGTCTTCTTTTAGCCAGATGGATATGGAAACACATACCATTAAAAAGGAACAAGATGTTAATGGGAAAACAATGTTTCTTTACTATAATAAAAGCAATAAATTAATAAAAAAAATAACATTATTAGAAGGAATTAATGATGGAATTCGAGATGGAGTAACTGAAAAATATATAGGTGACTCATTAACAGATGAATTTTTGCGTATAGTTTATGTATATAAAGAAGGCTTTGTGCAGGAAAAATCATTTTATAGAAAAAACGATTTATTGACATTAAGAGATGTATATAACAGAGGTGTAATGATTTCTAGTTTAGAATTAGTTACTAATTATACTAATGATGGAAAATTACATTATATTAAGAAAGTATACAGAACTTGTAATTATATGCAATATGAATTAATAAACGATGTTGTGATAGATTCCACGAATGTAAGGTTTTAATCCAATCCCCCCGCTACCGCACGATTGTATCCTAGCTACCGCACGATTGTATCGTGTGGTAAGGAAAGAGAAGGAATGATTTAGGTTTTAAAAATAAATATTGAATGAAAAAAGAAATAAAAATAAAAAGATATTAAATATACCACACGAAAGAATTCGGCAGCGGAGTGATGCATTAAAAATAACTGCATTCGGATAAAATACAGATAATATTTGGATATTTATAAAAGCTAGTGCATCTTTGTATTCAGATATAATATAGATAAGAAATGGATAAATATATAAAGAAACTACACTTCGATTTTCAAACAAATCAGAAAATATTAAACCTAATTTCCCAAATTGACTTGTACAAAGGCAAATGGAATAGTATTGAAAAACAAGAGAATATTTACTTAAAAGAATTGCGAAAAATTGCAACAATTGAAAGTATTGGTTCTTCAACAAGAATAGAAGGCGGAACTCTTACAGACAAAGAAATAGAAGAGCTTTTGAATGACATAAAAATAACTAAACTTAAAACAAGAGACGAACAAGAAGTTGTCGGTTATTATGACACATTAGAAATAATTTATGAAAACTATGATAATATAATGTTATCGGAAAATTACATAAAACAATTACATCAAAATTTATTACGACATAGTGATAAAGACACAGGACATTGTGGAAAATACAAATCTCTTTCAAACAAAGTGGTAGCAAATTACCCAAGCGGAATACAAAAAGTAATTTTTAATACAACAGAAGTTCATTTAGTTAATAATGAAATGAACGATTTAATTAGTTGGACTAATGGTCAATTTGAAAATAAAGAAATTCATCCTTTAATTATTATTGCAAATCTTGTTTATGAATTCTTGTCAATTCACCCATTCCAAGATGGAAATGGAAGACTATCAAGATTATTGACCACTATGATTTTACTGCAAAGAGATTATTTGTTTATTCAATATCTATCCTTTGAAAATTTGATAGAAAAAACAAAAAAAGAATACTACCAAGTATTAATGGAAGGTCAAAAAAATAGAAATAAAGAAAATGAAAACATATCCAAATGGACGTTGTATTTTCTTGATAAATTGAGTGTATTAACTCAAAGACTTGACGCAAAATATGATGTATTTAAATCAAAAGGTGGATATTTGAATGAAAGACAAAAGGAAATAAAGGAATATTTAAAAGAAAATCAACCTCTAAAAATATTTGATTTAGCAAAAAGATTTGAGAATATTAATATCAATACGATTAAAAAGGATTTACAATATATGAAAAAGGAACAGATAATAAAGAGTGTAGGAAAAGGTAAGGGGACTGTGTATGTGTTTGGTAATGAAGAATAACTCCCCTCGCTACCGCACGAATCCTTTCCCCGCTACCGCACGATTGTATCGTGTGGTAAGGAAAAAGGAGGAATGATTTAGGTTTTAAAAATAAATATTGAATGAAAAAAGAAATAAAAACAAAAAGATATTAAATATACCACCCCGCTACCCCCCGCTACCGCACGATTGTATCCCCCGCTACCGCACGATTGTATCGTGTGGTTTATAGTTTAGAAACAGAAATAATAATTTAACGTTAGTTAATAAAAATACCTGCTCGGCGTAGTTTGTAACTACGTCGCAAATAAAAAGTAGTTTTCTCCTTTTTTTTTGTTATTTTTGCTAAACTAAATACTTGTAACTATAATAGAAATAAAAAACACTACGCATTTTAGCGGAGTATTGGCAAGCATAACCCCGCTCGGCGTAGTTTGTAACTACGTCGCAAATAAAAAGCAGTTTTTAACTCCAATGGCGCTGATTTGTAATCATTGTCCCATAATCTCGCCTAAGGCATAAAGCTACCCCAAGGGAGTAAACGACAAACAATATAAAAATTGGGAGCTTCCCTTTTTTTCATTACATTTGTTCAATGATTTATAAAAAAAATAACAAGGTGTGGCTATAATACGAAAATTCAATTAGTAAGTGCGACACTTTTCCTTTGAAAGGAAAAACTTAAAACTGTTGCATTATGGACAAAAAGAATTATATTTGTTTGATGAAAAATCGTAAATTTGGAAAGAAATAATTCAGTTGCTTAAAAAATTTAATAAACATATCAATGCTCTTATTTGAATGGGATACAAACAAAGCTGATAGTAATATTAATAAACACAGAGTTTCATTTGATGAAGCTTGTACTTCATTTAAAGATATTCTGTCAATAACGATAGATGATCCTTTACATTCAGAGGATGAAAAACGGTTCATCCTTATTGGCAGGTCTTATAAGAATCGTATTTTAGTAGTAGTTCATACCGAAAGAGGAGATAATATTAGAATAATAAGTGCAAGAAAAACATCAAAAAAAGAAAGGAGATATTATGAAAGTAATGCCTAATGATAAAGATATGCTGAAAGAATATGATTTTAGCAATGGAATTAAAGGGAAATATGCCGATAGTTATGCAGAGGGAACCAATGTAGTAGTGATTGAACCTGATATAGCTGTTTATTTTCCGGATCATAAATCGGTAAATGAATCATTACGATTATTGGTTTCTTTTATGAAAAGTCAGGAAAAGAGAACCAGTGGACAAGATGCCGGTCATTAAAATAATTATAACATATTGATCCCGCTACCGATTGTATCGTGTAGTGTAGAGCATAAAGACCACACGAAAGACCCGCTCGGCGTAGTTTGTAACTACGTCGCAAATAAAAAGCAGTTTTTAAACTATCCCAATGGCGCTGATTTGTAATTAAGAGTGTTCGGAAGAATTTTGAAAGCATAAAAAGATGAACGACTAATTTG
>CAYTAU010000142.1:0-6875 GCA_964435855.1 uncultured Bacteroidales bacterium | reverse complement strand
TAGAAGATCATAACGATGGAGTAGTTTCTGTTGCTTCTCAACAAATTCAAATAGCTGTTAAGAATGGTAATGAGCTTTCTCCCAAGATATTCTATTCTGATAAATTTCATATAGATGTCCCTAAGGACATTCCATGTATGAAAAATGCATTAGATGCTGTATTGAAAATGATTGAAACGCCAAATGAAAATATTATTTCTCCAGATCAGATTGTAATGGATTATTATAATTGGGAATTGGATAATCCCAGTTTACATTCAATAAATATTGATTGGGAAACAGGTAATGTTTATAATATTGATAAGTCTATTGAAAATTTAAGTAATACAGGTTTTTTTAGTAATTATTTCCTGAAAAATAAGAAAGATCATTATTTAGGTTGGGAAAAGACAATAAAATCTAATCCATGGATGTACAGTGATGCTGACTTTAATGTTTCTACTGAAGTTTTTTGTACAAATGGTGGATATATGGCATTAATTGTGGGAGACCCAATTATAAATGGTAATGAAGCAATTGTTGTAGTAAAACAATGTTGGGAAACTGATGATTTTCCAGGAGAAGAATTTAAAATTCTAAAAAAATGTAATTGTACACATTATGGAGGTAATATTATCTATAAACTTTCAAAATATAAAAACGAATGGCTAATAGATTCATATGAATACAAGAGTCAGGATGAAGATTATAAGAATGCACTTCAAGAATTAGTCAAAGATTTAGATGCAGAACTTGAAGAAAAGGAAAACGAGACCTCCAATACTTATACAATAAAATGCGATGGATCAAAATATATGGTAATGCCTAAAGATTTAGAAGGAGTTTATAAACTGGTAGAAGCAAAAAGTGCATGTTCAAATTTAACATATAATGGCTATAGTGATTGGTTTCTCCCATCAAAAAAAGTACTTGATGTTATTAAGAATAATAGTAATATTGGAGGCTTCGATAAAATCAACTATTATTGGAGTAGTACTGGGGTCAATGCTTTTGAAGCAGCCTATATGGGCTTCTGTGATGAAAGAGATGTGCCTTTTGAGGACAGTCGTTACCATATTCGTTGTGTTAGGTCTTTATAACGATTTTCGATATAGTAAGAAGAATAAACATTATATATTATGAAAAAAGATAAAAAAGTACTGGTTTATATTGTTGTAACAATTGTTGTTTTAGCAATAGTCTTTTATTCATTAAATAAAACTGACCATAATGTAAATTCAGAAAAATTATTTTATGAGTATCAGAATATTGAAAGCTTATATCCTAAAACCTCGAAAAATATAGAAGTACATAAATACGAGGGGTTTCATTTAGCTTATTGTGAGGAACACGAACAAGCAGCATGGGTAATTTACCTTTTAACACATAAAAAGTTGTCTTCTCCTGTTTGTAAACGTAGCAATAATTTTCGCCCTGATAAAAATATTTCGACAGGATCTGCAGACTTATCAGATTACAAGCGAAATGGTTTTGACCGTGGACATCTTGCGCCAGCAGCAGATATGAAATGGTCTGTAAAAGCTATGAGTGAATCCTTTTACCTGAGTAATATGAGTCCTCAAAAAGCAGCTTTCAATAGGGGAATATGGAAAAAGTTGGAAAACAGAGTTAGGGATATAGCATTGGCAGAGGATAGTATTCTCATTATTACAGGTCCTATTCTTCAAAATATTTCAGGAAATATTGGTAAGAATAAAGTCTCTGTACCTACTAAGTATTTCAAGATTATTTTTGATTTAAGTTCTCCACAACAAGGAATGATTGCAATACTTTTGGAAAATAAAAAAATAAAAGGAAATCTTTCAGATTATTGTTTATCTGTAAGAGATTTTGAAAATGAAACCGGACTAGATTTTTTTAGCCTGATTCCTGATGAAATAAAAGAGCATCTTGAAATCCAATATCCTGCCTATTTAAAAAGCTATTTAAATTGAAAAACGAAAATTTGAATTTTCGAATTAAGCATAAATAATTTGTTGTCAAAATAAACATTATTATATTTGAATTTGAATTTGTATTGTAGTTTGTATCATCCAAAAGAACCCCTGTTTACAGGTACTAATGATGGAAATAATGTTGCATATTATACTGAAAACAGAACAAAAGACAGGTGTATGTGTGTGTGCATAGCAGAATGCTTTGGGTTGTTGGGGCAAAATCTATTTTTCAACACTTATTAAAATTTACACTTATGAAAAAAATACTTTTAATTGTTTGGATTTATTTATTTGTTATTTCAATCAGTTTAGGTCAAAAAAATTATATAGGATTAGGTGATTCTGATAAATGGAAAGTAATAATAAAATTTGAAGTAATAGATAGTGAATCGCATTATCCAATATCAAATACAAAAATAGATTTGTATGATGGACATACAAGATTATTCAGCATTTATACTGATAAAAATGGTGTTGCGGTAATAATAATTCATGAATGGGCAAACTTTCCTGGCGGTCAATTTAAAGTTACTGCACAAAATTATAGATACTGGGAAAAGGATGTAACACAATGGGAATTTTATAAAAACCGAAGAAAGAATATGATAGTTTTACCTGACAAGAATACAGAAAGAGAAGTTGACTGGACTGCGACATCTTGTTGCCCAGATGATGTAGAAATTGCACAATATTTAAGCAAAGGTAAATATAATATTTTTAGTGGAAATTATACTTATTTTGCACCAGGACTTTTTGAGTATAAAATAGAGTTAGAAAAAATAGAATATAACATAGAATTAGAAAATAAATAAAAAGTATGGCTATTAAATCATTATTTAAAATTAAAAATCTATTTGTTATTTTTTCAGTAATAATAATCAATGGATGTTTTCATAGTAATACTGAGACTACTGGCAATAAAAATGATTCGTTTGATAATCATGAGGATAAAAGTTCTGAAAACAACTTTGTTGAAAGTCAAAATAGTGGTAATGATAAAATTGAAGATTATATAAATAAAGATGAAATAATAGAAGAAGAAAATAATTCGGGAACAAATATAAATGAAGATGATATAATTCTTAAAACATTGGATGGGTCATATATATATAAACCATTAGAAATAAACTCTATTTCCGATTCCAAAATAATAAGTTCTCAACAAACAGATGAAGGATTAATAGTTGATATGTACTCAATTCCTTTTGTTTTTGATGATAATGGAATAATATACAATGATTATTTTATAAATTTACTTAGTCTCAAAGATATGATTATTAATATTTCAATTGATTTTAAGAGTGTATCTCAAGATTACTACTCTAATTTAGTTATTTGGATTGGGGACGAGAAAATGAACGATATATTAAAATTTAATAACAATAGAAGTTTATCCTGTCTTGGTAAATCAAAAGGAACGTATTCAGTAGGCGAATATGAAATAGAAATTATACTTACAGCTGAAGACAAAAAAAAGGGAAAAATATCAGTCGCTATTAACGGAAGAATTATATCTGAAAAATATCTTTATTTCAATAATTCTGTATATATGGTTATGATAGGTAAAGCACCTAATACTTGTTTAATTACAAATTTTTATCTTAAATCAGAAAAAATTGCATTTGAGAAAAATAAAAAAGGTGAAATTATTTTTAATTAAGATGCAATTAAAGATACAGAAGAAAATTCAGAAAAACAGCTAAAAGATATTGATGAAGAACTTGAAAAACTTCTAAATGAACTTGAGTATATAAATAATTGATAATTCAATTTTCTACTATTATTCATAAAATTGAAATATTCAGGTGATGCTTAACATTTGTATAATTTCTTACGTCCCATCAGAAATACTTTATATAAAAAAATAATACTAAATTATATTCCTGCCAAACCCTTTTCGATATTGCCTAATCTACATATATTTTGACGAGCAACCAAAATGCTTGCATTAACGACCAATATTGTGGCATAAAATTTGCTTTGCTCATAAATATAAATATTTTTCAAATAATTAAGTATAAATATGAAAAAAGATACAATAAATATATTTTATTGTGCGTTATAATGAAAATATACATAAGATATGTTAAAAATATTTAAAATACAGCATCTGATTTTTGCAACAATTACTGTTTTTTTTCTTTCTTGTTTAAAAAAACCTGTTGTAAAATTTAAAATTATAAAAATATTACTTGTATTAATATTTCTGTCTCCTTATATCGGGCAAAAAAATGTTTTCTGTCAAACCACAGAATTAGAAAAAATAGACAATGAATTAACTACTGCCTTCAAAATCATGATTGAGGCTGACTATAGGGTAAGGTATGACAGTTTGGCTCCGGCTTTTAAGAAAAAATTGAAAAATGAATTATCAAAAAGACAAACATTCTATCACTCATTTGACAGTCTGTCAAAATATATAAGCATAGTGTTTTCAAACGACCAAAGACTAAAAACTTTTAGTTGGGATGAAAAATCAGGTGGTTCATGGCATTCAATGGCAGTTTTTGCTCAATACAAAACAAAAAGCGGACAAATAATTGCACATCAATTTAACATGAATGATGACGAAATGTTGGTTGGATATACTGATTCAAAAATTTATGAAATCAGCGAAATAACTATCAATAATAAAAAGCATTACTTGACTTTTGCATGGGGAACGCATGGATGTGGAAAGCATCATGTGATAGCTCAAATTTTTCGAATAAAAGGGAAAAATTTGATTAAATGTAACGAATGTTTTGAAGATTCTATTGACTTAGTAGTTATTGCACAAAGAGGAAGCAAATTTAATATAAGATTCAACAGCAAAACAAATGAGATAAGTTATAATGAATATGTGTTTAAAGACGAATATGGCTATTATTACTCCACAGGAAGTCAAGTTACTTTGAAGTTGGAGAATAATAAATTTGTAAAAAAAGAACACATGAATAATCAGAATAACTGAAATAAATATAAATAAATGAATAGAATTATGAAACAATACACAATATATGCACTTTATTATGCATTATAATTAAAAAAATAAGTTATGTTAAAATTATTTAAAATACAACATTTGATTTTTATAACAATTACAGTTTTTTTTCTATCCTGTTCAACAAAACCTGTTGTAAAATTCAAAATAGACAAAAGAACTATTAATCTTGGCGATTCGGTAAAAGTTAAATGGGAAATAAAAGAATCGAGAAAAATTACAAATATTATATTAAATAATACTGTAAAAAATCTTTCATTTACCGGTGATACTGTTTTGTTTTTAAAACATGATACTACTCTTGAACTGCGGGTTTACAAAAAAAATATAGTCCGTCCTGTTAAAAGAAGAAGAAAAATAGAGGTAATAAATCCAAAAATTATTGCATTTGCAGCATTTCGCGACAGATTTGATTCATTAAAAGTTAAATTAGTTTGGCACGTTAAAGGAGTTGAAAGTGTTAGTATAGAAGGTTTCAAAGGACATTTGCCCTTAAAAGGTCAGGATAGCATATATATTTCTGTAGCAAAAAGTTTTAATCTTATAGCAAAAACCCCTTTTCAAACATTAACACAAACTTGTTATGTGGAAGAAATGCCATCGCAAGTGCCATATATTAAAAATGATACGGCAATATATGAATTGTCTGACAAAACAAAAATAAAAATAAAAATTATAGAAACCGAAAATATTAAAAAATCAAAAGAAATTAAATTGAAAGTAATTGCATTCGATACACTCGGTAATTTTATTACTCATCTTGCACCGCCATTCGGGAGCAAAGAAACAGCGGAAAAATATTTTAAAAAAATAGTTGAAAAAGTTGATGACCATACAAGTGAAATTGAATTTGAAGTAAAAGAAATACACGAATCCCCAAACTTATACGATATTGCATTAACATTAGATTATAGCGGTTCTATGTATTCTAACATTAATTTACTTGAAGCTTCAACAAAATATTTTATTAAAGAAAAATATCCTGAAGATAATTATTCAATAATAAAATATGACCATAATTTAACAGATCCATGTCCATTAATTAATGATATTGACGAAATTATAAAAAATGCAAATTTTAAAGGATTAGATATACTTGGTGGTGCTACTGCTCTTTATGCAGGAATAGATAAAGGCTTGGAAAGCCTCAATAATGCTGCAAATAAAAAAGTAGTTATGTTATTTACCGATGGTTACGAAAATTCATCACTTGCCTATATTGGACAATATGCAGCAACAATTAACGAAGCCATTGATGTTGTACGCAATGAAGATGCAAAATTAATTATAATTGGATTAGGATGGGTAAATGTAAGGTTATTGCAGGAATTAGCTTATTATACAAATGGTACGTTTTATTATGTACAAAACACCAAAGATATTTATAAAGTTTATCAGGAGTTAATACATAATTTCAGAACATATTATGAAATTACAATAAAGCCTGTTAAAAAAGAAGGTGAGCATATAGTACAACTTACTTATTTTAATAATAATGATACAACAACAACACAAAGACCATATTATATTGGAAATAGTATAGATTTTCTTAAATACGAAGAAGACACTAACGCATACTGGTATAATAAAAATTTAAAAAGTAAAAGATACAAACTGGCAAGTGCACCTCAGACATTGATAAATTTTGATTTAGATAAAGACAATATTAGAAAGGAGTATATTAATTCCTTAAAAAATATTATAAAATTTATAAATAAAAATCACAGTATAATTATAAAGATATATGGTCATACAGATACTAAGGGTTCAGATGAATATAATCAGGAACTGTCGGAACGCAGAGCAAAAGCTGTACGTAATTATTTAATACGACATGGTATTCGTCCTAATCGTATTGAATGGCTCGGAATGGGAGAAAAATATCCTGTATGGAAAAATGATGATGCAGACTGGGCATCACGCGAAAATCGCAGAGTTGAAATTGTATTATGGAA
>CAYTAU010000141.1:1952-6998 GCA_964435855.1 uncultured Bacteroidales bacterium | reverse complement strand
TTAAAGTATTATGAAAAGAGTAAATGTTAAAGTAGAAATGAACAGGCAAGATAAGCCTCCATCCTACTTCTATAAATAACAATGTAGCTACATATTTTACAATTCTTTAAAGCAATTTAGCATTTATAAGAAGATTTTAGTAAATTTAAAAATTATTTTACATTAAATAATCTAAATAAATTAGTTAAAATGAGTGTATTAGTTAATAAAAATTCTAAAGTTATAATACAAGGATTTACAGGCAGCGAAGGTTCGTTTCATGCAAATCAAATGATTGAATACGGAACAAATGTAGTTGGTGGTGTAACACCGGGTAAAGGTGGTCAAACACACTTAAACAAACCTGTTTTTAATACAGTAGAAGATGCTGTAAAACAAACCGGAGCTGATACTTCTGTTATTTTTGTACCTCCCGCATTTGGTGCCGATGCAATAATGGAAGCTGCAAGTGCAGGAATAAAAGTTATAATTACAATTACAGAAGGTATTCCTACCTCTGATATGATAAAAGTAAAAGAATTTCTAAAAAATACCGATGCACGACTTATTGGGCCTAATTGCCCTGGTGTAATTACTCCGGGCGAAGCTAAAGTAGGTATAATGCCGGACTTTATACACACAAAAGGCACAATTGGAATTATTTCCCGTTCAGGAACTCTAACCTACGAAGCTGTTGATCAGGTGAGCAAAACAGGTTTAGGACAATCTACCTGCATTGGAATTGGAGGAGACCCTATAATTGGAACAAGCACAAAAGATGCTGTTGAATTACTAATGAACGACCCCGATACTGAAGGAATTATTATGATAGGCGAAATTGGAGGAAGCATGGAAGCTGATGCAGCATACTGGATAAAAGAAAACGGCACAAAACCTGTTGTAGGTTTTATTGCAGGACAAACTGCTCCAAAAGGAAGACGTATGGGACATGCAGGAGCAATAATAGGTGGTGCTGATGATACTGCGGCTGCTAAAATGAAAATAATGCGAGAGTGTGGTTTGCATGTTGTAGAATCACCGGCTGATATTGGAATTACAATGGCAAAAGCACTTCAGAAGTAAAATACCCTCCTAACCTCTCCAAAGGGGAGAAACTATGAACCTGAGTTCAAAATAACAAACATGTAAATGCATATCAGTTGCCCCATCCTTTAGGGCGGGGTATAGATTTAAACAACACCTACCTCTGCAAAATTTTGAAAATTTTATTTTATAAAATTTTGAAAATTTCGCAGAGAACATAGTACTCTAATCCTTGTCCACGCCTTAAAAGGCGTGGCAACTGATATTCGTTACCTAAAATTTATGGATTATTTATGTCAACGATTATTATCATAAAAATCGACAAGCGAAGAAGTAATTATTTTATTGTCAAAGTTCTTTACAATAAAATCAATTGCATTTTTTCCTGTTTGCATAACAAGGTTTTTATCTCTTAATAATTTTTCAATTTCTAAAACAAATGTTTCAGGAGTATCTGCAATAAAAATATCTTCTTTGTTAGTAGAATTAATTCCTTCTGTTCCAATTGAAGTAGTAACAATTGCTTTGCCAAGTGCCATTCCTTCAACAATTTTAATACGCATACCACTACCCGATAATAAAGGGACTACCATAATTGCTTTTGAATTAATAAAATCATAAGCATTTTCTACTTCGCCAACATAAACAACATTTGTCAATGTTTTAAAATACTCTACAATATTATCGGGGGCATTTCTTCCTGCAACATAAAATTTTAAGTCGGGATATTTTTTATTTAATTTAGTCCAACAATTGTTAAAAAACCATTTTAATCCTTCCTGATTTGGTGCCCAGTCTAAAGCTCCAATATGAAAAAGCGAAGGGAACTCAATATTGTTAAGGTCAGATACAAGTTCATTAGAATTAATACCTGTTTGCGAAACATGAGCAGGTTTATTATTTCCAAGTTTATTATATATTTCAAGGTCTCGTTTAGTTATTGGAACCAAAACATCGTACTTGTTAATAAAAGATGTTTCAAACTTTTTTATTCGTTTTTGAAGTATATTCAGATATCTTACTTTTAATTTATTTTCCTCCTGCTTTGCAACTCTCTGCCATATTTCATATTCAATGTTATGTGCTCTTAATGAAATTAAAGCATCGGAATACATTCTTATATGTTTGATATATGGAGCTAAATAAATTCCTTCTAACTGTATTACATCAAACTTTTTATTTTCTAACAGTTCAATAAGTTTTTTCCTAAATTTTAAATTAATAAACCTTTGTGCATTATATGGTTTATTAGAGAGCAGCAAATTCAAAAAAGCTCCTGTTGCAGTAATATTCGCTTTTACATCAACACCAACAAAATTGGCGTATTTCTTAATATCTTTTGATAATGATATTAAATCAAAATAATGTTTTGAGGTATTCATTGACAAAACAGTTACTTTATGATTCAGGTCAGAAAAACCTTTTGTCATATTAAGAGTAGCAATTGCACCACCATCAATGGGAGGATAAGGAACCTTATTACAAAGCTGCAAAATTTCCATCAATTATTTTTTCAAATTAAAAAAAGCAGGGTCTTCAACTACACCTATAATATCTGTCGACAAATTGTTCATTAGTTTCAATTTGTTTCTTAAATTAACAATACCAATAATGCGGGCTAAAGTCAAAATAAAACCTAAAGGTAATATAATTAAAATCAATGCTTTTATAAGCAGAAATATAGCATTACTGTTTAGTTTTCGTAATTTATAAGTGGGAAACTCAGTTAATTTTTCTTTAAAATATTTATGCTCTCTTGCTCTAATAAGTAGAATGCCATATATTTCTTTATAAATTTTAAATATCTCCGTTAACTCATCTTTTCCTTTTACTTTTATCAAATCGCCTATTGCCATTTTATAGGTAATTCTGCGCATGAAATTAGATTGATATTCTTTTGTAAGTTTATTAATTTCACGAAGTTTAACCAATAATTCCGCATCAGTATAATCTTGTTTTGGTAAACTTTCAATAAGTTTATTTAATTTCCTTTGTTTTATTTTTTCAATACCAAATATTTTTCTAATAAACATTCTATAAGGATCAATATCAAATATAACAGAATCTGTTGTCGCTTTTGAAGTCAGGAAAATTCCTACAGGAAGTAATATAAATGCCGAAAGCCACATTCCCTGATATACAGTAATAATTCCTTCTTTAGCTGTTTTTTCACCTACTATCATTATTACATAATAAAAGATAAAAAATACAACCGCCACTACTACCGGCATACCAAATCCGCCTTTTTTAATTATTGCTCCAAGCGGTGCTCCAATAAAAAACAAAACAAGACAAGCAAAAGATAATGAGAATTTTCTGTGCCATTCAATATTATGTTTTATTATGTATCTATCACGAAATTCATAATCAAGAACGGTTGTTGAAACATAAGTTTGTGCAGAGCGTGCAAAATTGGATGCCATATCAATTATTTTCTTTCTTTCTTTAAGCTCAAAACTTTCATAAACACTGTCAATATCATACTTATAAATTGTATCTAACACAATTGCAATACTATCAATTTTGTTTTCTCTTTTAAAATAAGTTGACAATAATAAGTTTTTACCAAAAAACTCTTTTCTTTTTTCAAAAGCTACAGTCAGAGAATCAACAGCATTCATTAATTGAGTAATATTCAACATTTCCTGATTATCCTTAAAGAGGTCTTCATTTGTTCGTTTTAATCCAAAACCACTTAAATCTAAAGCAATAGTTTCTTTATCAAAAGTAGAGTGCCTGTGAGGATATGTCATATTCACTACTTGTTTTCTTTCTTCCGGCAATTCTTCATATTTACTGCCATTATACATTGTAAGGATCATGTTATTTTCATCTGTAGAAACATGCATTGTAGCAGAATCGGAAACTGTAATATTCGTATTTCCATTATTATCTGTATGGTCATAAACCATAAGTTTATACATCATTTTTGTTTTGTAATTTTTTCCTGCAATTTTAATAACATAATTATCAATCCCTTTATAAAATATTCCCGGTTGAATATTAATATCAGGTCTCTGATGCCTGATATCATACAATAGTGTTCTGAATTTTAAATTCGCAATAGGTAAAATATTGTTTGAAAAAACAAAAGCTGTAACACTAATTATTACAGACACTACTATTAAAGGCATCATAATTCTTTGTAAAGAAACACCGGAAGCTTTCAAAGCTGTTAATTCATAATATTCGCCAAGATTTCCAAATGTCATTAATGATGATAAAAGTATTGCTAAAGGCAATGCCATAGGAACAAATGTAGCTGAGGCATAAAATATCAATTCGGCAAGTATAGTAATTTCAAGTCCTTTACCAACAAGGTCATCGATGTATTTCCATAAAAATTGCATTAATAAAACAAAAACTGCTATGAAAAAAGTAGCAATAAATGGTCCGAAATATGAACGAAGAATAAGTAAATGTATGCGCTTCATATATTAATACCAATTAAACATTCTAAATAATCTATTAAAAACGAATACAAAACTAAATTATTTTATAATTATAATTGGTAATATTTGTTTATTCTTATACTAACCGCTATTAATTATAACAGAAAAATGTTTTGATTTTTTAATAAGAATCAATATCGGGAAAACAGGAAAGATTTTATCCGCCAAGCATATGCTTTAATTCATTGATTTGACTATCCCACAAACCTTTTGCATCATCAATTTCATCTTTTTCAGCAAAATCAGTAATAATTAAAGCAACACCACCTGTAAGTTCTTCTATAACAATTTTAAACTCAAAATATGTATCTTTTTCATCTTCAACCCACTTAAATCTAACATGGTTTTGATCTTTTTTACTAATCAATTCTGCAAGTTGATCTACTCCATTCCATGTAAATGTAAACATTTTGCCATTAAGTGTAACATTGTCTGCAAACCATTCTGTTAATCCCCCTGCAGTACTCAGCCTAGAATACAATACTCTTGTTGAACAATTTATTATATATTCTGTTGTGTATTTTTCTTTTGCCATAACAATAAAAATTTGTAGAACGGCAATGTATTAAAT
>CAYTAU010000141.1:0-1852 GCA_964435855.1 uncultured Bacteroidales bacterium | reverse complement strand
GGTTTGTTTTTTATTGCAGATATAAATGCTTTTTCAATTCCTAAATTGCGTACATCATATTCAATATCGTTAAACAAACATGGCATTATTTTACCATTAGCAGTTAAACGCAAACGATTACAAATACCACAATTTCCTCCATCTCCTCCTTCAACAACAGAAAATTCTCCATAATGAAGATCCATCAAATGTATAAATCTTACGTTTAATCCATTTTGTTTACAAAATTCAGCTACGGCTTTAGCATCTTTTTCTTCAGAGTTATTATTTACAACACAATTTATTTTAATAGGTTTAAATCCTGCATTTTGTGCAGCAGTAATTCCTTTTAATACATCATTAACATCTCCACCTCTTGTAAGTTCTTTAAATTTATTCTCATCTAGTGTATCCAAACTAATATTTACCCTCATTAAGCCTGCTTTTGACAATTTTAAAGCATATTTTTCTAAATAAACACCATTTGTCGTCATTGCTAAATCTTTTATACCTTCAACAGATGATAACATTTTAATAAAATCAACAATGTCTTTTCTTACCAATGGTTCTCCTCCAGTAATACGAACCTTATCAATTCCGAGTTTAACACCAACTTTAACTACTTCAATTATTTCCTCGAATGTTAAAATATCTTTATGATTAATTTGCTTAATACCTTCGGCTGGCATACAATATTTACAACGCAAATTACACCTGTCGGTTATTGATATTCTTAAATAGTTTATTTTTCTGTTAAATCTGTCGTACATCAACTATGTCTCCTTCTTTTAAAATTGTTTTTCCTATTGGTATTGAAATAATCCCATCAGCATTTTGCAATGAATAAATGTGTGCAGAGCCATGATATTCTATGGGAACAATTTTTCCGTTATCTGTAATGTTTATTGGCAACCATGATTCTCTTTCAGAACGTTTTCTATTATATTCTTTTCCCATTGGCAACTTTATTGCAACAGGCTTATAATCAATTCCCATTAATTTATATAACAATGGTTTTGTTAAAAGTTCGAATTGTATAAATGACGAAACAGGATTTCCCGGCAAGCCAAATATCAGCGCTTTTTCATGTACACCAAAAGTTGTGGGTTTTCCGGGTTGAACAGCTATTTGCTGAAATTTAATATCAACCCCTGCTTTTTTCAATACTTTTGGAACAAAATCAAAATCACCCATTGAAACTCCACCCGTAAGAAGAACTACATCATTTTCGTTTATAGCTTTTATAATTGCATTATAAGTTGCTTCTTCCGAATCTTCAATTATTCCCATGTAATTTGGCACAGCACCCATTTTCGAAACCTGAGCAATAAGTTGATAAGCATTACTATTTCTAATTTGTGATATTCCCGGTTTTATATATGGCTCAACAATTTCATCACCGGTAGATAAAATACCTACTCTTGGTTGTTTTGCAACCAATGGTTCAACACAACCAACTGATGATAATACAGCAATATGTTGAGATTGAATAATTATTCCTTTATTTAAGACAATGTCATTAACTTTTACATCTTCAGCCAAATAACAAATATTTGATTTTGTGTTTTCTTTTGTAAATTTTATTACATTTTTAGAAACTTCTTGTGTGTATTCTACCATTAAAACACAATCTGCTCCATCAGGCAACATCGCTCCTGTCATTATTCTCGAACATTGACCTTTTTCAATTTTCTTTTTTGGGGCAGTGCCTGCCGGAATAGTTTCAATTACTTTCAATTCATTTTTAATATCTTCCATTTTACAGGCAAAACCATCCATCGCAGATTTATCAAATGGTGGCATATTCATGTCAGATATCACATCTTCTGCCAACACTCTGCCCAAAGAATCATTAATTGAAACCTTTTCAACA
>CAYTAU010000140.1:0-7084 GCA_964435855.1 uncultured Bacteroidales bacterium | reverse complement strand
TGTTTGTTCCTGTAAACTATGACTCAAAAATTTAAAAAAGGTTGCCTGAAAATTGGATTATTTTCTCTCAAGATTTTCAAGGTCTTAAAGGTTGTTAAAAAAAACTAATAATTTTGAGTGTAATTTTAAAAAAAAAGCCCATTTAAATGGGCTTTTAAAATTAGTTCATTTTTGTATTATTCAATTATTGTCATTTCATCAATCAGATGTTTTGCGCCTGCAAATTTATCAATTATAAATAAAGCGTATCTAATATCAACATTAATACATTTTTGCAATTCATCTTCAAAAGCAATATCTCCGCTCATTGCTTCCCAATTACCGTCAAAAGCAGTTCCTATTAATTCACCTTTTCCATTAATTACCGGGCTACCTGAATTTCCACCTGTAATATCATTATTTGTTGTAAAACAAACATGCATATCTCCATCTGCATCAGCATATCTTCCGTAATCCTTATTTTTGTGTAGTTCTTTTAATTTGTCAAACACAATAAATTCATCAACACTTGGATCTTCTTTTTCCATGATTCCTTTAATAGTTGTGAAATAGTTGTAATAAACGGCATCAGCAGGTTCATAATCTCCAACAGAACCATAAGTTAATCTGATAGTTGAATTTGCATCAGGGTAATAAATTTTATCGGAGTTCATTTCCTGTAATCCTGCAATAAATAATCGTTTTCCTTTTCCAAAATCTTCGTAAGAACCACTTTGCATTGAATAATACTGCTGAATAACTTCTTGCATTAATTTAAATGCATAATCTTTATCTAATATTTTTACAGAAGGTTTATCAAGAAATGCATTAAATCTGTTTTCATCAGCAAATATTGATTTACTAAAAAGATAATCAGCAAAATTATTAAAATCACCTTTGAATTTTTTATTGATTTCAGCAAATATAGGTAAATGATATTTTTCAGGAACATCATTGTAATACATTTCCAATAATGCAGCCATTATTTTTTTATCGGTTGGAGCATTATAATCTTTCCAGTGATCTTTAGCCGCTTCTTTAATTTCTTTGGTCATTTCAGCAATAAGTTCTTTATTATCGGCTGAATTTGACAACACTCCGTGTAATTGATACATTTGAGCAGGAAACATAATAATTTCGCCACCCTGTAAAAGAGCTTCCATTAAATATGTATTAGCTTGTTCTTGTTCCTTATTATCAGTATAATATTTTTCAATATAGATTAATGTTTCACTATATTTTTCTTTTCTGGCATTATCAGCATTTACCCATTTTGTGAATTCATCCTCCAAAGCTTTTTTCTTTTCATAAATTTTCAATCTTTTTAAACCTTTGCTTTGACCAATAAAATATTTCCAGTAATTGGCTGTTTGAGCATATTTTGAAGCATATTGAATTCTGATTTTATCAGAAGTATTCATATCTTCTTTCATTAATTCTAATTTTTTAGATCTAATTTTAATTGCAGAAGGGTTCGATATATCTAATGCTTCTTGAATTCCCCATGAATTCAAATATCTGTTAGTTGTTCCGGGGAATCCCAGTACCATAGCAAAATCACCTTTTTTTGTGCCTTTTAAAGATATAGGTAAATGATGTTTTGGTTTTAAAGGAATATTTTCTTTTGAAAATTTAGCCGGTTTTCCATTAGGTCCTGTATATATTCTAAACATTGAAAAATCGCCTGTATGTCTTGGCCACATCCAGTTATCAGTATCGCCTCCAAATTTGCCTATTGATGATGGTGGAGCACCTACTAAACGAACATCTTCAAAAGTTTCGTAAACAAACAAATAATATCTGTTTCCTTCAAACATGCTATTAACAGAAGCTTTATAGTGCGTATCTTTTGTTGCTGTTTTTTTTATTTTTTTAATTATTTTGTTAATTGCTGCTTCGCGTTCACTTTCAGTCATCTCAGTAGTTACATTTATTAAAACAGAATCTGTAACGTCCTCCATTCTCACCATAATAGTGGCAACAGTTCCTTCATTTAATAATTCATCAGCTTTCGTTTTTGCCCAAAATCCATATTTTAAATAATCATGTTCCGGAGAACTATGGCTTTGAATAGAACCATAACCACAGTGATGATTAGTAAGCATTAATCCTTGGTCGGAAATTATTTCTCCTGTGCAGAAAAAACCAAAAGGCATTCTTTCATTTCCTAATCCAACAATAGCATCTTTTAAGCTCGAATTGTTAATACTATAAATTTCCTCTTGCGTTAATTCAAGGCCTTTTTCATTAAGATTAAGTTTTTTCATCATTGTTAAAAGCCACATCCCCTCATCTGCTCTGGATTGAATGTTGAAAATCAGGAAAATACTAATGAAAAATACAAATATTTTTTTTGTCATAATTGTTAGTTTTATAGATTATTATTATTAATTTTATAAAATTCAAGGATACAAAGTAATTAAAAAAAAACAATATTATTAACAATTATTATCATATAAATGAAAAAATATATGATAATCAGTAATATATTCTTAGTATTTTTGATTAATTAATTAAAATTGTTGGTAAAACGTACCAATCTTTATAAAAGTTACAGTTAAATTAGTTATTTTTGTATTTACTAAAATATTAATACCCTATACCTTTAATACAGGGTGTTAATTATAAAATAATGTTTTGTCTTTGGTTTCTTCTGCCCGTCTGAGGCGAATTGGGAGAGGCTTTTACAATAATAATTTTGTAGCATGTCGGTATCAAGTGAAGATGTATTGTTGTTTGTTAAAACTTTAAATGAAATTTCAAATTATGATTTTACAGATTATTCTGATAAATCAATAACTAGAAGAATTGAAAAAGTTGTCAATGATAATGGGATGGATGTCAAGCCATTGATTAACAAGATGAGTAAGGATAGTATATTTTTAGAAAAAATTATTAAAAATATTACTGTAAACACTACTGAACTTTTCCGTGACCCAAAAATTTGGCATACTTTACGCTATAGTATTTTATCTAAATTTAAAGAAAAAAAATCCTTATCTGTTTGGCATGCAGGATGTTCTGCGGGTCAGGAAGTGTATTCTATGTTAATGCTTTTAAATGAGCTTGATATGTTTGAGAAGGCGACAGTTTATGGAACAGACATAAACACAGATATTATTGAGGATGCTAAAAAAGGTGTTTACAAATATCGTTTTAACCTTGATTATCTGGATAATTTTAATAAGGTAATTCGTGAAAACCCTTATAATTTAGATGAATATAGAGATATTCCTTATTCTAAATATATGAATGTAAATAAAATACAAGACAAAATATCTATTCTTCCTTTTTTGATTGAAAAACCTGAATTTTCAAAACATGACTTAGTAAAAGAAGGTAATATTTTTAATACTAAGTTTGATTTTATTATTTGTAGAAATGTTTTGATATATTTTAATACACGTCTTCAGGATAGGATTTTTGAAATGTTTTATAATAGCTTGAAAGAAGGAGCTTATCTTGTTATTGGTTTACATGAAAGTATTCTTGGTTCTATTTCTGAAAAATTTATTAAAAATGGAACTATTTATCAAAAAAAGTAAAATATTTTAAAATTGTAGCAACCTTTATGAAATTGTTACGTCTTATTCTAAAGTAAAACTTTTAAAAAAATGAATACAATAAAATTATTAAATCTAAAAATCTTATTTTTTTTATTATTTGCAATGAGCATTAACATTACCATTGCACAACAAACTACAAATGAAAAATATGATTGGGAATTATACAAAGAAACTCAAGGTGTTGAAATATACACTAAAATTCAAGAGTGTCATAATATTAAATATGATATACATAAAGAGTGTTATTTGTTAAAGTTTGTAAATATTACACAATCTGAAGTACAAATAAGCTGGAAGCCTAATTTATGGTATAATGATATATGTCGTACATGTGATATAAATTCAGATGAATATAATTACACATTGTTAATTGCAGCAGATGAAAGTATAGAAGGTCGTTGCGATATAAATAATCAAAAATTAAAAATATTCAGAAGATTTTTAAATTATCGTGATAAATCTGAATTAACAAAATTTGAATTAGTTAACATAGAAGTTGAATAAAAAATAGTGTAAACTATGGTTAAGAAAGTTAGATATATATGTATAATTATTTTGTTGTTATTGTTTAGCTCCGAAACTATTGTTTTTGGGCAATGTAATTTGACAACTCAAGATGATTCATTATGGATATGTGAAGGCGATTGCGTTGACCTTATTTCAACAGGCGGTTGTCCTACATACATGATGAATAATGATTTTAATAATGGAACCGTTGGAACAGGATGGACATCAAATTGCTCTCCTATGTTTAATAATCCATGTCTACCTCCAGTTGTTGGGGGAAATACTTATTTGTGGATTGGAGATGCCTCAACTTTTCCTCGTTCATTAACAACAGTTGCTTATGCTGTAACTAATGCATGTAGAATTTGTTTTGATATGGCTTATGCTATTCAAAGTGCATCTTCACCATGTGAAGGTCCTGATTTGCCAACAGAAGGAGTTCATTTGCAATATTCAATAAATGGAGGAGTTACATGGATTGATATTAATTACTGGGATCCATTGGGTGGATATGATCCACAAATGACAACGTGGAATAATTACTGCGAAGATATTCCTGTAGGTGGAAATGTGCAATTTCAATGGTGGCAGGATATGACAAGTGGAAATACATTTGATCACTGGGGGCTTGATAATGTCCAGATATTTTGCCCGCCACCTCAGCAAATGGAATGGTGGACAGATGCAAGTACGGGAGTTATAGTAGATACCGGATTTACTACAAATGTTTGTCCAACAATTACAACTACATATATAGCTCATGTTGATGATAGTATAGGTAGTAGTGCAACAGATCAAACTGTAGTGAATGTTTTTCCAACACCAACACTTACAATTAATAACTTAAATACTGCCTATTGTTTAAGTGCAAGTGCGGTAACTTTAACAGGTAATCCTGCAGGAGGCGATTTTTCAGGTCCGGGAATTACAGGGAATTCATTTGACCCTGCAGCAGCGGGTGTTGGAATACACGACATTGTATATCACCTATATCACATTGCAGCCTACACCATTACGGGAAATATTACAATATTTGAAGATGATTTTGCAACAGATTTGGGTTGGACAGGATATGGTGCAGGTGGCTGGGATAGAAATGTAGCAACCATGAGTGCTGGTTGCTCTGGCAGTCAGGATCCTAGCACAGATAATACTCCAACGGCTGATAATTTTATTATTGGCAATTATATTGGAGCTTGTTATCCAAACAATATGGCACAATATTGGTTAACTTCTCCAATTGTAGATTGTTCCGGAATGAATTCATGTTTTATTGATTTTTATAGCCATTCAGGGATTGAATCTCCTTCATGGGATCATTTAAACATTGATGCATATGACGGCGCAACTTGGCAAAATGTATATACTAATGCAGCTTCTTTAAGTGAAACTGCTTGGACTAATTGGAACATAAGTGTTAGTGCACAGGCTGATAATAACCCAAATTTTAAAGTTAGATTTGGATTAGGAACAACTGATGGTAGTGTTACATATAAAGGTTGGAATATTGACGATTTTAGAGTAATTTGTGACGGAACTCTTAATATTACAGATACTTTATGTGATTTTACAACAACGCAAACTACAGAGGTTATACAAGCACCTATATCTACATTTACTTTAATAGATTCAGTTTGCGTAAACTCAAATACAATAATTACTTATACAGGTACAGGGACGGCTGCAGGAACATATAATTGGAATTTTGCAGGAGGTATAATTTCTTCGGGAACAGGACAAGGACCTTATGAGCTTTATTGGACAACAGCAGGAACATACGATGTTACATTAACTGTAACTGAGTTTGGATGTACTTCTGTATTAACAACAGTATCTATTATTGTTTTACCAATGGGACATCCTAATTGTTGTGTATTACCAACTCCTAATGCCGGTGCTGATGATGGTACATGTAGCTTGACTTATGATTTGCAGGCAATTGCTTCTGCTACGAGTGGGTTGTGGTCAATATCTTCAGGTCCGGGTAATGCAACATTTAATCCCAATAATAGTGCCACTGCCAGTGTAACTGTTGATCAATATGGTGATTATGTTTTCTATTGGCTTGAAAGCAATGGAACATCCTGTAATTTAGGCGATTCTGTAATAATAAGTTTTTATCCCGATCCTCAATTTGATTTTACTTCTGTTGATCTTATATGCAATAATGTTTGTCAGGGTGAAATTACTGTAAATCCATTAGGAACAACAGATTTGCCTTATACATATTTGTGGGATGCAAATACAGGAAATCAAACAGGTCAGACAGCAAATAATCTATGTGCCGGAACTTTTAATGTTATTGTAACAAATACTCATTTTTGTACTTCAACAAATTCAGCAACAATTACTGAGCCTACTCAATTAATTACAATTTCAGGTGGTGTTGAACCCTTATGTTATAATGGAACAGATGGATATGTTAATGTTACTCCAAGCGGTGGAACACCAAATTATACATATTTATGGGATTCAAATGCAGGAAATCAGCTCAATGATACTGCGGTAAATCTTGCAGCAGGTACATATTGTGTTGTTATAACTGATGCTAATTTGTGTACAATTTCTGAATGCGTAACTATTGGAGAACCAACTCAATTAACTACAACTACTTCATTTGTTGATGTTTTATGTTTTGGTGGTAACGATGGTTCTGCAACAGTTATTGCTCAAGGAGGAACCGGTAATTATTATTATCAGTGGGATCCTACAAGTCAAACAACTCAAACAGCTGACAATTTAATTGCAGGAACATATAGTGTAATAGTTACTGATGCTAATGGATGTACATCAACATCTACTGTAATTGTTTCTGAACCAGCAAGTCCTCTGTCTGTTACATTAACTAAAACCGATGCCCTTTGTTTTGGCAGCTTTGACGGGACTGTTGATTTAACAGTTGCAGGAGGAACTACTTCATATAGTTTCTTGTGGAATTCAACTCAGACAACAGAGGATTTAAATAATATTCCCGCAGGAACTTATTGTGTTACGGTTATAGATGCAAATTTTTGCACAATTTCTGATTGTAT
>CAYTAU010000139.1:0-7138 GCA_964435855.1 uncultured Bacteroidales bacterium | reverse complement strand
TATTATCATCTAATTTTACTATATGATTATAATAGGAGAGATTATTAAAAAAGTATTGCGACAAAACAGGTTTTCTATTACGGAATTTGCCAAAAAAATTAATACAAACAGAAATAATGTGTATGATATTTTTACACGCAAAACAATTGATACAGGATTATTGCTAAAAATTGGTGAAGTATTAGACCATGATTTTTTTCAATATTATATTACTGATAATACAAAATCGTGGATTGTAAATGAAAAACAAAATATTTATACAACAAATAGCGAAATAAAAAAACTAAATAAAAAAATATCTGTTTTGGAAAAAGAAATAGCTATACAGAATGAACGGTTAAAAGATAAAGAAGAGATTATTGCTTTGATGAAGAAATCAGAGGAATAATTCTGAAAATCAAAAATTTTCGTGACATTAACGTATAATCAATATTCGTTTTTATTTTTGATAATAATTATTCCGTGTATATCATTGAATTTATCTGATATCAATATCTATTTTTTTTATTCAATAAGCTTAAAGTCCAATTGTTTTTTTACAAGGTTTGCTTTGTGTATTTCGATGGTAACTTTATCGCCAAGTTGATATACCTGTTTTGTTTTCTTGCCTGTTATGCAGTAATTGTCTTCATCAAACACATAATAATCGTCGCCCATATCGCGTATTGGGATTAATCCCTCGCATTTGTTCTCAATAATTTCTACATATAATCCCCATTCTGCTACGCCTGAAATAATTCCTTCAAACTCTTCACCAATTTTATCTTTCATAAACTCTACCTGTTTGTATTTTATTGATGTACGTTCAGCATCGGCGGCTTTTTTCTCCATATTAGATGTGTGTTTACACATTTTATCATAATCACATTCAATTTTTGGTGCTTCTTCTTGTAAATATGCAGCTAATAAACGGTGTACCATCATATCGGGGTATCGCCTGATAGGTGAAGTAAAATGTGTATAATGCGAAAACCCAAGTCCGTAATGTCCAATATTGTTTGTGGTGTAAATTGCTTTTGCCATTGCCCTTATTGCTAAGTTTTCAATCATGTTTTGTTCGTTGCTGCCTTTTATTTCTTCTAATAAGGAGTTTAATGACGATGATATTTGTTTGTTTGAAACCATATTAATTGAGTATCCAAACTTTTTAATAAAATTAGAAAAACTGCTTAATTTTTCGGTGTCGGGTCTGTCGTGAATTCTGTAAACAAATGTCCTGTTTCCCTTATTGGCTTTGCCAATAAACTCTGCTACTTTTTTGTTTGCAAGCAACATAAATTCTTCAATTAGCTGATTCGATTCTTTTGGCTCTTTAAAATATACGCTCAGAGGTTTTCCTGTTTCGTCCAAATTAAATTTTACTTCTATTCTCTCAAAACCCAAAGCTCCTTTTTTAAACCTTATGTCTCTTAGTTTTTTTGCAAGTTCGTTTAACAATAAAACTTCTGTTGATAATTTTCCTTGTTCAGTTTCAATTATTTTTTGTGCTTCTTCGTAGGTAAATCGCTTATCGGAATTTATAATTGTTCTGCCAAACCATTGGTTAAGCACATTTGCATCTTTATCCATTTCAAAAACTGCCGAAAAACAAAGCTTGTCCTCATTAGGTCGTAAAGAGCAAATTTGATTAGACAGTCTTTCGGGAAGCATCGACACAACTCTATCAACAAGATAAACCGAGGTGCCTCTATTATATGCTTCTTTGTCGAGTTCTGTATCAGGTCTTACATAATGTGTTACATCGGCAATATGAATACCAATTTCATAATTTCCGTTTTTAAGTTTCGATACAGAAAGAGCATCGTCAAAATCTTTAGCATCGTGAGGGTCAATTGTAAATGTAATGGTTTTTCTAAAATCGCGACGTTTGGCCTCATCGGTTTGTGTAATTTTATCTTTAATTTTGTTTGCTTCATCAATAACTGCTTGTTCAAATTTATATGGCAACTCAAATTCGGCAAGTATCGCGTGCATTTCGGCATTATGCTCGCCTGCATAACCAAAAATATCAATTATTTCGCCAATAGGATTTTTGGCTTTTTGTGGCCACTCGGTAATTTTAGCACAAACTTTCTGACTGTCTTTAGCGCCGTTTAAACCAGCTATAGGAACAAATATATCATAAGGAACTTTTCTGCTATCGGGAACTACAAAAGCAAAACTGTTAGAAACCTGAATTGTTCCAACAATTGTTGATTTTGCTCTTTCAAGCACTTCAACAACTTCACCTTCTAACTGATGATTTTTACGCTGTGCATACAAATATACTTTTACAATATCCCCATTTAATGCATGATTTAGGTTTGCCTGAGAAATGAAAATACTACCACTTAATTGGTCTGTAATTACCATTGCATAACCCTTTGTAGTTTGTTCCACAACTCCCCTTATATGTCCTGTTTTAGTGTTGAAACGGTATTTCCCTCTTTGTAGTTCTTTTATCAATTTTGCTACCGCTAATTCGTTTAGAACAGTATTTATTAATTGTCTTGTGCTATCGTCTTTAATGTTAAGCAGAGTTGCAAGTTGTTTGTAGTTGTAATTTTTTGTAGGATTATTTTTAAATAAACCAAACACACTGTTTGTCAACGATTTTTTGTTAAATGTTTTTGAGTTCTTATTGTTGTGTTTCTTTTTTGTCATATAATAAAATAAATAGATTAATAATTTGTCAAAAATAATGATTTTAATGTTACTAGCGTGTATTGTGTATATTAATAAATTGTTAAGTTATTTCTTAATGATATATAACAGAATATTTTATTGCAATTAGATGTATTTCTGAAAAGAAATTAATATCTATGCAATAATAAAAAACAATATCGTCTATAAAGGCATAATGGCAAAATTAAAAAAACAATCAGCCTTAAAAGTATTCTTGTCGACAGAATACGATAAGCTTAGAACTTATATAAATAGCCGTTAGAGTAATACATATTACAATGCCGATGCCGATGATATTATTCAGGATGTAGCTTTAAATGTTTACAGCAAATTAAGCCTGAATGCTCCAATAGAAAATATCTCAAGTTATTTTTACAGAGCAATTAGAAATAAAATTATTGATATACAAAGAAAACCAAAATACAATGTTTCAATTGAGAATTATACAAATGAAGATAATTCAATATTAAGAAAGCATACGGAAGAAGAAGAAGAAACTCAAAGTATAAGTCAAAATACAGACTTGCAAGGCAAAATGATAATTGCTATACAGGAGCTTAGCGATATTGAACAATTTATTATAAATCAAACCGAGTTTGAAGGGAAAACATTTGAGCAATTATCTAAAGAATTACAAATTCCAATTGGCACTTTGTTGTCGAAAAAGCATAGAGCATTAAATAAATTATATAAAATATTAAAAACAGAAATTTAAAATTAAAATTTAAGGAGGTATATTATGAAAAACATTTGCATTAAAAAAGACGACACATCTTTTGTGAAAATAATTAAAACAATTGGATTTGTTATAGTAGGAATTGTTTTTGCTGCTATAATTGCAATAGTATTAGGCTACGTAGTAATGCATTTATGGAATTGGCTTATGCCCGATTTATTTAGCATTACAACAATAACGTTTTGGCAATCGGTTGGAGTAGTAGTACTTGCCAGATTAATATTTGGTGGTTTTAAACATCCGCATAATGATAAACATCATGAGAAGTTTGCCGAAAAGTTTAGAAAAAAACATCCAAAATTCAATAATGGACCAAATTACGATAAATGGGAACATTACGATGAGTTTTGGAAAGAAAAAGGTGAACAGGCTTTTAACGAGTATGTAGAAAACAAAGGGGAATAACACGATAGCTAAATAAGGGCAAAACCTTGTGCGTTATGCTAAGAAAAGAGAAGTTGAAATATCTTAATAATTGGGAAAGACAATGAATAAAGAAAAAAGTAAGAGAATTTGTCCTGTAGAAAAGGCTGGGGGACTTGATATGAAAATGAGAAAATGGGTTCAGAATCCTCAAAAAATATTAAAACCATACATTAATGAAGGAATGACAGTTCTTGATTTAGGATGTGGTCCTGGTTTTTTCTCAATAGAAATTGCAAAATTGCTTATTGATTCAGGGAAAGTCATAGCTGCAGACCTACAAGAAGGAATGCTTGACAAACTTAGGCAAAAGATTAAAGGAACAGAATTAGAAAAAAGAATCACAGCTCATAAATGCCAAGAAGAGAGTATTAGCCTAAGCGAAAAAGTTGATTTTGTATTGGCATTTTATATGATACATGAGGTGCCAAATCAAGATAAATTATTTAGAGAATTGAAATCAATAGTAAAACCTAATGGACAGCTATTTATTATTGAACCCAAATTCCATGTTTCAAAAAAATCTTTTGATTTAATGATTGATAGAGTTAAAGAGATGGGATTTGAGATTAAAGATAGACCAAAAGTCTTTTTTAGTAGGACAATTGTTTTGAAAAATAAAGTATAACATAAAGCACGAACGCACAACACACAGTCGGGATAAGTTCGGAAACTTGCAGGGAGTTGAGGAGTTTTTTTGCTCTCTTTTTTTTTGTCTATATTTGTTAAATATTTAAAAACAATATTATCCGATAACAAACGACTATAAGCGTTTGTTGTCGGCTTTATTAAACATTATCAATGATTTAACAAAATTAACAAAAGTAGCTATAAGAGATATAACAGGCACTAGTGCTTTTTATCTACTAGTTAGTAAAAACAGGCTGAAGACTATAAACTGCAGACTGTTTTTTTTCTTTCTCTTTTTTTGTTATCTTTGGGGAGTATAACAGGCATTAAGGTGTGTTATTTAATAGTTACTTTGCATTAAGTAAAACCAATTAAAAAGAATAATTATGAAAAAAAAGAATGTTTACATTAGTATTACGGTATTGATAATTATAATAATCGTTATCATTTTATCTTTAAAGATGTGTAATAATAATTCGATTGCAAGTTATTTTAATAAAAATGATGAAGGTTGGACTATTGTTGGCGATGCACAAGAAAACTCGGCAAAGCCAGATTATGAAACCAAATCAGGGAATCCTGATGGTTACATTTGGGCAGATGATAATGCAACAGGAGGAGTATGGTATTGGAGTGCACCAGAAAAGTTTTTAGGAGACAGAAGCTCATCATATAATGAAAAATTAACATTTTCTTTAAAACAATCTTCTGTAGATAACCAATTTGATGATAATGATATTATTTTGTTTAGTAACGAACAGCAAATTGTATTTAATACATCAATTAATCCTGATACAAGCTGGACAGATTATTCTGTAAAATTAAATGAAGAAATATGGAAGTATAGTACTTCAGATGAAAATTCTGTAAGTAAAAAAGACTTTATCGAAATATTAAGTAAGCTTACAGGAATATATATCCGTGGCGAATATATTGAAGGGAATGATACTGGAGGACTTGATAATGTAATTTTATATTCAAACTAAAACCCACTGCTGGTTGAAGTTTGTAAACTGTAAACTGTAGACTGTTTTTTCTCTTTCTCTTTTTTGTTATAATGAAATTGGCTACGCAGTAGGGATAAGTTTGTTCTAATGATTTTAATTCGCCTACGGCTTTTAAAATCACAATAAACTTTTTCTAAGTTCCTCCCTTTGGGGAGGATAGGAGGGGCTTTTTATTACTTAATCTCCTCCTGATTTATTCCATAATGATTTACGCCAATGCTATAGCTGGCAGTTTTTTCGGCAGACGAATTAAAAACTATCAGATACAAGTTTTCTTCGGCACCTAGCTCGCTACAATTTATTAGCGAAAGCTTTTCGGGCTCTACAGTAATAGTTCGTCCCGGCACAGGGTCGGAAGGAAGCTCTGTAGTATATAGCTCTATTGGCACATCGCCGGTATTGTGAACTACAAGCTCCGTATCGGCATTGAATTTTGCTGTAAGAGCATCAATATTAATTTTACTTTCAGGCTCAATATCGCCTTCGGCTACTATTATAGGATCATCATCAGATATTGCTGCCTTGTTTGAAATTAATTGCAAATCGAAGAATCTTTGAATTTCTTCAGGCTCGCTGGCAAAATGGTCCATTAGCTTTGCCAGATTCTTATACATAAGTTGGGCTATTTTTATCCTCGATTTTTCTAGTATAGAAGAAGTTCTTTTTACTACACCCTCTAATGCCTGCTGTTTTTCGCGAATATCGTTAAGTATATTATAAAAAGCCTCTACCTCTTTGCTAGTATCTTTTAGCTCTTCGTGTTTGCTAACAACCAAAAACATACGGTATAGGCGCGATATACGAGTATCGTATGCACCTCTGCGAAAAGCAGTTCTTCCGCCCGGAAATATAGCAACATACTCTGGCGAACGTTCTATAAACACAGCCTGTATTTGTGCATCCCATTTAGGTATTTTATTATCTAACAATTTTTCAAAACCCAATATCAGGCGCATGGTTTGAGCCTTATACATACCTTTTGCCTCTAGCCATTTGGCATAATCAAGATTATATCCTTTACGTACAGGGTCGAAAGTATTGTACATATCCACAAACAAAGCTTCGCCTATTTGTGCTTCTGCCGCAAGTTTGCTATTGTGATCGGCAGAGAGAAGATTCATTAATTTGAAATTGTTTCTACTGGCATTTGCAAACTGATTTTGTGAAAAATGCCATACATATCCTTTTGAACTCATAACATTATGTTTTTAATGTAACAAATGCAATGCAACGCTTTGATGCAAAGAAGTATATTAAGTTATAAAGTATAAAGAAGAGAGTATAAAGAAGAAAGTATAAGTTGTAAAGTATAAAGAAGAAGTATAATGAAGTTTTTTAAAGTTTAAAGAAAACCTGATCAGGCTACTTCTATATACTTATATATAAAACAGCATATTGCTTAATATATTGTGTGAAATATAAAAAATATTGCAATATTTTTTGTTTTAATAGATAAGTGTAAGATAATGAGCAATAAAAGTTTGCATATTTTTCTTATTTCTTTATAGATATTGATACAATAGAGGCTTTTATCTAATAATTATTGCATAATTTGCCTCAATACGAAGCTTCGTATGTACACATGTTGCGTGACTTGCCTCAATACGAAGCTTCGTATGTACACATGTTGCGTGACTTGCCTCAATACGAAGCTTCGTATGCACCCATGTTGCGTGAC